>NZ_SEWF01000174.1 GCF_004168285.1 Emticicia agri | reverse complement strand
TTTTTTGTAAAAATAAGTTCTTTGACATATTGAGACCATCAACAAGTGCCTGGAAATAAATCCAACCTTTCCAGATTGTTTGCCATCCGGGCATACCAGCCTGTTTGATACCCTGATGCCCTCCCATCCTGGCTAAAAGCAGCATAAACCATAAATTGGTATGCTTCTGGGCAAAAGTTAAGTCAATAGGCATCAGATATTTATCGGCAGCTATGTCAGCCATCATTAACTCATCCTGTGAGAGTAATTCATTAATCAGATGATTAGTCGTCTTCTGGGCATGCTCTTTGAGAGCTAAATATCTTGTTCTTAATAAACCAATCGCTATTAAACTCAATAGACTGATGGTATTAAAGAGTGCTTGTGGGGATTGTAATTGTCTTTGTTGGATACTACAACCCGTTTTGAGACATTTATGAAAATCTTCACAGGTAGTCCATCTGCGGGTATAGGTATCAATAATAGCTACCGCCTCTGCTAAAGTCTTTACCGGCACATTGGTAAGTATCATCCAATGGGCTAAGTCTTGTCCTTTGATAGGTTGAAGTTGCTGCAAGGTGAGTACATAAATAGGTTTAATTAAATCCTGTAAGTCAACTTTTGCAAAAGTAATCTGACACTCACATAGGTGTGCTTTGCCTTTGGCATCTAAGAGCGAACGTTCAACAATCCCACCAGGGGTTAAACTTTGCAAATAGGGCTTCAGGGTTTGAGTACTGTTTTTGAGTTTACGGTCATGTCTGCCATTGATAATAAAGAGTTGTCGATGGGTAAGTGCATAATTGAAGACCTCTGCCACATCAGCTTCTTTATCAGCTACTTGTACAACCGATATACCCGTTTTACGTCCATATTTACGGGCAAAATCAATGGCTTCAATCCATTTAGCACTCTCCTTTTCTTCAAAAGGACGCAGGTGTCTTTGATGACGTTTACCATAATCATCCCTATCTCTTTGTATGAACTCTTGGATGGGTAAGCCTAAAGGTACATAATGGTTGTCTGTCAGAATACCATTATGTATTAATACTCCATTATCGCTTCCGGTTTGAAGGTAGCCTAAATCCATCTGACGGGTAGGATAATTGCCCACTGTACTATCCTGAAACAGATAATAATATTGTTTCTTATCTGGTAAGGACTGTGTCAGAGAATACGCAATCAACCCTTTACGATAAGACTTAATAATATCCGCACAGTTAAGCTCGCTATTATTCACTAAACGATAGAGTCCTTTCAAGGCATATTGATTTTTGAAAACATGAGGAAA
>NZ_SEWF01000173.1 GCF_004168285.1 Emticicia agri | reverse complement strand
TGTCTTGTCCTGAAATAGGTTTACACAAACCTAAATAAAAACATGGCAAGAACAAAGACAAACAAAGGCTCAGGTTACAACCAAAACAAATTGCACTATGATTTAGATTTTAAATGGAGAGTATGCCAAGAATATCTGAATAGTTCAGAGACAAAAATAGCCATACAAAGAAGAAATGGTGTACAATGCAGAACAGCGATCGTAATATGGTTACGACAATTCGGTTTGAAAGATAAAATAAAGCCGTTATCTTTAAAAGAGCAACTTAGTTTACAAATGCCACAACCTAAACCAAAAAAAGTACAATTTGAGGAATCAGAGCTTGATAGACTTAAGAAGGAGTTAGCAGAAGCTAATTTAAGAGCTGAGGCATATCAGAAAATGATTGAGATAGCAGAGCAGGAATTTAAAATAGAGATCAAAAAAAAGTACGTTGCCAAACAATCTACGCCCTCAAAGAGGCCAAACCAGCAATAGGTTTAGGACAAATATGTAGAATGTTTGGCATAACTAGACAAGCCTATTATCAGTATTTTTGGAGAGCAAATGATTGTCTGATTGAAGAAGAGTTACTCATACAAAAGGTCAATGCCATTCGTCAGAGACAACCGATGATTGGCACAAGAAAGTTGTATGGAATGCTTCAGGCTTTTATGATTGAGCATCAGATAAAAATGGGCAGAGATGCCTTATTTGACTTATTATCTCAGCATGGACTGTTAGTAAGAAGGAGAAACAGGAAAACAAAAACCACTTTTTCCTCTCATTGGTTAAGAAAATATCCGAATTTAATTAAAGATATTGAGCCTATAAAGCCTAATCAGATTTGGGCATCGGATATTACCTATCTGGAAACAAATGAGGGTTTTGTTTATCTATCACTTATTACTGATACCTATTCAAGAAAGATAATGGGCTATCATATAGCTGATAATCTTTTAGCCATAAGTTCAGTAGAAGCATTAAAAATGGCCTTAAAGAGTTTACCTCAAAAAGTGGATAAATTAATCCATCATTCTGATAGAGGTATCCAATACTGTTCACATGAGTATGTAACCTTATTGCAGGATTATGGCCTACAAATTAGTATGACACAGAATGGCAATCCTTTAGAAAATGCAATTGCAGAAAGAGTAAACGGTATCCTTAAAGATGAGTTCTTGGCTAAAATAATTATCAAAAATCTATCGCATGCGCAAGGCTTACTAAGAGAAATAATAGAGATTTACAATAAAGAAAGACCTCATATGAGTGTTGGACTCTTGACCCCAGAGCAGGCTCACCAAATGGAAGGTAAGTTAGAAAGATATTGGAAAAATTATTATACAAATAAAGGCTGTAAACCTATGGCAGGATTATCAATTTAACTGTAAACTTATTTTAGGACGAGTCA
>NZ_SEWF01000172.1 GCF_004168285.1 Emticicia agri | reverse complement strand
TAATCACTACCGAAGTAGTTGCTGTGGCACTACAGCCATTGGCATTGGTAACTGTTACTGTATAAACTCCGGCGTTAGCCGCTGTTACGTTGCTGATACTTGGATTTTGATTGGTTGAACTGTATGAATTTGGCCCTACCCATGAATAGGTTGTACCACCTGATGCTGTCAAGTTCAAAGTTTTACCTACGCAAACAGGTGTGTTTGAACCTGCGGTTGGGGTTGGTAAGGCATTAATGACTACTGAGGTAGTCGCTGTGGCACTACAACCATTGGCATTGGTAACTGTTACAGTATAAACTCCGGCTGCGGCCGTTGTTACATTGCTAATACTTGGATTTTGATTGTTTGATGTATAAGCATTTGGTCCTGACCATGAATAGCCTGTGCCACCTGATGAAGTTAAGTTCAATGTTTGTCCTACACAAACTGGTGTATTTGAACCTGCGGTTGGGGTTGGCAAGGCATTGATGACTACCAAAGTAGTAGCTGTGGCACTACAACCATTGGCATTCGTTACGGTTACTGTGTAAACTCCAGCGTTAGCTGCTGTTACATTACTTATACTTGGATTCTGACTTGTTGAACTGTATGAGTTCGGTCCTGACCATGAATAGCTTGTGCCTCCCGAGGCTGTTAAGTTTAAGGTTTTACCCACACAAACTGGTGTATTTGAACCTGCGGTTGGTGTTGGTAAAGTATTAATCACTACTGACGTAGTCGCTGTGGCACTACAACCATTGGCATTCGTAACTGTTACGCTATACACTCCTGCATTTGAAGTTGTTACATTGTTGATGCTTGGATTCTGGCTTGTTGAAGTATATGAGTTTGGTCCTGACCATGAATAAGAAGTTCCACCTGATGCTGTCAGATTCAATGTTTTTCCTACACAAACTGGTGTGTTTGAACCTATTGTTGGTGTTGGCAAGGTATTGATGACTACTGAAGTAGTGGCAGTAGCACTACAACCATTGGCATTAGTTACAGTTACTGTATAAACTCCTGCATTAGCTGCTGTTACATTGCTGATGCTTGGGTTTTGACTGGCTGAGGTATATGAATTCGGCCCTGACCATGAATAAGAAGCGCCACCCGATACTGTCAGATTCAATGTTTGTCCTACACAAACTGGTGTGTTTGAACCTGCAGTTGGTGCTGGTAAAGCATTAATCACTACCGAAGTAGTTGCTGTGGCACTACAGCCATTGGCATTGGTAACTGTTACTGTATAAACTCCGGCGTTAGCCGCTGTTACGTTGCTGATACTTGGATTTTGATTGGTTGAACTGTATGAATTTGGCCCTACCCATGAATAGGTTGTACCACCTGATGCTGTCAAGTTCAAAGTTTTACCTACGCAAACAGGTGTGTTTGAACCTGCGGTTGGGGTTGGTAAGGCATTAATGACTACTGAGGTAGTCGCTGTGGCACTACAACCATTGGCATTGGTAACTGTTACAGTATAAACTCCGGCTGCGGCCGTTGTTACATTGCTAATACTTGGATTTTGATTGTTTGATGTATAAGCATTTGGTCCTGACCATGAATAGCCTGTGCCACCTGATGAAGTTAAGTTCAATGTTTGTCCTACACAAACTGGTGTATTTGAACCTGCGGTTGGGGTTGGCAAGGCATTGATGACTACCAAAGTAGTAGCTGTGGCACTACAACCATTGGCATTCGTTACGGTTACTGTGTAAACTCCAGCGTTAGCTGCTGTTACATTACTTATACTTGGATTCTGACTTGTTGAACTGTATGAGTTCGGTCCTGACCATGAATAGCTTGTGCCTCCCGAGGCTGTTAAGTTTAAGGTTTTACCCACACAAACTGGTGTATTTGAACCTGCGGTTGGTGTTGGTAAAGTATTAATCACTACTGACGTAGTCGCTGTGGCACTACAACCATTGGCATTCGTAACTGTTACGCTATACACTCCTGCATTTGAAGTTG
>NZ_SEWF01000171.1 GCF_004168285.1 Emticicia agri | reverse complement strand
TGGGAGGCAGCATCAGCTGGAGTAATGGCAGCACAGGTAACAGCATCACTGTACCATCAGGGACAGCAGGTACTTACAGCTTCACAGCGACCTGTAAAGTAACGACCAAAAACAAAGAATGTAGTGCAACCGGCACAGGCAAAGTGATTGTGAATCCATTGCCAACGGTAACCGTAAGCTATGTAGTGGTTTGTCTGAATGAGACCGCAACCTTGACAGCGAGTGGATGTGTGGGAGGCAGCATCAGCTGGAGTAATGGCAGCACAGGTAACAGCATCAGTGTACCATCAGGGACAGCAGGCACTTACAGCTTCACAGCGACCTGTAAAGTAACGACCAACAACAAAGAATGTAGTGCAACCGGCACAGGCAAAGTGATTGTGAATCCATTGCCAACGGTAACCGTAAGCTATATAGTGGTTTGTCTGAATGAGACCGCAACCTTGACAGCGAGTGGATGTGTGGGAGGCAGCATCAGCTGGAGTAATGGCAGCACAGGTAACAGCATCAGTGTACCATCAGGGACAGCAGGCACTTACAGCTTCACAGCGACCTGTAAAGTAACGACCAACAACAAAGAATGTAGTGCAACCGGCACAGGCAAAGTGATTGTGAATCCATTGCCAACGGTAACCGTAAGCTATATAGTGGTTTGTCTGAATGAGACCGCAACCTTGACAGCGAGTGGATGTGTGGGAGGCAGCATCAGCTGGAGTAATGGCAGCACAGGTAACAGCATCAGTGTACCATCAGGGACAGCAGGCACTTACAGCTTCACAGCGACCTGTAAAGTAACGACCAACAACAAAGAATGTAGTGCAACCGGCACAGGCAAAGTGATTGTGAATCCATTGCCAACGGTAACCGTAAGCTATATAGTGGTTTGTCTGAATGAGACCGCAACCTTGACAGCGAGTGGATGTGTGGGAGGCAGCATCAGCTGGAGTAATGGCAGCACAGGTAACAGCATCAGTGTACCATCAGGGACAGCAGGCACTTACAGCTTCACAGCGACCTGTAAAGTAACGACCAACAACAAAGAATGTAGTGCAACCGGCACAGGCAAAGTGATTGTGAATCCATTGCCAACGGTAACCGTAAGCTATATAGTGGTTTGTCTGAATGAGACCGCAACCTTGACAGCGAGTGGATGTGTGGGAGGCAGCATCAGCTGGAGTAATGGCAGCACAGGTAACAGCATCAGTGTACCATCAGGGACAGCAGGCACTTACAGCTTCACAGCGACCTGTAAAGTAACGACCAACAACAAAGAATGTAGTGCAACCGGCACAGGCAAAGTGATTGTGAATCCATTGCCAACGGTAACCGTAAGCTATATAGTGGTTTGTCTGAATGAGACCGCAACCTTGACAGCGAGTGGATGTGTGGGAGGCAGCATCAGCTGGAGTAATGGCAGCACAGGTAACAGCATCAGTGTACCATCAGGGACAGCAGGCACTTACAGCTTCACAGCGACCTGTAAAGTAACGACCAACAACAAAGAATGTAGTGCAACCGGCACAGGCAAAGTGATTGTGAATCCATTGCCAACGGTAACCGTAAGCTATATAGTGGTTTGTCTGAATGAGACCGCAACCTTGACAGCGAGTGGATGTGTGGGAGGCAGCATCAGCTGGAGTAATGGCAGCACAGGTAACAGCATCAGTGTACCATCAGGGACAGCAGGCACTTACAGCTTCACAGCGACCTGTAAAGTAACGACCAACAACAAAGAATGTAGTGCAACCGGCACAGGCAAAGTGATTGTGAATCCATTGCCAACGGTAACCGTAAGCTATATAGTGGTTTGTCTGAATGAGACCGCAACCTTGACAGCGAGTGGATGTGTGGGAGGCAGCATCAGCTGGAGTAATGGCAGCACAGGTAACAGCATCAGTGTACCATCAGGGACAGCAGGCACTTACAGCTTCACAGCGACCTGTAAAGTAACGACCAACAACAAAGAATGTAGTGCAACCGGCACAGGCAAAGTGATTGTGAATCCATTGCCAACGGTAACCGTAAGCT
>NZ_SEWF01000170.1 GCF_004168285.1 Emticicia agri | reverse complement strand
ACCGTAAGCGATGTAGTGGTTTGTCTGAATGAGACCGCAACCTTGACAGCGAGTGGATGTGTGGGTGGCACTATCAGCTGGAGTAATGGCAGCACAGGTAACAGCATCACTGTACCATCAGGGACAGCAGGCACTTACAGCTTCACAGCGACCTGTAAAGTAACGACCAATAACAAAGAATGTAGTGCAACCGGCACAGGCAAAGTGATTGTGAATCCATTGCCAACGGTAACCGTAAGCGATGTAGTGGTTTGTCTGAATGAGACCGCAACCTTGACAGCGAGTGGATGTGTGGGTGGCACTATCAGCTGGAGTAATGGCAGCACAGGTAACAGCATCACTGTACCATCAGGGACAGCAGGCACTTACAGCTTCACAGCGACCTGTAAAGTAACGACCAATAACAAAGAATGTAGTGCAACCGGCACAGGCAAAGTGATTGTGAATCCATTGCCAACGGTAACCGTAAGCGATGTAGTGGTTTGTCTGAATGAGACCGCAACCTTGACAGCGAGTGGATGTGTGGGTGGCACTATCAGCTGGAGTAATGGCAGCACAGGTAACAGCATCACTGTACCATCAGGGACAGCAGGCACTTACAGCTTCACAGCGACCTGTAAAGTAACGACCAATAACAAAGAATGTAGTGCAACCGGCACAGGCAAAGTGATTGTGAATCCATTGCCAACGGTAACCGTAAGCGATGTAGTGGTTTGTCTGAATGAGACCGCAACCTTGACAGCGAGTGGATGTGTGGGTGGCACTATCAGCTGGAGTAATGGCAGCACAGGTAACAGCATCACTGTACCATCAGGGACAGCAGGCACTTACAGCTTCACAGCGACCTGTAAAGTAACGACCAATAACAAAGAATGTAGTGCAACCGGCACAGGCAAAGTGATTGTGAATCCATTGCCAACGGTAACCGTAAGCGATGTAGTGGTTTGTCTGAATGAGACCGCAACCTTGACAGCGAGTGGATGTGTGGGTGGCACTATCAGCTGGAGTAATGGCAGCACAGGTAACAGCATCACTGTACCATCAGGGACAGCAGGCACTTACAGCTTCACAGCGACCTGTAAAGTAACGACCAATAACAAAGAATGTAGTGCAACCGGCACAGGCAAAGTGATTGTGAATCCATTGCCAACGGTAACCGTAAGCGATGTAGTGGTTTGTCTGAATGAGACCGCAACCTTGACAGCGAGTGGATGTGTGGGTGGCACTATCAGCTGGAGTAATGGCAGCACAGGTAACAGCATCACTGTACCATCAGGGACAGCAGGCACTTACAGCTTCACAGCGACCTGTAAAGTAACGACCAATAACAAAGAATGTAGTGCAACCGGCACAGGCAAAGTGATTGTGAATCCATTGCCAACGGTAACCGTAAGCGATGTAGTGGTTTGTCTGAATGAGACCGCAACCTTGACAGCGAGTGGATGTGTGGGTGGCACTATCAGCTGGAGTAATGGCAGCACAGGTAACAGCATCACTGTACCATCAGGGACAGCAGGCACTTACAGCTTCACAGCGACCTGTAAAGTAACGACCAATAACAAAGAATGTAGTGCAACCGGCACAGGCAAAGTGATTGTGAATCCATTGCCAACGGTAACCGTAAGCGATGTAGTGGTTTGTCTGAATGAGACCGCAACCTTGACAGCGAGTGGATGTGTGGG
>NZ_SEWF01000169.1 GCF_004168285.1 Emticicia agri | reverse complement strand
TAAATTCTTCACTTTCTAATGGAGAAAAATATTCTTCAAAAGCAGAAGCTTCTAAAGGAGTTACCGTTACCATTAAAATTAGTCCATCATTAATAATGTATTCTATATCTGAAAATCGATATTCTTTAGACTGCATAGATTTTTTTAGTATATTTTCATGATAAATAAAATTCTCCCTGAAAGCTATAATTCGTTTGAAGAATAATTTTAAATAATAGATAAACAATAAAGCCCAATTTTATCAGACTTCTTGCTTAACTCATCGAGAAAAAGGCTACTTATTATTATGCTTCTAACTTTATTCGTGTAATGGCTGTGAATTGACTGCTTAGAACTACATCAATGTTTTACCAAGTTTATTTCTAACAATTGAAGTAAAATTACTTGTATTGAATAAAACATGGAAGACCTACAGGCACACTAGTGTTAAGTCAAACCCCACCCCCTACGGACACCCCGCAATAATCGCCTGAAAAACATTGCTTGTGTTTACAGTGGCTTTGAAACCCGGCTGCAAGGTAACTGAATCCGCCCCCCGATAGGTTACCTTAGCCTCTGATACCTGATTGGTAGCAGTAATCTGAATGGCTTTCATCGTAACTGTTCCGCTTGTAATGGGCTGGGTGATATTTGCCGTGGCAGGGCACTCTTCATGGTTAATCAAAATCCCGAATTGCCCACGATTGGCTCTGGCATTGCCAAAACTATAAACCCTGATATAATAGGTGTTGCCAATTATCAGGTTTGATAATGTCAACTCTTCTTTTCCGGCTTCTTTGGTTGCATCAGAACAGGCAATGGTAGTTCCATTGCAGGCTCCCGAACGAATATCAACTACCACGTCGACCTCCGGACCGCCGATAACTGCTATATTATGTTTATTAGAAACTGCTACAAATTTATACCATACATCATCATCGGCGGTACCGGTTAATGCATTACACGTAATGGCTTCGAGGCTCTGCGAAGCACCTAATGTTGTGCCCAGAACACCAGAAATGCCGGTAGAAGAAATGAGGGTAATGGCGTTGGTACATTCATCATTGGCAGGTGGTACCTCATGAACAACACTAATGGTAAATGTTCCGCTATTGGAGGCAGAAGCACCATAACTATAGACCCTGATATAATAGGTGCTGCCGATAGTTAAACCCGATACAGTTACGGTTTCTACTGCACTATTACCGGTGGCATCAGCACAGCCGATACTGATGCCATTGCAGGTGCCCGAACGCACATCTACTACCGGATTGAATCCTGAATTTCCTGCAACTGTTATCGTATGTTCAATAGATAGTGCTACAAATTTATACCATACATCATCATCGGCCGTGCCTGTAACCGCACCACACGTAATGGCTGCCAGACTCTGGGTAGCACCACCCGTTGTGCCAATAACACCGGAAGCGAGCGTCGTTGAGGAAATGAGGGTAATGGCGTTATTACAATTATCATTGGCAGGAGGGTCTTCATGCGTAACACCAACCTTGAAACTTCCACGACTGGCGTTGGTACTGCCCAAACTATAGATTCGTATATAATAGGTATGACCAATGGTTAAGTCTGATAAACCCACCTTTTCTGCCCCACCGGTAGCAGTGGCATCAGCACAGCCAATAGAGGTGCCGTTGCAGGCTCCCGAACGAACATCTACTACCGCATCAAACCCTGATTCTGGGTCGCTAACTGTTAC
>NZ_SEWF01000168.1 GCF_004168285.1 Emticicia agri | reverse complement strand
TGGTATGGAACACAGGAGCGACTACGAGTACGATAGTAGTAGGCGCAGGTACTTACAGTGCTACTTGTGAGAACATCTGTGAGAAGAGTCCAGTATCGAATATTGTGACCATTACCACAGGGACTTCACCGGATGCACCGACCATTGCAACAGACAAGACCAGTTTGTGTAATGGAGAGAGTGCAACCCTGACAGCGACAGGCTGTACAGGTACAGTGAAATGGAGTACGAATGCTACAGGAGCCAGCATCACCGTAACTACATCAGGCACATATACAGCGACATGTAGTAATACTTGTGGAACGAGTGTAGTATCGAATCAGGTGATTATCACAACAGGCAGCACACCAGCAGCACCGACAGTAACAAGTGACAAAACGGAAATCTGTACAGGTCATTCAGCAGTTCTGACAGCGACAGGTTGTACAGGAGGAAGTATCACCTGGACAGGAGGCAGCACAGGCAGTACATTGACAGTGAACACAGCGGGTACTTACACAGCTACTTGTACGACCACTTGTGGCAGCAGCAGTGCTTCGATAGTGATAACAACTAAGAATCCACCATTACCACCGACAGTAACAGCAGACAAAGATATATGTTGTACAGGTCAGACAGTGACCTTGACAGCGACTGCCTGTTCATCAGGAGTGGTGGTATGGAACACAGGAGCAACGGGTAATATTTTGGTAGTGAGTGATTCAGGGACATACACAGCAGTATGTAAGAACGAATGTGGCCAGGGAAGTTCGTCAACACCAGTGGTGATTAAGACCTTACCGAAACCGAATACACCAATCATTACGACCGATAAGACGACGGTATGTGGTACAGAGAAGGCGACATTGACAGTCAGCAACTGTAATGGGACCTTGGTATGGAACACAGGAGCGACTACGAGTACGATAGTAGTAGGCGCAGGTACTTACAGTGCTACTTGTGAGAACATCTGTGAGAAGAGTCCAGTATCGAATATTGTGACCATTACCACAGGGACTTCACCGGATGCACCGACCATTGCAACAGACAAGACCAGTTTGTGTAATGGAGAGAGTGCAACCCTGACAGCGACAGGCTGTACAGGTACAGTGAAATGGAGTACGAATGCTACAGGAGCCAGCATCACCGTAACTACATCAGGCACATATACAGCGACATGTAGTAATACTTGTGGAACGAGTGTAGTATCGAATCAGGTGATTATCACAACAGGCAGCACACCAGCAGCACCGACAGTAACAAGTGACAAAACGGAAATCTGTACAGGTCATTCAGCAGTTCTGACAGCGACAGGTTGTACAGGAGGAAGTATCACCTGGACAGGAGGCAGCACAGGCAGTACATTGACAGTGAACACAGCGGGTACTTACACAGCTACTTGTACGACCACTTGTGGCAGCAGCAGTGCTTCGATAGTGATAACAACTAAGAATCCACCATTACCACCGACAGTAACAGCAGACAAAGATATATGTTGTACAGGTCAGACAGTGACCTTGACAGCGACTGCCTGTTCATCAGGAGTGGTGGTATGGAACACAGGAGCAACGGGTAATATTTTGGTAGTGAGTGATTCAGGGACATACACAGCAGTATGTAAGAACGAATGTGGCCAGGGAAGTTCGTCAACACCAGTGGTGATTAAGACCTTACCGAAACCGAATACACCAATCATTACGACCGATAAGACGACGGTATGTGGTACAGAGAAGGCGACATTGACAGTCAGCAACTGTAATGGGACCTTGGTATGGAACACAGGAGCGACTACGAGTACGATAGTAGTAGGCGCAGGTACTTACAGTGCTACTTGTGAGAACATCTGTGAGAAGAGTCCAGTATCGAATATTGTGACCATTACCACAGGGACTTCACCGGATGCACC
>NZ_SEWF01000167.1 GCF_004168285.1 Emticicia agri | reverse complement strand
ATACTGCTAATCTTATTTATATGTCTTCTATGTTTGCAGGTGCATCTGCTTTTAACCAGCCGATTGGTTCTTGGAACACTTCCAATGTTACTGATATGTCAGTTATGTTTCTTAGTGCATCTGCTTTTAATCAGCCTATTGATTCGTGGAACACTTCCAAGGTTACTGATATGTCTGGTATGTTTCTTAGGGCATCTGCTTTTAATCAGCCTATTGGTTCGTGGAACACTTCCAAGGTTACTACAATGTATGAGATGTTTGAAGATGCCTCCGCTTTTAACCAGCCGATTGGTTCTTGGAACACTACCAATGTTATTAATATGTCTTCAATGTTTGCAGGTGCATTCGCTTTTAACCAGCCGATTGCTTCATGGAACACTGCCAATGTTAATACAATGTCTAACATGTTTGCAAGAGCATCTGCTTTTAATCAGCCTATTGATTCCTGGGATATGTCTAGTGTCATTAGTACGTCTTCAATGTTTGCAAATGCATCCGCTTTTAACCAGCCCATTGATTCCTGGAATACTGCTAATCTTATTTATATGTCTTCTATGTTTGCAGGTGCATCTGCTTTTAACCAGCCGATTGGTTCTTGGAACACTTCCAATGTTACTGATATGTCAGTTATGTTTCTTAGTGCATCTGCTTTTAATCAGCCTATTGATTCGTGGAACACTTCCAAGGTTACTGATATGTCTGGTATGTTTCTTAGGGCATCTGCTTTTAATCAGCCTATTGGTTCGTGGAACACTTCCAAGGTTACTACAATGTATGAGATGTTTGAAGATGCCTCCGCTTTTAACCAGCCGATTGGTTCTTGGAACACTACCAATGTTATTAATATGTCTTCAATGTTTGCAGGTGCATTCGCTTTTAACCAGCCGATTGCTTCATGGAACACTGCCAATGTTAATACAATGTCTAACATGTTTGCAAGAGCATCTGCTTTTAATCAGCCTATTGATTCCTGGGATATGTCTAGTGTCATTAGTACGTCTTCAATGTTTGCAAATGCATCCGCTTTTAACCAGCCCATTGATTCCTGGAATACTGCTAATCTTATTTATATGTCTTCTATGTTTGCAGGTGCATCTGCTTTTAACCAGCCGATTGGTTCTTGGAACACTTCCAATGTTACTGATATGTCAGTTATGTTTCTTAGTGCATCTGCTTTTAATCAGCCTATTGATTCGTGGAACACTTCCAAGGTTACTGATATGTCTGGTATGTTTCTTAGGGCATCTGCTTTTAATCAGCCTATTGGTTCGTGGAACACTTCCAAGGTTACTACAATGTATGAGATGTTTGAAGATGCCTCCGCTTTTAACCAGCCGATTGGTTCTTGGAACACTACCAATGTTATTAATATGTCTTCAATGTTTGCAGGTGCATTCGCTTTTAACCAGCCGATTGCTTCATGGAACACTGCCAATGTTAATACAATGTCTAACATGTTTGCAAGAGCATCTGCTTTTAATCAGCCTATTGATTCCTGGGATATGTCTAGTGTCATTAGTACGTCTTCAATGTTTGCAAATGCATCCGCTTTTAACCAGCCCATTGATTCCTGGAATACTGCTAATCTTATTTATATGTCTTCTATGTTTGCAGGTGCATCTGCTTTTAACCAGCCGATTGGTTCTTGGAACACTTCCAATGTTACTGATATGTCAGTTATGTTTCTTAGTGCATCTGCTTTTAATCAGCCTATTGATTCGTGGAACACTTCCAAGGTTACTGATATGTCTGGTATGTTTCTTAGGGCATCTGCTTTTAATCAGCCTATTGGTTCGTGGAACACTTCCAAGGTTACTACAATGTATGAGATGTTTGAAGATGCCTCCGCTTTTAACCAGCCGATTGGTTCTTGGAACACTACCAATGTTATTAATATGTCTTCAATGTTTGCAG
>NZ_SEWF01000166.1 GCF_004168285.1 Emticicia agri | reverse complement strand
ATGGCAGAGGCCGCAGCCAATGTTCTGACAGGCAAAGGTCATGAAAATAAAGACTATGTTATCTCTAATACCGAAGCGGTTACTTTCCATGATATTGCCCGATTCATCAGCGAGGCTTCGGGTAAACAGGTAGGATACATAAGTCCTGAACCTGAAACGTATGTTCAGGTACTGACCAATGCAGGTCTGCCTGCCGAAGTGATTGGCGTGTCAGCAGGGTTTGCCGAGGGTTTCAGACAAGGAGAATTTTCTTCAACCGAAACAGATTTAGCTAACCTTTTAGGCAGAAAACCAGCCACAGTAAAAGATTTTCTGACAGGCGTTTATTCAGCTTGATAAACGTAGGTAGATACTTAGGTACGGGTAAATCGCTACCTGAGTCCCATACCGTTTGTGCGTTGATACAACATTACCACTGCGTTCGACAGCTCATTGATACCCATGCTTTTAGGCTTGTCCTGACCCATAAGCGGCCACTCATAGAGCAATAGTAAAAAAACAATCAGAAGGTATGTCTTCATCAGACTTTTATATAATAGGTATAGTATATCAAGGCTTTTTATTCTATAAGCAAAACTATTGATAATAAACAGTAAATAGAAGAAATATGCCTAAACCTTATTATACGGTTAAGCCTGGATTGAGAAAAGAATGATTTTTAAACTATAAATGAGTAGGTTTTCGCAGTAATAGGTTATAAACAGGCGTAAAAAAATGGCTGTATTAAAAGGAAATTGTTGGCAAAATTATATTTGGCACAAATTTTTCCTCACCCTCTAAATCTCCCTCTCCTGAAAAAGGAGCGGCCGCCGCGCGGAGGGAGACTTTAAGCCCTTCTCCTTTTTCAGGAGAAGGGTTGGGATGAGGATTTTTCCAAACGGTACGCTGCCAAATATTATTCTGAACTCCTTCCTTTCAATACAGCCCTATTCTAAACAACAAATAAACTCTTATTTAACTCCTGCCGAAATTGTTATCATTACGGACAGTCTTCTATTTTAGCCAGAAAGACCTCGCTGCCTCCTGCCTGAAAACCGGGGTTCATCACTATCGCTTTTGCTGCATAATAATTGACACCTGTGGCTACATTGGCGGTACTGGTAATGGTTTGAGACACCCGGTAATTGCCTGCTGCCTGACTACCCGAGAAAGTAAGATTGACATTGACAGTAGCCACTACAGGCACTCTTACCGACTGACAAGGGCTTGCGCCTATCAGCGAACAACCCACATAATAGGTAGTAGTAGTAGCAATACTTGGCGTATTAAAGCTCGTGCCTGTACCTAAAGATGTTCCCCCACTTACGCCTGCATACCAGTTAATCGTACCACCTGCGCAACCTGTGGCAGTAAGCGTTACCGAGCCTGTGCCACAACGACTGCCGTTTGTTGGTGTAGGTGCTGAGGCCGTAATTACAGTGATAGTAGCCACTGCCGAATTAATGGCCGCACAGTTACCATTTTTAACCACTGCCCGGTATTTGGTTGTTTGCGACAGATTAGAGAAATTGAGCGTAGTAGTTGTATTGGCAATAGTAACAATGTTACTCACAAAGTTATCAGTAGAAGACTCCCATCTCACAATTGAACCCGTGTGTCCGCTGAGGGTTAGTGTACCTGAATTGGCACCTATACATACCGATTGACTTCCGGCAACCGTACCGCCTACACTTGGCGCAGTAATAGTAAAGGTAGTTTTGGTACGGCAGGCTCCTGTAATATTAGACTGAACATAGAAATCAGTTGAACCCGGGGTAGCGGTATTCGGGATACCCGACCCGGCTACACCTACCGGATTGAACACATTGCCTGTGAATATAGAACTTCCACCGGAGGCAGCAGTAAACCAGCTATTGGTTATAGGGAAGACAGCCGAAGTTGCCTGTACGACAAAACTTCCGGTATAGCCATTCGCATAAGGAGTAACTACCAGTACATAGGTAGTTCCGGCTGTGAGGTTATAGGTAACTTTTGAAGCATATTGTAAATCACCACTATCGTCATCA
>NZ_SEWF01000165.1 GCF_004168285.1 Emticicia agri | reverse complement strand
TCTGATGTACAGATAATTCGTTCCCGATGGCAAACTCCCCGAGGGAATTGTGAAATTGATATTCGATAAGGTCGTCTGACCCGATGGAATAACTATATTCGTCCCTAAGCCAATTCCCGGGTCGGTATTGATGAAATACTCGGCTTTTACTATTGATGCCACAGGAGGAGTTACCACATTATTCAATTGTCGCATCAGCGGCTCGCTCCATTTACCATTTTCATCTTTGGCTCTGACATACAGGTAATTCGTTCCAGTTGGCAAAACTCCTGAAGGAATCGTGAAATTGATATTCGATAAAGTAGTCTGACCAGAGGGTATAACTATATTCGTCCCCAAGCCAATTCCAGGGTCGGTATTGATGAAATACTCTGCTTTTACAATTGATGTTACAGGAGGATTCACCACATTATTCAATTGCCGCATTAGTGGTTCGCTCCATTTGCCATTTTCATCTTTGGTTCTGACATACAGATAATTTGTTCCGGCTGGCAAACTTCCCGAAGGAATCGTGAAATTGATATTCGATAAAGTCGTCTGACCGGAAGGGATTACTATATTTGTCCCCAAGCCAATTCCCGGGTCAGTATTGATGAAATACTCTGCTTTTACTATGGATGCTACAGGAGGAGTTACCACATTGTTCAATTGTCGCATCAGCGGTTCACTCCATTTGCCATTTTCATCTTTGGTTCTGATGTACAGATAATTCGTTCCCGATGGCAAACTCCCCGAGGGAATTGTGAAATTGATATTCGATAAGGTCGTCTGACCCGATGGAATAACTATATTCGTCCCTAAGCCAATTCCCGGGTCGGTATTGATGAAATACTCGGCTTTTACTATTGATGCCACAGGAGGAGTTACCACATTATTCAATTGTCGCATCAGCGGCTCGCTCCATTTACCATTTTCATCTTTGGCTCTGACATACAGGTAATTCGTTCCAGTTGGCAAAACTCCTGAAGGAATCGTGAAATTGATATTCGATAAAGTAGTCTGACCAGAGGGTATAACTATATTCGTCCCCAAGCCAATTCCAGGGTCGGTATTGATGAAATACTCTGCTTTTACAATTGATGTTACAGGAGGATTCACCACATTATTCAATTGCCGCATTAGTGGTTCGCTCCATTTGCCATTTTCATCTTTGGTTCTGACATACAGATAATTTGTTCCGGCTGGCAAACTTCCCGAAGGAATCGTGAAATTGATATTCGATAAAGTCGTCTGACCGGAAGGGATTACTATATTTGTCCCCAAGCCAATTCCCGGGTCAGTATTGATGAAATACTCTGCTTTTACTATGGATGCTACAGGAGGAGTTACCACATTGTTCAATTGTCGCATCAGCGGTTCACTCCATTTGCCATTTTCATCTTTGGTTCTGATGTACAGATAATTCGTTCCCGATGGCAAACTCCCCGAGGGAATTGTGAAATTGATATTCGATAAGGTCGTCTGACCCGATGGAATAACTATATTCGTCCCTAAGCCAATTCCCGGGTCGGTATTGATGAAATACTCGGCTTTTACTATTGATGCCACAGGAGGAGTTACCACATTATTCAATTGTCGCATCAGCGGCTCGCTCCATTTACCATTTTCATCTTTGGCTCTGACATACAGGTAATTCGTTCCAGTTGGCAAAACTCCTGAAGGAATCGTGAAATTGATATTCGATAAAGTAGTCTGACCAGAGGGTATAACTATATTCGTCCCCAAGCCAATTCCAGGGTCGGTATTGATGAAATACTCTGCTTTTACAATTGATGTTACAGGAGGATTCACCACATTATTCAATTGCCGCATTAGTGGTTCGCTCCATTTGCCATTTTCATCTTTGGTTCTGACATACAGATAATTTGTTCCGGCTGGCAAACTTCCCGAAGGAATCGTGAAATTGATATTCGATAAAGTCGTCTGACCGGAAGGGATTACTATATTTGTCCCCAAGCCAATTCCCGGGTCGGTATTGATGAAATACTCTGCTTTTACTATGGATGC
>NZ_SEWF01000164.1 GCF_004168285.1 Emticicia agri | reverse complement strand
AAGGTAACGGTAAATCCGGGCGTAAGCATCGAGGTAAAAGATGTGGTAGTTTGTCTGAATGAGACAGCGACCTTGACAGCGACAGGTTGTGTGGGTGGCACTATCAGCTGGAGCAATGGCAGCACAGGTAACAGCATCAGTGTACCATCAACCACAGCGGGAACTTACAGTTATACAGCGACTTGTAAAGTAACCCTGAACGGCAAAGAATGTAGTGCAACTGGCACAGGCAAAGTAACAGTAAATCCAGGCGTAAGCATTGAGGTAAAAGATGTGGTAGTCTGTCTGAATGAGACAGCGACCCTGACAGCGACAGGTTGTACAGGTGGCACCATCAGCTGGACAGGCGGTTC
>NZ_SEWF01000163.1 GCF_004168285.1 Emticicia agri | reverse complement strand
GGTTTAGCATTTACTTTAATTGTTAGAGTATCACGATGAGACTCACAACCATTGGCATCTAACTGACTTACGTAGTAATTAGTAACGCCTGCAGTAGTTGGGTCATATACTGGTGCAGTAGTCGAAGATACTCCTCCTGTTAAATTAGTACCATACCACAAGATAGTATTACTACCTGATGCTGCTGCCACTAAAGTAGCTGCTGCATCTTCAGCACAGAACACTTTGTCTTGGGCAGTTGGTGGTGCTGGAAGTGGGTTAATCACTACAGCTACTGAGGCTGTTGCCGAACAAGCTACACCATTAGTGATAGTTACTACATAAGTTCCTTCATAGGCTTCGATAGCATTGGCACGTGTAGTGCTGTCTGTGTTAGCTGTGAAACCTGCTGGACCTGTCCAGGCATATAAGCCACTTGGTCCGGCTCCACCTGCTGACAGGCGAATGGTTCCTT
>NZ_SEWF01000162.1 GCF_004168285.1 Emticicia agri | reverse complement strand
AGGCTATCCATTGCAACAAATATTATTTTGGAATTTAATTCCCCATAGACAATTTTAACAATTCACAGACCAATGGAGACGCCTGCAAGTCGTCTCTACGAAATGGTATTTTTATTAATTTATTGAATATTTTTCTAAATTTATAATAAATTCATCCTATATTAATCGGATTTTCAGATATTTTTGCTCTTATGTTGAGATTAAAAAATATTTGAATGAAAGAACTGTTTAATAATAAATACAGGGTTCCTTCAGCACGGCTAAAATCATGGAATTATGCCAATGAGGGTATCTATTTTGTAACTATCTGTACTAAAAATAGAGAACAGTATTTTGGCTGTATTTGTGACTCCTCTTTGGTGCCTACCGAAATAGGAAAAATAGCCTGGATAGAGTGGTTTAAGACTATTGAAATGCGACCTGATATGAATATAGAATTAGGTGAGTTTATAGTGATGCCTAACCACGTTCATGGCATAATTATGATTGGCAGGAATCAATATAATAAACCTGATTATAGTAATAGTCCCGCCCTTCAGAATGTGTTTTTAGCACAATCAAAAAATTTGGCTTCCATCATCAGAGGTTTTAAATCTTCAGTAAGTTCTTATGCTAAAAAAAACAATATTGCTTTTGAATGGCAGACAAGGTTTCATGAACATATTATTCGTTCAGAGAATGATTACCAAATCATTGCTAATTATATTATCAATAATCCTGCAAAATGGCAAGAAGACCAAATGTATAATGCAAAAATCTAACATAAATTCATGTGAAGCACATTTATTGAATTTTCATTAATACAGCAAATATTCCATTTTGTAGAGGTGTTATTTTTATGAATTGTTTCGATGTTTGAATGATAGAATTTTAGCAAATATTCCGATTTGTAGAGACGACTTGTAGGCGTCTCCGTTGGATTATCC
>NZ_SEWF01000161.1 GCF_004168285.1 Emticicia agri | reverse complement strand
GGATCAGTCCCAAAAGTTGTGGGGAGGTAAAATAATTTCGACCTTTGCATTTTACTAAAAGAACAGATGCAAGGAAATTACGAAGAATTATTAAAGTTATTGCTACCAGCTATCATTATTGAAAATTTTGAACTTACTTCTAATAAGACTACAGAGGAGGTGAAGCATTTATATCTACAGGAATTTAATCATATACCCAAAGAATTTGAATCTCAGAAGTTGGAATCCAAAGGTTTCTTTGATGAGATTACAGTTCAGGATTTTCCAATCAGAGGGCATAAAGTTTTTCTACACATTAAGCGCCGTAGGTGGTTTAGTCATACGCTTGGCAAAGTAGTATATCGGAACTGGGAATTAGTAGCGGACGGCACTCGAATGACACAAGAGTTTGCCGCTTTTTTAAAAGCTATCAATCGATTCTAATGCAGATGCTACTCAAAGTATTGCTACTTATTATGGAGTAAATGGCAAAAGATTACAAGAGCAGTATAAGAACAATCTAATTGATTTTAAGACTTGGCCTCAGCGAAGTCATGCTAAGAAATGGCTTCTTTTTCCACAGAACATAGGCAAATATTTATCCATCGATGAGACCAGTTTGTCTGATGGAGAACTTTATACTATTCTAACAAATAAAGCATCTAAAGGTAAAAAAGGCAGTATTGTTGCCATTATAGCGGGTACTAAGGCAGAAACGCTGATTGATGTGTTACAGAAAATTCATGTCAATCTTCGCAAGAAAGTCAGAGAGATTACCTTAGATATGGCTGCTAATATGGAATTAATTGCCAAAAGAACTTTCCCAAATGCTACCAGAGTTACAGACCGTTTTCATGTACAAAAACTAGCCACAGAGGCTTTACAGGAAATCAGAATCAAACACAGATGGGAAGCACTGGATGCTGAAAATGATGCTATTGAATTGGCTAAGAAAACCGATACAGAATATGTCCCCATAGTACTCTCCAATGGAGATACTATCAAACAGCTACTAGCCAGAAGCAGATATGTCCTTTACAAAAAAGAGAAAGACTGGACTGAAAACCAAAAGCAAAGAGCTACTTTATTATTCGACCTGTACCCTGACATTAAGCAAGCCTATGACTTAACCATGAGTCTTTCTCATATCTTTGAGAATACCAATGATAAGCTATATGGCCTAACAAGACTGGCTAAATGGCACGAGAAAGTAAGACAGGCTGGTTTTAAATCGTTCAATACAGTAGCCAGGTCAATTCAGAACCATTATAAAACGATTGTAAACTT
>NZ_SEWF01000160.1 GCF_004168285.1 Emticicia agri | reverse complement strand
TTTCTGATAATACACCTTTATGTTCATAAACTTTAAAGTACACAGGTAGGGCTACACCTTTTACTTGTGCCGCCAATACTAAAACGTGTAATTCAAAAGAACCGATTTTCCATTCTGTTGCATCCAAAAAAAATTATCTGCTTTCTTAATAAGGCTGTTGATAACCCATAGTAATAAGTCTATAAAAAGCCTCGTTGAACTATATCTATTGAAAAACCGAATTAAACGTTGATAATAACTACCTGATTTTAAACCTTTTTTGTCCATTATCTTTGCCATATCGTCTTTCATCTTGTAAAGATTAGTCGTTTTACTAGTCAGTAAACCTGTCAATACCATCATTACATTTTCTATCATGCTTTTATGATATTTACCTTTGATTGTGCTAAGTTTGTCTGTGAGAGTCATTGGGTGTGAGTTTTGTTTGCTTCGTCGCTACAAAATTCGCCTTTTTGGCTCTCTTTTCAACAAACTATTTTAAAATGGTGTAGTAGTATAATTTCAAATATACATTCCCTCTTTTAGTAATTCTTCCCACTCTTTTGGTTTCTCCACTGTCATGACTATTAGGAATCAGTCCTACATAAGCTGACAGTTCTTTTATACTCACAAAACGGTTTATATCTGCTATTTCAGTTAAGAGAATCATACTTGTCAAGGTACCTATTCCTGGAATAGTCTTCAGAAGTGCAGCATCAGTTTTATATCTGGGTTGCTCTGACAGCTCTTTGATTTGTTTCTTTAAGATGGCTGATTGTTGATTAAGCATTTTGTATTCACTCAATAATGCCTGAAAACTCAGATTCCCATTGCCCCCAGGTGAAAAATTATCCAGATACCTGATGAAGTCTTTTGACCAGTTGCTTGTTTGCAATTCAACAGGGATAGCTTCTCCAAAATACATCAGAAAGAATTTTATCCGATTCTTTACCCGGGTTATATCTCGGGTAAGTCTATCATAAACCCTCAGTAGTGACCTGTCCTGCTGTTGTTCCAATGGAGGAACATAAAGGGCTTTAAAATCTCCGTTTTTTAGCCCTCT
>NZ_SEWF01000159.1 GCF_004168285.1 Emticicia agri | reverse complement strand
GGATCAGTCCCAAAAGTTGTGGGGAGGTAAAATAATTTCGACCTTTGCATTTTACTAAAAGAACAGATGCAAGGAAATTACGAAGAATTATTAAAGTTATTGCTACCAGCTATCATTATTGAAAATTTTGAACTTACTTCTAATAAGACTACAGAGGAGGTGATGCATTTATATCTACAGGAATTTAATCATATACCCAAAGAATTTGAATCTCAGAAGTTGGAATCCAAAGGTTTCTTTGATGAGATTACAGTTCAGGATTTTCCAATCAGAGGGCATAAAGTTTTTCTACACATTAAGCGCCGTAGGTGGTTTAGTCATACGCTTGGCAAAGTAGTATATCGGAACTGGGAATTAGTAGCGGACGGCACTCGAATGACACAAGAGTTTGCCGCTTTTTTAAAAGCTATCAATCGATTCTAATGCAGATGCTACTCAAAGTATTGCTACTTATTATGGAGTAAATGGCAAAAGATTACAAGAGCAGTATAAGAACAATCTAAGTGATTTTAAGACAAAGGACGAACATGGTAATAGTGTTTTCAGGTCTGTATAAGAACAATCTAAGTGATTTTAAGACTTGGCCTCAGCGAAGTCATGCTAAGAAATGGCTTCTTTTTCCACAGAACATAGGCAAATATTTATCCATCGATGAGACCAGTTTGTCTGATGGAGAACTTTATACTATTCTAACAAATAAAGCATCTAAAGGTAAAAAAGGCAGTATTGTTGCCATTATAGCGGGTACTAAGGCAGAAACGCTGATTGATGTATTACAGAAAATTCATGTCAATCTTCGCAAGAAAGTCAGAGAGATTACCTTAGATATGGCTGCTAATATGGAATTAATTGCCAAAAGAACTTTCCCAAATGCTACCAGAGTTACAGACCGTTTTCATGTACAAAAACTAGCCACAGAGGCTTTACAGGAAATCAGAATCAAACACAGATGGGAAGCACTGGATGCTGAAAATGATGCTATTGAATTGGCTAAGAAAACCGATACAGAATATGTCCCCATAGTACTCTCCAATGGAGATACTATCAAACAGCTACTAGCCAGAAGCAGATATGTCCTTTACAAAAAAGAGAAAGACTGGACTGAAAACCAAAAGCAAAGAGCTACTTTATTATTCGACCTGTACCCTGACATTAAGCAAGCCTATGACTTAACCATGAGTCTTTCTCATATCTTTGAGAATACCAATGATAAGCTATATGGCCTAACAAGACTGGCTAAATGGCACGAGAAAGTAAGACAGGCTGGTTTTAAATCGTTCAATACAGTAGCCAGGTCAATTCAGAACCATTATAAAACGATTGTAAACTT
>NZ_SEWF01000158.1 GCF_004168285.1 Emticicia agri | reverse complement strand
ACTCTGACAGCGACAGGATGTAGTGGTACAGTGAACTGGAGCAATGGTTCGACAGGCACAAGCATCACAGTGAGCACAACAGGTACTTACTCAGCAACTTGTACAAATGCATGTGGCACCAGTGGCGCATCAAATGTGATAACCATTAATGGTGGAACTGCTCCTGCGGCACCAACCACTGTTGCCAATAAATCTACACTGTGTAGCAATGAAACGGCTACTTTAACAGCAACAGGTTGTTCAGGAGGTTCAATTACATGGAGCAATGGCGCAACAGGTACTTCAATCATTATAAGTACAGGAGGAACCTATACAGCGAAATGTATTACCGGTTGCGGAGAAAGTGTAGCAAGTAATGTAGTAACAATCAAGACTGTGGTAACACCAACTGTTCCGGAAGTGAAAACAAATACAAACACTATTTGTGGAACGGAAACAGCCACTTTAACTGCAACTGGTTGTAACGGAATAATAACCTGGAGTACAGGTGCAACGACTTCTACTATCACGGTAAGTGCAGGCGGAACATACACTGCAGTATGTGCCAATGAATGTGGTGAAAGCCAACCAAGTGTAGGTGTAGTTATCAAAAAGAATACTGTACCAACTCCACCGGTTGTAACTGCAAACAAAACAAGCTTATGTGGTAACGAAACAGCTACCTTAACAGCAACAGGTTGTGGTGGTACTGTGAAGTGGAACACAAATGCAACAGGTAGTACACTTACAGTAGGCACAGCAGGAACATACAGTGCAATTTGTATGAGCAGTTGTGGAACCAGTGGTGCATCTAATGTAATTACCATTACTTCAGGCGGAAATCCATCGGCACCAACGATTGCTGCTGACAAGACAAGTCTATGTGGTAATGAAACAGCTACCTTAACAGCAACAGGCTGTGGCGGAACTGTGAAATGGAGTACGAATGCAACTGGTACAAGCATTACCGTAAGCACAGCAGGTACATATTCAGCAACTTGTACAAATAGTTGTGGAACAAGTAGCGCTTCAAATACAATAGTGATTACAACGGGTAGTACACCTGCTACTCCAACAATCGCAACCGATAAAACAAGTATCTGTGGTAACGAAACAGCTACCTTAACAGCAACTGGTTGCAACGGAACATTGAAGTGGAGTACTAATGCAACTACCACAAGTATCACAGTGAGTACAGCAGGTACTTATACAGCAGTATGTATCAACTCTTGTGGCACAAGTCCTACTTCAAATGTAATCGTTATAATTACAGGAGGTTCGCCAAGTGCGCCGACCATCGCAAGCAATAAAACAAGCTTGTGTGGTAATGAAACAGCAATCTTGACAGCTACAGGTTGTAGCGGAACTGTGAAATGGAGCAATAATGCCACAGGTACAAGTATCGCCGTAGGCACAGCAGGAACATATACAGCCACCTGTACAACGGCTTGTGGTACAAGTGGTGCATCAAATGCAGTGATTATCACCACAGGAGGTACGCCAAGTGCACCGACCATTGCAAGCAACAAAACGAGCTTGTGTGGTAACGAAACAGCAATCTTGACAGCATCAGGTTGTGGTGGAACTGTGAAATGGAG
>NZ_SEWF01000157.1 GCF_004168285.1 Emticicia agri | reverse complement strand
ATTGTTGCTCCAGTTTACTGTACCCAGACATCCACTTGCGGTCAATGTTGCACTTTCTCCATTACACAAATTGTTTTTGGTAGTAACGATTCCTGGTGCATCCGGTGAAGTCCCTGTGGTAATGGTCACAATATTCGATACTGGACTCTTCTCACAGATGTTCTCACAAGTAGCACTGTAAGTACCTGCGCCTACTACTATCGTACTCGTAGTCGCTCCTGTGTTCCATACCAAGGTCCCATTACAGTTGCTGACTGTCAATGTCGCCTTCTCTGTACCACATACCGTCGTCTTATCGGTCGTAATGATTGGTGTATTCGGTTTCGGTAAGGTCTTAATCACCACTGGTGTTGACGAACTTCCCTGGCCACATTCGTTCTTACATACTGCTGTGTATGTCCCTGAATCACTCACTACCAAAATATTACCCGTTGCTCCTGTGTTCCATACCACCACTCCTGATGAACAGGCAGTCGCTGTCAAGGTCACTGTCTGACCTGTACAACATATATCTTTGTCTGCTGTTACTGTCGGTGGTAATGGTGGATTCTTAGTTGTTATCACTATCGAAGCACTGCTGCTGCCACAAGTGGTCGTACAAGTAGCTGTGTAAGTACCCGCTGTGTTCACTGTCAATGTACTGCCTGTGCTGCCTCCTGTCCAGGTGATACTTCCTCCTGTACAACCTGTCGCTGTCAGAACTGCTGAATGACCTGTACAGATTTCCGTTTTGTCACTTGTTACTGTCGGTGCTGCTGGTGTGCTGCCTGTTGTGATAATCACCTGATTCGATACTACACTCGTTCCACAAGTATTACTACATGTCGCTGTATATGTGCCTGATGTAGTTACGGTGATGCTGGCTCCTGTAGCATTCGTACTCCATTTCACTGTACCTGTACAGCCTGTCGCTGTCAGGGTTGCACTCTCTCCATTACACAAACTGGTCTTGTCTGTTGCAATGGTCGGTGCATCCGGTGAAGTCCCTGTGGTAATGGTCACAATATTCGATACTGGACTCTTCTCACAGATGTTCTCACAAGTAGCACTGTAAGTACCTGCGCCTACTACTATCGTACTCGTAGTCGCTCCTGTGTTCCATACCAAGGTCCCATTACAGTTGCTGACTGTCAATGTCGCCTTCTCTGTACCACATACCGTCGTCTTATCGGTCGTAATGATTGGTGTATTCGGTTTCGGTAAGGTCTTAATCACCACTGGTGTTGACGAACTTCCCTGGCCACATTCGTTCTTACATACTGCTGTGTATGTCCCTGAATCACTCACTACCAAAATATTACCCGTTGCTCCTGTGTTCCATACCACCACTCCTGATGAACAGGCAGTCGCTGTCAAGGTCACTGTCTGACCTGTACAACATATATCTTTGTCTGCTGTTACTGTCGGTGGTAATGGTGGATTCTTAGTTGTTATCACTATCGAAGCACTGCTGCTGCCACAAGTGGTCGTACAAGTAGCTGTGTAAGTACCCGCTGTGTTCACTGTCAATGTACTGCCTGTGCTGCCTCCTGTCCAGGTGATACTTCCTCCTGTACAACCTGTCGCTGTCAGAACTGCTGAATGACCTGTACAGATTTCCGTTTTGTCACTTGTTACTGTCGGTGCTGCTGGTGTGCTGCCTGTTGTGATAATCACCTGATTCGATACTACACTCGTTCCACAAGTATTACTACATGTCGCTGTATATGTGCCTGATGTAGTTACGGTGATGCTGGCTCCTGTAGCATTCGTACTCCATTTCACTGTACCTGTACAGCCTGTCGCTGTCAGGGTTGCACTCTCTCCATTACACAAACTGGTCTTGTCTGTTGCAATGGTCGGTGCATCCGGTGAAGTCCCTGTGGTAATGGTCACAATATTCGATACTGGACTCTTCTCACAGATGTTCT
>NZ_SEWF01000156.1 GCF_004168285.1 Emticicia agri | reverse complement strand
GTTGGGTCTTGTATTTCTCCGGCCAGTACATCAGTCACAGGTTTGCAGATTGTAGCACAACCAACTGCTCCAACGATTACAGCCCCAGCTAGCAAGTTAGTCTGTTCACCAAGCACGCTTACATTAACAGCAAGTGGTTGTGCAGGGACAGTCAACTGGTCGAATGGTTCATCAGGTACGAGTTTGACACTTTCAAGTGTGGGAACTTATAGCATTACAGCCACCTGTACAGTTGGGTCTTGTATTTCTCCGGCCAGTACATCAGTCACAGGTTTGCAGATTGTAGCACAACCAACTGCTCCAACGATTACAGCCCCAGCTAGCAAGTTAGTCTGTTCACCAAGCACGCTTACATTAACAGCAAGTGGTTGTGCAGGGACAGTCAACTGGTCGAATGGTTCATCAGGTACGAGTTTGACACTTTCAAGTGTGGGAACTTATAGCATTACAGCCACCTGTACAGTTGGGTCTTGTATTTCTCCGGCCAGTACATCAGTCACAGGTTTGCAGATTGTAGCACAACCAACTGCTCCAACGATTACAGCCCCAGCTAGCAAGTTAGTCTGTTCACCAAGCACGCTTACATTAACAGCAAGTGGTTGTGCAGGGACAGTCAACTGGTCGAATGGTTCATCAGGTACGAGTTTGACACTTTCAAGTGTGGGAACTTATAGCATTACAGCCACCTGTACAGTTGGGTCTTGTATTTCTCCGGCCAGTACATCAGTCACAGGTTTGCAGATTGTAGCACAACCAACTGCTCCAACGATTACAGCCCCAGCTAGCAAGTTAGTCTGTTCACCAAGCACGCTTACATTAACAGCAAGTGGTTGTGCAGGGACAGTCAACTGGTCGAATGGTTCATCAGGTACGAGTTTGACACTTTCAAGTGTGGGAACTTATAGCATTACAGCCACCTGTACAGTTGGGTCTTGTATTTCTCCGGCCAGTACATCAGTCACAGGTTTGCAGATTGTAGCACAACCAACTGCTCCAACGATTACAGCCCCAGCTAGCAAGTTAGTCTGTTCACCAAGCACGCTTACATTAACAGCAAGTGGTTGTGCAGGGACAGTCAACTGGTCGAATGGTTCATCAGGTACGAGTTTGACACTTTCAAGTGTGGGAACTTATAGCATTACAGCCACCTGTACAGTTGGGTCTTGTATTTCTCCGGCCAGTACATCAGTCACAGGTTTGCAGATTGTAGCACAACCAACTGCTCCAACGATTACAGCCCCAGCTAGCAAGTTAGTCTGTTCACCAAGCACGCTTACATTAACAGCAAGTGGTTGTGCAGGGACAGTCAACTGGTCGAATGGTTCATCAGGTACGAGTTTGACACTTTCAAGTGTGGGAACTTATAGCATTACAGCCACCTGTACAGTTGGGTCTTGTATTTCTCCGGCCAGTACATCAGTCACAGGTTTGCAGATTGTAGCACAACCAACTGCTCCAACGATTACAGCCCCGGCTACCAAGGTAGTCTGTGCACCAAATACTTTAACCTTAACGGCCAGTGGTTGTGGTGGCACAGTCAATTGGTCGAATGGTTCATCAGGTACGAGTTTGACACTTTCAAGTGTGGGAACTTATTCTATTTCTGCTACTTGTACAGTAGGTAGTTGTATTTCTCCGGCAAGTGTAGCAGTTACTGGCTTACAGATTGTCAGTCAGCCAA
>NZ_SEWF01000155.1 GCF_004168285.1 Emticicia agri | reverse complement strand
TCACTACCAATGGTAAAGAATGTTCAGCCTCAACTTCAGGCAAAGTGACGGTTAATCCGGGTGTAAGCATTGAGGTAAAAGATATAGTAGTCTGTCTGAATGAGACAGCGACCTTGACAGCAAGTGGCTGTGTGGGTGGCACCATCAGTTGGAGCAATGGCAGCACAGGTAACAGCATCAGTGTACCATCAACCACAGCCGGTACTTACAGCTTCACAGCAACCTGTAAAGTGACCACTAACAACAAAGAGTGTAGTGCAACTGGCACAGGTAAAGTAACGGTGAATCCATTGCCGAGTGTAACAGTAGCAGATGTGGTGGTTTGTATGAATGAGACAGCGACTTTAACAGCAAGTGGCTGTGTGGGAGGCAGCATCAGCTGGAGTAATGGCAGCACAGGTAACAGCATCACTGTACCATCAGGGACAGCAGGCACTTACAGCTTCACAGCGACCTGTAAAGTAACGACCAATAACAAAGAATGTAGTGCAACCGGCACAGGCAAAGTGATTGTGAATCCATTGCCAACGGTAACCGTAAGCGATGTAGTGGTTTGTCTGAATGAGACCGCAACCTTGACAGCGAGTGGATGTGTGGGTGGCACTATCAGCTGGAGTAATGGCAGCACAGGTAACAGCATCACTGTACCATCAGGGACAGCAGGCACTTACAGCTTCACAGCGACCTGTAAAGTAACGACCAATAACAAAGAATGTAGTGCAACCGGCACAGGCAAAGTGATTGTGAATCCATTGCCAACGGTAACCGTAAGCGATGTAGTGGTTTGTCTGAATGAGACCGCAACCTTGACAGCGAGTGGATGTGTGGGTGGCACTATCAGCTGGAGTAATGGCAGCACAGGTAACAGCATCACTGTACCATCAGGGACAGCAGGCACTTACAGCTTCACAGCGACCTGTAAAGTAACGACCAATAACAAAGAATGTAGTGCAACCGGCACAGGCAAAGTGATTGTGAATCCATTGCCAACGGTAACCGTAAGCGATGTAGTGGTTTGTCTGAATGAGACCGCAACCTTGACAGCGAGTGGATGTGTGGGTGGCACTATCAGCTGGAGTAATGGCAGCACAGGTAACAGCATCACTGTACCATCAGGGACAGCAGGCACTTACAGCTTCACAGCGACCTGTAAAGTAACGACCAATAACAAAGAATGTAGTGCAACCGGCACAGGCAAAGTGATTGTGAATCCATTGCCAACGGTAACCGTAAGCGATGTAGTGGTTTGTCTGAATGAGACCGCAACCTTGACAGCGAGTGGATGTGTGGGTGGCACTATCAGCTGGAGTAATGGCAGCACAGGTAACAGCATCACTGTACCATCAGGGACAGCAGGCACTTACAGCTTCACAGCGACCTGTAAAGTAACGACCAATAACAAAGAATGTAGTGCAACCGGCACAGGCAAAGTGATTGTGAATCCATTGCCAACGGTAACCGTAAGCGATGTAGTGGTTTGTCTGAATGAGACCGCAACCTTGACAGCGAGTGGATGTGTGGGTGGCACTATCAGCTGGAGTAATGGCAGCACAGGTAACAGCATCACTGTACCATCAGGGACAGCAGGCACTTACAGCTTCACAGC
>NZ_SEWF01000154.1 GCF_004168285.1 Emticicia agri | reverse complement strand
CAATTATTGGTGTCCTCCTATTATTTATGAACCAAAAAGTGGCTGCCCAAACACCTGTGCCTTGCCAAGTAGACATAAATTTTAATTTAGTAGGAGTTGATGCCACAACTGCAACTGCCAATGATGCTAAAATCCGTATTTCGGGAGCATTATCAGGCGACCATAGAATTGGTTACTCGGTAGGCAATACCTATACCGGACCCGATTTTGCCAGTGCACCCAAATTTTCTACTTTAACAGGAGGCTATATTTCTCAAACCTTGCCTACTCCAACCAATCAGGCAGGGACAGCATATACCATCCGTGTGTATTCGGTAGATGGTACCTGTTATACAGATAAAAGTTTTACATTAGAATATGTAAACTTTAATACAGCCCCTGTAAATCCTGATATTGAGGTAACTACAGCAGTTACACCAAGCGGCTATGTCGCACTGAATGGTACTGTTTCAGTATTAATTACTGTTCAGAATAAAGGAACAGGACCTGCAACAGGCGTAGTTTATACCGTAGGTATTCCGGCAGGACTTACCGGAGTAACAGGTACAACAGCTGCCGGTACTTATAATGGCAGCACTACCTGGACAATCGGTAACCTTGCTGTTAACCAGACTGTTACTTTGACCTTAACCGGAACAGTCAGCACAAGAGGTGTAAAATATGTAACGGCCAACTTATCGGCTGAAAATGAGCAGGATATTGACTCAAGTCCTACTACTAATAACGCAGGCGAAGATGACCAGGGGTCTGCTTGTATTTCAACCCCATTCGATTACTGTACCAATGATGAATATACCATTACTTTACCAAGCTATACCGGAATTGAATGGAGAAAAGGTAGTACTATAATTACAGCCGGAAATGCTGCAAGTAATGGTGTAAGGCTGAATGTTGACGGCTCTATGACCATATTCAGCGAAGGTGAGTATTCATATAATATGACAGTTGGGCCAAACGCCTGTCCGAGTGGTGGCTGTTGTCCGATTCTTATTGAAGCTGGTAAACCACCGGTATTGGTTAGTCCGGGCGACCAAAGCATCTGTTTTAATGCAACATTTGCTGCTATCACGGCTCAGAATACCCAGACTACTCCGAATCCGAACGCAACTTTCATTTATGAATGGTACAATGATAACGGAACAAGCAACCCGACTACTGGAATTATCTCAGGTCAGAATTCATTGTCATTCACTGCACTTCCTACAGCTGTTGGTGTTTACAAATATAAGTTGAAAGCGTATGAGCAAGGACACCCTAATTGTGCCGACTCAGTTACGATTACTTTAGAAATCAAAGACCTTCCAGTACCGACAATTGCTTCAAACAGCCCGGTTTGTGAAGAAGGAACCATTCGCCTGTCAGCAGGTGGAGCCGGACCAAGTGGCTTATATGCCTGGACAGGTCCAGCAGGATTCACAGCTAATACAGACAGCACTACACGTGCTGGTGCTATAGAAGCCTATGAAGGAACTTATGTAGTAACCATTACCAACGGTGTAGCTTGTTCAGCAACAGCTTCAGTAGCGGTAGTGATTAACCCACTTCCAGCGCCACCAACTGCCCAAGACAAAGTATTCTGTGCTGAAGATGCGCCAGCTACTTTAGTGGCAGCAGCATCGGGTAGCAATACTATCTTGTGGTATGGTACTAATTTAACCGGAGGAGTGTCTTCAACTACTGCACCAGTATATGACCCAACTACTGCAGGCGTTACTAATTACTACGTAAGTCAGTTAGATGCCAATGGTTGTGAGTCTCATCGTGATACTCTAACAATTAAAGTAAATGCTAAACC
>NZ_SEWF01000153.1 GCF_004168285.1 Emticicia agri | reverse complement strand
TGATTGGCCCGCTCTGGTTAAGCTATTACCTCAAAAAAGAACGAAAGTAGGTTCTCCCTCACTATTACCTGCACAAGGCTATTTTGGTTTGATGTTTCTAAAGCATTATCTAAAATTAAGTGATGAAAAATTGTTGGAGAGGTTGAACACTGACTGGGCAATACAGATGTTTTGTGGCGTTCAACTGAAAGATTATCAAATGATTCGAGATAATGCTTTTGTGTCTAATGTACGAACCTATCTGGCAAAACATATTGATTTGGGTGTTTTTCAACAAACTCTGATTAGCCAATGGAAACAAGAGATACCTGATAAGCAGGTAGTATCGATGGACGCTTCATGCTATGAGGTCTACATTCGCTTTCCCACAGATGTAAAGTTGCTTTGGGAGTCGTGTCAGTGGTTGTGGGAGAAACAAATTCCTTCACTTTGTAGCACTTATCGAATCAAGTTACCGCGTTCAAAGTTTAAAGAACAGAAGATTAAGTATGTCGCTTACAGTAAATTGCGGAAGAAAAGCCATCGGAAAACTAGAAGTAGGCAAAATGCTTTATTGAAGCTATTGTACAAAGCAATAGAAGCATATCAATTACTGCTCAATCAAACCCAGGCGAAAGGATTAAGCATTGCAGAGGCAGAAACCTTTAAAACCATTAAGTTGGTTTATCAGCAACAAAGGCAGAGATATTTACACCATCAAGCCAAAATACCAAATCGAATAGTAAGTTTATATAAGCCCTATATCAGACCCATTGTTAGGGGGAAAGAAAATAAACCTGTTGAGTTTGGAATGAAAGTCCATAAGTTACAAGTGGGAGGAATTAGCATGATAGAACATTGTAGCTATGAGGCTTTCAATGAGTATAAACGCTTGAAATTAAGTATAATCAAGCACAAAAGTAGTTTTGGTGTATGTACACATATAGCTGCTGACCGCATTTATGCTACTAATGAAAATCGTAGATATACTACTAAGAAAGACATACAGACCAATTTCGTCAGAAAAGGAGCTGGCAAAGATGACAAAGCCACTAAACAAATCAAAACATTGCTCAATAAAGAAAGAGCTACAAGATTGGAAGGTAGCTTCGGAACAGAAAAAGAACATTATCTTCTACATAAAAATAAAGCTAGGAGTGCTGACAACGAACAAGTTTGGCTTTATTTCGGCATTCATACTGCCAATGCCGTTTTGATTGCCAAAAGAAGACAGAAAGCTCAAAGGCAAGCACAAATGGCCGCTTAAATTGAAAGTTTAATAGTAAATGTCCACCAATAAAGATGGGGTGGCTTGGTGTGACTATACCTGAAGAAAAAAGTCGTCGCAAAAGAAAAAATCAAAAAAAAATGTACTTTTCAAAGATAATATGCCTTGAAAATTAACAAGACACCCGGGAGTGTAAACTGAACTGTGTCAAGTATTTTTACTACTCACTTGGAGTTGTCTTCAAGTGAGTTTTTTCAAAATTATGAAATTTCATTCTATTACCAAAAATGATGTATAACTGCGATAAAGTAACACTCCAATTTCGGACAGGCATAGTCCACTTTTGAGAGATTCTCTGTACAACCAGATATATCAGTTTCAAGAGTGCTGTATCTGAAGTAAACGAACCTTTAGTTTTGGTAACCTTCCTGACTTGACGATGAAAACCCTCTATAGGATTTGTTGCGGCCGCCGCTGCGGTATAAATCAATCTTCTAATGTCTTCTGCATACTCGTAGAAACTTGATAAGTTTTCCCAATTAGTAAACCAGGATTGAACAGCAATAATATATTTCTTGCCCCACTTAGCTTCTAAAGCTTCTAATTGTCTAAAACCTTCTTCTTTGTTTACAGCAGTGTAAACAAGTTTCAGGTCAGCTATAAAAGCCTTTTTATCCTTTTCAGGAACGTATTTTAAACTATTCCGTATCTGATGGACAATGCAGAGCTGTATTTGGGTTTGGGGATATACAGTAGCTATTGCTTCTGGGAAGCCTTTCAATCCATCAATGCAAGCAATTAAAATGTCCTCTACACCTCTTCGTTTTAAATCTGTTAAGACAGAAAGCCAGAACTTAGCACCCTCTGTTTCTGCCACGTACATACCTATTAAGTCTTTTTTCCCCTCTAAGTCTACTCCTAAAATGTTGTATATAGCTCGTGAAACCACTCTGCCATCTTCCTTAACTTTATAATGTATGCAATCCATAAAAACAATAGGGTAGATGCTCTCTAAGGGTCTGCTACGCCATTCCTGCATGGCTGGAATTACTTTGTCTGTAATGGTTGATAACTGCGTAGCTGAAATATCCATTTGATATAGCTCCTTGATATGTGAAGATATATCTCTGGTAGACATCCCTAAACCATATAAACCTATAACTTTAGCTTCAAGTTCTTCTGTGATTATTACCTGTCTCTTTGGCAAAATCATAGGCTCAAAAGTCCCTGAACGGTCTCTACTATTCTCCAGTTCAAATTCCCCAGATAAACTCTTTACCTGTTTGCTTGTCTTTCCATTTTTACGATTAACTATCCCTTTTGCTTTTGATTCTGCCAGATGGCTTTCCAATTCCCCCGCTAAAGCTGCTTCCAGAAAATGTCGCTTCGGCGATCCGATTCATCAATGGCGCAAAAATCCCT
>NZ_SEWF01000152.1 GCF_004168285.1 Emticicia agri | reverse complement strand
AAGAGACAAGATAGAATGTCTGAAGCTCTCTGTTATTCGCTTTTCCCTACGTCGGTATCAACCGTATCAGGTTCAAAGGGACTCTCTCAATTCTTTACAGAATACCCCTAAAGCCGAGGCAAAGGTAGTGGGAAAAGAATGTATTGTCAAGTTTCGATTGCAGATTGTTGAATAGGGGTGTTTGATATCCTAAAATAGGTTGACATAAACCGATTCAAGGCTGAACAGATTTTAATACAGCAGAAATCCCCTATAACTAAAAATTGCAGTCATATATATGCCATAATTCATAAAAAAGTGTAACTTTAACCTTTACAGTTTTTTAGAACACTGCAAACTTTAATGCCCAGAAGAATGCAAAAACGAATACTGTCCGCCGTCCCGTTGAGTTCCCCATCTTTTTTTATTGCAATCCTGTTTTTGCTGGTAGGCTCAATCGGGAGGGTGCAGGCTCAAATCCCTGCTAATGATGAGTGTGCCAACGCAATTACCCTTACTTCCCATAATCCTTTGTCGGGTATTGCAGGCACAACAGTGGGCGCCAGCCAGAGTATGTCAGCCATTACCTGTGCTACCTTTACAGGTACGGCTGACGACGATGTCTGGTTTAAATTTGTAGCGGTTGTTACTAAACATAACATAACAGTTATCGGTGACCCACAGTCAGGACTTGATGCGGTAGTGGATGTTCGTTCGGGTGCCTGCAACGGAGCCAATATCGCCTGTGCGAATACTTTCTCTATTGCCGGAGCGCATACCTTAACTGTATCGGGCTTAACTATCGGCAATACCTATTATATACGCATCTATAGTTTTGGCAATATGCCCTCCAATCGTGGATTATTCGGGATTGGTGTTACGCATACCAACGATGATTGTGCTGGTGCTATTTCCCTTACTTCTACTACTCCTGATTCTTACTCACCTATTGAAGGCACCACAGTAGGGGCTACCCAGAGTCTGCCGGCCATTACGTGCGGTACAGCTACAGGCACGGCCGATGATGATGTGTGGTATAAATTTGTAGCGGTTTCTCCTATACATATCGTAACAGTTAGCGACCCAGAATCAGGGTTTGATGCGGTAGTAGATGTTCGTTCGGGAGCCTGCAACGGCACCTCTATTGGCTGTGCTGATGCCACTGCTACCGGTGGGGCAGAAAAGGTGGGTTTATCAGACTTAACCATTGGTCATACCTATTATATACGAATCTATAGTTTGGGCAGTACCAACGCCAGTCGTGGAAGTTTCAAGGTTGGTGTTACGCATGAAGACCCTCCTGCCAATGATAATTGTAATAACGCCATTACCCTCATTTCCTCAACGACGCTCGCTTCCGGTGTTATTGGCACAACGGGTGGTGCTACCCAGAGTCTGGCAGCCATTACGTGTGGTGCGGTTACAGGCACGGCCGATGATGATGTATGGTATAAATTTGTAGCGGTTTCTTATGTACAAACCGTATCAGTTTTCGGCGCTTTGGGGTTTGATGCGGTAGTAGATGTTCGTTCGGGCGCCTGCAACGGCATCCCTATCGGTTGTGCTGATGCAACCGCCGCTGATGGAGTGGAAACCGTGAATTTTTCGAACTTAATCCCCGGCAACACCTATTATGTCCGGGTCTATAGTCGGGGTGCTTCAGTACTCAATCGTGGAATATTTGGCATTGGCGTTACGCATGTTTTTCCGCCAGCGAATGATCACTGTACCAACGCCATTGCACTTACTTCGGCTACGTCGCCCTCCCCAACCAACGGCACAACCGTAGATGCTACCCAAAGTCTGGCAGCCATTACATGCAATACTAATACAGGCACGGCCGATGATGATGTATGGTATAAATTTGTAGCACTATCTATTGAACATACGATAACAGTTGCAGGAAATTCAGGATTCAATCCGGTAGTAGATGTGCGTTCGGGCACCTGCAATGGCATCAGTATCGGCTGTGCTGATGCCACCGGTAATAGTGCAGTAGAAACCGTAACTGTATCGGGTTTAACTATCGGCAGCACCTATTATATCAGGGTCTATAGTTATGGTGCTTCTGCCTCCAATAGCGGAACATTTACCATTAGTGTTGTTCATGAGGTACCACCTGCCAATGATGAATGTACCAACGCCATTACCCTCATTTCTTCTACCGGCATTTCTGGTGTTCTGGGCACAACATTAGGTGCTTCGCAGAGCCTCGAAGCCATTACGTGTAATGCATTAACCGGTACCGCCGATGATGATGTATGGTATAAATTTGTAGCAGTTTCTAATAAACATAATATAGCAGTTATCGGCGGTCCGGAGGTCGACGTGGTAGTTGATATTCGTTCGGGAGCCTGCAATGGAACTACCATTGCCTGTTCTGATGCAACCAAAGAAGCCGGAAAAGAAGAGTTGACATTATCAAACCTGATAATTGGCAACACCTATTATATCAGGGTTTATAGTTTTGGCAATGCCAGAGCCAATCGTGGGCAATTCGGGATTTTGATTAACCATGAAGAGTGCCCTGCCACGGCAAATATCACCCAGCCCATTACAAGCGGAACAGTTACGATGAAAGCCATTCAGATTACTGCTACCAATCAGGTATCAGAGGCTAAGGTAACCTATCGGGGGGCGGATTCAGTTACCTTGCAGCCGGGTTTCAAAGCCACTGTAAACACAAGCAATGTTTTTCAGGCGATTATTGCGGGGTGTCCGTAGGGGGTGGGGTTTGACTTAACACTAGTGTGCCTGTAGGTCTTCCATGTTTTATTCAATACAAGTAATTTTACTTCAATTGTTAGAAATAA
>NZ_SEWF01000151.1 GCF_004168285.1 Emticicia agri | reverse complement strand
TCTAAAGCCTTGTTTTTTCGTAAAGACGAGTTAATTAATATCACGCCTACAATCACATTCCAGAACATCCAGAGCAGGAAACTTCCTTCCTGGTCTTGCCAGAAACAGGAAACAGCATAGCCCAAAGGCAAACTCCATGAAGAGTTATCCCAGGCATAATGATACTCAAAATAATGATTGAAAATAATACTTAGCAATGAAGCACAAACCGTGATAACAGCCACCGTATGCACATAAAAAGCACGACGAGCAAATTTGAGCCAATCGGTAGCCACATCTTTCAACACTTGTGCCGTCGGGCGGCTCGCTTGCCAATAGGCATACGTAGAAACTAAGGCAGCAACAAACGCAACAATAATGGACAAATGCCCTATATTTCCTAAATATGGTCTTAACATAAATTATCTGATAAACTTTATTTGGTAATTACCTTCTGTAAATACTATGCTTGCTAAATGCACATAGGTTTGCTACAGATTAATTTAACCCAAGCCATGCACTCCACGGGATACGAGTTAATAATAACACTAAAGCCAAACCAAAGAAAATCATGGTTTGCTTGAATTTCTTTCCATTACCCACTGCACGTTTCACACGGGCATTGCCGATAGTTACTAAAATAACGGCAAGTAAATTAATAGTAGGGTGCTCAACGGCATATAATCTATAATAGGGGTCTTTCATTGTTGCTTTCATATCGGCAAAAGCAGCCTGTGTAATAGGAGAAGTAAACAACAGAATAACACCTAACAGAAACATGGTATGCGTAGCTATGAGGGCAAATTTATTGATTCTTAAATGCTTTTCTTCAAAAGCTTTCTGACTACTTGACCCCATCATTCCATTCAGTGTAGCAAAAGCTAATAGAAATAAAGTAAGATATGCCAGATATGAGTGAATCGGTTGGATAATTTGATACATATATTTTTAAGTCGTAAGGTGATTAAAAAATTTTGCCAAAATTACGTCATAAACTTTTAATAACATACATCTTATAGCGCGAACTTTCAGTTAGTTATCATACGTTAACAGAATAATGAGATTCCTGAAACCCATATTTATCTTTCTATTCTTTTGTTTTTTACTTTTTATCTCGGTTTTTCCGCAGGTATTGCGCTGCTCTTTAGTAAAGTACGATAACTTCAATGCTTTACAATCTGGTGTATATATAGCTACTGGTACTACTTTAAAACAGCAGGATTCGTTAAAAAAGTATATTAAAATTGCTAAAAAACGTGTAGAAGGTTTTTGGGGCAGCCAGAAAGGTGAAGCAACCATTATATTTTGCGATAATCTGGAAAAGTATCAGCAATATTGCCGTACATCAGAGGGGGCAGGTTGTACCATAGGCACACCCGTAGGTTCATGGATAGTGTTAAATAAAGATGGACTCAATGCAGATGTGATTGCCCATGAAATGTCGCATGATGAATTAATGACTCGTGTAGGCTGGTGGAAAACCAAAACAAAAATCCCGACCTGGTTTGATGAAGGCGTAGCACTGATGCTTGATTATCGTTTTGTTAATGCACAGGATAGCGTTCAACGCTTCAAGGCCTACAGAGATGAGCTATTTTTCTTTTCTAAGAAATCTATCCCGTTAGATGACCTGCAAACAGAAAAAGCATTTTTTGGCCAGGGAGAATTTTATACCCGTTTAGCCTATTATACTTCTGCTTCTGTTGTATCCAGAAAAATTGCTTATGGTGGTAAAAAATCCATTCATTATACCATCGAGCGGGTAAAACAGTACTCTACCCGAAGATTTTTGTTAATTCCTTGTGATAGATGAATTGTAAATGAATCCACCTCAAAAAATCATATACAAGCATCTGACAAGTAGCTATAAAATTTTGTTTTTGTCTTTTTAGATTTACTCTGATATAATCTAAACCCTTTCTAAAGAAGCTATTAGCTTTATATCCATGTTTTTTGACTTTAATCATCTTTACTTTTTGATGGAGATATTGACCTGTTTTCAGTGCTATAGCTACAGCAATACTAACAAAAACCAACAATTTACTAAGTTTTTCGTTTCCTTTAATATGAGTAGTTTCTAAATCAAAGCCCCTTTGTTTGAAAGTTTGAAACAGAACTTCGATACACCACCTATGTCGGTAAAGATTTCCTAACTGCTTGGCTGGCAGATTACCTATCAGAAACAAAAAGTCTTTATTATCTAATTTCTTTAGCATAGTATTGCACCAGATTCCATCGACCAAACATGTTTCAAAGTAACGCTCCTGTTGATGGGACAATAAGTCGTTTATTGAACAAACAGCCCCATTCTTAAGTGTTATCAAATGGTTTTTAGGTAATCTCATACAGAAGTTTATCTGCCTGTCTTTTAGATACTTTAGCCATTGAATACCAATAAATTCCCTATCTCCAACTATCAAACCGATTCTATCCAAACCTATCACATCTACAATTGATTGTAATAAGTCACACCTGTCTTTACAATTACTATTACCTGAATTATTATCTAATAACTCCCAATACAATGGAATCCCTATTGAACCATTTTTGGCAACTATCATCAAAATATTGCATTGATAAATGCCGAAGTCCCATTCGGTTCTATCTATTGATAATTGAAGTTTACCTTTAGGTAAAAACATTAATAGTAAGAGACATACTTGCCTGTAATCGAAATCATAATCCTTAAAAAATGCCTGTATTCTACGTTCAACTGATTCTAATGTAGCTTCACTCTCAATGTGCAAGGCTATTTCTTTAAATTGCACCTTCCGGCTTTCGAGCATCCCTATCAGAAAATCACCAATGAATTTTTTCCTTGATAGATTCTTAGCAAGAGGTATTTTATCAAAAATCTTTATAATTTCGTCCCTAATGAGTTTTCTCATTCTAAAAGGTTGGTTTTGTTTGCTTGGTCGCTACAAAATTCAGCCTTTTTGTTTATAAATTAAAAATCTTCGGGTAGAGTA
>NZ_SEWF01000150.1 GCF_004168285.1 Emticicia agri | reverse complement strand
AAATCATGGTTTGCTTGAATTTCTTTCCATTACCCACTGCACGTTTCACACGGGCATTGCCGATAGTTACTAAAATAACGGCAAGTAAATTAATAGTAGGGTGCTCAACGGCATATAATCTATAATAGGGGTCTTTCATTGTTGCTTTCATATCGGCAAAAGCAGCCTGTGTAATAGGAGAAGTAAACAACAGAATAACACCTAACAGAAACATGGTATGCGTAGCTATGAGGGCAAATTTATTGATTCTTAAATGCTTTTCTTCAAAAGCTTTCTGACTACTTGACCCCATCATTCCATTCAGTGTAGCAAAAGCTAATAGAAATAAAGTAAGATATGCCAGATATGAGTGAATCGGTTGGATAATTTGATACATATATTTTTAAGTCGTAAGGTGATTAAAAAATTTTGCCAAAATTACGTCATAAACTTTTAATAACATACATCTTATAGCGCGAACTTTCAGTTAGTTATCATACGTTAACAGAATAATGAGATTCCTGAAACCCATATTTATCTTTCTATTCTTTTGTTTTTTACTTTTTATCTCGGTTTTTCCGCAGGTATTGCGCTGCTCTTTAGTAAAGTACGATAACTTCAATGCTTTACAATCTGGTGTATATATAGCTACTGGTACTACTTTAAAACAGCAGGATTCGTTAAAAAAGTATATTAAAATTGCTAAAAAACGTGTAGAAGGTTTTTGGGGCAGCCAGAAAGGTGAAGCAACCATTATATTTTGCGATAATCTGGAAAAGTATCAGCAATATTGCCGTACATCAGAGGGGGCAGGTTGTACCATAGGCACACCCGTAGGTTCATGGATAGTGTTAAATAAAGATGGACTCAATGCAGATGTGATTGCCCATGAAATGTCGCATGATGAATTAATGACTCGTGTAGGCTGGTGGAAAACCAAAACAAAAATCCCGACCTGGTTTGATGAAGGCGTAGCACTGATGCTTGATTATCGTTTTGTTAATGCACAGGATAGCGTTCAACGCTTCAAGGCCTACAGAGATGAGCTATTTTTCTTTTCTAAGAAATCTATCCCGTTAGATGACCTGCAAACAGAAAAAGCATTTTTTGGCCAGGGAGAATTTTATACCCGTTTAGCCTATTATACTTCTGCTTCTGTTGTATCCAGAAAAATTGCTTATGGTGGTAAAAAATCCATTCATTATACCATCGAGCGGGTAAAACAGGACAATAAGTTTGAATTTTAGCAGATAGATTTACCATTTTCTGCAAGCATTTTTTTCTTTTCCAAAAAACTTCCGACCTTTGCCCCTTTGAAACGCTAATTTTAGACTAAATGAACATTTTGATTATTGGCTCTGGTGGTCGTGAGCACGCATTTGCCTGGAAGATTTCTCAATCTAAAAACTGTACGCAGCTTTTTGTTGCACCGGGTAATGCAGGTACCGCAACATTAGCCACCAATTTACCGATTGCCGTAAGCGATTTTGCAGGAATTGCCCAAGCCGTAAAAGAGCATAGTATCGAAATGGTGATTGTTGGGCCGGAAGACCCGCTTGTAAAAGGCATTGTTGATTTTTTCAAAAAAGATAAAAGTCTTAAAAAAATAAAAATTGTAGGGCCTGATGCGGCAGGTGCCCAATTAGAAGGCAGCAAAGATTTCTCCAAGAACTTTATGCAAAAATATGGTATTCCGACAGCGGCTTCTCAGACTTTCACAAAAGATACGCTTGCCGAAGGACTGGCCTATTTAGAAAAACAATCGTTACCCATTGTATTAAAAGCCGACGGTTTAGCCGCAGGTAAAGGGGTAATTATTGCCGAGAGCTTGAAAGAGGCCCAACAAAGCCTGCACGAAATGCTGGCCGAAGCCAAATTTGGTGATGCAAGCAGCAAAGTACTGATAGAGCAATACCTGAGTGGCATTGAGTTATCGGTATTTGTGTTATCAGACGGTAAAAACTACAAAATTTTACCCGAAGCAAAAGATTACAAACGTATTGGCGAGGGTGATAAAGGGCTTAATACCGGAGGTATGGGGGCTGTTTCTCCTGTACCATTTGCCGATGAAGCCTTTTTACAAAAAGTAGAAGAACGTGTAGTGAAACCTACTTTAACAGGCTTACAGGCCGAAGGAATCAAATATGTAGGTTTTATTTTCGTTGGACTAATGAATGTAAACGGAGAACCTTATGTGATTGAGTACAACGCACGTATGGGAGACCCTGAAACGGAAGTAGTTTTACCAAGAATAAAAACTGATATGGTAAAACTGATGAAAGCAACCGCCGAAGGTAAACTTGATAAAATTAAACTTTCGCTGAGTCCGAAGGCAGCTATTGCAACCGTAGTGGTAGCAAAGGGGTATCCTGAAGATTACAGAAAAGGTGATTTGATGCAGATACCGGAAGCTGAAAAAGACACGATTATTTTTCATGCCGGCACAAAACCGGGTGATGACAATAGTGTATTAACTAATGGTGGACGAGTAATTGTATCTGTAGGTATGGCTCGCACCTTAAATTCTGCCCGTCAGAAATCGCAACGATTAGCAAAAAATATTATATTTGACGGCAGATATTACAGAAAAGATATAGGCAAAGACCTTTTAAAGTTTTTGAAAGAAGAAGAGTAAGAGATTTCAGACTTATTATATATAGATGATATTTGAATTGGGTTGTCCCTCAGCAATAACAATAGCACCTCTTAATGAGTTAAAGAAATAGTATTACTCTAAGCCTTTTGCCTGTATCTGTATAAATAAAAGATGTTTGTAAATGATGATTTGAATTAGTTTTTGATTAAGATAGGATTATTGATTGAGCAGATTTAATGCACTGCAACAAATAATTCACTAATTCGCAATTCGCTAATTCACCATTTACTTCCATCACTCTTAACCAACTATAAACTATATATACAGAGGATATGGGCTGTGGACAATGTTCATCAGGTGGCTGCGGTGCAGTAAAGGCCTTAGATAGAACCGAAAAATCGAATCATAAAACTGTGGCAGGTTGCTCATCGGGCG
>NZ_SEWF01000149.1 GCF_004168285.1 Emticicia agri | reverse complement strand
CACCATTGGTTACTGTAACTGTATAAATCCCTGCATTACCTGATTGCGCATTGGGAATAGTAGGGTTCTGACTTGAACTATTGAATGCAACAGGCCCCGACCAACTATAAGCACCCCCCCCGGAAGCAGTTAATTGAATTGTTTGACCTATGCTATAAGGACCAGTATTAGCTGCTATTGCCAAGGGTTGACTGACAATCTGCAAACCTGTGACTGCTGCACTTGGCACACTTGTACAAGACCCAACTGTACAGGTGGCTGTAATGCTGTAAGTGCCTACACTTGATAAAACTATACTTGTGCC
>NZ_SEWF01000148.1 GCF_004168285.1 Emticicia agri | reverse complement strand
TTGGCGCACAAACTACCTTGGTAGCTGGGGCTGTAATCGTTGGCGCAGAGGGTTGAGCTACAATCTGTAAGCCAGTAACTGCCGTGCTTGCCGGAGAAATACAAGACCCAACTGTACAGGTTGCTGTAATGCTGTAAGTGCCTACACTTGATAAAACTATACTTGTGCCCGATGAACCATTCGACCAGTTGACTGTCCCTGCACAACCACTTGCCGTTAAGGTTAAAGTACTTGGTGCACACACCACTAAAGAACCCGGAGGAGTAATGGTTGGGGCTGTTGGTTGAGCTACAATTTGTA
>NZ_SEWF01000147.1 GCF_004168285.1 Emticicia agri | reverse complement strand
ACTGCTGCACTGGCCGGAGAAATACAAGACCCAACTGTACAGGTGGCTTTAATGCTATAAGTGCCTACACTTGAAAGGGTTAAGCTACTGCCTGATGAACCATTCGACCAGTTCACTGTCCCTGCACAACCGCTGGCCGTTAAAGTTAAAGTGCTTGGCGCACATACCACTTTTGGATTTGGTGCATTGATGCTTGGAGCTGCTGGTTGAGCTACAATCTGTAACCCTGTAACTGCTGCACTTGCCGGAGAAATACAACTACCAACTGTACAGGTCGCTGTAATGCTATAAGTGCCTACACTTGATAAAACTATACTTGTGCCTGATGAACCATTCGACCAGTTCACTGT
>NZ_SEWF01000146.1 GCF_004168285.1 Emticicia agri | reverse complement strand
GTGTGGGTACCTATAGCATTACAGCCACCTGTACAGTAGGTAGTTGTATTTCTCCAGCAAGCACGGCAGTAACAGGCTTACAGATTGTAGCTCAGCCAACTGCTCCAACGATTACAGCCCCGGCTACAAAAGTAGTTTGTGCACCGAGTACTTTAACTTTAACAGCCAGTGGTTGTGCAGGGACAGTCAACTGGTCGAACGGTTCATCGGGTAGTAGCTTAACCCTTTCAAGTGTAGGTACGTATAGTATTTCTGCTACTTGTACAGTTGGGTCTTGTACAAGTCCAGCCAGTGCAGCAGTAACAGGGTTACAAATTATCGCTCAACCAGCAGC
>NZ_SEWF01000145.1 GCF_004168285.1 Emticicia agri | reverse complement strand
ACGGTTGGGTCTTGTATTTCTCCGGCAAGCACGGCAGTTACTGGCTTACAGATTGTAGCTCATCCAACTGCTCCAACGATTACAGCCCCAGCTACCAAGGTAGTCTGTTCACCAAGCACGCTTACTTTAATCGCAAGCGGTTGTGCAGGAACAGTCAACTGGTCAAATGGTTCATCAGGTACGAGCTTGACGCTTTCAAGTGTAGGTACTTATAGCATTACAGCCACTTGTACAGTTGGGTCTTGTATTTCTCCGGCAAGCACAGCAGTAACAGGCTTACAGATTGTAGCTCAACCAGCAGCCCCAACAAT
>NZ_SEWF01000144.1 GCF_004168285.1 Emticicia agri | reverse complement strand
ATAGCAGGGCCACAAGGTGTAGCAGGACCGACAGGAGCAACTGGAGCTAATGGTTCACAAGGGATAGCAGGAACTACAGGCGCAAGAGGAGCAACTGGAGCTACAGGACCAACCGGGCAGACTGGCGCAACTGGAGCTACGGGTCCACAAGGACCACAAGGGATAGCAGGTCCACAAGGTGTAGCAGGACCGACAGGCGCAACTGGAGCTAATGGTGCTACGGGTCCACAAGGGATAGCAGGAACCACAGGCGCAAGAGGAGCAACTGGAGCTACGGGTCCACAAGGACCACAGGGGATAGCAGGTCCACAAGGTGTAGCAGGGCCACAAGGTATAGCAGGACCGACAGGAGCAACTGGTGCTAATGGTGCTACGGGTCCACAAGGGATAGCAGGAACCACAGG
>NZ_SEWF01000143.1 GCF_004168285.1 Emticicia agri | reverse complement strand
CAGCCCCGGCTACAAAAGTAGTTTGTGCACCGAGTACTTTAACTTTAACAGCCAGTGGTTGTGCAGGAACCGTCAACTGGTCGAATGGCTCATCAGGTAGCAGTCTGACCCTTTCAAGTGTAGGCACTTATAGCATTACAGCAACCTGTACAGTTGGGTCTTGTACAAGTCCAGCCAGTTCAACAGTAACAGGGTTACAAATTATCGCCCAACCATCAGCCCCGACCATCAATGCGCCAAATCCAAAAGTAGTGTGTGCGCCGAGTACTTTAACCTTAACGGCCAGTGGTTGTGCAGGAACAGTCAATTGGTCGAATGGTTCATCAGGTAGTAGCTTAACGCTTTCAAGTGTAG
>NZ_SEWF01000142.1 GCF_004168285.1 Emticicia agri | reverse complement strand
GGTCCTGTAACTCCTGTTGCGCCCACTGGTCCTGCAATCCCTTGTGGTCCTGTAGCTCCTGTAGCGCCAGTTTGTCCGGTTGGTCCTGCAATCCCTTGTGGTCCTTGCGACCCTGTAGCACCATTAGCTCCGGTTGTACCTGTTGCACCTCTTGCACCAGTTGATCCTGCAATCCCTTGTGAGCCTGTAGCACCATTTGCTCCGGTTGGTCCCGTAACTCCTGTTGCGCCTTGTGGCCCTGCTATCCCCTGTGGTCCTTGTGGACCCGTAGCACCATTGGCTCCAGTTGCGCCTGTCGGTCCTGCTACACCTTGTGGCCCTGCTATCCCCTGTGGTCCTTGTGGACCCG
>NZ_SEWF01000141.1 GCF_004168285.1 Emticicia agri | reverse complement strand
TAACAGGTGCTACGGGTCCGCAAGGGTCGCAAGGTATAGCAGGGCCACAAGGTGTAGCAGGACCGACAGGCGCAACTGGAGCCAATGGTGCTACGGGTCCACAAGGGATTGCAGGACCAACTGGTGCAAGAGGAGCAACGGGTATAACCGGAGCCAATGGTGCCACCGGGCCGCAAGGACCTCAAGGGATTGCAGGGACTATAGGCGCAACAGGAGTTACGGGACCTACCGGGCAGACTGGCGCAACTGGTGCTACGGGTCCACAAGGACCACAGGGGATAGCAGGGCCACAAGGTGTAGCAGGACCGACAGGAGCAACTGGAGCTAATGGTTCACAAGGGATAGCAG
>NZ_SEWF01000140.1 GCF_004168285.1 Emticicia agri | reverse complement strand
GTCAAGGTCGCAGTCTCATTGTTACACAAGCTCAGCTTGTTGGTCGCTATCACTGGTGCTGCTGGTGTTGTGCCTGTGGTGATATTTACTACATTCGATGCCCCACTTGTTCCACAAGTATTGCTACAAGTCGCTGTATATGTGCCTGCTGTGCTCACGGTGATGCTTGTGCCTGTGGCAGTCGTACTCCACATTACTGTGCCTGTACAGTTTGTTGCCGTCAAGGTCGCAGTCTCATTGTTACACAAGCTCGGCTTGTTGGTTGCTATCACTGGTGCACTTGGTGTTGTGCCTGTGGTGATATTTACCACATTCGATGCCCCACTCGTTCCACAACTATTGCTACAAGTTGCTGTATATGTGCCTGCTGT
>NZ_SEWF01000139.1 GCF_004168285.1 Emticicia agri | reverse complement strand
TCAGTCAGCCAACTGCACCAACGATTACAGCCCCGGCTACCAAGGTAGTCTGTTCACCAAGCACGCTTACATTAACAGCGAGTGGTTGTGCAGGGACAGTAAACTGGTCAACAGGAGCATCAGGTACAAGTGTAGTTTTATCAAATGTTGGCACTTATAGCATTACAGCGACCTGTACAGTTGGTTCCTGTACCATTCCGGCGAGTGCAGCAGTCACAGGTTTGCAGATTGTCAGTCAGCCAACTGCTCCAACGATTACAGCCCCAGCTACAAAAGTGGTGTGTGCACCAAGCATGCTTACTTTAACGGCAAGTGGTTGTGCAGGGACAGTGAACTGGTCGAATGGTTCATCAGGCACAAGTATAGTTTTATCAAGTGTAG
>NZ_SEWF01000138.1 GCF_004168285.1 Emticicia agri | reverse complement strand
CTGAAGTTGAGGCTGAACATTCTTTACCATTGGTAGTGATTTTACAAGTCGCTGTATAACTATAAGTTCCAGCTGTGGTTGAGGGAACCGTCAAGGTGCTGCCTGTTGAACCGCCTGTCCAGCTGATGGTGCCACCCACACAACCTGTCGCTGTTAAAGTAGCCGTTTCATTCAGACAAACCACAATATCTTTTACCTCGATGCTTACGCCCGGATTCACCGTTACTTTGCCTGCATCTGATGCCGAACATTCTTTGCCATTGGTGGTAATCTTACAGGTAGCTGTATAACTGTAAGTTCCGGCGGTAGTTGAGGGAACCGTCAGTGTGCTGCCTGTCGAGCCTCCTGTCCAGCTGATGGTGCCACCTGTACAACCTGTCGCTGT
>NZ_SEWF01000137.1 GCF_004168285.1 Emticicia agri | reverse complement strand
CAGCCCCGGCTACAAAAGTAGTTTGTGCACCGAGTACTTTAACTTTAACAGCCAGTGGTTGTGCAGGAACCGTCAACTGGTCGAATGGCTCATCAGGTAGCAGTCTGACGCTTTCAAGTGTAGGCACATATAGCATTACAGCTACTTGTACAGTAGGTAGTTGCACGAGTCCGGCAAGTGTAGCAGTAACAGGATTGCAAATTGTAGCCCAACCAGCCGCCCCAAGCATCAATGCACCAAATCCAAAAGTGGTGTGTGCACCAAGTACTTTAACCCTGACAGCAAGTGGTTGTGCAGGAACCATCAACTGGTCAAATGGTTCATCAGGCAGTAGCTTAACCCTTTCAAGTGTAGGCACTTATAGCATTACAGCGACCTGTACAGTTGGTTCTTGTATTTCTCCGGCAAGTGCAGCAGTTACAGGGTTACAGATTGTAGCTCAACCAACTGCTCCAACGATTACAGCCCCAGCTACAAAAGTAGTGTGT
>NZ_SEWF01000136.1 GCF_004168285.1 Emticicia agri | reverse complement strand
CGGTTAATGAAAGCGTGTTTGGTGAACAGACTACTTTGGTAGCCGGGGCTGTAATCATTGGAGCAGTTGGCTGAGCTACAATCTGCAAACCTGTGACTGCTGCACTCGCCGGACTGGTACAGGAACCAACTGTACAGGTCGCTGTAATGCTATAAGTTCCTACACTTAAAAGCGTCAGACTGCTACCTGATGGACCATTCGACCAGTTGATGGTTCCTGCACAACCACTTGCTGTCAGGGTTAAAGTACTTGGTGCACACACTACTTTTGGATTTGGTGCATTGATGGTTGGGGCGGCTGGTTGAGCTACAATCTGTAAGCCTGTTACTGCTATGCTTGCCGGAGAAATACAACTACCTACTGTACAGGTGGCTGTAATGCTATAAGTGCCTACACTTGAAAGGGTTAAGCTACTGCCTGATGAACCAT
>NZ_SEWF01000135.1 GCF_004168285.1 Emticicia agri | reverse complement strand
CTGCGCCAACGATTACAGCCCCAGCTACCAAGGTAGTTTGTGCGCCAAGTACTTTAACCTTAACAGCAAGTGGTTGTGCAGGGACTGTGAACTGGTCGAATGGTTCATCAGGCAGTAGCTTAACCCTTTCAAGTGTGGGTACTTATAGCATTACAGCGACCTGTACAGTTGGGTCTTGTATTTCTCCGGCCAGTGCAGCAGTCACAGGTTTGCAGATTGTCAGTCAACCAGCAGCTCCAAGCATCAATGCACCAAATCCAAAAGTGGTATGTGCGCCAAATACTTTAACCTTAACAGCCAGCGGTTGCGCAGGCACAGTAAATTGGTCAACTGGCTCATCAGGCAGTAGCTTAACCCTTTCAAGTGTAGGTACTTATTCTATTTCTGCTACTTGTACGGTTGGCTCTTGTACCAGTCCGGCAAGTGTAGCAGTAACAGGGTTACAAATCATCGCTCAACCAATTGCTCCAACAATTACAGCCCCAGCTACCAAAGTAGTTTGTTCGCCAAGCACGCTTACTT
>NZ_SEWF01000134.1 GCF_004168285.1 Emticicia agri | reverse complement strand
TGGTGCAACTACCTACTGTACAAGTAGCAGAAATACTATATGTACCCACACTTGAAAGCGTCAGACTCGTGCCTGATGAACCATTCGACCAATTGACTGTTCCTGCACAACCACTGGCCGTTAAAGTAAGCGTGCTTGGCGAACAAACTACTTTGGTAGCTGGGGCTGTAATTGTTGGAGCAATTGGTTGAGCTACAATTTGTAGTCCTGTTACTGTTGAACTGGCCGGACTGGTACAAGACCCAACTGTACAGGTCGCCGTAATACTATAAGTGCCTACACTTGAAAGCGTTAAGCTGCTACCTGATGAACCATTCGACCAGTTCACTGTCCCTGCACAACCACTGGCTGTTAAGGTTAAAGTACTTGGTGCACAAACCACTTTGGGATTTGGTGCATTAATGGTCGGTGCTGATGGTTGAGCGATGATTTGTAACCCTGTTACTG
>NZ_SEWF01000133.1 GCF_004168285.1 Emticicia agri | reverse complement strand
TTACAGCCCCGGCTACCAACGTAGTCTGTTCACCAAACACGCTTTCATTAACCGCCAGTGGTTGTGCAGGGACAGTGAACTGGTCGAATGGTTCATCAGGTAGCAGTCTGATCCTTTCAAATGTAGGTACGTTTAGTATCACAGTGACCTGTACAGTTGGGTCTTGTACAAGTCCAGCCAGTTCAACAGTAACAGGGTTACAAATTATCGCTCAACCAGCAGCACCGACCATCAATGCACCAAATCCCAAAGTGGTGTGTGCACCAAGCACTTTAACTTTAACGGCCAGCGGTTGTGCAGGAACAGTGAACTGGTCGAATGGTTCATCAGGCAGTAGCTTAACGCTTTCAAGTGTAGGCACTTATAGCATTACAGCCACCTGTACAGTAGGTAGTTGTATTTCTCCGGCCAGTGCAGCAGT
>NZ_SEWF01000132.1 GCF_004168285.1 Emticicia agri | reverse complement strand
TTCTTAATAAACCAATCGCTATTAAACTCAATAGACTGATGGTATTAAAGAGTGCTTGTGGGGATTGTAATTGTCTTTGTTGGATACTACAACCCGTTTTGAGACATTTATGAAAATCTTCACAGGTAGTCCATCTGCGGGTATAGGTATCAATAATAGCTACCGCCTCTGCTAAAGTCTTTACCGGCACATTGGTAAGTATCATCCAATGGGCTAAGTCTTGTCCTTTGATAGGTTGAAGTTGCTGCAAGGTGAGTACATAAATAGGTTTAATTAAATCCTGTAAGTCAACTTTTGCAAAAGTAATCTGACACTCACATAGGTGTGCTTTGCCTTTGGCATCTAAGAGCGAACGTTCAACAATCCCACCAGGGGTTAAACTTTGCAAATAGGGCTTCAGGGTTTGAGTACTGTTTTTGAGTTTACGGTCATGTCTGCCATTGATAATAAAGAGTTGTCGATGGGTAAGTGCATAATTGAAGACCTCTGCCACATCAGCTTCTTTATCAGCTACTTGTACAACCGATATACCCGTTTTACGTCCATATTTACGGGCAAAATCAATGGCTTCAATCCATTTAGCACTCTCCTTTTCTTCAAAAGGACGCAGGTGTCTTTGATGACGTTTACCATAATCATCCCTATCTCTTTGTATGAACTCTTGGATGGGTAAGCCTAAAGGTACATAATGGTTGTCTGTCAGAATACCATTATGTATTAATACTCCATTATCGCTTCCGGTTTGAAGGTAGCCTAAATCCATCTGACGGGTAGGATAATTGCCCACTGTACTATCCTGAAACAGATAATAATATTGTTTCTTATCTGGTAAGGACTGTGTCAGAGAATACGCAATCAACCCTTTACGATAAGACTTAATAATATCCGCACAGTTAAGCTCGCTATTATTCACTAAACGATAGAGTCCTTTCAAGGCATATTGATTTTTGAAAACATGAGGAAAACTCAAGCTACTATCTGTCTTAAATAGTTCAGATTGGCAAAAAAACACCTTTTATTCAGACGTTTATCGCCAAAACGATAATGTTGCATCTGATAAGAAATCACCGATTCTATTACCATATAATATTCTGTTTTGGTCTCTATGTCAAAGAACGTAATTTTTTGCAAAAATACCCAAATTATGGGTAAGACACACCTCGGGAGAGGGAGATTTAGAGGGTGAGGAGAAAATTCCACCAAATAATATTTCGTACGATTTTCTTTTGAGTTTGTATGTTTGAAAAAATAGCTTCGGAATCAGTTTCACAGTAACTTTAAGTTAACAGCAGTGAAAACCAAAAACCGAAGCATATGAAAACAAAAGTAAGAGATTTTAGCGGAGAATCAATCTATGTAGGGATTGATTCACATTTAAAGAGTTGGAAAGTGACAGTGATGTCTAAAGAGTTGATGCTTAACTCCTTTACCCAACCACCAGATAGTGTACAACTTTCTGCCTACTTGAAGGGACATTATCCCGGAGCCGATATTCATTGTGTGTATGAAGCGGGATTTGCAGGATTCAATATTCAACGTCAGTTAAGTTCAGCAGGTATTAATTGTATAGTAATTCACCCTGCAGATGTACCTACAAGTGATAAGGAGAAACGTCGTAAGAGTGATAGCATAGATAGTGGAAAGTTGGCCAGAGGGCTAAAAAACGGAGATTTTAAAGCCCTTTATGTTCCTCCATTGGAACAACAGCAGGACAGGTCACTACTGAGGGTTTATGATAGACTTACCCGAGATATAACCCGGGTAAAGAATCGGATAAAATTCTTTCTGATGTATTTTGGAGAAGCTATCCCTGTTGAATTGCAAAC
>NZ_SEWF01000131.1 GCF_004168285.1 Emticicia agri | reverse complement strand
TAAGTAATACGACAAAATTATTTTAAATTTTAATTTTAGAAAAGTCGATTTGATAGTCAAAACCAAATTTAGACCAAATTTTGTCAAGGGCTTTTTTGAGGGTTTCCAAATCTTGATAATCACTAGGCTTAAGCCAATAATATTTAGTATGCCTCCAAAGCCTTTCGATTCTGTTTAGATGTGGACTGTAAGCAGGCAAATAGAAAATATAGAGCCCTTTGTTTTGCCACAATTCTAACTTTTCTTGAAAAACTTTGGCGTGATGAATTCTGGCATTATCAATTACTAAAACTGTTGGTTTTCTAATTTTATCAATAAATATTTCTATTGAATTGATGACAAAATCAGCATTAATAGTACCTTTTACATCAAAAGTGTAAAGTTCATTTCCATCAGCATTCATCAACCCAAATACATTGATATTCTTGCCTTTTTGTGGCAGAATATAAACGGGTTCATCTGGAAATTGCCAGCAGTAAGGTACGACACAATTGAGCGAAAAACCAGCCTGATCACCATAAAATAAGTCAATATGACTTTGTTGGTGGAGCTCGAGTAAGTCATTTAAGCAGTCTTCTTTATATGCGTACTCAGAAGTGTTTTGCTTTGACTTTAAACTTTTTCTGGCTCTTTTCCAACTGGCTCGACAAGTGTTTTTAAAAAACGCTCTAATGTTCTTTGAGAGAAGTCTTTCTGTAATGCTTCTTTCAGTTCTTGACGTACTTTTTTCAGAGTCTGAGGGCTTGATTTTACTTTGCTTTTTACCAATGATTCATCAGCTGCATTGAAAATAGGTTTGCGACCCTGACCCAATTGATTGCGTAAACCTACTATCCCATGCGTTTCCCAACTGTCAAACCAGTTAGTGATGGTAGGGTGGCTTACTTGAAATATAGATTTTAGGCTATACATATCATACCCCTGATGACTTAGCAATAGACAATGACAACGTTGTTTGAATTGATGATGGGTAGCATTTTTGTACCCTTCTTCCATTGTGATGACCTCACTTGGCTCTAATTTAATATATCGTTTTGCTCGCATAGAGCAAAGTTAACAATTTTAAAATAATTTTGTCGCATTACTTAAAATAGTTTGTTGAAAAGAGAGCCAAAAAGGCGAATTTTGTAGCGACGAAGCAAACAAAACTCACACCCAATGACTCTCACAGACAAACTTAGCACAATCAAAGGTAAATATCATAAAAGCATGATAGAAAATGTAATGATGGTATTGACAGGTTTACTGACTAGTAAAACGACTAATCTTTACAAGATGAAAGACGATATGGCAAAGATAATGGACAAAAAAGGTTTAAAATCAGGTAGTTATTATCAACGTTTAATTCGGTTTTTCAATAGATATAGTTCAACGAGGCTTTTTATAGACTTATTACTATGGGTTATCAACAGCCTTATTAAGAAAGCAGATAATTTTTTTTGGATGCAACAGAATGGAAAATCGGTTCTTTTGAATTACACGTTTTAGTATTGGCGGCACAAGTAAAAGGTGTAGCCCTACCTGTGTACTTTAAAGTTTATGAACATAAAGGTGTATTATCAGAAA
>NZ_SEWF01000130.1 GCF_004168285.1 Emticicia agri | reverse complement strand
ACTTCTGAAGACTATTCCAGGAATAGGTACCTTGACAAGTATGATTCTCTTAACTGAAATAGCAGATATAAACCGTTTTGTGAGTATAAAAGAACTGTCAGCTTATGTAGGACTGATTCCTAATAGTCATGACAGTGGAGAAACCAAAAGAGTGGGAAGAATTACTAAAAGAGGGAATGTATATTTGAAATATATCCTTGTGGAGGTCAGTTGGATGTGTATCAGATATGATGCCTCCTTGTTATTGGCTTATAAGGCTGCCATCAAAAAGATGGAACCTAATAAAGCTATCGTCAAGGTAGCCAGAAAATTACTGAACAGAATTCGATTTGTACTAAAGAATAAAGAACCCTATCGAATCAATCAGGGTCTGTAGAGAACATATATCTATTAAACCATTATCAGGTGGGGTAACGCTTGAGGCCGTCTGTGACCTCTAATAAAGAGTGTTCACTATTTTGAGTTTGCGTCCCACACCTATATAACATAATAGCTAACTTGTGACTCTCCATTGGAGATGTTCACTCATAGAAGATTGGTTTATAGTTAAAAAAAGTTCTGTTGAAATATGGATAAGCTTGCAGCTTACCCACATTCCAACAGAACAATAACAACTATTGCCTATTATTTAAATAAACCAAAAAAAATCAACTCGAAGCTTGTTTTTCAACATAGAAGACAGCCTCTTAAACAATAGATTAACGTGAATTCGATGTTTATTTAATGATGAAAGTAGCTGGTTTAGTCTCATAAAAGCAATATGCAATTAGTCCACCAAAAGTATGAGCCATAGCATTGATAGGATTTCTATGTCTGGTATGATCTATGTCAAAAACAGTCATTAGAATGTCATTGACAGATTCTATCAAAGCCCGTTTTTTTAGGTTGATTTTGTCTTTTATTTTCATCAGTTTATTTTTCATATTTTTTCTGACTTTAGTAATCAATAAAAGCCCTCTGAGATAGTATTGTTCAAAGAGTTTAGTTAGATATCCTTTATCACCAAAGCATTGTCCTTTTAGACCATCAAACATATAATTCATAAGTCTGTCATCATTATCAGAGATATTGGCTGGTGTAAGGGCGAAATTAATAATTTGACCTAATTCATTGATTATCAGGTGGGTTTTTAGTCCATAGAACCAACCAGTAGAAGATTTTCCACGACCAGCAAACCCTACAAAGACTTTATTTGAATGAATTCGTCTATTATCACAAACGGGCATTTTCTTACTATCAATAAAATAATTACCCGTCCTAATAGAAAACAAAGAAAGGTATTTTAAGAACATTTGTAATCTCAGAGTCTGATAGGGAATTAATTCAATAAAACGATTATATGAAGGTATTTTAGGGAAATCTTTCACTAAAACATTCCTTACTAAATCTTGATAATAGTACTGAAAGCATTTATATCCTGAATAATGATAGAATATAATAAGTGTCAAAATTTCACTATCACTTAAGGTACTTAAGGGTTGGTTTTGGTTTGCAGGTACCCCCCTTTTTGCTAACCAATTATCAAATAATTGACAGAAATCATCGCATCTCACAAAGATTTCAATTAGCTTATTTTCATTATATTGCATAAGAATTGGGGTGATTTTTGAGGTTTATGGACGGGAATTCATAAATTTCTCATTTTTACTCCAATTCTTATTATAACTAATTGAAATACAATATTTTAACCATCGAACTCACGTT
>NZ_SEWF01000129.1 GCF_004168285.1 Emticicia agri | reverse complement strand
GCTTACGATGAAAATGCCGGAGTAACTTTGCAACTGAAAGTTTTTCCTTATCAGCATGATACTGAAGTAAGTGTTGATTGGGGCGATGGAAAAACTGACAAAGTGCAATTTAAACCTAAAGAAATTACGGCCGATGCTATTTTTACTTTTTCGCATAAATATGCTAAAAACGGTACGTATAAAATAAGTTTCAGAGCGGTTAATGCTGTTACTTCAAATTCATTAGAGACAGAAGTAAATATTACCAATAAAGTACCTGAACCAAAAGCTGATTTTTCTTATGAAGTTTTAGAGAATGGTAAGGTCAGATTTAAAAATCTATCTCCCGAGGCCGGACTAAAGTATTATTGGAACGATACAAAAACACAGAACAGAAGCCGTTTGGCAAATCCTGAATTTATCTATGAAAGAAACGATAGTTATCCGGTTTTTCTGACTGTGGAAGACAAATATGGCCAAAAAACGACCATCACTAAAAATGTAAGTATTACTAATGCAGTAACTAAAGAAACGGCATCATTTAAAGGAACGATTTTAAACGAGCAGTATAGTTTCAGCGAAGATGGTAATGAATGCAGAACGATGCTTTCTGAAACAGACCCTTTATCAACTAAAATATTGAATACCATAGTTTTAAATGTGGCTGGAAAAAAGATTGAGATGACACTTAATGGTATGTTCCATGTATTAGGTTCAGCCAACCCTGATTTTAGTATTAACGAGCGGGTTGAAAAATTCAGACAATATTTAGTACCCGGCATAAAAAAAATCGGTGTACAAACCCATGACCAATGGAATGCCTCTGTGAAATATGAGAACAATGGCGGTACGGTAATAAAACAATTTACAGAAGTGCCTGATGCTCAGATTGAAATTACCGATGTAAAAGAAATAGAGCAACCTGCTTTATTTGATGGTTTATACAAACAGGCTTTCTGGGTTACATTCAAGCTAAAAGCAGATTTTAAACAATTAGGAAAAATAGACGGAACGCTTAAAATCAGGTATCTGGTTTATCGGATGGATTGAATCAGGAATTATTGATAAGCAAAAAAATGAGTCATTCCAAAATTCGGAATGACTCATTTTTGTTATGGCTGAATTTCTTAATTGCTTACCTAATTACAACCTTGTATGACAGCATTGAATATACTGCCGGAGGCTGTGCTAAAACCAGGTTGCAAAACAATTGATTTTCCGGCCTGATACAAGACATTCGGCTTTGGATTAGTGGCGTCCTGACCAATCTGACTGGTTGAAATAATGTTTTGCGTTACCTGAAACTTAGAAGTACCCGTTAATATATTATCTGCATTAGACAGTGTTACATCTGTTGCATTCACAGTTATTACTCTGCTACCACTCCCACCTGCTGAACAGGTTGCCGTATAAGTTCCTGTAGCTGCCGGAGTAACAGTTATACTGGTTCCGGTGGCTCCTCCCGTCCATGTAATAACACCCGGGCAACCGCTTGCCGTAAGTGTAACCGATGTATTAGGACATACAACCACAAGAGCAGGTTGTATCGTAATCGGGTAATTACAGGTAGGTGTTACAGTAACTGTTACCGCAGCACTGTTATTACCAAAACATTGGTCAACTTTACATCTGGCAGTATAAGCAGTAGTGGTAGCCGGAGAGACCGTAAGACTACTACCTGTTGCCCCCGTTGACCATGTGATAGTACCACCCGTACAACCATTGGCAGAAAGTGTTACACTCTGGCTTGAGCAAATAGCAGGCGGGCTTGCCGGAGAAATGGTAGGGGTAGGTGGTGTCGCCTGACTTGTAACAGTTGTGGTTGCCGTAGCTGTACAGCCATTTGTACCTGTAACGGTAACCGTATAAGTACCTGCAGAGGTTATAGTAGCAGTGGCATTAGTACCCAGACCATTTGACCACAGATAGGTGCCGCCACCACTGGCAGTTCTGGTAACACTGGTTACTACACATGACAGATTATTACTGCCTGTAATACTGGCCGTAGGAGCGGTCGTATTAGACGTTACACTGGTAGTAGCAGTTGCAGTACAACCATTTGTGCCAGTAACGGTAACCGTATAAGTACCTGCTGTGGTTATGTTGGCAGTTGCATTGGTTCCTAAACCATTCGACCACAGATAAGTGCCGCCACCACTGGCAGTTCTGGTAACACTGGTAACCGTACAGGTCAGATTAGTAGTTCCGGTTACATTTACTGTAGGAGCAGTTGTATTGGTAGTTACACTGGTTGTAGCAGTAGTAGTACAGCCATTAGTTGTATTCGTAACTGTTACAGTATAAATCCCTGCAGTGGTAATAGTGGCTGCGGCATTCGTACCTAAACCATTCGACCACAAATAAGTGCCGCCACCACTGGCAGTTCTGGTAACACTGGTAACCGCACAGGTAAGATTAGCGGTTCCGGTTATATTTACTGTAGGAGCAGTTGTATTGGTCGTTACACTGGTTGTGGCAGTAGTAGTACAGCCATTCGTTGTATTCGTAACAGTTACTGTATAAATCCCTGCGGTTGTCATAGTAGCTGCGGCATTGGTTCCTAAACCATTCGACCACAGATAAGTACTGCCACCGCTGGCAGTTCTGGTAACACTATTAACTGTACAAGTGAGATTGGCACTTCCTGTAATAGCTACTGTAGGAGCTGTTTTGTTAGCCGTTACGCTTGTAGTAGCAGTAGCTGTACAACCGTTTGCACCTGTAACCGTTACGGTATAAGTACCTGCATTGGTTATAGTGGCAGTAGCAGTAGTCCCCAGACTATTCGACCACAGATAAGTACCGCCACCGCTCGCAGTTCTGGTAACACTTGGGGTTGTACAAGTGATGTTTGTAGCACCGGTAATGGCTACAGTTGGCAATGGTTTTACGGTAACTGCAATCGGTATTCTGGTACTTTCGCATCCGCCTTCTGATACACAAGCTACATAATAAGTAGTGCTTGCAGGTAATGGCGGTGTAACATAGGTAGCTCCTGCAAACTGACTACTTCCTCCCGAGGCGGTTGTAAACCAGGCAATCTTATCTCCGGCAGTATTACATCCACTGGCTGTTAAAGTAGCTGTTGAGTTAGCTCCACAGACAGAGACATTTCCACCGGAATTAGGTTGTGGGTAAGGCGAAACGACTGTGATAATCGTATTGCTTGAAGGGAAACTGCAACCATTACTTAAAGTACAGGTAGCTGTAAAAGTACCCGTGGCAGTTACGCTAATCATATTATTGGTAATACCATTAGACCATACAACATTGCCATTGCAACCACTGACTGATAATAATACGCTACGGCCTGCACAGAAATTGACATCTCCGCTTGGGGTTATAGTCGGTGTAAAACTTGATTTTACCGTTATTAAAACAGGTTCGCTTATCAACTCTGGCGAAGAACTTACAAGTCTGAGTTTGTAAACGGTGTTCACACCAACATTAGGCATCGGAACACTGATGGTACCGCTCGCAGTAGCAGTGATTGATGCTATATTAGCATTAACCAGATTGTTATTGGCATCTAACAATTGAACAGTAACGGTGTTACCACTATCAAAAGTACCTTCAAGCGTATAAGGCAATGAGAGGTTGTTCTGACCACAAATGTCTGCCGCTATCGTTCCGATAGCTATTCTATTGGTGCCATTGCTGAATTGTTTGATACCCACAGTGCTCCATTTGCCATCGGCATCTCTCGCTCTTATTTCAAGGAAGTGAGTACCTTGTGAAAGACCACTCATATTAACAAGCAATGGAATATTGTTGACTGACGAACTGGCGGTAACAGGAATATTGGTTCCATTGCCTTCTCCAGGGTCAGTATCTATAAAATACTCTAAACGGGTTATATTGGCTAAATTTATATTGCTTGGCAGTGCATCTTTGTAGAACTTCCGTACTACTACAGTACTCCATTTACCGTTAGCGTTTTTTGCCCGGATGGTC
>NZ_SEWF01000128.1 GCF_004168285.1 Emticicia agri | reverse complement strand
TCACAAACTATGAAAAAATTTATTCTACTCCAGTTACTGTCTATTATTTCTCTGGCGGCGGTTGCACAATCTATAACTCCTGAAAAACTTCAGGTGTCAGGGAGTATTAAAGCAGATACTGCCAAAATAAAAGTTTTGCAGATTCAACCAAATGCAGGAGCCGGAAAAGTGTTCACCAGTGATGCGAATGGCAATGGTACCTGGCAAACGATGGCAAATGCCCAAGCGTTGACAGCTTTTGTTCATAGAGCTACTTCTGCTAATACGATCGGGCATATTACTACTTTATCTTACCCGAATCAGAAGCATACAGACATAGTACTGGTTACCCATAATTATAATCCGGCTCCGTATGGCAGCGGCTCTGTAGCCTATAATAATCATCCGGTAGGGGTATATTGGATTGGTAGCGCGTGGACAATCTATAACGAGGATATCGCAGCTATTACCGGTAATGCATTTAATGTTCTTGTCATCAGGCAATGATAGCGGTTTTCCTGCCAACGCAGAGACCTCCGCAATAGCGTAGCTTTTGCTTTGATTGTCTGTTTTAAAATAGGTTTACATCAACCTATTTTAGGACAAGACACTATTCAGTATGAAGATAAAAATTCATCGAAATTTTCAACAAATGGAGAAATACGAATTATTTCACCATTATTCTTTAAAATAGCGAGCGGGCCACCTCCAACGTATCGTGCGAATTCATCATTATTCTCTATAAATCTTTTACTGTTATAAAAGAAAATCCACGCTTTTTCAGTTTCGATAGTTTGATTTAAAATTATTACCGGAGGATTATCAGAATTCTGAAAACGCTTAATTAAATAATCCTCAGCAATATTGAAAGATTCATTAAAAGAAATCATCTACTTGTATTTTTTAAAAACCAAAATTTTTTTTCCTCAGAATCTCCCGGGCGGCGTACCGCTGTGTGCGCAAGCCAAAGCTAAGCAAAGGGACTCTGAGGGAACGCAAGAAGTAGTTAGTGCTTGCTTTCATTCTTTAAAAATCAGATTGTACAATTTCTTTATAATTTGGAGGTAGCCATTCTCTTATCTCTTCCTGTTCTTTCTTTGGCGGCTTAAACTCTTTTTTAAAAACAGAAGCTAATTCTGGTTTAAAGCCGATTATATTTAATGGATGAATATAATCATTTGCACAATATCTACCCCAATTCCCGCTTTCACTAAACACGAAGTATTCATTATGGAACATTTCAAAAAGAATGCTTGAAACAAAATTTCCGCTCATCAATTCTTCCCAATTAACACTTACCGGATATTTCATTCTTAAAAGAGGTTCTTCAAACTTGACTCCATAGTCATTCTGAATGATTATCAAATAGCTGTCGCCTACAGTTTGAATACAGTTTTGCAGACTTTCAAAGTCTTCTTTTTCAAACAAAACCCCACCACGAATAGCCAATAATGAATAGTTATCTTTAAAGATCATAGCAGGCAATCCAGTTTCCTGATTTTCAAAAATTGAGTTTTGTATAGGCTTCCATTTCTGCGAGTATTCTTCTTCCGATAAAAAGTACTTTTTCAAATATTCTAAAGCAACTTCTTTATCTCCCCATTCATGTTCAGGAATCGAAGTCGAATACATTGAAAACATCTTGGAAGAATACATACTTATAATTTCATTATATTCTATCATGGGTCAAATCTTATTTTAGTTAGCTTCCCTAATTTGGTTATATCTAGTGTACATGACGCTCAATGGCGTACCTTTTTTGTGCCCTTAGAATCTCCCGGGCGGCGTACCGCTGTGTGCGAAAGCCCAAGCCAAGCAAAGGGCCTCTGAGGGCATTGGATTATGAGTTTAGAATTAGATTATAAATCAAAAATAATGTTTCTTTTCTCTCAGACTCTCCCCTATAGCCAGGACCCTTGCCCTCAGAGTCCCCTTTCTAAGCTTTGGCAAAGCACACGGGAGACTCCCTTTAGATATTTGCCCAAAATGACTTAATTTGGCAATCAGTAGAACTCATAGACTCATTTCTTGTAATTATATACCGTCTATTAAAAAAGATTAAGATAATTATATTAGACAATTTTATTTACATTTTATATATTTGCTTTTCTCTTTTTATTTTTCGTAACTTGACAAGTTTTGCTATCTTATACCTCCAAGATTTTCCCTTTTGACTTATGAGACTAAATGCAATAGATATTTTTAGTGGTGCTGGCGGATTAAGTGTAGGAGCTCTAATGGCAGGCATTAACATTAAAGTAGCTATTGAATCTGATGAATTTGCGGCTGAATCTTTTAAAATCAACCATCCTAAAGCAGAAGTAATATGTGATGATATTGCAAAGGTCAAATTAAATAAAAAGTATAATGACATATTTGTACTTTTTGGGGGGCCGCCATGTCAAGGATTTTCAACTTCAAACTCCAAAACAAGGAATACAGACAATACGAATAATCTACTATTTTATGAATATATAAAAAAAGTAGCAGAAGTAAAGCCTTTATGGTTTGTATTCGAGAATGTTGAGGGGATAACATCATTTGAAGATGGGCTAGTTGTTGAAACGCTCAAAAATGAGTTTGGGAAACTAGGCTATAAAACTACAGAAGAAGTTCTAATTGCATCAGATTATGGAGTTCCTCAAAATAGAAACCGTTTTTTTATGGTCGGTAATAGATTAGGTATTGAGTTTAAGTTTCCCGAAAAAAACGACAAGAAAGTTACCGTTGAAGAAGCTTTATCAGATTTGCCGTCTTTAGAGAATGGCTCCAATATTAACCAACTACCGTACAAACAAACTAAGGCTAGTAAATATGCTTTAATGATGAGAGGGGATTCAAAATTTGCCACACAAAATTATGTCTCCAGAAGTAATGAATATGTAATTGAAAGGTATAAGAGAATACCACCAGGACAGAATTGGAGAGCTATTCCAAATGAACTGATGATGAATTACACAAACACTAAGAATTGTCATAGTGGCATTTACAAAAGATTGAATCCTAATGCTCCCTCTGTAGTAATAGCTAACTATCGAAAAAATATGCTAATACACCCATTTGAAGATAGAGGTTTATCCGTAAGAGAAGCCGCAAGACTACAGAGTTTTCCCGATAACTTCATTTTTAAAGGAAGTTTATCATATCAACAACAACAAATTGGGAATGCTGTTCCTCCATTATTGGCTAAAGCTATTTTCAAACAAATAATTAGTCAAACCAAGAA
>NZ_SEWF01000127.1 GCF_004168285.1 Emticicia agri | reverse complement strand
TAGAGCTGCCGGAGATAACGTATCTACTTATACGCCTGTTGGTTCGTTTGCTAACGCAGTTTTCTATAAAACTATCAGTTTTGTAGCACCAAGCAGTGGTTCTGTAACCTTTGAAACGGTTGGCGGCAGTATTACAGGAGGGTTCCCTTATGATACCTATATGTCGCTTTATCTGAATACTTTTACGCCTGGTAGTCCGGCTACCAATTTCCTGAAAGGTGATGACGATAGTGGTGATTTACAATATGCTTCAAAAGTTACCTATAACCTCACAGCCGGAACTACCTATGTACTGGTAGTTACTCCTTATGCGAATGGCTATACCGGAAGTTTTGTCGTACAGGCAACTTCGGCTGTCTTCCCTATAACCAATAGCTGGTTTACTGCTGCCTCCGGTGGAAGTTCTATATTCACAGGCAATGTGTTCAATCCGGTAGGTGTAGCCGGGTCGGGTATCCCGAATACCGCTACCCCGGGTTCAACTGATTTCTATGTTCAGTCTAATATTACAGGAGCCTGCCGTACCAAAACTACCTTTACTATTACTGCGCCAAGTGTAGGCGGTACGGTTGCCGGAAGTCAATCGGTATGTATAGGTGCCAATTCAGGTACACTAACCCTCAGCGGACACACGGGTTCAATTGTGAGATGGGAGTCTTCTACTGATAACTTTGTGAGTAACATTGTTACTATTGCCAATACAACTACTACGCTCAATTTCTCTAATCTGTCGCAAACAACCAAATACCGGGCAGTGGTTAAAAATGGTAACTGTGCGGCCATTAATTCGGCAGTGGCTACTATCACTGTAATTACGGCCTCAGCACCTACACCAACAAACGGCAGTCGTTGTGGCACAGGCTCGGTAACGCTTACTGCCACAGGTTGCGCAGGTGGTACGATTAACTGGTATGCAGGCGTAAGTGGCGGAACATCAATAGCTACAGGCACCAGCTTTAATACGCCAAGTATCTCCACTACTACCAACTACTATGTAGGTTGCCTGATCGGTGGTTGTACATCAAATAGAGTTTTGGTAACCGCCACAGTAACCAATGCCAATCCGCCGACTACCACCAATGGTAGCCGTTGTGGTACAGGTTCTGTAACGCTTACTGCCTCCGGTTGTGCAGGTGGTACTATTAACTGGTATGCAGGTGTAACTGGTGGAACTTCCTTAGGTGCAGGCACGAGCTTTAATACGCCAAGTATCTCCACTACTACTAACTATTATGCCAGTTGTACGGTGGGTACCTGTACATCGGTTAGGGTAACGGCCACTGCTACGGTAACCAATACGACTCCACCGACTCCGACAGCAGGTAGCCGTTGTGGCACAGGGTCAGTAAATCTTAAAGCCACCGGATGTGCAGGGGGTACTATTAACTGGTATGCAGGTGTAAGCGGCGGAACCTCATTAGCAACTGGCACCAGCTTTAATACGCCAAGTATCTCCACTACTACCAACTACTACGTGAGTTGTACTATTGGTAACTGTATATCAAATAGAGTATTGGTAACGGCTACGGTAATCAATGCCAATCCGCCAACTACCACCAATGGCAGCCGTTGTGGAACTGGCTCTGTAACGCTTACTGCCTCCGGTTGTGCAGGTGGTACAATTAACTGGTATGCAGGTGTAAGTGGTGGAACTTCCTTAGGTGCAGGCACCAGTTTTAATACGCCAAGTATATCAACTACTACTAACTATTATGCAAGCTGTACAATAGGTACTTGTACATCTGCCAGAGTAACGGCCACTGCTACGGTAACTAATCCGACTCCGCCGACTCCGACAGCAGGCAGTCGTTGTGGCACTGGTTCTGTAACCCTTACTGCCACCGGATGCGCAGGTGGTACGATTAACTGGTATGCAGGCGTAAGTGGGGGAACATCTTTAGGTACAGGCACGAGCTTTAATACGCCAAGTATTGCTACTACTACTACCTATTATGTGGGTTGTTCGCTGATAGGCGCAAGCCCTTGTCAGTCGGTAAGAGTGCCTGTAGTGGCTACTGTCAATGTCAATCTTACTTTCTCGGGTAGTCAGGCAGCAGGCAATTACCGGGTGTCTCAAACCATTACCAGTACCGCCAATGTAGCCACAGGTGTCAATTATTATGCAGCAAAAGCGATAGTGATGAACCCCGGTTTTCAGGCAGGAGGCAGCGAGGTCTTTCTGGCTAAAATAGAAGACTGTCCGTAATGATAACAATTTCGGCAGGAGTTAAATAAGAGTTTATTTGTTGTTTAGAATAGGGCTGTATTGAAAGGAAGGAGTTCAGAATAATATTTGGCAGCGTACCGTTTGGAAAAATCCTCATCCCAACCCTTCTCCTGAAAAAGGAGAAGGGCTTAAAGTCTCCCTCCGCGCGGCGGCCGCTCCTTTTTCAGGAGAGGGAGATTTAGAGGGTGAGGAAAAATTTGTGCCAAATATAATTTTGCCAACAATTTCCTTTTAATACAGCCATTTTTTTACGCCTGTTTATAACCTATTACTGCGAAAACCTACTCATTTATAGTTTAAAAATCATTCTTTTCTCAATCCAGGCTTAACCGTATAATAAGGTTTAGGCATATTTCTTCTATTTACTGTTTATTATCAATAGTTTTGCTTATAGAATAAAAAGCCTTGATATACTATACCTATTATATAAAAGTCTGATGAAGACATACCTTCTGATTGTTTTTTTACTATTGCTCTATGAGTGGCCGCTTATGGGTCAGGACAAGCCTAAAAGCATGGGTATCAATGAGCTGTCGAACGCAGTGGTAATGTTGTATCAACGCACAAACGGTATGGGACTCAGGTAGCGATTTACCCGTACCTAAGTATCTACCTACGTTTATCAAGCTGAATAAACGCCTGTCAGAAAATCTTTTACTGTGGCTGGTTTTCTGCCTAAAAGGTTAGCTAAATCTGTTTCGGTTGAAGAAAATTCTCCTTGTCTGAAACCCTCGG
>NZ_SEWF01000126.1 GCF_004168285.1 Emticicia agri | reverse complement strand
GCTGTAATGCTATAGGTACCCACACTTGAAAGCGTTAAGCTACTGCCTGATGAACCATTCGACCAGTTGACTGTGCCTGCACAACCACTTGCCGTTAAAGTAAGCGTGCTTGGCGAACACACTACTTTTGTAGCTGGGGCTGTAATCGTTGGAGCAGTTGGTTGAGCTACAATCTGTAAGCCAGTAACTGCCGTGCTTGCCGGAGAAATACAAGACCCAACCGTACAAGTAGCAGAAATACTATAAGTGCCTACACTTGAAAGCGTTAAGCTACTACCTGATGAACCATTCGACCAATTGACTGTTCCTGCACAACCACT
>NZ_SEWF01000125.1 GCF_004168285.1 Emticicia agri | reverse complement strand
CAAGTGGTTGTGCAGGAACAGTCAACTGGTCAAATGGTTCATCAGGCACAAGTATAGTTTTATCAAGTGTAGGCACTTATAGTATCACAACGACCTGTACAGTTGGGTCTTGTATTTCTCCGGCAAGTGTAGCAGTAACAGGGTTACAAATTGTAGCTCAACCAGCAGCCCCGACCATTACTCCTCCGGGTTCTTTAGTAGTTTGTGCACCGAGTACTTTAACCTTAACAGCGAGTGGTTGTGCAGGCACAGTGAACTGGTCGAATGGTTCATCAGGTAGTAGCTTAACGCTTTCAAGTGTGGGTACTTATAGTATTTCTGCCACTTGTACAGTAGGCAGTTGCACCAGTCTGGCCAGTGCAGCAGTTACAGGGTTACAGATTGTAGCTCAGCCAACTGCTCCAATGATTACAGCCCCGGCTACAAAAGTAGTTTGTTCACCAAGCACGCTTTCATTAACGGCCAGCGGTTGTGCAGGGACAGTCAACTGGTCGAACGGTTCATCGGGTAGTAGCTTAACCCTTTCAAGTGTAGGACGTATAGTATTTCTGCTACTTGTACAGTTGGGTCTTGTACAAGTCCAGCCAGTGCAGCAGTAACAGGGTTACAAATTATCGCTCAACCAGCAGC
>NZ_SEWF01000124.1 GCF_004168285.1 Emticicia agri | reverse complement strand
CAAGTGGTTGTGCAGGAACAGTCAACTGGTCAAATGGTTCATCAGGCACAAGTATAGTTTTATCAAGTGTAGGCACTTATAGTATCACAACGACCTGTACAGTTGGGTCTTGTATTTCTCCGGCCAGTGCAGCAGTAACAGGATTGCAAATTGTAGCTCAACCAGCATCACCAACCATTACTCCTCCAGGTTCTTTAGTAGTTTGTGCGCCAAGTACTTTAACCTTAACGGCCAGCGGTTGTGCAGGGACAGTCAACTGGTCAAATGGTTCATCAGGTACAAGTATAGTTTTATCAAGTGTAGGCACTTACAGCATTACAGCTACTTGTACCGTGGGCAGTTGTATTTCTCCGGCAAGCACGGCAGTTACTGGCTTACAGATTGTAGCTCAGCCCTCTGCACCAACGATTACAGCCCCAGCAACCAAGGTAGTCTGTTCACCAAGCACGCTTACATTAACCGCCAGTGGTTGTGCAGGAACAATTAATTGGTCGAATGGTTCATCAGGTAGCAGTCTGACCCTTTCAAGTGTAGGTACCTATAGCATTACAGCGACCTGTACAGTTGGGTCTTGTATTTCTCCGGCCAGTGCAGCAGTTACTGGCTTACAGATTGTCAGTCAACCCTTGGCAATAGCAGCTAATACTGGTCCTTATAGCATAGGTCAAACAATTCAATTAACTGCTTCCGGGGGGAGTGCTTATAGTTGGTCGGGGCCTGTTGCATTCAATAGTTCAAGTCAGAACCCTACTATTCCCAATGCGCAATCAGGTAATGCAGGGATTTATACAGTTACAGTAACCAATGGTG
>NZ_SEWF01000123.1 GCF_004168285.1 Emticicia agri | reverse complement strand
GTCCTACACAAACTGGTGTGTTTGAACCTGCAGTTGGTGCTGGTAAAGCATTAATCACTACCGAAGTAGTGGCTGTGGCACTACAGCCATTGGCATTGGTAACTGTTACTGTATAAACTCCTGCGTTAGCTGATGTTACATTGCTAATGCTTGGATTTTGATTAGTTGAAGTATATGAGTTTGGCCCTGACCAAGCATAAGAAGTTCCACCTGATGCGGTTAGATTTAAAGTTTGTCCTACACAAACTGGTGTGTTTGAACCTGCAGTTGGCGTTGGTAAGGCATTAATGACTACTGTAGTAGTCGCCGTTGCACTACAGCCATTGGCATTCGTAACTGTTACGGTGTAAACTCCTGCATTAGCCGTTGTTACATTACTTATACTTGGATTCTGGCTTGTTGAACTATATGAGTTTGGCCCTACCCATGAATAAGAGGTGCCACCTGATGAAGTCAGATTCAAAGTTTGTCCTACGCAAACTGGGCTATTTGAACCTACGGTTGGCGTTGGCAAAGCATTAATTACTACTGAAGTAGTAGCTGTAGCACTACAGCCATTTGCATTGGTAACTGTTACCGTATAAACTCCGGCTGCCGCTGTAGTTACATTAGTTATGCTTGGGTTTTGGCTTGTTGAACTGTACGAGTTCGGTCCTGACCATGAATAGCTTGTGCCCCCCGTTGCTGTTAGGTTTAAAGTTTGTCCTACACAAACAGGACTGTTTGAACCTGCTGTCGGTGTTGGCAAAGTATTAATCACTACTGACGTTGTAGCTGTGGCACTACAGCCATTGGCGTTGGTTACGGTTACAGTGTAAACTCCGACTGCCGCTGTAGTTACATTACTTATACTTGGATTCTGGCTTGTTGAACTGTACGAGTTCGGTCCTGACCATGAATAGCTTGTGCCACCTGATGCTGTTAAGTTTAAGGTTTTACCTACACAAACTGGTGTGTTTGAACCTACTGTCGGCGTTGGCAA
>NZ_SEWF01000122.1 GCF_004168285.1 Emticicia agri | reverse complement strand
GTTATTTTTAGAAAGTTGTTGGTTGAATTTTTCTGAACTATATGCTTTATCACCGACCACAATTTGATTTTTTAATTGGCAAATCATGGGTTTTATAGCTGTTAAATCATTCACACTGGCAGGCGTAAAATCAAAAAAGTTAGGTTTAGGTATTTTTTCAAATCTGTCCTTACCTATCAAATGGAGCTTTACTCCATGATAAAATTGTTTTTTTGCATCGCAATAACCCTTATCTGCTATCTCAGATGCTACTTTAGCTGTATAAGGGTGTTTGGAAAGCATGATAGGCAATGAATCCACCAAAGATACATTATCATAGCAATCATTAAAATTCATTTGATTCATCAAATGGGAAATAATTACCTCAAAATGCCAGTATATTGCATTAATTCGTGCATTATAAGCTTGATATGACGGCAATTTTGGAAACCATGATGACCAATGATTGACCATATAATTAGGCTCTCCTTTAATAGGGTAACGATTTGATTAGCAATATTTTAGCAAATAAATAAACCCCGAATATGCACGAACTTGACATATTTCGGGGTTTTTCGTATTTTTCTTCTGCTAAGAATTAAAAATACAGATGCAAGGTACATTATTTGATTTGGATTCTCCAAATTTTTCCAGATTGCACATTTTCAAGAATAAGACAGAATTAGGTGCGATTTATCAAACCATAGATTGGGTAGCTTTAGACAATCTTCTTCCAAAAAAGAAAACCAAAGTTGGTTCTCCTTCCATTTTACCACCACGAGGATATTTTGGTTTAATGTTTCTGAAGCATTATCTGAAACTGAGTGATGAAAAGCTATTAGAGCGATTAAATACTGACTGGGCTATACAAATGTTTTGTGGCATTCAATTGTGTGATAATCAAATGGTTCGGGATAATGCTTTTGTCTCTAATGCACGAACTTACCTGGCAAAGCATATTGATTTAGGCGTTTTACAACAAACCCTTATTGCAAATTGGAAGCAGGAAATACCTGATAAACAAGTAGTACTAATGGATGCTACCTGTTATGAGTCTTATATTCGCTTCCCTACAGATGTGAAATTACTTTGGGAATCTTGTCAATGGTTATGGGAAAAACAGATTCCCACCCTGTGTCAAACTTATCGAATCAAATTACCTCGCTCAAAGTTTAAAGACCAAAAGACTAAATATATCTCTTACAGCAAACTGCGAAAGAAAAGCTATAGAAAAACCAGAAGCAGGCAAAATGCTTTACTAAAATTGTTGGATAAAGGAATAGAAGCCTATCAATCCCTGCTCAATCAAACTCAAGCGAAAGGATTAAGTATGGTAGACGCTGAAACATTTAAGACCATTAAACTGGTTTATCAACAGCAAAAACAGCGATACTTACACCCACAAGCCAAGATACCAAACCGGATAGTAAGTTTGTACAAACCCTACCTCAGACCCAT
>NZ_SEWF01000121.1 GCF_004168285.1 Emticicia agri | reverse complement strand
TATAGAAAAACCAGAAGCAGGCAAAATGCTTTACTAAAATTGTTGGATAAAGGAATAGAAGCCTATCAATCCCTGCTCAATCAAACTCAAGCGAAAGGATTAAGTATGGTAGACGCTGAAACATTTAAGACCATTAAACTGGTTTATCAACAGCAAAAACAGCGATACTTACACCCACAAGCCAAGATACCAAACCGGATAGTAAGTTTGTACAAACCCTACCTCAGACCCATTATCAGGGGAAAAGAGAATAAACCCTTAGAGTTCGGAATGAAGGTTCATAAGTTGCAGGTAGGTGGAATCAGCATAATTGAATATGGAAGTTATGAAGCCTTCAATGAGTGTAAACGTCTGAAAATCAGTATAGTCAAACATAAAAGTACTTTTGGTCTATGTACCCATATAGCTGCTGACAGGATTTATGCTACCAATGAAAATCGTAAATATACTACTCAGAAGAACATCCAGACCAACTTTATTAGAAAGGGTACTGGAAAAGATGATAAAGCTACCAAACAAATCAAAGCAGTACTTAATAAAGAAAGAGCTACACGTTTAGAAGGCAGTTTTGGTAATGAAAAGGAACATTACCTCTTGCATAAGAACAAAGCCAGAAGTCCTGACAACGAACAAGTTTGGCTATTTTTCGGTATTCACACTGCCAATGCTGTTTTGATTGCCAAACGAAGACAGAAAGCTCAAAGGCAAGCCCAAATGGCCGCTTAAATTGAAAATTTCATATCAAAACTCACCCATAAAATGGGGTGGTTCAGTGTGTCTACTCGTAAACAGAAAAGTCTCAATTGACGAAAAACTCACGATAGATTGTACTTTTTAAAGATGTTGCTCTTTGAAAATCAACAAGACACTCAGATTTTTGAGTGTCTTGTCGTTAGAATATTTTATCTAAGAGAATTTCCAAGGAAAGCCGGCGTAAATTGTACCCTAAGGCGGTTGAGCCCTGGATTAATAATTGGGAAAGGTTATCTGTCTTTTTTCAATACTCCCCAGCCATTAGAAAAATTGTATATACAACCAATACCATTGAGGCATATCATAGGCAGATTCGTAAACTGACCAAGACTAAGGGTGCATTTACCTCTGATAATGCTTTGCTAAAATTGGCTTTTCTATCCATTATGAACATGGATAAACTCTGGAATAAGAAGGTTTTTAGCTGGAAAGAGATTTTATCAGAAATCAGTATTATTTTCGCTGATAGAATCGCTGATGAAGATTTCGAGTTATAAACTGAAATAGTCATGATTTAATCTGACAGTTACGATTTATTTAGTAACTTAAAATTAAAGATTAAATCAAATGACAACACAGGCAAAAATCATCAAGAACAAGTTAGGAGTATTAGAACTTGCCAATGTTTTAGGCAATGTCTCAAAGGCTTGCAAGGTAATGGGTTATAGTCGAGATAGTTTCTATCGCTTCAAGGAACTCTATGAACAAGGTGGTGAATTAGCACTTCAAGAAATTAGTCGCAGAAAACCCATAGAGAAAAATCGGGTAGATACGTTAGTAGAAGAAGCCGTTGTCAAGATGGCATTGGACTTACCAGCTTATGGACAGCTAAGAGTATCAAATGAGCTAAAGAAACAAGGTATAGTTGTCTCTCCTGGTGGAGTACGTTCAATCTGGTTAAGACATGATTTAGCTACCTTTAAGAAACGTTTAAAAGCATTGGAAGCGAAGGTTAATCAGGAAGGAATTATCCTTACAGATGAGCAAATAACAGCCTTAGAAAGAGCCAAAGCTGAGAAACAGGCTCATGGAGAAATAGAGACACATCATCCGGGTTATTTAGGAGCACAGGATACGTATTACGTAGGTAATATTAAGGGAGTAGGCCATATTTATCAACAGACTTTTATAGATACTTATTCAAAGGTAGCTTTTGTTAAACTCTATGACCGGAAAAACGCTTTAGTAGCCGCTGATATGCTCAATGATAAGGTTATTCCTTTTCATGAGCAAAATCAGATTCGTCTACTAAGAGTTTTAACTGATAGGGGTACAGAATATTGTGGTAATAGGGAGCAACACGAATATCAATTATATTTGGCTATAGAAGATATTGACCATACTAAAACTAAGGCCAAAAGTCCTCAAACTAATGGTATATGCGAGCGTTTCCATCGTACTATTCAGGATGAATTTTATGCGG
>NZ_SEWF01000120.1 GCF_004168285.1 Emticicia agri | reverse complement strand
TACGCCATTTCTCTTCAAGAACAAGCAAGTTCTCTTCACCAATAATACTATTGGGAGCTTGATAGACTGACTTTAAATCAACAATAAATTCTTTAATGTATTTTTCTGGAATAAAGCGTAAAGAACCTCTAATTTGGTGAACAACACACAATTGTATTTGGGTCTTAGGAAACACATTTTCAATAGCTTCCGGAAAACCTTTTAGACCATCCACACAGGAAATAAAAATATCCTCTACACCTCTATTTTTGAAATCCTGAAGTACGCTTAACCAGAATTTTGCCCCTTCACTTTCTGTCAGATAAATACCTAATACTTCTTTCTGACCTCTTAAATTCAATCCAATAACGCTATAAAGCACACGAGTATTAACCTTACCATCGGTTCTTACTTTATAGTACATCGCATCCAACCAGGCAACTACATAGATGCGTGATAATGGACGTACCTGCCATTCTCTTAACATGGGTAATACCTTGTCAGTAATACTGGTAAGTTCACTGGCAGACAAGGAATAGCCATATATTTCCTGAAGATGTTTGCCTATTTCTGAATAACTCATACCACGGCTATACATCGAAATAATTTGACCCTCTAATTGCTCTGTTAAAACAACTTGCCGCTTGGATACTATACTTGGTTCAAAACTTACAGAACGGTCTCTTGGGGTTTGCAGTTCAAATTCCCCAACATTACTTTTTACCCTTTTACTTGAAGTACCGTTTCGCCTGTTTGACTTGCCTAATGATCGCTCTTCTAATAAATGAGCTTCCATCTCACCCTGTAAGGATTGCTCTAAAAAATGCTTGAGCATGGGAGCAAAAATGCTATTCTCACCTGTTAAGGGCTTGCCTGAATATAAACCCTTGATGGCTTCTTCTTGAAAAGCCTTAAAATCGAAGTCTTGATTGGTTGCCATAAAAAAACTTTGTCTATTGTAAAATTAGAAAAATTCTAAGTTTAGTTTTGACACAGTTTAAAAAATAGTCTCGGCACTTCAGTCATTTTTTTATTGTCTTCTAAGATGTTTATTTTAAAGACCTCTTCCAAGAGCTTGTCTTTAGCTAACTGTAAACTATCCATAAAAGTTTGCATTGGTGTTTTACCATAGCAATATTTACCAGTATGAGTTCTCTGAGTATTATAATGATTCAGCCACGAATCTAAGTCTTTTTGTAGTTCTGATAAAGAATGATACAGTTTTTTACGAAAGGCAACCGCATAAAATTCATCCTGAATAGTACGATGGAAACGCTCGCATATACCATTAGTTTGAGGACTTTTGGCCTTAGTTTTAGTATGGTCAATATCTTCTATAGCCAAATATAATTGATATTCGTGTTGCTCCCTATTACCACAATATTCTGTACCCCTATCAGTTAAAACTCTTAGTAGACGAATCTGATTTTGCTCATGAAAAGGAATAACCTTATCATTGAGCATATCAGCGGCTACTAAAGCG
>NZ_SEWF01000119.1 GCF_004168285.1 Emticicia agri | reverse complement strand
AATGCCAATGGTTGTAGTGCCACAGCGACTACCTCAGTAGTCATTAATGCCTTACCAACCCCAACCGCAGGTTCAAACACACCTGTTTGCGTAGGTAAAACTTTGAACTTGACAGCATCAGGTGGTACAACCTATTCATGGGTAGGGCCAAATTCATACAGTTCAACCAATCAAAATCCAAGTATCAGCAACGTAACAGCGGCTAACGCCGGAGTTTATACAGTAACAGTTACCAATGCCAATGGCTGTAGTGCCACAGCAACTACTTCGGTAGTGATTAATGCTCTGCCAACACCGACAGCAGGTTCAAACAGTCCTGTTTGTGTGGGACAAACATTGAATCTGACAGCTTCTGGTGGCACTTCTTATTCATGGTCAGGACCAAATGCTTATACATCAAACAATCAAAACCCAAGTATTACTAATGCAACGTCAGCGGCTAACGGTATCTATACTGTTACGGTAACAAACTCATTGAGTTGTAGCGCTACGGCAACTATTACTGTAGTAATTTATGACTTACCTACACCTCCAATCGTTACTGGGGCAAGCCGTTGCGAGGCAGGGTCGGTTACACTTACTGCTAATGGTTGCATAGGAGGTGCAATTCAGTGGTATGATGCTGAAACAGGGGGAAATCTGGTAGGAACTGGCATAACTTTTGCTACAAATACGTTAACGCAAAGCACATTTTACTTTGCCTCGTGCTTCACTAATAATTGTTCAAGCCCTTCCCGTACAGCGGGTTTAGCAAGAATCAACTCTGCCCCAAATGCTGAGGTTGTTGCTATAAACTCTACTTGTATTGTGAATAATCCACAAGATAATGGTAAACTTTTGCTAAATAGATATAGAAATGATGACCAGTATTCTTATAATATCGGACCATCATATAATAGTGCCATAGCCTCAGCTTTTATAACCATACCGTCGGGCGGATTAGTACCAGCATCTAATTTACCAAACCCAACAGGAAGTAGCCAAGCTTACACTGTTAGAATAAAAAATATTGATGGTTGTACCATTGATAGAACTGTTTCATTAACCAAACAATGTGAAGGGTGTCCACAAAATTATTGTCCACCTGCCACAGTATTAAAAACAAAGTAAGTACTCAATTTAATTAAGCTTTACATATCCAAATTTTAACAATTTGTCAAATGGAAAACAAAGTACCCAAGATTACTTTCCAGACCAGTCATAGACGAACCCGACCATGGGTTTGGCTATCAATTATTGGTGTCCTCCTATTATTTATGAACCAAAAAGTGGCTGCCCAAACACCTGTGCCTTGCCAAGTAGACATAAATTTTAATTTAGTAGGAGTTGATGCCACAACTGCAACTGCCAATGATGCTAAAATCCGTATTTCGGGAGCATTATCAGGCGACCATAGAATTGGTTACTCGGTAGGCAATACCTATACCGGACCCGATTTTGCCAGTGCACCCAAATTTTCTACTTTAACAGGAGGCTATATTTCTCAAACCTTGCCTACTCCAACCAATCAGGCAGGGACAGCATATACCATCCGTGTGTATTCGGTAGATGGTACCTGTTATACAGATAAAAGTTTTACATTAGAATATGTAAACTTTAATACAGCCCCTGTAAATCCTGATATTGAGGTAACTACAGCAGTTACACCAAGCGGCTATGTCGCACTGAATGGTACTGTTTCAGTATTAATTACTGTTCAGAATAAAGGAACAGGACCTGCAACAGGCGTAGTTTATACCGTAGGTATTCCGGCAGGACTTACCGGAGTAACAGGTACAACAGCTGCCGGTACTTATAATGGCAGCACTACCTGGACAATCGGTAACCTTGCTGTTAACCAGACTGTTACTTTGACCTTAACCGGAACAGTCAGCACAAGAGGTGTAAAATATGTAACGGCCAACTTATCGGCTGAAAATGAGCAGGATATTGACTCAAGTCCTACTACTAATAACGCAGGCGAAGATGACCAGGGGTCTGCTTGTATTTCAACCCCATTCGATTACTGTACCAATGATGAATATACCATTACTTTACCAAGCTATACCGGAATTGAATGGAGAAAAGGTAGTACTATAATTACAGCCGGAAATGCTGCAAGTAATGGTGTAAGGCTGAATGTTGACGGCTCTATGACCATATTCAGCGAAGGTGAGTATTCATATAATATGACAGTTGGGCCAAACGCCTGTCCGAGTGGTGGCTGTTGTCCGATTCTTATTGAAGCTGGTAAACCACCGGTATTGGTTAGTCCGGGCGACCAAAGCATCTGTTTTAATGCAACATTTGCTGCTATCACGGCTCAGAATACCCAGACTACTCCGAATCCGAACGCAACTTTCATTTATGAATGGTACAATGATAACGGAACAAGCAACCCGACTACTGGAATTATCTCAGGTCAGAATTCATTGTCATTCACTGCACTTCCTACAGCTGTTGGTGTTTACAAATATAAGTTGAAAGCGTATGAGCAAGGACACCCTAATTGTGCCGACTCAGTTACGATTACTTTAGAAATCAAAGACCTTCCAGTACCGACAATTGCTTCAAACAGCCCGGTTTGTGAAGAAGGAACCATTCGCCTGTCA
>NZ_SEWF01000118.1 GCF_004168285.1 Emticicia agri | reverse complement strand
AGCGACTGAAAGAATTAGAGGCGAGTCGGGATTTGTGGAAGCGTAAATATAAGACCTTACAATCCTCAGAATTGCGTTCTGTCAAGCAAAATTCAGGTCGGATTACTAAAGCTCAAGGATATCAGTACAGTGTTCAGACTATTCAAATGAGTGTATACTTATACTTGGTTTTAGGCTGTGGCTATAGAGGAATTGTAAAGATTTTGCTATACATTCAGTTAGAATTCGGTGTTTTAGGCGTCTTACCCAGTAAAAGTATCATTGCTGTATGGGTGCAGAAATTAGGCTACTATAAATATACTCATCCAGTCTGTGAGCTTGGTAAGTCCTATGGTTTAATCATTGATGAGTGTATGGTAATCGGTCAGCAAAGGTTAGTACTTATCTTGGGAGTAGCTGCCCAAAAAGAGCAGCCAACTGCTTTAAACTATGAACAGGTCAGTGTTTTGTCTATCGCAGTGCGATCATCCTGGAAAGCGGAAGATATTAGGGCAGAGATTGAAAAAGTGACAGAAAAAATGGGTAGTAAACCTGTCTATATTATCAGTGATGGCAATAGTAATTTACGCAAGGGTATTGGTGATAGTGGTTGTATCAGGATTGCAGACGTCTCTCATCAAATAGCCTTGATAGTAGAGAAACACTATCGTAACCATGGTAAGTTTATCAGTTGGCAGCAAGCCATCGCACAGGCTAAATTTCAAGGAATCATGAGAGAGGTGGCCTACTTGCTTCCACCTAAACAAAGAGTGATTGCTCGGTTCATGAATTTAGAGCCCAGTATTGTCTGGTCAAAGAAGATTATTACTTGTTTTGAAACCTTTTCAGCCAAAGAACAAGACTTTTTTAGACCTATCAAACAGCATCAGGGCTTAATTGAAGAGCTTCAAGCAGTTTTTCAAATGAGTCAACAGGTAATAGATTTACTGAAAATCAAAGGGTTATCTTATGAAAATATTGAGCAATGTAAGGATGTGCTTAAAAAACATCACCTGAGAGTGGATGGAAAAATAATCACAGCTATTGAAGAGTATTTACAGACAGAAAAGTTAAAATTACCTAATGCAGACACTGTTTGGAATTGCTGTTCAAACTGTTTGGAGTCTTTGTTTGCTAAATTCAAGCAAAAACTACCTGCCAATCCATTGCATGGCATTACCAAGCAAGTATTGGCACTACCACTTAGAACAAACAAAGGACTTAAGTTCGACATAAAGACAGCCTTAGAAGAGGTTTCTATGGCAGATTTAGACCAATGGGGTAAGGCAGTACTCGCTGATAAGCAAGTTCTTAGAAGGAAAAATACATTAAGAATATGAAAGAACTTTTTTACAGATTGGACAACCTACCCATAGGGACGATATATCTGTAGAAATAAGTAGTATGTATAATTTCGTATCCCGTAGGGATAATATATTAATAGTAGTAGTTTCATCTAATGAGTTTAAATTAATACCGATATACATGAAAAAAATAATAGCATTTTTAACCTTAACACTCCTGATTTCAACCAATCTATTTGCGCAGCAAGAGGTAGAAATGGCTGATAAAATGCGTGAAGACGGGAAAATATGGGTAGTAGTGGCTGTAATTGCCGTAGTTTTTCTGGGAATTATTAGTTATTTAGTTTTGTTAGATAGAAAGATTAGTAAAATAGAAAAAGGTTTATGAAAAAATCACATATTATCGCATTAGGAGTAATTGCGATAGCTGTTGGAATTATTATTTCTACTGTGGGCGACGCCAGTACTTATGTAGGCTTTAGCGAAGCGGAAGATTTGGCTAAAAACGGCAATAACAAGTCTATCCACGTAGTGGGTTCATTAAAGAAAGATACACAGGGCAATATCGTAGGAATGATATATGACCCTGTAACTGACCCGAACAGTTTTCAGTTTACCATGATTGACTCTTTACAACGTGAAGAGAAAGTGATTTATAACCAACCGAAACCACAGGATTTGGATAAGTCAGAGAAAGTGGTAGTAGTAGGTAGCATGGATTTACAGAATAAAGTTTTTCGTGCTGAACAAATCTTATTGAAATGCCCATCGAAATACAATAATGGAGAGCTAAATCCGGAAGGAGAGAAAGCAGTTTCGATGCAAAAATAATAAGCTATGGTAGTCTTATTTGATGGTGTCTGTAATTTCTGTAATGCTTCTATCAATTTTCTGATTGATAGAGACCAAAAAGGAGTGTTCAAATTCGCCGCTTTGCAGTCAGAACCCGGAAGAGCTATTCTTGCCAAGTACCAGATTACTACTATAACTGATTTTGATAGTGTAATACTGGAAAAAGACGGCAGACTCTATCAGAAATCTGATGCAGCACTGGAGATAGCCCGAAATATGAATGGACTCTGGAAGTTGTTGTATGGCTTTAAGATAGTCCCCAAGTTTATCCGTGATTTTGTCTATGATTTGGTAGCTAAAAACCGCTATCGGTTTATGGGGAAAATGGATGCCTGCCGGCTACCGACGCCTGAACTGAAAGCGAGATTCTTATAAAATCCTCCTCACCCCCAACCCCTCTCCTTGAAATAGGGTGAGTTTTACCCATAAGTACGGTTTTTTTGTAAAAATAAGTTCTTTGACATATTGAGACCATCAACAAGTGCCTGGAAATAAATCCAACCTTTCCAGATTGTTTGCCATCCGGGCATACCAGCCTGTTTGATACCCTGATGCCCTCCCATCCTGGCTAAAAGCAGCATAAACCATAAATTGGTATGCTTCTGGGCAAAAGTTAAGTCAATAGGCATCAGATATTTATCGGCAGCTATGTCAGCCATCATTAACTCATCCTGTGAGAGTAATTCATTAATCAGATGATTAGTCGTCTTCTGGGCATGCTCTTTGAGAGCTAAATATCTTGTTCTTAATAAACCAATCGCTATTAAACTCAATAGACTGATGGTATTAAAGAGTGCTTGTGGGGATTGTAATTGTCTTTGTTGGATACTACAACCCGTTTTGAGACATTTATGAAAATCTTCACAGGTAGTCCATCTGCGGGTATAGGTATCAATAATAGCTACCGCCTCTGCTAAAGTCTTTACCGGCACATTGGTAAGTATCATCCAATGGGCTAAGTCTTGTCCTTTGATAGGTTGAAGTTGCTGCAAGGTGAGTACATAAATAGGTTTAATTAAATCCTGTAAGTCAACTTTTGCAAAAGTAATCTGACACTCACATAGGTGTGCTTTGCCTTTGGCATCTAAGAGCGAACGTTCAACAATCCCACCAGGGGTTAAACTTTGCAAATAGGGCTTCAGGGTTTGAGTACTGTTTTTGAGTTTACGGTCATGTCTGCCATTGATAATAAAGAGTTGTCGATGGGTAAGTGCATAATTGAAGACCTCTGCCACATCAGCTTCTTTATCAGCTACTTGTACAACCGATATACCCGTTTTACGTCCATATTTACGGGCAAAATCAATGGCTTCAATCCATTTAGCACTCTCCTTTTCTTCAAAAGGACGCAGGTGTCTTTGATGACGTTTACCATAATCATCCCTATCTCTTTGTATGAACTCTTGGATGGGTAAGCCTAAAGGTACATAATGGTTGTCTGTCAGAATACCATTATGTATTAATACTCCATTATCGCTTCCGGTTTGAAGGTAGCCTAAATCCATCTGACGGGTAGGATAATTGCCCACTGTACTATCCTG
>NZ_SEWF01000117.1 GCF_004168285.1 Emticicia agri | reverse complement strand
GGCACAAGTATAGTTTTATCAAGTGTAGGCACTTACAGCATTACAGCAACCTGTACAGTTGGGTCTTGTACAAGTGTGCCAAGTGCAGCAGTCACAGGTTTGCAGATTGTCAGTCAGCCAACTGCTCCAACGATTACAGCCCCGGCTACAAAAGTAGTGTGTGCACCGAGTACTTTAACCTTAACGGCAAGTGGTTGTGCAGGGACTGTGAACTGGTCGAATGGTTCATCAGGCAGTAGCTTAACCCTTTCAAGTGTGGGAACTTATTCTATTTCTGCTACTTGTACAGTAGGTAGTTGTATTTCTCCGGCAAGTGTAGCAGTAATAGGATTGCAAATTGTAGCCCAACCAGCAGCCCCAAGCATCAATGCACCAAATCCAAAAGTGGTGTGTGCGCCGAGTACTTTAACCCTGACAGCCAGTGGTTGTGCAGGCACAGTCAATTGGTCGAATGGTTCCTCAGGTACGAGTCTGACGCTTTCAAGTGTGGGTACATATAGTATTTCTGCTACTTGTACGGTTGGCTCTT
>NZ_SEWF01000116.1 GCF_004168285.1 Emticicia agri | reverse complement strand
CGATTAAAGTAAGCGTGCTTGGTGAACAGACTACCTTGGTAGCTGGGGCTGTAATCGTTGGAGCAGTTGGCTGAGCTACAATCTGTAAGCCAGTAACTGCCGTGCTTGCTGGAGAAATACAACTACCTACTGTACAGGTAGCTGTAATGCTATAAGTGCCAACACTTGATAAAACTATACTTGTACCTGATGAACCATTTGACCAATTAATTGTTCCTGCACAACCACTTGCCGTTAAGGTTAAAGTACTTGGCGCACAAACCACTTTGGGATTTGGTGCATTAATGGTCGGTGCTGATGGTTGAGCGATAATTTGTAATCCTGTTACTGCTACACTTGCCGGAGAAATACAAGACTCAACTGTACAGGTCGCTGTAATGCTATAGGTACCCACACTTGAAAGCGTTAAGCTACTGCCTGATGAACCATTCGACCAGTTGACTGTGCCTGCACAACCACTTGCCGTTAAAGTAAGCGTGCTTGGCGAACACACTACTTTTGTAGCTGGGGCTGTAATCGTTGGAGCAGTTGG
>NZ_SEWF01000115.1 GCF_004168285.1 Emticicia agri | reverse complement strand
ACACTTGATAAAACTATACTTGTGCCTGATGAACCATTTGACCAGTTGACTGTTCCTGCACAACCACTTGCTGTCAGGGTTAAAGTACTCGGTGCACAAACTACTAAAGAACCCGGAGGAGTAATGGTTGGGGCGGCTGGTTGAGCGATGATTTGTAATCCTGTGACTGCTGAACTGGCCGGACTGGTGCAACTACCAACTGTACAAGTAGCTGTAATGCTATAAGTGCCCACACTTGAAAGGGTCAGACTGCTACCTGATGAACCATTCGACCAGTTGACTGTTCCCGCACAACTACTTGCGGTTAAAGTGAGCGTGCTTGGTGAACAGACTAACTTGGTAGCTGGGGCTGTAATCGTTGGAGCAGTTGGCTGACTGACAATCTGCAAACCTGTGACTGCTGCACTCGCCGGACTGGTACAAGAGCCAACTGTACAAGTAGCAGAAATACTATATGCACCCACACTTGAAAGCGTCAGACTTGTACCTGATGAACCATTCGACCAGTTCACTGTCCCTGCACAACCACTTGCCGTTAAAGTAAGCATGCTTGGTGCACAGACTACCTTGGTAGCCGGGGCTGTAATCATTGGAGCAGTTGGCTGACTGACAATCTGTAAGCCAGTAACTGCTGCACTCGCCGGACTGGTACAGGAACCAACTGTACAGGTCGCTGTAATGCTATAAGTGCCAACACTTGATAAAACTACACTTGTACCTGATGCTCCTGTTGACCAGTTCACTGTCCCTGCACAACCACTCGCTGTTAATGTAAGCGTGCTTGGTGAACAGACTACCTTGG
>NZ_SEWF01000114.1 GCF_004168285.1 Emticicia agri | reverse complement strand
GTTTGCAATTCAACAGGGATAGCTTCTCCAAAATACATCAGAAAGAATTTTATCCGATTCTTTACCCGGGTTATATCTCGGGTAAGTCTATCATAAACCCTCAGTAGTGACCTGTCCTGCTGTTGTTCCAATGGAGGAACATAAAGGGCTTTAAAATCTCCGTTTTTTAGCCCTCTGGCCAACTTTCCACTATCTATGCTATCACTCTTACGACGTTTCTCCTTATCACTTGTAGGTACATCTGCAGGGTGAATTACTATACAATTAATACCTGCTGAACTTAACTGACGTTGAATATTGAATCCTGCAAATCCCGCTTCATACACACAATGAATATCGGCTCCGGGATAATGTCCCTTCAAGTAGGCAGAAAGTTGTACACTATCTGGTGGTTGGGTAAAGGAGTTAAGCATCAACTCTTTAGACATCACTGTCACTTTCCAACTCTTTAAATGTGAATCAATCCCTACATAGATTGATTCTCCGCTAAAATCTCTTACTTTTGTTTTCATATGCTTCGGTTTTTGCTTTTCACTTCTGTTAACTTAAAGTTACTGTGAAACTGATTCCGAAGCTATTTTTTCAAACATACAAACTAAAAAGTCTTTTGTACCAAATAATATCGCTACGGCGAACCGTTTGGAATTTTTCCTCACCCCAACCCCTCTCCCTCGGGAGAGGTGAGTTTTACCCATAAGTACGGTTTTTTTGTAAAAATAAGTTCTTTGACATATTGAGACCATCAACAAGTGCCTGGAAATAAATCCAACCTTTCCAGATTGTTTGCCATCCGGGCATACCAGCCTGTTTGATACCCTGATGCCCTCCCATCCTGGCTAAAAGCAGCATAAACCATAAATTGGTATGCTTCTGGGCAAAAGTTAAGTCAATAGGCATCAGATATTTATCGGCAGCTATGTCAGCCATCATTAACTCATCCTGTGAGAGTAATTCATTAATCAGATGATTAGTCGTCTTCTGGGCATGCTCTTTGAGAGCTAAATATCTTGTTCTTAATAAACCAATCGCTATTAAACTCAATAGACTGATGGTATTAAAGAGTGCTTGTGGGGATTGTAATTGTCTTTGTTGGATACTACAACCCGTTTTGAGACATTTATGAAAATCTTCACAGGTAGTCCATCTGCGGGTATAGGTATCAATAATAGCTACCGCCTCTGCTAAAGTCTTTACCGGCACATTGGTAAGTATCATCCAATGGGCTAAGTCTTGTCCTTTGATAGGTTGAAGTTGCTGCAAGGTGAGTACATAAATAGGTTTAATTAAATCCTGTAAGTCAACTTTTGCAAAAGTAATCTGACACTCACATAGGTGTGCTTTGCCTTTGGCATCTAAGAGCGAACGTTCAACAATCCCACCAGGGGTTAAACTTTGCAAATAGGGCTTCAGGGTTTGAGTACTGTTTTTGAGTTTACGGTCATGTCTGCCATTGATAATAAAGAGTTGTCGATGGGTAAGTGCATAATTGAAGACCTCTGCCACATCAGCTTCTTTATCAGCTACTTGTACAACCGATATACCCGTTTTACGTCCATATTTACGGGCAAAATCAATGGCTTCAATCCATTTAGCACTCTCCTTTTCTTCAAAAGGACGCAGGTGTCTTTGATGACGTTTACCATAATCATCCCTATCTCTTTGTATGAACTCTTGGATGGGTAAGCCTAAAGGTACATAATGGTTGTCTGTCAGAATACCATTATGTATTAATACTCCATTATCGCTTCCGGTTTGAAGGTAGCCTAAATCCATCTGACGGGTAGGATAATTGCCCACTGTACTATCCTG
>NZ_SEWF01000113.1 GCF_004168285.1 Emticicia agri | reverse complement strand
GTTTGCAATTCAACAGGGATAGCTTCTCCAAAATACATCAGAAAGAATTTTATCCGATTCTTTACCCGGGTTATATCTCGGGTAAGTCTATCATAAACCCTCAGTAGTGACCTGTCCTGCTGTTGTTCCAATGGAGGAACATAAAGGGCTTTAAAATCTCCGTTTTTTAGCCCTCTGGCCAACTTTCCACTATCTATGCTATCACTCTTACGACGTTTCTCCTTATCACTTGTAGGTACATCTGCAGGGTGAATTACTATACAATTAATACCTGCTGAACTTAACTGACGTTGAATATTGAATCCTGCAAATCCCGCTTCATACACACAATGAATATCGGCTCCGGGATAATGTCCCTTCAAGTAGGCAGAAAGTTGTACACTATCTGGTGGTTGGGTAAAGGAGTTAAGCATCAACTCTTTAGACATCACTGTCACTTTCCAACTCTTTAAATGTGAATCAATCCCTACATAGATTGATTCTCCGCTAAAATCTCTTACTTTTGTTTTCATATGCTTCGGTTTTTGGTTTTCACTGCTGTTAACTTAAAGTTACTGTGAAACTGATTCCGAAGCTATTTTTTCAAACATACAAACTCAAAAGAAAACCGCACAAAACGGTGCGCCGTAGCGATATTATTTGGCACAAAATCTCCGCGCGGCGGCCGCCTCACCCCGCGCGGCGTCCGCTCTAAATCTCCCTCTCCCGAGGGGTGAGTTTTACCCATAAGTACGGTTTTTTTGTAAAAATAAGTTCTTTGACATATTGAGACCATCAACAAGTGCCTGGAAATAAATCCAACCTTTCCAGATTGTTTGCCATCCGGGCATACCAGCCTGTTTGATACCCTGATGCCCTCCCATCCTGGCTAAAAGCAGCATAAACCATAAATTGGTATGCTTCTGGGCAAAAGTTAAGTCAATAGGCATCAGATATTTATCGGCAGCTATGTCAGCCATCATTAACTCATCCTGTGAGAGTAATTCATTAATCAGATGATTAGTCGTCTTCTGGGCATGCTCTTTGAGAGCTAAATATCTTGTTCTTAATAAACCAATCGCTATTAAACTCAATAGACTGATGGTATTAAAGAGTGCTTGTGGGGATTGTAATTGTCTTTGTTGGATACTACAACCCGTTTTGAGACATTTATGAAAATCTTCACAGGTAGTCCATCTGCGGGTATAGGTATCAATAATAGCTACCGCCTCTGCTAAAGTCTTTACCGGCACATTGGTAAGTATCATCCAATGGGCTAAGTCTTGTCCTTTGATAGGTTGAAGTTGCTGCAAGGTGAGTACATAAATAGGTTTAATTAAATCCTGTAAGTCAACTTTTGCAAAAGTAATCTGACACTCACATAGGTGTGCTTTGCCTTTGGCATCTAAGAGCGAACGTTCAACAATCCCACCAGGGGTTAAACTTTGCAAATAGGGCTTCAGGGTTTGAGTACTGTTTTTGAGTTTACGGTCATGTCTGCCATTGATAATAAAGAGTTGTCGATGGGTAAGTGCATAATTGAAGACCTCTGCCACATCAGCTTCTTTATCAGCTACTTGTACAACCGATATACCCGTTTTACGTCCATATTTACGGGCAAAATCAATGGCTTCAATCCATTTAGCACTCTCCTTTTCTTCAAAAGGACGCAGGTGTCTTTGATGACGTTTACCATAATCATCCCTATCTCTTTGTATGAACTCTTGGATGGGTAAGCCTAAAGGTACATAATGGTTGTCTGTCAGAATACCATTATGTATTAATACTCCATTATCGCTTCCGGTTTGAAGGTAGCCTAAATCCATCTGACGGGTAGGATAATTGCCCACTGTACTATCCTG
>NZ_SEWF01000112.1 GCF_004168285.1 Emticicia agri | reverse complement strand
CCGCATAAAATTCATCCTGAATAGTACGATGGAAACGCTCGCATATACCATTAGTTTGAGGACTTTTGGCTTTAGTTTTAGTATGGTCAATATCTTCTATAGCCAAATATAATTGATATTCGTGTTGCTCCCTATTACCACAATATTCTGTACCCCTATCAGTTAAAACTCTTAGTAGACGAATCTGATTTTGCTCATGAAAAGGAATAACCTTATCATTGAGCATATCAGCGGCTACTAAAGCGTTTTTCCGGTCATAGAGTTTAACAAAAGCTACCTTTGAATAAGTATCTATAAAAGTCTGTTGATAAATATGGCCTACTCCCTTAATATTACCTACGTAATACGTATCCTGTGCTCCTAAATAACCCGGATGATGTGTCTCTATTTCTCCATGAGCCTGTTTCTCAGCTTTGGCTCTTTCTAAGGCTGTTATTTGCTCATCTGTAAGGATAATTCCTTCCTGATTAACCTTCGCTTCCAATGCTTTTAAACGTTTCTTAAAGGTAGCTAAATCATGTCTTAACCAGATTGAACGTACTCCACCAGGAGAGACAACTATACCTTGTTTCTTTAGCTCATTTGATACTCTTAGCTGTCCATAAGCTGGTAAGTCCAATGCCATCTTGACAACGGCTTCTTCTACTAACGTATCTACCCGATTTTTCTCTATGGGTTTTCTGCGACTAATTTCTTGAAGTGCTAATTCACCACCTTGTTCATAGAGTTCCTTGAAGCGATAGAAACTATCTCGACTATAACCCATTACCTTGCAAGCCTTTGAGACATTGCCTAAAACATTGGCAAGTTCTAATACTCCTAACTTGTTCTTGATGATTTTTGCCTGTGTTGTCATTTGATTTAATCTTTAATTTTAAGTTACTAAATAAATCGTAACTGTCAGATTAAATCATGACTATTTCATCTAAGCATAGATTTGCGTAAGTCTGTATAAAAAGAAAGATATATTCTTCACCCCTCTGAATTGGCTTCTGAATGCTTTGATTTTAGCATTAAAAGATTCAGCAGAAGCATTAGTACTTCTATTCTCAAAGAAGTTTACAATCGTTTTATAATGGTTCTGAATTGACCTGGCTACTGTATTGAACGATTTAAAACCAGCCTGTCTTACTTTCTCGTGCCATTTAGCCAGTCTTGTTAGGCCATATAGCTTATCATTGGTATTCTCAAAGATATGAGAAAGACTCATGGTTAAGTCATAGGCTTGCTTAATGTCAGGGTACAGGTCGAATAATAAAGTAGCTCTTTGCTTTTGGTTTTCAGTCCAGTCTTTCTCTTTTTTGTAAAGGACATATCTGCTTCTGGCTAGTAGCTGTTTGATAGTATCTCCATTGGAGAGTACTATGGGGACATATTCTGTATCGGTTTTCTTAGCCAATTCAATAGCATCATTTTCAGCATCCAGTGCTTCCCATCTGTGTTTGATTCTGATTTCCTGTAAAGCCTCTGTGGCTAGTTTTTGTACATGAAAACGGTCTGTAACTCTGGTAGCATTTGGGAAAGTTCTTTTGGCAATTAATTCCATATTAGCAGCCATATCTAAGGTAATCTCTCTGACTTTCTTGCGAAGATTGACATGAATTTTCTGTAACACATCAATCAGCGTTTCTGCCTTAGTACCCGCTATAATGGCAACAATACTGCCTTTTTTACCTTTAGATGCTTTATTTGTTAGAATAGTATAAAGTTCTCCATCAGACAAACTGGTCTCATCGATGGATAAATATTTGCCTATGTTCTGTGGAAAAAGAAGCCATTTCTTAGCATGACTTCGCTGAGGCCAAGTCTTAAAATCA
>NZ_SEWF01000111.1 GCF_004168285.1 Emticicia agri | reverse complement strand
ATGGGTCTGAGGTAGGGTTTGTACAAACTTACTATCCGGTTTGGTATCTTGGCTTGTGGGTGTAAGTATCGCTGTTTTTGCTGTTGATAAACCAGTTTAATGGTCTTAAATGTTTCAGCGTCTACCATACTTAATCCTTTCGCTTGAGTTTGATTGAGCAGGGATTGATAGGCTTCTATTCCTTTATCCAACAATTTTAGTAAAGCATTTTGCCTGCTTCTGGTTTTTCTATAGCTTTTCTTTCGCAGTTTGCTGTAAGAGATATATTTAGTCTTTTGGTCTTTAAACTTTGAGCGAGGTAATTTGATTCGATAAGTTTGACACAGGGTGGGAATCTGTTTTTCCCATAACCATTGACAAGATTCCCAAAGTAATTTCACATCTGTAGGGAAGCGAATATAAGACTCATAACAGGTAGCATCCATTAGTACTACTTGTTTATCAGGTATTTCCTGCTTCCAATTTGCAATAAGGGTTTGTTGTAAAACGCCTAAATCAATATGCTTTGCCAGGTAAGTTCGTGCATTAGAGACAAAAGCATTATCCCGAACCATTTGATTATCACACAATTGAATGCCACAAAACATTTGTATAGCCCAGTCAGTATTTAATCGCTCTAATAGCTTTTCATCACTCAGTTTCAGATAATGCTTCAGAAACATTAAACCAAAATATCCTCGTGGTGGTAAAATGGAAGGAGAACCAACTTTGGTTTTCTTTTTTGGAAGAAGATTGTCTAAAGCTACCCAATCTATGGTTTGATAAATCGCACCTAATTCTGTCTTATTCTTGAAAATGTGCAATCTGGAAAAATTTGGAGAATCCAAATCAAATAATGTACCTTGCATCTGTATTTTTAATTCTTAGCAGAAGAAAAATACGAAAAACCCCGAAATATGTCAAGTTCGTGCATATTCGGGGTTTATTTATTTGCTAAAATATTGCTAATCAAATCGTTACCCTATTAAAGGAGAGCCTGAGGAGAAGGAGGCTCTAAACCTCTTAAACTAAAAGCCCCTCTCCTATTTCAAGGGTGTGTCTTACCCATAATTTGGGTATTTTTGCAAAAAATTACGTTCTTTGACATAGAGACCAAAACAGAATATTATATGGTAATAGAATCGGTGATTTCTTATCAGATGCAACATTATCGTTTTGGCGATAAACGTCTGAATAAAAGGTGTTTTTTTGCCAATCTGAACTATTTAAGACAGATAGTAGCTTGAGTTTTCCTCATGTTTTCAAAAATCAATATGCCTTGAAAGGACTCTATCGTTTAGTGAATAATAGCGAGCTTAACTGTGCGGATATTATTAAGTCTTATCGTAAAGGGTTGATTGCGTATTCTCTGACACAGTCCTTACCAGATAAGAAACAATATTATTATCTGTTTCAGGATAGTACAGTGGGCAATTATCCTACCCGTCAGATGGATTTAGGCTACCTTCAAACCGGAAGCGATAATGGAGTATTAATACATAATGGTATTCTGACAGACAACCATTATGTACCTTTAGGCTTACCCATCCAAGAGTTCATACAAAGAGATAGGGATGATTATGGTAAACGTCATCAAAGACACCTGCGTCCTTTTGAAGAAAAGGAGAGTGCTAAATGGATTGAAGCCATTGATTTTGCCCGTAAATATGGACGTAAAACGGGTATATCGGTTGTACAAGTAGCTGATAAAGAAGCTGATGTGGCAGAGGTCTTCAATTATGCACTTACCCATCGACAACTCTTTATTATCAATGGCAGACATGACCGTAAACTCAAAAACAGTACTCAAACCCTGAAGCCCTATTTGCAAAGTTTAACCCCTGGTGGGATTGTTGAACGTTCGCTCTTAGATGCCAAAGGCAAAGCACACCTATGTGAGTGTCAGATTACTTTTGCAAAAGTTGACTTACAGGATTTAATTAAACCTATTTATGTACTCACCTTGCAGCAACTTCAACCTATCAAAGGACAAGACTTAGCCCATTGGATGATACTTACCAATGTGCCGGTAAAGACTTTAGCAGAGGCGGTAGCTATTATTGATACCTATACCCGCAGATGGACTACCTGTGAAGATTTTCATAAATGTCTCAAAACGGGTTGTAGTATCCAACAAAGACAATTACAATCCCCACAAGCACTCTTTAATACCATCAGTCTATTGAGTTTAATAGCGATTGGTTTATTAAGAA
>NZ_SEWF01000110.1 GCF_004168285.1 Emticicia agri | reverse complement strand
AGCACAGCAGGCACATATACAGCGACTTGTAGCAATAGTTGTGGAACGAGTGGCGCATCGAATGTGGTGATTATCACTACAGGCACAACACCAGCAGCACCAGTGATAGCGACTAACAAGCCGAGCTTGTGTAACAATGAGACTGCGACCTTGACAGCGACAAACTGTACAGGCACAGTAATGTGGAGTACGACTGCCACAGGTACAAGTATCACCGTGAGCACAGCAGGCACATATACAGCGACTTGTAGCAATAGTTGTGGAACGAGTGGCGCATCGAATGTGGTGATTATCACTACAGGCACAACACCAGCAGCACCAGTGATAGCGACTAACAAGCCGAGCTTGTGTAACAATGAGACTGCGACCTTGACAGCGACAAACTGTACAGGCACAGTAATGTGGAGTACGACTGCCACAGGTACAAGTATCACCGTGAGCACAGCAGGCACATATACAGCGACTTGTAGCAATAGTTGTGGAACGAGTGGCGCATCGAATGTGGTGATTATCACTACAGGCACAACACCAGCAGCACCAGTGATAGCGACTAACAAGCCGAGCTTGTGTAACAATGAGACTGCGACCTTGACAGCGACAAACTGTACAGGCACAGTAATGTGGAGTACGACTGCCACAGGTACAAGTATCACCGTGAGCACAGCAGGCACATATACAGCGACTTGTAGCAATAGTTGTGGAACGAGTGGCGCATCGAATGTGGTGATTATCACTACAGGCACAACACCAGCAGCACCAGTGATAGCGACTAACAAGCCGAGCTTGTGTAACAATGAGACTGCGACCTTGACAGCGACAAACTGTACAGGCACAGTAATGTGGAGTACGACTGCCACAGGTACAAGTATCACCGTGAGCACAGCAGGCACATATACAGCGACTTGTAGCAATAGTTGTGGAACGAGTGGCGCATCGAATGTGGTGATTATCACTACAGGCACAACACCAGCAGCACCAGTGATAGCGACTAACAAGCCGAGCTTGTGTAACAATGAGACTGCGACCTTGACAGCGACAAACTGTACAGGCACAGTAATGTGGAGTACGACTGCCACAGGTACAAGTATCACCGTGAGCACAGCAGGCACATATACAGCGACTTGTAGCAATAGTTGTGGAACGAGTGGCGCATCGAATGTGGTGATTATCACTACAGGCACAACACCAGCAGCACCAGTGATAGCGACTAACAAGCCGAGCTTGTGTAACAATGAGACTGCGACCTTGACAGCGACAAACTGTACAGGCACAGTAATGTGGAGTACGACTGCCACAGGTACAAGTATCACCGTGAGCACAGCAGGCACATATACAGCGACTTGTAGCAATAGTTGTGGAACGAGTGGCGCATCGAATGTGGTGATTATCACTACAGGCACAACACCAGCAGCACCAGTGATAGCGACTAACAAGCCGAGCTTGTGTAACAATGAGACTGCGACCTTGACAGCGACAAACTGTACAGGCACAGTAATGTGGAGTACGACTGCCACAGGTACAAGTATCACCGTGAGCACAGCAGGCACATATACAGCGACTTGTAGCAATAGTTGTGGAACGAGTGGCGCATCGAATGTGGTGATTATCACTACAGGCACAACACCAGCAGCACCAGTGATAGCGACTAACAAGCCGAGCTTGTGTAACAATGAGACTGCGACCTTGACAGCGACAAACTGTACAGGCACAGTAATGTGGAGTACGACTGCCACAGGTACAAGTATCACCGTGAGCACAGCAGGCACATATACAGCGACTTGTAGCAATAGTTGTGGAACGAGTGGCGCATCGAATGTGGTGATTATCACTACAGGCACAACACCAGCAGCACCAGTGATAGCGACTAACAAGCCGAGCTTGTGTAACAATGAGACTGCGACCTTGACAGCGACAAACTGTACAGGCACAGTAATGTGGAGTACGACTGCCACAGGTACAAGTATCACAGTGAGTACAGCAGGCACATATACAGCGACTTGTAGCAATACTTGTGGAACGAGTGGCGCATCGAATGTAGTAAATATCACCACAGGCACAACACCAGCAGCACCAGTGATAGCGACCAACAAGCCAAGTTTGTGTAACAATGAAACAGCGACCTTGACGGCAACAAACTGTACAGGCACAGTAATGTGGAGCAATTCAGCCACAGGTACAAGCATCACAGTTAGCATAGCAGGAACATACAGCGCAACTTGTACAAATGCCTGTGGAACGAGCGATGCATCGAATGTGGTAAATATCACCACAGGCACGACACCACCAGCCCCAGTGATAGCGACTAACAAGCCGAGCTTGTGTAACAATGAAACAGCAACCTTGACGGCAACAAACTGTACAGGCACAGTAATGTGGAGTAATTCAGCCACAGGTACAAGCATCACAGTTAGCACAGCAGGAACCTACAGTGCAACTTGTAGCAATAGTTGTGGAACGAGTGGGGCATCTAATGTGATAAGCATCACTACAGGCACGACACCAAGTGCACCAGTGATAGCAACCAACAAGCCGAGCTTGTGTAACAATGAAACAGCGACTCTGACAGCAACCGGATGTAGTGGTACAGTGAACTGGAGCAATGGTTCGACAGGTACAAGCATCACCGTAAGCACAGCAGGAACATACAGCGCAACTTGTACAAATGCTTGTGGAACGAGTGGGGTATCGAATGTAGTAAACATCACTACAGGTACAACACCGAGCGCACCAGTAATAGCGACCAACAAGCCAAGCTTGTGTAACAACGAGACAGCGACTCTGACAGCGACAGGATGTAGTGGTACAGTGAACTGGAGCAATGGTTCGACAGGCACAAGCATCAC
>NZ_SEWF01000109.1 GCF_004168285.1 Emticicia agri | reverse complement strand
TAAAAGAAAAAGTTCTTGCAATTTTGTAATTGGAAAAGAACAAAATATATGCAAGAACCCAAGCAGTGGAATGCTTTAGGAACAAATATAGCTGAATTAAAAGCAAAAGTCAAAAATAGCCGAACAGAGCTTAGACAACTCAGACAGCGACTGAAAGAATTAGAGGCGAGTCGGGATTTGTGGAAGCGTAAATATAAGACCTTACAATCCTCAGAATTGCGTTCTGTCAAGCAAAATTCAGGTCGGATTACTAAAGCTCAAGGATATCAGTACAGTGTTCAGACTATTCAAATGAGTGTATACTTATACTTGGTTTTAGGCTGTGGCTATAGAGGAATTGTAAAGATTTTGCTATACATTCAGTTAGAATTCGGTGTTTTAGGCGTCTTACCCAGTAAAAGTATCATTGCTGTATGGGTGCAGAAATTAGGCTACTATAAATATACTCATCCAGTCTGTGAGCTTGGTAAGTCCTATGGTTTAATCATTGATGAGTGTATGGTAATCGGTCAGCAAAGGTTAGTACTTATCTTGGGAGTAGCTGCCCAAAAAGAGCAGCCAACTGCTTTAAACTATGAACAGGTCAGTGTTTTGTCTATCGCAGTGCGATCATCCTGGAAAGCGGAAGATATTAGGGCAGAGATTGAAAAAGTGACAGAAAAAATGGGTAGTAAACCTGTCTATATTATCAGTGATGGCAATAGTAATTTACGCAAGGGTATTGGTGATAGTGGTTGTATCAGGATTGCAGACGTCTCTCATCAAATAGCCTTGATAGTAGAGAAACACTATCGTAACCATGGTAAGTTTATCAGTTGGCAGCAAGCCATCGCACAGGCTAAATTTCAAGGAATCATGAGAGAGGTGGCCTACTTGCTTCCACCTAAACAAAGAGTGATTGCTCGGTTCATGAATTTAGAGCCCAGTATTGTCTGGTCAAAGAAGATTATTACTTGTTTTGAAACCTTTTCAGCCAAAGAACAAGACTTTTTTAGACCTATCAAACAGCATCAGGGCTTAATTGAAGAGCTTCAAGCAGTTTTTCAAATGAGTCAACAGGTAATAGATTTACTGAAAATCAAAGGGTTATCTTATGAAAATATTGAGCAATGTAAGGATGTGCTTAAAAAACATCACCTGAGAGTGGATGGAAAAATAATCACAGCTATTGAAGAGTATTTACAGACAGAAAAGTTAAAATTACCTAATGCAGACACTGTTTGGAATTGCTGTTCAAACTGTTTGGAGTCTTTGTTTGCTAAATTCAAGCAAAAACTACCTGCCAATCCATTGCATGGCATTACCAAGCAAGTATTGGCACTACCACTTAGAACAAACAAAGGACTTAAGTTCGACATAAAGACAGCCTTAGAAGAGGTTTCTATGGCAGATTTAGACCAATGGGGTAAGGCAGTACTCGCTGATAAGCAAGTTCTTAGAAGGAAAAATACATTAAGAATATGAAAGAACTTTTTTACAGATTGGACAACCTACCCATAGGGACGATATATTAAAACATTTGAATGAATTTTACCCAATAATTATATTTAAACTATCAGAATTAACCTACCACCAAACAAAACCATCTATGAAAGCCCTTTTGTGTAAAGAATTTGGTAAACCAGATACCCTGATTTTAGAAGATATTGAACCCTTAAAAGCAGAGGCAGGTAAAGTTGTAATAACAATTAAAGCCTGTAGTGTCAACTTCCCTGATACATTAATTATCCAGAATCTTTATCAGTTTAAACCTGCTTTACCATTTTCGCCGGGTGGTGAGGTATCCGGTATTGTGAAAGAAATAGGTGAAGGAGTAAAACACGTAAAGGTAGGCGATAAGGTTTTTGCCATGACTGGCTGGGGAGGTATGGCTGAAGAAGTACTGGTAGATGCCCGTCGGGTTTTTCCGATGTTACCTTCAATGGATTTTGTTACAGCAGCCTCGGTTATGTACAATTATGGCACTTCATACCATGCCTTAAAAGACCGAGCAGAACTAAAGGCAGATGAAACCTTATTGGTTTTAGGCGCTGCCGGAGGGGTAGGATTAGCAGCTGTTGAGTTGGGCAAACTCATGGGAGCCAAAGTAATTGCGGCAGCTTCAACCGATGAAAAATTAGCCATTTGTCAAGAAAAAGGTGCAGACTTCACTATTAATTATACGACCGAAGATTTAAGAGAACAGATAAAAACATTTACCGAAGGTAAAGGAGTAGATGTGATTTATGATGCTGTAGGAGATAAATATGCCGAACCTGCCTTACGTTCCATCGGTTGGAAAGGACGTTACCTGGTAGTAGGTTTTGCCGCAGGCGAAATTCCCAAAATTCCTTTAAATCTGGCACTATTAAAAGGGTGTTCGATTGTCGGAGTTTTCTGGGGACAGTTTGCCGAAAAAGAATCAGCTAAGAATTTTCAGAATATTCAGGAACTGGCGGGTTATTTTATGAAAGACAGGCTACGTCCTCATATTCATAAATTATATCCCTTAGCAGAAGCTGCCGATGCTATATCAGACTTAATGAGTAGAAAAGTAGTGGGTAAAGCAGTGGTGGTAATGGCAGACGATGTAAAAATGCCTATCTATGAAGCTACTAAAGAAGAGGTTAGTTTAAAAGAAGAAAAACCTGTCGAAATCAAAAAAGAAGGGAATACTATTCTGTTTAAAAATATTGCTGAACTTAAAGCTTTCAAGGGTAAAGAATTAGGAATATCCAGTTGGCAGACGCTTTCACAGGAAATGATTAACGATTTTGCCAAAGCTACTTTCGACGACCAGTGGATTCATGTGAATGAAGAAATGGCCAAACAGTCTTCGCCTTTTGGTAAAACCATTGCACATGGTTTTTTATCTTTATCGCTCTCGCCTAAATTTATGTACGAAATGTTTAAAGTAGAATCAGCCAGAATGGGTTTAAACTATGGTACAAATAAGGTTCGATTTATTTCGCCTGTTCCATCCAGTAGTCGAGTACGTATGAAAGCGGTGTTGAAAGAAGTAGAAGATATGCAGCCAAGCGGAGCAAAACTGATAATAGATGCTACTTTTGAATTAGAAGGCTCAGAAAAACCTGCCTGTGTAGCGGAGTTGTTAAGTGTGATTTATGAGTAAGAGTTACGATATTTTAATAATTAATCGAAATTGGTAGAGACGTACGGTTCGCCGCGCGATTGCAATACGTCTCAAGAGGATTATCCTATCAAATAAAAGTGGTTCAAAGGATAGATTTTAAAAGATAATTAGGCTTTCCTTGGAAATTCTCTTAGATAAAATATTCTAACGACAAGACACTCAAAAATCTGAGTGTCTTGTTGATTTTCAAAGAGCAACATCTTTAAAAAGTACAATCTATCGTGAGTTTTTCGTCAATTGAGACTTTTCTGTTTACGAGTAGACACACTGAACCACCCCATTTTATGGGTGAGTTTTGATATGAAATTTTCAATTTAAGCGGCCATTTGGGCTTGCCTTTGAGCTTTCTGTCTTCGTTTGGCAATCAAAACAGCATTGGCAGTGTGAATACCGAAAAATAGCCAAACTTGTTCGTTGTCAGGACTTCTGGCTTTGTTCTTATGCAAGAGGTAATGTTCCTTTTCATTACCAAAACTGCCTTCTAAACGTGTAGCTCTTTCTTTATTAAGTACTGCTTTGATTTGTTTGGTAGCTTTATCATCTTTTCCAGTACCCTTTCTAATAAAGTTGGTCTGGATGTTCTTCTGAGTAGTATATTTACGATTTTCATTGGTAGCATAAATCCTGTCAGCAGCTATATGGGTACATAGACCAAAAGTACTTTTATGTTTGACTATACTGATTTTCAGACGTTTACACTCATTGAAGGCTTCATAACTTCCATATTCAATTATGCTGATTCCACCTACCTGCAACTTATGAACCTTCATTCCGAACTCTAAGGGTTTATTCTCTTTTCCCCTGATAATGGGTCTGAGGTAGGGTTTGTACAAACTTACTATCCGGTTTGGTATCTTGGCTTGTGGGTGTAAGTATCGCTGTTTTTGCTGTTGATAAACCAGTTTAATGGTCTTAAATGTTTCAGCGTCTACCATACTTAATCCTTTCGCTTGAGTTTGATTGAGCAGGGATTGATAGGCTTCTATTCCTTTATCCAACAATTTTAGTAAAGCATTTTGCCTGCTTCTGGTTTTTCTATA
>NZ_SEWF01000108.1 GCF_004168285.1 Emticicia agri | reverse complement strand
TATTTAATGATGAAAGTAGCTGGTTTAGTCTCATAAAAGCAATATGCAATTAGTCCACCAAAAGTATGAGCCATAGCATTGATAGGATTTCTATGTCTGGTATGATCTATGTCAAAAACAGTCATTAGAATGTCATTGACAGATTCTATCAAAGCCCGTTTTTTTAGGTTGATTTTGTCTTTTATTTTCATCAGTTTATTTTTCATATTTTTTCTGACTTTAGTAATCAATAAAAGCCCTCTGAGATAGTATTGTTCAAAGAGTTTAGTTAGATATCCTTTATCACCAAAGCATTGTCCTTTTAGACCATCAAACATATAATTCATAAGTCTGTCATCATTATCAGAGATATTGGCTGGTGTAAGGGCGAAATTAATAATTTGACCTAATTCATTGATTATCAGGTGGGTTTTTAGTCCATAGAACCAACCAGTAGAAGATTTTCCACGACCAGCAAACCCTACAAAGACTTTATTTGAATGAATTCGTCTATTATCACAAACGGGCATTTTCTTACTATCAATAAAATAATTACCCGTCCTAATAGAAAACAAAGAAAGGTATTTTAAGAACATTTGTAATCTCAGAGTCTGATAGGGAATTAATTCAATAAAACGATTATATGAAGGTATTTTAGGGAAATCTTTCACTAAAACATTCCTTACTAAATCTTGATAATAGTACTGAAAGCATTTATATCCTGAATAATGATAGAATATAATAAGTGTCAAAATTTCACTATCACTTAAGGTACTTAAGGGTTGGTTTTGGTTTGCAGGTACCCCCCTTTTTGCTAACCAATTATCAAATAATTGACAGAAATCATCGCATCTCACAAAGATTTCAATTAGCTTATTTTCATTATATTGCATAAGAATTGGGGTGATTTTTGAGGTTTATGGACGGGAATTCATAAATTTCTCATTTTTACTCCAATTCTTATTATAACTAATTGAAATACAATATTTTAACCATCGAACTCACGTTAGTTTAAAAATATATCTTATAGGTTTAAAAGATATTTATAAGGCTTATGTTGTACATTGTCTTTTTGCTATAGAAAGACTCTTTACAAAATCCCAATCTAATAAAAACCCAATTTCTAACTCCTTTCTTTTTCCAATCAAAATTGCACTATTACCCTATTTCTGCCAACTGTCGTATTTTGTTTATTCCATAAAATATAGCTTTGCAGCACTTTTGGACAATTAAAAGAACTTAATAGAACATTCAAATAATACGCAGAGCAATACAGATTTTTTGTATTTTTTTGTGTTGGTTTTCTTATAAACACACTCAATAAATAGTATAATAATACAATGGCGTTAGTAGGTAAAAAATATCCGCACATTAATACAGGTGCTGTAATCGACGGTGAAGAAATCGTTGAAAACTTCAGTTTAGACCAATATTTAGGTAAAAAGTATGTCATTTTATTCTTCTATCCGAAAGATTTCACTTTCGTTTGTCCGACTGAATTACATGCTTTTCAGGAAAAATTAAGGGAGTTTGAAAAAAGAGGTGCCGTAGTAGTTGGTTGCTCAACAGATACAGAAGAAACACATTTAGCCTGGTTAAATACACCAAAAGAGCAAGGTGGTATCCAGGGCATCACCTATCCGATTATTGCTGATACTTCTAAAACTGTTTCGCTCAATTGTGGCGTTTTAGGTGGTGAGTATGTATTCAACAACGAAACCAGAACATGGTCGTTTGTGGGTAATCCGGTGGCCTTCCGTGGTACATTTCTGATTGATAAAGAAGGGATTGTTCGTCATGAGTCAATCAATGATTTACCATTAGGACGTAATATCGATGAGTATCTTCGCTTATTAGATGCACAATTGCATGTAGAAAAATTCGGCGAGGTTTGTCCTGCCAACTGGGAAGAGGGCGAGGCCGCTATGGAAGCTACTAATGCAGGTGTAGCTAATTATTTTTCACAAAATTAATCATTACCTATATGTTGATTGAATTAGCAGAAGATAATCTGGCCGATGTAGTAGCACAAAATGAAACAGTAATGGTACAATTTTCGGCTTCATGGTGTGGCAATTGCAGACTGATGAAACCTAAATTCAAAAGATTGTCGAACGACAACGAAAGCACCGCTTTTGTGATTGTAGATGCCGAAAAATTTCCGCTATCAAGAAAATTAGCTTCGGTAAACAATTTACCAACTTTTGCCAGCTTTAAAGGCGGACAATTGGTAAATCAGGTACAGACCAATAAAGAAGAACAATTAAAATCTTTAATAGATGAAATTACCCTTAATTAGACAAATTCAGCGTACTTCTTCAGTAGCTGAAATCGAGGCTGCTATTAAAGTGTTGGAGAATATTTCTGAAACACCTTCTTTGAAAGATGAAGAAGTAGATGTGATTGGAGAGTTAATTTCCAATTTCTGCGGAGCCTTAGAGGTACATCAGTTAATAGCCGAAGGTATGCCGGAAAAAGATGCCGCTAATACCTTTATGAAGAAAGTAATTGGTTCAATTGATAGAGTAACCGCTTAATGTCGCACTCGCTTCATCGACAAAAGAGGCTGTCTTCTATGTTGAAAAACAAGCTTCGAGTTGATTTTTTTTGGTTTATTTAAATAATAGGCAATAGTTGTTATTGTTCTGTTGGAATGTGGGTAAGCTGCAAGCTTATCCATATTTCAACAGAACTTTTTTTAACTATAAACCAATCTTCTATGAGTGAACATCTCCAATGGAGAGTCACAAGTTAGCTATTATGTTATATAGGTGTGGGACGCAAACTCAAAATAGTGAACACTCTTTATTAGAGGTCACAGACGGCCTCAAGCGTTACCCCACCTGATAATGGTTTAATAGATATATGTTCTCTACAGACCCTGATTGATTCGATAGGGTTCTTTATTCTTTAGTACAAATCGAATTCTGTTCAGTAATTTTCTGGCTACCTTGACGATAGCTTTATTAGGTTCCATCTTTTTGATGGCAGCCTTATAAGCCAATAACAAGGAGGCATCATATCTGATACACATCCAACTGACCTCCACAAGGATATATTTCAAATATACATTCCCTCTTTTAGTAATTCTTCCCACTCTTTTGGTTTCTCCACTGTCATGACTATTAGGAATCAGTCCTACATAAGCTGACAGTTCTTTTATACTCACAAAACGGTTTATATCTGCTATTTCAGTTAAGAGAATCATACTTGTCAAGGTACCTATTCCTGGAATAGTCTTCAGAAGTTCAGCATCAGTTTTATATCTGGGTTGCTCTGACAGCTCTTTGATTTGTTTCTTTAAGATGGCTGATTGTTG
>NZ_SEWF01000107.1 GCF_004168285.1 Emticicia agri | reverse complement strand
CGCTCGTCATCAGGTAATAGCCATTCCAGTATCGGGCTACAAACTGGTCTGTTGCTCCACTATAGGTTACTCCCTCATTGTTGGGGTCAGAGTCGCCGATAATAAAAGCACCTGCATAATAATCTGTGTTTGCCCCATAACCCATAGCGGTAGATAAGCGACCACTCGCCGCAGTTACATATCCCATTGCTGTCGCATATTGTCCTGACGCCCACGTATGCGCACCCATAGCGGTAGCATAAGATCCACTGGCAGTAGTGTAGCCTCCGGTAGCCAGCGCACCTTCACCACTGGCAGTTGTATAGTTTCCGATAGCTGTTGTATAAGCACTACTGGCATGGGTGTTGTACCCCATAGCTGTTGACACATAACCGCTTGCGGAATTTAAATAGCCTGTAGTAGTAGATACGTATCCGGTAGCGTTGTTAAGTGCCCCCAATGCCACAGAAGCCTCATTGGTAGCGTTGTTTCCTGAGCCTAAAGCCACCGATCCTAAGCCACTGGCTGTAGTAACATTTCCCATTGCTGTTGACCATTTGCCGTTGGCTTGTGTGTCGAATCCTGATGCAAAAGAGAATAAGCCTATTTTACTGGCTGACCAGATAGAAGTATTTGACACCGTACCCGCCCTGAAAGCCGACCTGTTGGGTATCCACATCAGGCGTGTACCTGCTTCGTTTACAGGCACGGTAGGTGGGTTAGAAATAGTATCAGCAGTAAACGGGACTGCAACAGGGTTTTTAGACCAGAAACCACCGGAGTTGGTGTGCGTAATTTCATTACCTGCCATACCCGATAATTGCCAGTAATTGGCCATATTACCACCTTTGGGCAATTCAACCCATACGCCCGCTTGCCTGTACCAGTAGCTTTGCGTACCTGTATCAAAAACCAATGTGCCATTGGTGGGAGAGGCTAAAGCCGTGCGCTGGGCGGTGGTCATGCTGGGTAAAACAGTACCCGGTGTGAGGGTTGTGCTTTGCGCAAAGACTACTTTGGTAGCCAGTAATAAGAGCAGGGTATATAATTGCTTCATAAATAAAGATTGCTAATTATTTATCAGTTTGAGAGAGGGGTTGTTTTGTAGAACTATTTGTACGCAAAGACGTTTCCATAGATTCAAGTCGCACATCTAATTTCTGAATAATGGCTTTTAGCTGTCGGTTTTCGGCTTCCAGGCGAGATTCTAATTGTGCCATAGCAGCCTTTAGATATTCATTCTCCTGCTTCAAATCCTGCGTGCGTTTTTCTAATGCCTGCGAGAAGATAAACAGCAAGCCGTCCATATTGAGGGTGCTTACGGTGGTATCGTTGCCAATAGTGCCATATTTATCTTTACCGAAAGCGGTAAAAATTTCCTGTGCCATCGGTCCGTAAAAGCGTTCAGGTTTAGCTCCCTGATTTTTATAATTCCATGAGCCTAATCGTAGATTTCTTAGTTTAAATAGAAATGATTCGCCATCGGCCAGTACAATTTTTTCTTTACGGGTTGAGTCGCTGATGGCACTCCAGGCAGATTGCCCATGTGCTATCTGTACCCCTGTGCGAGCTTGATTCCCACTCGTCATCAGGTAATAGCCATTCCAGTATCTGGCTACAAACTGGTTTGTTGCGCCGCCATAGGTTACTCCCTCACCATTAGGGTCAGCATCACCCAGCATCATTACACCACTATATCCATTGGCATGTGCCTTATTGCCCAGTATCGTAGCAAAGTCTGCATTAGCAGTAATACTACTACCAATGGCGGTAGCAAACTGCCCTCCGGCATTAGCTTCGTATCCTATAGCAATGGCATAATCATTACTGGTGTTAGCCGTAAAGCCTAAGGCTACCGAGCCATAACCCCCGGCTATGGCACCGCCCCCTAAGGCAACAGCAAAAAAGTTGCTTGCCGTTGTAGCGGACCCTAAAGAGACAGAGGCAAATCCGCTGGCTGTTGCGCCATTTCCTAAGGCAGTCGCATAACTCCCACTTGCTTCCGAACTCAGACCCATAGCCGTTGATGCTTCGCCGATAGCTCTTGTGCCTCTTCCGGTAGCTACTGCATATTTCCCACTTGCCTGGTTGTCGTAGCCAGCGGCAAAAGAAAATAAGCCTATATTGGCTGCTGACCACCTGCTTACATTCGTAAGACTTACCGAGCCTACCCTGAAAGCCGAACGGTTGGGTATCCACATCAGTCGGGTACCTGCGCCTTCCACCGGAGCAGTAGGTGGATTGGAGGCATCGTTAGCAGAAGAGATAAGTCCGGTTGGGTTGGCAGACCAGAAGCCGCCTGCATTGGTATGAGTGATTTCGTTACCTGCCGCACCTGATAACTGCCAGATAGCAGGTTTGACCAACTCAACCCAGGTGTTTTGTTGCAGATACCAGTAGGTCTGGGTATCGGTATCAAAAACCAGTGTTCCGTTGACGGGCGAGGCCAGCGCCGTACGCTGGGCGGTAGTAAGGCTCGGTAAAACAGTGCCGGGTGCGAGTGTGGTGCTTTGGGCTTTTGCCTTGTTTAACAGCAGTAATAGGAAGGCGAAAAGGAGTATTTTCTTCATATTTGATATATTTTAGTCAATACTCAAATATATTTAATTTACTGCCAGAAACCTTTAGATTTTTACTGAGTGGTTTTTAGGATGAGCATAACTCATTTTTTGCCGAGCTGATTTTATAGAACTCTTCTTTTACCCGTGCCACGCCTACACTCGTCCGAATGTAGGCACGGTCGTCGCACGATGGAACGGGGTCTGGTGCGGTTATAAGCCCAACTTATCCATCATCGGTTTTTCGTATGCACCATCTTCGGCAGGGTATCTGAGTGCTTTTTCAAATTTGCCCGATTTTTTGGCTAATGCCCAGATGAGACTTTCTCCTGCCGGAATATTGCCCGGTACTTCTTCATAAATCTTATCCTGATAGGCTTTATCGGCGTCGGTGATTTCCCAGCCGTTGGCCGTAAAATGCTTAATCAGGTCGTCGAGAAAGAGGGCAGAGGCGATGTTATGATGCAGAAGCAGGACATGATTGATGCGCCTGCCTGTAAGCTGATACGCCAGAGAATCGTAAAATAAAGCACGGTTGAGCAAATGGCTTTTATAGTATTCCCTGAACCCCGAAATATCAGCCTTAGGGTTTTCATTCAATCGTTTCAGCAATCGGCCTGCCACATACCAGTCTGAAGCATCAATGCTTACGTGTCCGTTTTTATAGCCTTTCAGCGTCATAAACTCTCTGAATCCTTCTACTTTTTCTTTGCTATTACCTTCTTTCAGGTAAGGAAATCTGAAGTACGGGTAGAAATTGCTGTATTTTCGGATAATGGCATCGTTTTTAGTGAGTTCAAGTTTAAATGCCTCTAAGGTAGTCTGCGGGCTATTAAAATTGGGGTGGGAGAAAGTATGATTGGCAATCAGGTGTCCGGCATCATTCCACGATGCTAACACGTATTTACCTTTTTCGTTGGTTTTATTTCGTCCCATCGAAAACAGAATGGCTTTTAGCTGATGTTTTTTCAGGTGAGACAATATGAGTTCATTCCACTGATGTAGCTTGTAAGGCCCCATATCGTCTATCTGTCCATCATCAAATGTAAAGGCTATTTTAGGTTTTTCTTGCTGCTGTTTTGCCGTTTGCGTATGGGTTGGGGTATTGTGATTGAAGATAAAGACAGAAATTACGGCTGAAAACAGGAAAATGAGGAGTTTGGGCATTTGTAAAATCTTAATATGTCTAATAAATGTCTAATAAATGTCAAGTAAATGTCTAATAAATGTCAAGTAAATGTCTAATAAATGTCTAATAAATGTCAAGTAAATGTCTAATAAATGTCAAGTAAATGTCTAATAAAT
>NZ_SEWF01000106.1 GCF_004168285.1 Emticicia agri | reverse complement strand
ACCTATACCTATTTAGATGATGGGATAGACCGCTATGCAGCCGATGGGGTGAATACCATAGAGATGCAGGTGGACACCAATTATTGTTACAAGGTAGAGACCTTTGGCGCCTATGGCAGATTACCCCAGTTCGGGACATTGCGTAATTTTTCACAGGTGATGTGTTCGAGTCCGATAGACAACACCCCCCCCTGTCCACCGGAATTGAGCATTGATGATTTGAATTGTGAGAATCTTGACCGGGAGGCCATTTGTGAGACCAACACATTGAGTAATAAATTAAGCTGGAAGACCCCGGCGAGTTCAGGAGGCTTGTTGTGTCGGAGTGATATTATCAGATACAATATTTACTTTGCCCGATACAAGGAAGACACCCCGAAGTTATTGGCAGCCATAGACAAGCCGGTACCACCGGAGACTTCATTCACCCACACCCGATCGGTACAAGATGGGTTTGCCGGTTGTTACTACATCACAGCGGTGAATAGTCTGAACATTGAGAGCAGTGCGAGTGCGACGATTTGTAAAGACAACTGTGCGACGGTGTTGTTACCGAATGTATTCACACCCAATGGAGATGGGAAGAATGATACCTTTACACCGATGACATGTTCAGCTTTTATCCAGAACATAGATATAGAGATATACAATAGATATGGGTTGAAGGTGTATCAGAGTGGGAGTAGTAATATTTTGAGTTGGGATGGACGGAGTAGCAGTGGGGTTGAGTTACCCTCGGGGACGTATTATTACTTGGCGAAGGTATCGTTGCAACGCTTGGACAGGAAGGATGAGACTCCTACGACTATCAAAGGTTGGGTTGAACTAATCAGGTAATAAGCAATATTCTATGTATATTTGCAGTAAAAATTGCGTGTTTAATCAGGGAAATGGTATAGTTTTTGAAATTTTGCCAACAAATACCTGATTAAACATGCATGATTGCCAAATTAACCTATGAATATCTTACGAGTCATATCTATTACGAGTAGCCATATACTTAACTTTGTCAGAGAACAGTTAACAGCATTGAACGAGGCATTACGGCTTCCAATGTCAACTTCTATCCGGTCGCTCCGGGGTCTTCTCATTTCTCTTTTAGTGGGTTTATTTGTGGCAATCATTGCTGTAGGTATGCAGCCATTCGGACTTGATTTGTTTGACCATGAGCAAAAAACAGAACTATTGTTAGGTTTTGGCGGGGTGGCAGTAATAGCCATGCTAACAGTCAAGTTTGTGCTACCTGCTATTTTCCCGAGGTTTTATAACAAGCAGAACTGGACTGTTGCCCGTTATATACTGCACTTTCTGGTTATGGTGTTGCTCCTGACTTCTTTTCTGGTAATTTATAGTAATCTGTTCCATATCATTACTTTTAGCATAGCCGATATACTGAAAGTTTTTGTTTTAAGTATTATCCCGGTTATTGTTACTACATTTATTCAGCAACGGGTATTTCACAATAAGTTTGCGGCCTGTGCCGAACTCATTAATGAAGCACTGCAAAAACTGTCAGTTACCAATTCAGAACAAAAATTAGCTGTATTGGTGATGGGCGAAAAAAATGTAAGACTGAGCTTATTGCCTAATCAGTTTATCTATGCCGAAATTACTAAAGATGGAACAGAGGTATACTGGCAGAATTTTCTTGGTATTGAAAAAACAACCATTCAGGGTGATATTGAAAAAGAATTATCAGCCCACCCTCAGTTTATTTATTTAGATAAAAATATCATTGTTAATACAAAGGGTATCCTGAAGGTAGAAGGTAATGCCAGAGGCTATCAGGTAAGAATCGCCCGCACAACCAGAGAAATTGCTGTTCCCTGGAGATTCCATAAGAAATTAGAGAAATTAGCTCAGAATAATAGAACTGCCTGATTGGTTTTTAATAAACAAAAAAGCATTAACTCATACTACTAAATTACAAAACAGAACGGGTATTGTTATTTCCTGTGACTCTTCTCTTAAAATTTTATCCTTTATATACACAGCGTATAGGATTTCATACGTTCTTAACAAAGAACCTGTTTAAACTTATTTCTTTTGACTACAAATAGCTTTTTTTCGATTAGACGAAGACAAAAATTTCGTACGTAGTTCTACTACGTTCTCAACTTTTCTCTTCGTCTAATCAAAAAACGCATATTTTCGTCATTAAATAAAAAGTTTAAACATGTTCAAAGACTAATTACCTGACTAATAAAGCCTATGCAACTGTTGAAATCTACAATACTTTTTCTTATTGTCAGCTTATCAGCGCTCACACAAGTGCAAGCTTCGCACTTACGTGCAGGTGAGATAACTGCTAAAAGAATTTCGTCAACTACACTTACTTATCGTGTTACATTGACTACTTATACTGACCAGATTAATGGCGTACAAGCCAATGAGGCGGCTAATACTTCTCAGTTTTCGTTTGGTGTTACAGGAGTAGGATTATATGAGGTAAAACGAACAAGAAAGTTTCTGATTAACCGGGGCACTATGTGCAACGTTTATGATACTACATTTACTTTTCCGGCACAGGGCAGATATACCATTTCTTGTGCTATTGTTAACCGGAACGCCGGAACAGTCAATCTGCAACCACCAACTGAACAGATTAGTTTCTTTGTTGAGACTACTATTGTGGTAAACGCCGCATTAGGTTTGAATAATACCCCTGTTTTGTTGAATATCCCGGTTGATACGGCCAGCGTAGGGCAAAGATATATTCATAATCCCGGCGCATTTGATGCTGACGGAGATAGTCTATCTTATCGGCTTACTGCACCTAAAAAGGGTGCTACTGATGGTTCTAACGGGGGAGTATTTGCTCAGGGCTATCTTGACCCTGCCAATCTGGGAGATTTCAGGTTGACAGAAGATAGGCAGAGTCCGTCTTTTTTCAGGATAGATGCCATTACGGGTGATTTAATATGGGATGCACCAGGTAAATTGCCTGTTAATCAGTATCAGGTCAATGTAGCCTTTATAGTAGAGGAATGGCGAAAGGGCGCCAATGGGACATATACGAAAATCGGGGAGATAACCAGAGATATGCAGATTATTGTGGTAGAAACCCCCAATAAACGACCTTTGTTAACTGTTCCAGCCGCTATTTGTGTAGAGGCAGGTCAGAAAATACAATTTACTGTAACAGCCCGTGACCCTGATAATAACAATATCAGAATAACTACCAATAGTGGTGTATATAACCGTGATGCAGGTGGAACGGTTGACTTTGTAGCACCAAAAGAAGCAACCTTTGCGCCACTCAATGTTACCCAGAGTAGTCCCGCCTCGGGTACATTTACCTGGGAAACAAATTGTAAACATGTCAGGGAGCAGCCCTATGGCGTATTATTTAAAGTAGAAGATTTTCCTGGTAGAATACCTATCCAGTTGACTGATATTAAGGTTGTGCAGATACGAGTCATTCCTCCCCGTCCTAAGGCCTTGACTGCTCGGAACACAGAACGAGGGATTGAACTTCGGTGGCAACAATACCCCGACTGCAACATTCCTGAAGAAGATGCCGAAATCGTCATCTATCGCAAAGAAGGCTGCTCCAACTTCATTCCTGCCAACTGTCAGATAGGTTTGCCTGCCTCCTTTGGCTTTGTGGAAGTAGCCAGAGTATCAGCCAAAGACACCTTCTATTTAGATACCAAAGCCCAGAGTGGCGTCATTTACAGTTACAGCATCGTAGCCAATCTGGCTACCTCAGATTTTGTGTCTATTCCAAGTGTGCCTTCCAACGAAGCCTGTATTGG
>NZ_SEWF01000105.1 GCF_004168285.1 Emticicia agri | reverse complement strand
CAGCATCAGTTTTATATCTGGGTTGCTCTGACAGCTCTTTGATTTGTTTCTTTAAGATGGCTGATTGTTGATTAAGCATTTTGTATTCACTCAATAATGCCTGAAAACTCAGATTCCCATTGCCCCCAGGTGAAAAATTATCCAGATACCTGATGAAGTCTTTTGACCAGTTGCTTGTTTGCAATTCAACAGGGATAGCTTCTCCAAAATACATCAGAAAGAATTTTATCCGATTCTTTACCCGGGTTATATCTCGGGTAAGTCTATCATAAACCCTCAGTAGTGACCTGTCCTGCTGTTGTTCCAATGGAGGAACATAAAGGGCTTTAAAATCTCCGTTTTTTAGCCCTCTGGCCAACTTTCCACTATCTATGCTATCACTCTTACGACGTTTCTCCTTATCACTTGTAGGTACATCTGCAGGGTGAATTACTATACAATTAATACCTGCTGAACTTAACTGACGTTGAATATTGAATCCTGCAAATCCCGCTTCATACACACAATGAATATCGGCTCCGGGATAATGTCCCTTCAAGTAGGCAGAAAGTTGTACACTATCTGGTGGTTGGGTAAAGGAGTTAAGCATCAACTCTTTAGACATCACTGTCACTTTCCAACTCTTTAAATGTGAATCAATCCCTACATAGATTGATTCTCCGCTAAAATCTCTTACTTTTGTTTTCATATGCTTCGGTTTTTGGTTTTCACTGCTGTTAACTTAAAGTTACTGTGAAACTGATTCCGAAGCTATTTTTTCAAACATACAAACTCAAAAGTCTTTTGTACCAAATAATATCGCTATGGCGAACCGTTTGGAATTTTTCCTCACCGCGCGGCGGCCGCCCCAACCCCTCTCCCGAGGGAGAGGGGCTTAAAGTCTCCCTCCGTGCGACGTCCGCTCCTTGTTCAGGAGAGGGAGATTTAGAGGGTGAGGAGATTTTGTGCCAAATAATATCGCTACGGCGCACCGTTTTGTGCGGTTTTCTTTTGAGACAGCTCCTTTCCTGTTTTTATATCTCTTAGTTCCGGCCTTTATCGCCATTGAAGATTTTAGCGCCTGCCTTTACTGCGCCTTCTGTCAACTCGGCACCAACCTGCTCGCCTAAGTTAAAAACTTTATCGAAAGTACGTTTAAAGTCGGCATTGGCTTCTTTATTGTCTTTTCCTTCTAAAAGGCTGATGGTATAGTGCATACCTCCTAACATAAACGAAGGTGTAAATGAAGCCATGGCACCTAAAAAACCACCGAATTTCTTTATATCTTCCATAATAGCTATCATTATTTTGATTAAAAACTGAATCAAAAGTACAGCTAAGCTACACACATCCTACCGGAATGTTTACGAGTGGTTGAGAACCTGTTTGGTACAAGGAAAAAAGTTTATGGGTTATTCAGTTGTGCTGAATAACCGTAAATAGAATTACCTGTTTTAGTGCCATGAATTAAATTTCTTTCACCACTCTTCTCCGAAGAAATTTGTCATAATAACTTCTACGGTTTCTTTTCACATAAACATATCTGATAATTCCGGCAATCAGGCAGATGGCAGTTATTGAAAGTATAGTATCAACAGTTGTCATGTTATATGGATTATTTAACAGTTTCATCATATTAACTAAAAATCTTAACAGATGTTTCAGCAGATTGAGAATTTATTATTAAAGCACCGTTAGATAGGATATTTTAAGAACAATTATGGTGATGGGTTGATTAAAAGGGCTAAACTGGATTGGTAGATAATATATTTTTACAATTGGCAAAAAGGCCGTATTTTTGCTTAACAATTACTTCATTTACAGTTTCCGGAATGCCCCTTAGATTAGTACTGATTTATATACTCTGTTGTTTGATTGAAATTGTCGGTTACAGGCTATACAGAGATAAACTAAGTTTCCTGAGTGCTTTACCCGTAATATGCCTCCTGATTTTTTATTACCTACGCCGGAGGGGTGAATACAGACTCAAAGACTATACCTATAGCATTGGGCTTTTTCTGGCGGCAATAGCAGATATTATGCTTGAAGTCAGAAATACAACTGTTAAAGTACTTGCTTTGGTGATATATATGCTTAGTTTTTCTTTTTATATTGCCACTGTTCGTAAAGAAGCAGTTTTCGGGACCTCTACCAGAGAACTTCTGAAAGTAATAGGTCATATGCTTTTGCTTATTTCGCCTGTTCTCGTAGTTTTTTACAAAATCCCTTCTGATTACTTTTTTGCCTCCATGATTTACATGGTATTTCTGGCGTTATTATATATTACGGCTCTTTTGCGGAAAACCAATAAAAGTAGTTACCAATGGTTTCTTGCAGGTGCCATTGCGTTTGCTGTGGTTACTATTAGTGAGATATATTTTTCTTTTATTATCCGGTTTCCCAATGGTTCAATACTGATAAAAACTATTTATAGCTTTGCCCAATTTGCTATTTTTATGGGGATTATCAGAACCTATAAGAATTTTTATTCTGCTGATGGGCAATGAGAGATGAATTTATATGCTATCAGAAAACTATGCCGTAGCGGATCGTGGAGACTCCAACCTTTCTGGCCATCTGATGATTCTGATTTCAGAAACAGGTATTATTCTGAAATTTTCACAAACAATCAATAATCGCTTCTCGTTAAGATTATTCAGGGTTGAAATCATTTGAAGCAGTTGCCACTAAATCAATACTTTATTAAATGAAAGCGGTACCCTTAACAAATCACTATCATTTACTGTAGCGCTCATTCACAAACTATGAAAAAATTTATTCTACTCCAGTTACTGTCTATTATTTCTCTGGCGGCGGTTGCACAATCTATAACTCCTGAAAAACTTCAGGTGTCAGGGAGTATTAAAGCAGATACTGCCAAAATAAAAGTTTTGCAGATTCAACCAAATGCAGGAGCCGGAAAAGTGTTCACCAGTGATGCGAATGGCAATGGTACCTGGCAAACGATGGCAAATGCCCAAGCGTTGACAGCTTTTGTTCATAGAGCTACTTCTGCTAATACGATCGGGCATATTACTACTTTATCTTACCCGAATCAGAAGCATACAGACATAGTACTGGTTACCCATAATTATAATCCGGCTCCGTATGGCAGCGGCTCTGTAGCCTATAATAATCATCCGGTAGGGGTATATTGGATTGGTAGCGCGTGGACAATCTATAACGAGGATATCGCAGCTATTACCGGTAATGCATTTAATGTTCTTGTCATCAGGCAATGATAGCGGTTTTCCTGCCAACGCAGAGACCTCCGCAATAGCGTAGCTTTTGCTTTGATTGTCTGTTTTAAAATAGGTTTACATCAACCTATTTTAGGACAAGACACTATTCAGTATGAAGATAAAAATTCATCGAAATTTTCAACAAATGGAGAAATACGAATTATTTCACCATTATTCTTTAAAATAGCGAGCGGGCCACCTCCAACGTATCGTGCGAATTCATCATTATTCTCTATAAATCTTTTACTGTTATAAAAGAAAATCCACGCTTTTTCAGTTTCGATAGTTTGATTTAAAATTATTACCGGAGGATTATCAGAATTCTGAAAACGCTTAATTAAATAATCCTCAGCAATATTGAAAGATTCATTAAAAGAAATCATCTACTTGTATTTTTTAAAAACCAAAATTTTTTTTCCTCAGA
>NZ_SEWF01000104.1 GCF_004168285.1 Emticicia agri | reverse complement strand
TGTTTTTTGACTTTAATCATCTTTACTTTTTGATGGAGATATTGACCTGTTTTCAGTGCTATAGCTACAGCAATACTAACAAAAACCAACAATTTACTAAGTTTTTCGTTTCCTTTAATATGAGTAGTTTCTAAATCAAAGCCCCTTTGTTTGAAAGTTTGAAACAGAACTTCGATACACCACCTATGTCGGTAAAGATTTCCTAACTGCTTGGCTGGCAGATTACCTATCAGAAACAAAAAGTCTTTATTATCTAATTTCTTTAGCATAGTATTGCACCAGATTCCATCGACCAAACATGTTTCAAAGTAACGCTCCTGTTGATGGGACAATAAGTCGTTTATTGAACAAACAGCCCCATTCTTAAGTGTTATCAAATGGTTTTTAGGTAATCTCATACAGAAGTTTATCTGCCTGTCTTTTAGATACTTTAGCCATTGAATACCAATAAATTCCCTATCTCCAACTATCAAACCGATTCTATCCAAACCTATCACATCTACAATTGATTGTAATAAGTCACACCTGTCTTTACAATTACTATTACCTGAATTATTATCTAATAACTCCCAATACAATGGAATCCCTATTGAACCATTTTTGGCAACTATCATCAAAATATTGCATTGATAAATGCCGAAGTCCCATTCGGTTCTATCTATTGATAATTGAAGTTTACCTTTAGGTAAAAACATTAATAGTAAGAGACATACTTGCCTGTAATCGAAATCATAATCCTTAAAAAATGCCTGTATTCTACGTTCAACTGATTCTAATGTAGCTTCACTCTCAATGTGCAAGGCTATTTCTTTAAATTGCACCTTCCGGCTTTCGAGCATCCCTATCAGAAAATCACCAATGAATTTTTTCCTTGATAGATTCTTAGCAAGAGGTATTTTATCAAAAATCTTTATAATTTCGTCCCTAATGAGTTTTCTCATTCTAAAAGGTTGGTTTTGTTTGCTTGGTCGCTACAAAATTCAGCCTTTTTGTTTATAAATTAAAAATCTTCGGGTAGAGTAAAAGCAATCATTTATAAATATACTGATGATGGTTTTGAAAGCCTTAATGAACAATTAAGAGAAAGCAAAGGGGAAAAGATTAGCGATTTTGGAGAACATCTTAAAAATGTACTAGAGAAAATTCCTTCTGAACCAGAAGGAAATCTTGCTTTTAGGGGGGCATATTTAACTCAAAAGCAGCTTGACTATTATATAAATGCATTTAATAATGATGAAAATATAGAAGAGTACAGTTTTATTTCTGCAAGTACTTCAGAGCTAGTGGCTTGGCAATTTGGTAAAGTAAGATTTAGAATTTTTTGTGATAATTGGAAAAATATAAGTCCATTGGCAAAATTTATAAATGAAAAAGAGGTAGTTTTATGTTATGGTAAAAAGTTTAGAGTTCTGGATTACGATTTTCAGAATGGAATCCATGAATTTACAATGATTGAATTATAATATGGAAGCAATTGCAAAAAAAAATCAGAGCAAAATTCTTACAGATATTATAGAACTCTATAAAGAGAAAATCATTTATTATCAAAATGATAAGGATAAAGAATTGGCTATTTCTTTATTGAATATGAGTATCAGTTTAATAAAAAAAGAACTTAAGGATAAAAGTCTTTCAAGAGAGCTACAATTAACTCGTATAGATTTATTACATGAATTTATGCGGAAAGTTGATATTTTAACTATAACTCATATTGAATCAATAACACAAGTACCAGAAAATATAGAAAACTACCCTCCTTATCATTTACATAAGAAATCACAATCAGCCTTTGGTAAAGTGAAATAACATAAACTACAATTCATCCTACAAAAGCAGCATTTCAACCGAAATGCTGCTTTTTTTATTGGGCGGTTGTTGGTCTAACCATCTATCTACTTAAATTTGCCCTAAAACAACGTATTCCCATGAAAAAATACATTACTTGTTGTCTGGTCATACTGCCCATTCTTACACAAGCACAAGGAAATCTAAAAGCATCGCTTGATAAAGTGAAAAGCCATGTAAAAGAGATTAAGTTAGAGAAATCTACCGTTAGTCAGCAATTCAGCTATGATAATGCCAACCCATATGATGTTAAAATAGCCATTACCTCTTCCGATTCTAAAGGCAAAACCACAGAAGAAATCTATGAGTTTAACTTGGGCTTGATGGGAGAGGTGAAAAGAAGTGCTTCGAGTAAGGAAATGAAAGTAGAGATAAGTTCTCAGAAGAACCTTAAAGCGATTCGCTATACCAAAGGTGGTGAAATGCAGAATTATGAGAATAAACTTGAGATTCTATCCGAAAATGTAGATGATGCCCGTGAGTTGGAGAAAAATCTGAAAGATGCAATTGCCGCAGCGAAAACAGCGTGGGAGGCCTCGGTTAAATTGCCTAAAGACGATTTGGCTGCCCTGCAAAGCTGGTTGGAGCAGAACATTAAAGATGTATCAGGAGAAAAGCAATCTGTCAAGCAAAGCCTGAAAAAATCGGGTACTTATAAAGACCGGGCATTACTGACAAGCGAAGAAAATGATGGCAAGAAAACCACAGAATTGGTGTCAGACTTTAGTTGGGGTGATTTTAATGATAATGGAGCTGAATTGAAAATCAGTGGAAAACAAGTAACTGTTGTTGCCAAGTCAAAGAATGATTATGTAAAAACCCAACAGGGAAGTGTGATGAAAGGTTACGACGATGAAGTAAAGTTTTCGGTAGCAAACCCCACCGAGGGAACCATTTTACTGATGGCGATTCAGAAGATAATTCCTTTAGCCAAAAAAGAACTACAAAATAGAGTACCTAAAGTTGCCACTAAAGAAGAAGGCTTTAAAATTCTGAAAGATCGGTTGAAAGATATTAAAGTAAATGAATCTGGCTATACACAAAAAATTGAGCCTGCGTGTATGACTACCTATAGTTTTAAATCTGAAGTGAAAGGTAAAACAGTTGAGGAAAGTTTTAAATTTAGCTTCGGTGATTTAACAGATTTCAAATTGTCAGTTTCAAAAGAAGTAGTAAAAATTGCTTCAAAAGTGCAGGATAGTAAGAAGTTTATTCAATATACCAAAGACGGAGCTTTACAAAATTATGATAATAGTGTTGAGTTTGTAGCAAGCGATATTGAAGATGCCCGTTACCTGATGGAAGCATTGCCTGCTATTGCCAAAGGTTGTAAAGGAAATGTTACGGCAGGAGACTTTAACTGGTTGGTAAGCAAAGTAAAAGCCATAGAAAATCCAAAACAGGAACTGGTTTTGCAAGACGGTGATAAATGTAAATGGAAATTAACATCTACTGCTTCCGACTCTAAGAAAACAGTTGAGACTATTCTGGAATTTAATCTCTATGATATTGATCCTAATAAAATAGAGGTCGATGTATCTGGCAAAACAGTAGGTATTATGGGTTATACCATCAATAAAGAAAAGTTTATTAAACAAACCAAAGATGGCAAGCCCACCTTTGCCAGTGAAGCCAATCTGGTTGTGAATACCGTTGAAGATGCACAAAAGGGTGTTGCTACTTTTAAAACTCTGGTAGGTGGTTGTAAAAAGTGATTTTAAGAGTAAAATAGAAAATAAAAATGGGGGAGTGTAAACTGAACTGTGTCAAGTATTTTTACTACTCACTTGGAGTTGTCTTCAAGTGAGTTTTTTCAAAATTATGAAATTTCATTCTATTACCAAAAATGATGTATAACTGCGATAAAGTAACACTCCAATTTCGGACAGGCATAGTCCACTTTTGAGAGATTCTCTGTACAACCAGATATATCAGTTTCAAGAGTGCTGTATCTGAAGTAAACGAACCTTTAGTTTTGGTAACCTTCCTGACTTGACGATGAAAACCCTCTATAGGATTTGTTGCGGCCGCCGCTGCGGTATAAATCAATCTTCTAATGTCTTCTGCATACTCGTAGAAACTTGATAAGTTTTCCCAATTAGTAAACCAGGATTGAACAGCAATAATATATTTCTTGCCCCACTTAGCTTCTAAAGCTTCTAATTGTCTAAAACCTTCTTCTTTGTTTACAGCAGTGTAAACAAGTTTCAGGTCAGCTATAAAAGCCTTTTTATCCTTTTCAGGAACGTATTTTAAACTATTCCGTATCTGATGGACAATGCAGAGCTGTATTTGGGTTTGGGGATATACAGTAGCTATTGCTTCTGGGAAGCCTTTCAATCCATCAATGCAAGCAATTAAAATGTCCTCTACACCTCTTCGTTTTAAATCTGTTAAGACAGAAAGCCAGAACTTAGCACCCTCTGTTTCTGCCACGTACATACCTATTAAGTCTTTTTTCCCCTCTAAGTCTACTCCTAAAATGTTGTATATAGCTCGTGAAACCACTCTGCCATCTTCCTTAACTTTATAATGTATGCAATCCATAAAAACAATAGGGTAGATGCTCTCTAAGGGTCTGCTACGCCATTCCTGCATGGCTGGAATTACTTTGTCTGTAATGGTTGATAACTGCGTAGCTGAAATATCCATTTGATATAGCTCCTTGATATGTGAAGATATATCTCTGGTAGACATCCCTAAACCATATAAACCTATAACTTTAGCTTCAAGTTCTTCTGTGATTATTACCTGTCTCTTTGGCAAAATCATAGGCTCAAAAGTCCCTGAACGGTCTCTACTATTCTCCAGTTCAAATTCCCCAGATAAACTCTTTACCTGTTTGCTTGTCTTTCCATTTTTACGATTAACTATCCCTTTTGCTTTTGATTCTGCCAGATGGCTTTCCAATTCCCCCGCTAAAGCTGCTTCCAGAAAATGTCGCTTCGGCGATCCGATTCATCAATGGCGCAAAAATCCCT
>NZ_SEWF01000103.1 GCF_004168285.1 Emticicia agri | reverse complement strand
TTTAACTGATAGGGGTACAGAATATTGTGGTAATAGGGAGCAACACGAATATCAATTATATTTGGCTATAGAAGATATTGACCATACTAAAACTAAAGCCAAAAGTCCTCAAACTAATGGTATATGCGAGCGTTTCCATCGTACTATTCAGGATGAATTTTATGCGGTTGCCTTTCGTAAAAAACTGTATCATTCTTTATCAGAACTACAAAAAGACTTAGATTCGTGGCTGAATCATTATAATACTCAGAGAACTCATACTGGTAAATATTGCTATGGTAAAACACCAATGCAAACTTTTATGGATAGTTTACAGTTAGCTAAAGACAAGCTCTTGGAAGAGGTCTTTAAAATAAACATCTTAGAAGACAATAAAAAAATGACTGAAGTGCCAGTTCAGTCATCTAATCCAGAGTTTAACTGGAATGCTATTAATATGCTATCTGACAGTTAATTTTAGCACCCTTCTGTCAGATTAAGTCTTGTCTATTACAAGAGTATATCTTTTCTGATAAATCGTACACTCTGACAATTATATCCTCTATAATAAGTTTTATCAATTCTTTGAAAATTCAATAGCTTGAAGTCAAACTGATAAACCTGATTGGTACAATCAACCAATAAGTACCGGATGTTTTTATTAGAAGGAGTTAAACCTATGATGTTATTACTTGGAAGAATTTCTTTTTCATCAATATTTATCAAATGAATATTGCCAATCTCCTGCCAAATATCCGGCTTAATTTCTTTTTCAATAATCTTCTTTTGTGTATCAATTCTATAAGCGCATCTATCAACTTCATCAACCCATTTGAGCGTAATAGCTTTTATTGTGAAAGGAGAGAATAATAAAAGGCATAATAAGGTTAGGTTTCTCATTTAGGTTGGGTCTGAAATAATGTATTAGTAACCATTATAATGTAAAATAAGTAGTTTTTTTTATTGAGGGGGATAGTTTTGACCGAAAAATTTAAAACGTGATGGAGAAAAATTTTACAAAGACATATGCAGGGCAATTAATTAAAATAAGTAGAGGGTTTATCTCTCTTTTATTATTGATAAATATTGACATTGTCGATATTCAAGCGCAGGTTTTTACTCAATCTGATACAGATGGCTCAATTACAATAACTCCTAAAGGATTAAGGGGAAAGACTACAAATAATAATATTCGGAATGTGAGTTTGGGAGCTAATTCCCTTCTTAATAATTCAACGGGTAATGACAATACTGCAATTGGATATAATGCATTATATTTTAATTTTAACGGATTTGAGAACACAGCAATTGGAAGTAATTCAATGCAATTCCTTAATAATACGGCTCATTATAATACAGCAGTAGGAGCAGGAAGCATGGGTGGCAATTTAATTAAAGGTGATGGAAATACAGGAGTTGGTAGATGGGCTTTATATAGAATAAAAACAGGGTGTTGTAATACTGGAGTAGGGGAAGGTGCATTATCTTCAGATACAAGTGGAACTTCAAATGTTGCAATAGGTTCTTGGTCTTTAAATTCTCTTAAAAAAAATAATGGCAATACTGCCGTTGGGGTATCAGCATTATATAAATCTGAAGGAAGTGCAAATACGGCTATCGGAAATTATTCATTAGACAAAAATATTAATGGAAATCTGAATGTTGCTGTTGGTTATAATTCTAATGTTGGGTTCGATAATCTTATAAATTCGATAGTAATAGGAGCAAATACTACTGTAAACGCTTCAAATAAAATAAGATTAGGAAATTCTAATATAACAGTTATAGAAGGGCAAGTTGCTTACAGCTATCCATCTGATGGAAGATTTAAGAATAATATTAAAGAAGATATTAAGGGCTTAGATTTTATTACAAAACTTAGACCTGTATCATACAATTTTGATACGCAAGCATTTGACAAATTTACTAATGGAGACGAAGGTTCTCAGAAAACAGACTTTTCAGTCTCAATGAATATAAAACATAATGGCTTTATAGCACAGGAGGTTGAAAAAACAATGAATGAAATAGGATATAATTTTGATGGAATTAGTATTCCTAAAGATAAAAATCAGACTTATAGCTTATCCTATTCACAATTTGTAGTGCCTTTAGTAAAAGCAGTGCAGGAGCAACAGATAATGATTGAATCATTGAAAGAAGAAACTAAAAAACTACTAAATATAGTGGCAGAACTTAAAAAAGAATTGAAAAATGAATAGATGCTCTTCATTTTAGAAAAACTCAAAATAACAGATTGACAATTTTTAAAAAGTAGCAATACTAAATGAAAATAATATGTATCAATTTTACAAAATAAGTAGGAGAGTAATACCATTTTTATTAGTAATTCACATTAATACAATTACTCTTTATGCTCAAATCTCTACTCAATCTGATACAGATGGGTCAATTACCATAAGTCCTAAAGGATTGCAAGGTAAGACTAATAGTAGTTATGATAATACAAATTTAGCATTAGGTAATTATGCGCTTTGGATAAACAGCGCTGGTATGGAGAATACTGCAATCGGGACTTTAGCTCTTAAAAATAACACAACCGGAAGTTGGAATACAGCCAATGGATGCTCGGCTCTCTATAGTAATATGACCGGAAACTATAATACAGCAACCGGACGAGGTGCATTGGCAGATAATATAGGAGGTAGTTGGAATACAGCAGATGGACTTTATGCGCTTAAGGATAATAGAGAAGGGCATCGTAATACTGCCAATGGTGCTTTTGCGCTTCAATTTAACAAGAATGGTTATGAAAATACAGCAAGTGGGTATGAGGCACTTTCTTTTAATACTTTGGGTTTTCAAAATTCAGCTATTGGATTCAATTCTTTATCTAACAATATTGATGGTAATAAGAACACTGCTTTAGGTAATGAGTCAGGTATTGGTAATACTACAGGGTCAAATAATACTTTTATTGGGTATCAGGCTAATGTCTCCAAAAATAATCTAACTAATGCGACTGCTATTGGTAGTGGTGCAATTGTAAATGCTTCAAACAAAGTCCGAATAGGAGATTCAACTGTTACTGTGATTGAAGGGCAAGTACCCTGGACAAACCCATCAGATAGACTACTAAAAGAGGAGACTGTAAATTAAACTGTGTCAAGGTAAAATTTAGTTAAAATGTTAATTTTACTTTAAACACAGTTTTTTTTATGGAAGAGAAAGAAGAATTTGATTTTGAAGAGTTCAAAAAGCAAGCAATTGCCGGCATGTATGCTGGTAAACCTTTTAGTGGAGAGAAAGGGATTTTTGCGCCATTGATGAATCGGATCGCCGAAGCGACATTTTCTGGAAGCAGCTTTAGCGGGGGA
>NZ_SEWF01000102.1 GCF_004168285.1 Emticicia agri | reverse complement strand
TAAGTAATACGACAAAATTATTTTAAATTTTAATTTTAGAAAAGTCGATTTGATAGTCAAAACCAAATTTAGACCAAATTTTGTCAAGGGCTTTTTTGAGGGTTTCCAAATCTTGATAATCACTAGGCTTAAGCCAATAATATTTAGTATGCCTCCAAAGCCTTTCGATTCTGTTTAGATGTGGACTGTAAGCAGGCAAATAGAAAATATAGAGCCCTTTGTTTTGCCACAATTCTAACTTTTCTTGAAAAACTTTGGCGTGATGAATTCTGGCATTATCAATTACTAAAACTGTTGGTTTTCTAATTTTATCAATAAATATTTCTATTGAATTGATGACAAAATCAGCATTAATAGTACCTTTTACATCAAAAGTGTAAAGTTCATTTCCATCAGCATTCATCAACCCAAATACATTGATATTCTTGCCTTTTTGTGGCAGAATATAAACGGGTTCATCTGGAAATTGCCAGCAGTAAGGTACGACACAATTGAGCGAAAAACCAGCCTGATCACCATAAAATAAGTCAATATGACTTTGTTGGTGGAGCTCGAGTAAGTCATTTAAGCAGTCTTCTTTATATGCGTACTCAGAAGTGTTTTGCTTTGACTTTAAACTTTTTCTGGCTCTTTTCCAACTGGCTCGACAAGTGTTTTTAAAAAACGCTCTAATGTTCTTTGAGAGAAGTCTTTCTGTAATGCTTCTTTCAGTTCTTGACGTACTTTTTTCAGAGTCTGAGGGCTTGATTTTACTTTGCTTTTTACCAATGATTCATCAGCTGCATTGAAAATAGGTTTGCGACCCTGACCCAATTGATTGCGTAAACCTACTATCCCATGCGTTTCCCAACTGTCAAACCAGTTAGTGATGGTAGGGTGGCTTACTTGAAATATAGATTTTAGGCTATACATATCATACCCCTGATGACTTAGCAATAGACAATGACAACGTTGTTTGAATTGATGATGGGTAGCATTTTTGTACCCTTCTTCCATTGTGATGACCTCACTTGGCTCTAATTTAATATATCGTTTTGCTCGCATAGAGCAAAGTTAACAATTTTAAAATAATTTTGTCGCATTACTTAATAAGTTATTATGCAAATTGCATACAGATAATGATCCCTGAGATTAAACAGGTAAGCGAAATAAAAAATATAAATCTGGCTGGAAATGTCTGAGTTTTCATGGCTGTGATATAATTTTGTTTTGATGGTACAAAATTATTGCGGGCAAGCATCAGAGTCAAAAATATGACAATGAATCGCACGAAAATTTAATCCAATGGTAAAAAACGGGAGTTGAGGGGGTGGATATAGTAATTTAATTAGGCAGAATTGATAGACGTCGTTCAAAGAATGGCTGACACAACGACTATGCGTCCCAGACTAATTACATAAATAGATGGAAAAATTTATACCTTACCAAACGCTACTTCAAGAAAAAAAAGAAAAAGGTGAAATAATTTATTATATCGACTTACTTCTAACATTTGAATGGAGAAATAAAAGAGATACAATTATAGCTCGTGATAAAAAGCGTTGTACATCTTGTAAAAATGAAGCTACTATTTTAGATAGGTTTGGGAAAGCATTTAGACCACCTACTAAAGAAGAGAAACGTGAATACATAGATGGATTTCTAAAAGAAATGAATGTTAAGGAAACTAAATCAATAAATGGAGCAGACTTTTATAATTTTTACAAAGATTTATATTTTCCTGTGGAAATACCTTTCGACGAATTTATTTTCTTACATGTTCATCATACGTACTATATTATAGATAAACTTCCTTGGGATTATCCACAAGATGCGTTAATAACATTATGTCATAAATTTCATAAAGAGATTCATCTAAATAACCAAATTCCAGTTTATTTAGATGATGATAAGTCTGAAAGTATAAAGTTAACAGTATGCAATAAATGCAATGGAAGTGGCTATATTCCTGAATATAATTACTATATGAATGGTATATGCTTTGATTGCAACGGTTATAAATACAATGAATTAGTAATAAGATAAAAAAAATGTTCGGCTGATTATTTAATCAGTCGTTGTGCCAGCCGTTCTCTGAACGGAGTAAATAATAACAAAATGATTAAGGAATCACGACTTACTGCACCTTCTGATTTTTAATTCTATGAAGAATCCTATTTTTTATCTGATAATATTAACTAATTGTTTAAGTTGTAATCACTCAAAAAGACAAACTCAGAAAGAGGTAAAAGATTTTGGGCAGAAGATTCAAGAATTAGTTTTGAGCGAAAATACTATAGGTCAAGAATTTATTTTTAAAATAAATAAATCACCTTACATTCTTGAATATAATATGACATATTTAGGAAACCTTAATAAACTAAAGTATAAAGTTCTGTATTATGAAGTTCTTAACGGAAATGAGGATGCTCCACAATTAAATTGTTACCTATCATTTTTTGACACACAAGGATTAAAAATCGGGAAATTTTATATTGGATCTTTAGGAATGCCAGAACTAAAAGATGATAATCTAATCTTTAACCAAATCTATGGGGATTGTAATCAAATAACAACAATTAGTTTTAGAGAGGGTATTCCTAAAGAAATATTTATTCATTGTAAAGAAGAAAAGGGTGAAATGTCAGGCGATATTTATTCATTTGTACCAGATAAGTAATAAAAATCAAGTTAAACACATTTAAGAGGGACTGGCAAACATTCCCCGTTCGGTTGAACATTCAATCAGCTGAACGAAGGAACTAATTTTTAAAATGTATGAAAAAAATAATAATAGTATTAGAGTACGATGACGGTGAATTTTGGGGCTGGACCAGTTCAAAAAATAATTTTACATTGGCTACTTATGCAACAACTCCTGACGGAATTACAGCCAATATAAAGGATTTATTACAAGACTGGATTATACATGAAGGACAAGAACGCTCTGACTGGAAAAACGCCAATATAGAAGACTTTCAATTTAAATATCAGTACTGTATGACTGACTCCTTACATACATTAGACGATCTGAAAATTGCTGACATTGCTAAAAGAACAGGTATAAATAATTCTCTGATGAAACAATATGCAGACGGTCTGGCCTATGTATCGGAAAGAAGAATGAAAAAGATAGAAACTGCTATTAAAGAATTAGGAATTGCCTCGTTCAACTGATTGAACAATCAGCAGAAAGAAGTATGATGTTTGCATATTTAATGACTACAAAAAGATGAAATTAAAAAGGCTTATTTTTCTGATTCTTTGTTTTATGTCAAATTCCTGTGCTTTTAATAAAACATTGGTAGAAAAAGACCTATCTGTTAAAGAAGCTAAGGATATAGTTTACTTAATAGAGTGTATAAAAACAAACACTAATGTCTTGAATTTTATTGAATGGAAAGGTTCAAATAAAAATGAAAGCCCAATTAGCTTTGAGCATAAAGGTAGGTTGGCATATTTCAATTTAAATAGGGATGAAAAAGGTATTTTTCATCAAGAGATTAACTATTTTAAAAATAGTTTCCATAAGAATATCTTTACTAATGATACTCTAAATAGATATTCGATAACCAGTCAAACTTCTTTTAGGGTTTTGATGTCCGAAGATAAATTAAGTATATATTTTTTCATGATAAACCCTGATAACGTAAAAACATGGGTATTGAGTAATGGAAATACCGTTTATACACCTTGAAAATTTATTTTTTCGTTCAATCTGAGTGAATGAAAAGAACACTCTCATTTTTTTACATTCTGCTCAGAGAACGGCTATCACAGCTACTGATTGGATAATCAGCCGAACGGAGAGAACTTGCCAAAAATCAAACCAAATGAATAAAAATATAGTATTATTCCTTCTATGCTTTACTTACTCTACCCGAAGATTTTTAATTTATAAACAAAAAGGCTGAATTTTGTAGCGACCAAGCAAACAAAACCAACCTTTTAGAATGAGAAAACTCATTAGGGACGAAATTATAAAGATTTTTGATAAAATACCTCTTGCTAAGAATCTATCAAGGAAAAAATTCATTGGTGATTTTCTGATAGGGATGCTCGAAAGCCGGAAGGTGCAATTTAAAGAAATAGCCTTGCACATTGAGAGTGAAGCTACATTAGAATCAGTTGAACGTAGAATACAGGCATTTTTTAAGGATTATGATTTCGATTACAGGCAAGTATGTCTCTTACTATTAATGTTTTTACCTAAAGGTAAACTTCAATTATCAATAGATAGAACCGAATGGGACTTCGGCATTTATCAATGCAATATTTTGATGATAGTTGCCAAAAATGGTTCAATAGGGATTCCATTGTATTGGGAGTTATTAGATAATAATTCAGGTAATAGTAATTGTAAAGACAGGTGTGACTTATTACAATCAATTGTAGATGTGATAGGTTTGGATAGAATCGGTTTGATAGTTGGAGATAGGGAATTTATTGGTATTCAATGGCTAAAGTATCTAAAAGACAGGCAGATAAACTTCTGTATGAGATTACCTAAAAACCATTTGATAACACTTAAGAATGGGGCTGTTTGTTCAATAAACGACTTATTGTCCCATCAACAGGAGCGTTACTTTGAAACATGTTTGGTCGATGGAATCTGGTGCAATACTATGCTAAAGAAATTAGATAATAAAGACTTTTTGTTTCTGATAGGTAATCTGCCAGCCAAGCAGTTAGGAAATCTTTACCGACATAGGTGGTGTATCGAAGTTCTGTTTCAAACTTTCAAACAAAGGGGCTTTGATTTAGAAACTACTCATATTAAAGGAAACGAAAAACTTAGTAAATTGTTGGTTTTTGTTAGTATTGCTGTAGCTATAGCACTGAAAACAGGTCAATATCTCCATCAAAAAGTAAAGATGATTAAAGTCAAAAAACATGGATATAAAGCTAATAGCTTCTTTAGAAAGGGTTTAGATTATATCAGAGTAAATCTAAAAAGACAAAAACAAAATTTTATAGCTACTTGTCAGATGCTTGTATATGATTTTTTGAGGTGGATTCATTTACAATTCATCTATCACAAGGAATTAACAAAAATCTTCGGGTAGAGTA
>NZ_SEWF01000101.1 GCF_004168285.1 Emticicia agri | reverse complement strand
TATAGAAAAACCAGAAGCAGGCAAAATGCTTTACTAAAATTGTTGGATAAAGGAATAGAAGCCTATCAATCCCTGCTCAATCAAACTCAAGCGAAAGGATTAAGTATGGTAGACGCTGAAACATTTAAGACCATTAAACTGGTTTATCAACAGCAAAAACAGCGATACTTACACCCACAAGCCAAGATACCAAACCGGATAGTAAGTTTGTACAAACCCTACCTCAGACCCATTATCAGGGGAAAAGAGAATAAACCCTTAGAGTTCGGAATGAAGGTTCATAAGTTGCAGGTAGGTGGAATCAGCATAATTGAATATGGAAGTTATGAAGCCTTCAATGAGTGTAAACGTCTGAAAATCAGTATAGTCAAACATAAAAGTACTTTTGGTCTATGTACCCATATAGCTGCTGACAGGATTTATGCTACCAATGAAAATCGTAAATATACTACTCAGAAGAACATCCAGACCAACTTTATTAGAAAGGGTACTGGAAAAGATGATAAAGCTACCAAACAAATCAAAGCAGTACTTAATAAAGAAAGAGCTACACGTTTAGAAGGCAGTTTTGGTAATGAAAAGGAACATTACCTCTTGCATAAGAACAAAGCCAGAAGTCCTGACAACGAACAAGTTTGGCTATTTTTCGGTATTCACACTGCCAATGCTGTTTTGATTGCCAAACGAAGACAGAAAGCTCAAAGGCAAGCCCAAATGGCCGCTTAAATTGAAAATTTCATATCAAAACTCACCCATAAAATGGGGTGGTTCAGTGTGTCTACTCGTAAACAGAAAAGTCTCAATTGACGAAAAACTCACGATAGATTGTACTTTTTAAAGATGTTGCTCTTTGAAAATCAACAAGACACTCAGATTTTTGAGTGTCTTGTCGTTAGAATATTTTATCTAAGAGAATTTCCAAGGAAAGCCTACATACACAAAAAAAGTTTGCCTCTAAGAGAGACAAACTTTAATAAAAATAGAAGTAGATTTGTTTCAAAAGTTTTTCAATGATAGATGAGTTCCTTTGCTGGTAGCACAGTGCTACTGATTTTTCTTAAAGGAACATTATGCGACTGCTTGGGTAAATCTTTCAAACCTTTCATTCCTCTCGCTTCCCAAGCATCCAACCAATTGGTTATAGTTGCTCTGCTGACCTCAAAAATGTCCGACAATGTTGTTACGTTATAGCCCTTAAAACTTAATAGTATGGCTTTTGCCCGCTCACGTTCTCTGTAATTCCGGCTACGACGAGACACTTCTCTCAAATACTCCACCTGTTCTGGAGCGATTTTTCTTACGTAACGCATAGGCAAAACGTTTTAAACAGTTTGTTTTAGTATTGCTTTTTCTTAAAAACCTGCCACACTCACCTTTCTTCAAAAGCTTTAACTAACGTGTGGAGGATTCTATAAACATAAGACGTTTAAAAGTTTTCGAACGCTGTGAAATTGTTAAAATTTCTTAAATGATTTTTAGCGTATGCTTAAAGTTGTGTGGAAAGGGTTTACCAAAATAGTCATTTCCAAAAATCCTATTACTCTACCCATACGTTTAAAAATAGAAACAGGTTGCTTTGCCAATCAGGTTTCAGAATGAATATTTGTATAAGAAGTCAGTTTAAAAACTTAACTATACAATTTTTATTAGATTTCATCCCATTTTCCGGGCAATTCAAACCATTTTTTCATTCAGCCTACCTTACTTTCCTATTTTTGAATATGGTACGATAACAAAATTTCTTAACCTTATTATACACAAAATTATGCTCGGAAGCTATATCAAAACAGCCAAACGGAATCTGCTTCGCAACAAAATGTTCTCGTTTATCAATATCATTGGCCTTGCCATCAGTATGTCGGTTGGCCTGCTATTGATAGCGTTTGTACTCGATATGCGTTCGTATGACAAGTTTCATGAACATGGAGACCGAATCTATCGTATCAGTAATATAGTTACTGAAAATAATAAACCCAAAGGCAAGTTTGCCACTACCTCTATCAAGACCGGAAAACTTATCAGACAGAAAGTAACAGGTATAGAAGAAGTAGCTATTATGCGCCACGACTTTTCGCAGGATGCTCAGATTGGCGAAAATACTCTTCCTGTCAAGGGCTTTTGGGCCGACCCTTCGGTATTCAGGGTTTTTACATTTCCGATGCTGGAAGGTAACCCTGAAACTGCACTGAAAGACCCTTTTTCCATTGTGCTGACACAGGCGGCCGCCCAAAAACTCTTTGGCACTGAAAATGTACTGGGCAGGGTAATCCGGTTCGATAACCTTGATTATCAGGTAACCGGAGTCATGAAAGATGTTCCTTTCTTTTCGCACATGAGCTTTGAGGCTCTGGTATCGTTGTCAACAGCCGAGCAGTTGAACAAGGGCAATCGGAATTTCGGAGAATGGACGAGCATGTCGGCAAACTCTGTATATCTCCGCCTTCCGGAAAATGCGAATATAACCGCTATCCAGTCACAACTTGATGCCGTTGCCAGCCAAGAAAATCTGGCCGAAGAAAATACAACTATCAAACTTGAACTTCTGCCTTTATATAATATTGTGATTGGAGAGAATTTCCGCCAGTCTGAAGGAGGACCCGGATCGGTTGGCCCACACATGTCTCCGGTGGTGCTCTGGATACTCGGCGGACTTGCCCTCGTAGTAATATTATCGGCCTGTTTCAATTACACCAATCTATCAATTGCACGTGCCATGCGACGCTTCAAGGAAGTTGGTATCCGTAAAGCAATCGGAGCCGGAAAAAGTCAGGTATGGCAACAGTTTCTGGTAGAATCAATCATGATTTCATTATCAGCTCTGCTTCTGTCATTCTTTATTTTTCTTATACTACGACCACAACTGATAAATCTGGCTCCTGAAATGCAACGAACCGTAAAGCTCGAACTTACAATACCTATGGTAATAGCTTTTGTCGTGTTTTCGGTTACTGTGGGTATTGTTGCCGGGTTTCTGCCTGCGCTGTTCTTTTCGAGGGTTAATGCTATCAATGCGCTCAGAAATGTATCTTCGGTAAAAGGCTTTAAATTCGTTACATTCAGGCGAGCTCTGGTAGTGGTGCAATATACCCTTACCCTGATATTTATTACCACAACAGCCGTTGGTTATGTGCAATATAAAAACATATTAGCTTTCGACCTTGGCTTTAACACGGCAAACATCCTGAACATTGATATGCAGGGAAATAAACCCGATGCGCTTCTTAAAGAATTGAGCGAAATACCAGAGGTAAGCGGCTTATCCCGTTCGTTAATTATTACCAGCGTTGGCAATGCCTGGGGAGGTTTTATGAAATACAGAGATTCTCGTGATTCTGCGCTGGTAATGACAAACCATATAGATGAGAACTATCTCGCTCTGCACGAATATAAGCTCATTGCAGGGGGGAATTTTAAAGCAAGACCCACTACGCCCGAAGCCGCCACAGAAATAATCGTTAATCAGCAGGTTTTAAAAAGATTTAACATCGGCAATAACAACCCCGAAAAAGCCATAGGAAAAGAAATTACCTTCAATAGCTTCGGCATACGTGAACGTAAGATGACCATTGTTGGCGTAATTAAAGACTTTCATTACGGTAAGGTTGATAACCTTATTGAGCCTGTAGCCTTTATGTTCTGGACACCCGGCGACAGGGCAGTAATCAATGCCAAAATACAAAGTAATGATATACCTGCCACTATGGCAAAAATTGAATCTGTATGGGAAAAAATTGATAGAGTGCATCCGTTTGAAGCCAAATTCTATGACCAGGAAATAGAAGATGCTTATAGCGAATTTTCGGTAATGATTAAAATTATCGGTTTCCTCTCATTACTGGCTATTTCTATTTCGTCGATGGGCTTGTTTGGCATGGTGGCATTTACTACCGAAACCAGGCTGAAAGAAATCGGCATACGCAAAGTAATGGGTGCCAGTTCGGGTAGTCTGGTATTCTTATTGAGCCGTGGTTTTTTGTTAATGTTATCTGTGTCGGCATTAATTGCTATCCCTATAACTTATCTTTTCTTTGAAAAATATGTGCTTCGCAATTTTCCGTATCACACACCTGTACAGTTGATTGAGTTGTTTGTTGGCTTATTGGCTGTATTGCTGATTGCTTTTGTTATGATTGGCTCGCAGACTCTGAAAGCCGCAGAAACCAATCCGGTGAAAGTACTGAAAAGCGAATAATGGCAATTATTACAATTATGGACATGAGTCATCCCGAATTTTGGGTAATACTTAAATGAATTAATGCATTCAAACAATTGGAGATGGCTAATCTCAATCTGTAAATCGGTATCGAAGCATTTCGGTACCGATTTCCTGTTCTATGACACCAGTTTTTGAGCAGGATAGGGATAAAACTACTCCAGTTTCTGAGCATCGATAGTAAGAAGTCATAGACAAGTGTCACAATGGCCATTAATTTGAGTCTATTTTCCCAAAACCAAAGTCTGGGTGATTCTAACCCCAATTCTGCTTTCCCTACTCTGAAAGTCTGTTCTATGTTCCATCGATGCATATAAGAATGGAGCATCTGCCAGGCATCTTTGTTGGATAAAACAATACAACAAGTAAGCAGATACATAGGTGCTTGCCGTCCTTTTTTGTCTCTTACTACAATCAGGTAAAGTTCTTTATCAGGGAATTCAGGATGAATCACTGCACAGAAAGCAATACCGATGTGTTTAGTAATTTTACGTTGGGTATCCAATACTACTTTTCTGGCAGAAGATTTTAAATACCGAGCAATCTGATGCGTCTGTTTAGTACCTTTTTGTGGATGAATGAGCAAAATATTCTTTTTCCAACGAACCAGAAAATCCTGTTCAAAGTGCATCATCCATTCAATAGTCCATGCAGAAGCATAGCCTCTGTCAAGTACATGTAAAACCTTTACGATGAGTGACTTGTTGAGTTTTTTGAGCATTCGGAACATGATATTCGAAGCCAATTCCTTGTATTTACCTCTACTGGTCCACCAACTCATTTGACACACCGAGGGGATTTCTCCCAAAGCTGATACCATCGTAGCTGTCCAATGAAAACCTGGTACACAAATCCGACTGGCTGGTGGATGGTAAAAACCTTTCTTGATTTTGGTTAATCGTTTCCCTTTGCTACTTTCTACACTACATAAGCCCTCCATGAACCAAGACTCTGGTTTTTCTATCCGACTATCATCCCACAATAACAGTGGACGAAGACCTCTTGCCTGTAAATCTCTGATGCGTTCTTTGGCCTTTGCAAACAAAAAATTGTCAACTAATTTACTTTCCCATTTCTTACTCCGAAGTAGATTACTGATGCGTTTGGTGCCTGCTGGGGCATGGGCAAAACCACAGATGTAAGCCCCTAACTCGCTTAATAATAAACCCATTTTCTGATTGCGGAAAACCAGT
>NZ_SEWF01000100.1 GCF_004168285.1 Emticicia agri | reverse complement strand
CATGGGGCATGGGGCTTGGGGCTTGGGGCATGGGGCATGGGGCATGGGGCATGGGGCTTGGGGCTTGGGGCTTGGGGCTTGGGTCTTGGGGCTTGGGGCTTGGGGCTTGGGGCATGGGGCATGGGGCATGGGGCTTGGGGCTTGGGGTTTGGGGCTTGGGGCTTGGGGCTTGGGGCTTGGGGTAAGCAGAATGAAAGGGAATTATATGGTTGGTGCTTTGGTGGGCTTTATTAATAAGATTCTACTATATTGTAAACTTGAAATGAACGTTTTTACACCGCACCCCAGATTTTCCCTTGTTCGGTTATCTTTTCCCTCTGCCCCACCCCCCCATGCCCTCTGCCCCATGCCCTATGCTCCATACCCTATGCCCCATGCTCCCCGCCCTCTGCCCCATGCCCCTCCACACTCCTTTCCCCACCTGTGTAAAATCCTACCCATCAGCTAATCAGGTAGTAGTTGCTGAATCTTGGTATAAGTTTTTTTTATTTTCTGACAAAAGCCGTTGATCATGAAAAAAAATACACTCGTTCTGCTATCTGTTAGTCTGTTTTTAATCTTTTTAAGCATGCTATGCCTTTTCGGGTTAGCATAAAACTTATATACGTCATGGAAAAATCACCCAATACTGCAAAGACCATCAATAGTGAAGCCCCTGAAGACAAAAGAACAGGTCAGTCGAAGGGTTCATCGCATAAAAACTCCGGTACCGGAGGTCGTGATTCGGGCAGCAACAGACCCGGTAATAAAAAATAGGCTGGTATGTATCTGATAGAAATGCTGTTGCCATTAACCGATAACCAAAAGAAGGTATTTAAGTCGGAATATTTTGAGCAAGTACAACACCGATTAACAGAAAAATTCGGGGGACTTACTGCGTTTACAAAAAACCCGGCTGAGGGGCTATGGAAGAAAAGTAAAAACACGAAGCCCCAACATGATGAAATTATTATTTTTGAAGTAATCACCGATACTTTCGATAAAAGCTGGTGGCAGCTCTATAAAGAAGAACTCAAGCGTATCTTTCAGCAAAAAGATATAGTAATTAAGGTATTACCAATAGAATTGGTGTGATACTTTTGTCAGCATTCACTTATGCTTCCTTTCTGCTTCGTTTAGCCAATACATATTTCAGAACATGCTATCAAAAAACTCATTAGTCCTGTAACCTTTTCTGTATTTTCAGGTAAGCGTTTTCAGGTACTATGTGGTTGTTTTACCCTACAGTTAAAGACACAAAAATGCTGATTCTACACAACTTTAAAAAGTTTTACGCCTATAGATTCCGGTGATGATAATCATTAAAAAAAGATTATTTTTTTTTAATGCGATTAAACCTTTTGACTGCAATAGTATCAAAGATTTTTAAAAAATTTTAATTTCTAATCATCGAAACATTTTGTATCTTTGTCGCACTAACCTATTGTTTGGTAGATTATTATGAAAATAGCTTTACAAAGAAACGATTTAAGACAAACCGTTGAAGAAGCCCTGCATAAAAGCAATATCCACTCAGAAGAAATTATTGATAATCAGGACATCAGCAGCCTTGCTGTCTTAATCAACGAAAACATATTGCCCGAGCAATTGACTATGTTCGTCCGGCTCATGCACGAGCAGGATTTAAAGTGTAACACCAATACTTTTCCTGACATGAGTGTTACGTATATTTCGGTGTTTATTTGAGGGGTTCTTCTTATCATTATAACTGAAAATCTGTTGCAATTACACTGCTACCGTTAGCCATCGCTATTATATATTTGTTGAGGGTCAGCCCACTGACCCCTTTCCCTGTTACTTTTTTTGCTTCTTTTTGGTTTACCTGTTTTAGAAATCCTTCTTACTTTCTTCAAATAAAAATTATCAGATTTGTTATAATTTTTATTAATTTATTGAAATATTCGTACCTGAATAAATCTCAATTCTTGTTTACGTATATAAGCCCTAAAAAATCCCATGAAAAAAAAAGTCCGGAAAACCCTCTTTGTCCTGCTTTTCTTAGTGATAGGTATCTTCGTTATCGGGTTGATACTGGCTTTTCTGCCTTCCGAATCACGCACGCACCATGTGAGTGTTACTACCGAAGAAGCAACCGCTCTAAGAGAAGATTTTAAAGGCCCGCATGAGGTTTTTACTACTACCGATGGCGAAAAACTGTTTTTACGGAGATGGAACCCTGATACATTGGTGCCTGCCAAAAAAGACATTGCGGTACTGATTTTTCATGGCATTACGGCTTATAGCGGACCCTACGACATGGCCGGAAAACCCATATCGGCCGGAGGATACACGACTTTCGGACTTGATTATCGAGGTCATGGATTATCGGGTGGTAACCGGGGCGATAATCCGGGCAAAGACCGATGGTATGCCGACCTGGCCGAATCGGTAAAATATGTCAAGAGCCTTGGGTTTTCAAAGGTGGTGGTACTTGGGCATAGCCTCGGAGTGGCATCAGCCATTTGCGTAGCCAATGCCGTACCCAACGACCTCGCAGGGCTTATTCTGCTTTCAGGTGCCTACGAGGGCCGCAAAGGTGTGGGGCAACAACAACCTACGTTTTTTCAGAAAGCAAAAATTATTGCCAGTTCGGTTTTTCGTCCCTCCTACCCTGCCGTTGAATATTACCGTGAGGGCATGACCGTAACCAAAGACCCGCTGTTCAATTTCAGATATACGCTCCGGTTTGTGTCTATGCTGAATGTGAAGGAACTCCGCTTACCCAAAGACCTGAATATTCCGGTATTGGTAGGCATGGGTGATAAAGACGAATTGTTTACCATTGAAAAAGCCCGAGAACTTTACGACCTCTTGCCAGGCAACCAAAAGGAGTTTTTAGTGATGAAAAACACCACTCACGCCAAAATTCCGGTTGAAAGCTGGCAACAATGTGTCGAATGGCTTGACCGGACTTTTGTAAAATAAATGCAATGGTGGTTGGCTCTCATTAACCCAATTCTATGAAAAAAATACTTAAACGAACCATGTATATTGTTCTTTTTCTACTGGCAGGTGTGTTGGCCATCGGACTGATACTGGCGTTTCTTCCTGACGAATCAAGAACCCACCATGTGGGCATTTCGCCTGAAGAAGCCGCTCGGCTCAGACAACAATACAAAGACCCGCATCAGTTACTCACTACTACTGATGGCGAAACGCTTTTTATCAGAAGATGGAATCCTGACACGATGGTATCTGCCAAAAAAGACATAGCCGTGCTGATTTTTCATGGCATTACGGCACATAGCGGTGCCTACGAAATGGCTGGAAAAACCATTGCCGCAGGAGGTTATACGACATTCGGATTAGATTACCGTGGACACGGGCTATCAGGCGGCAACCGGGCAGATAGCCCGGGTAAAGACCGATTTACTGCTGACCTGGCTGAGTCGATTCAGTATATCAAAAATCTTGGGTTCTCACGGGTAGTGGTGATGGGGCATAGTCTGGGTGTGGTATCAGCCATAACTGTAGCCAATGCCGTGCCCAACGAATTGGCAGGATTGATATTACTCTCTGCCGCTTACGAACGCCGCAAAGAAGCCGAGGTTGTAGCCCCCAGCAATTTCCAGAAAGCTAAAATCATGGCTAATGCTATTTTGCGCCCCTCACACCAGGCAGTTGAATACTACCGGGAAGGAATGGTGGTAGCCAAAGACCCTTTGTATAATTACCGTTATACCCTCCGTTTTACAACCATGATACCCGTAAAAGACCTGAAAATACAGCAAGCACTGCCTGTTCCGATATTAGTAGGCATAGGAGACAAAGACGAGTTATTTACGGTAGAAAAAGCCCGTCAGCTTTATGACCGTATTCCCGGCAACCGGAAAGAGTTTATTATACTGAAAGAGATGTATCATGCCAAAATTCCGGTCGAAAGCTGGCAATCATGCGTTGAGTGGCTGGATAAGACGTTTGTGAAGTAGAGTGTATTGTATATACGTAATGATGTGTTGAGTATTGTTTTCTGGCCTAAAAGAGAAAGTTTATGAATTATACTAAATAAAACTAAAGAGCTTATACATTTACCTGTAAATCTATCATCAAATTTTATTAGTTTTAACAATTTCAGTAGTATCTTATAAAAAATAGACAAAAGAGAATCTGCATTGCACTTATCTATTTTAACTCTGTTTGCTTTTTATAGTATTTTATTGGAATTGATTTGTTATAACACATACGTTCATTGTGTATCAAGTTTTTATCATCCTGAAAGATAAACAGAAATGAATCTGTCGAAAAAAGATGTAGAACGAATCCTCCAACAACTGCGTAGTCTTAGCGCAGAAACTGAATTGGTAGAGTTCAAAGAAGCAAAAACAAATTATGATTTCCAGAAGTTGGGTAAATACTTTTCAGCACTTAGCAATGAAGCAAATTTGAAAGGCAAGCCCTATGCCTGGCTTGTTTTTGGTATAGAAAATAAACATCATGGTATTATAGGGACTCAATTCAGGCCTCAAAGAAAAGATTTAGATAGTCTGAAAAGTGAGATAGCTAACAAAACAACTAACCGGATTACATTTATTGAGATATATGATCTTCTTTTCCCTGAAGGAAGAATAGTAATGTTTCAGATACCTCCTGCCCCAAAAGGGATTCCAATTGCTTTTGATGGTCATTATTATGGTAGAGATAATGAAGAGTTATCACCTTTGAATTTGGAAGAAATAGAACGAATCAGGGCTCAATCTACCACTGAAGACTGGAGTGCTATGATTATTCCGGAAGCAACGATTGATGATTTAGATGAAGAAGCCATTGAAGTAGCTCGTAAAAACTTCAAAAGTAAATTTCCGGAGAAATCAAATGAAGTTGATGGATGGGACAATATGACCTTTTTGAATAAAGCTAAGTTAACTATTAAAAATAAAATTACAAGAACTGCCATTATTTTATTAGGGAAAGAAGAGTCTGAACACTTTATAAATCCTGCCGAGGCAAAGATACGTTAGATTCTAAAGGATTCGCACGGGAATGATAAGGATTATGCCATTTTCGGGTGCCCATTTTTATTGGCAACAGATAAAGTCTATGCGAAAATCCGTAATCTTAAATACAGATATATTCAGGACGGAACTTTATTCCCCGAGGAGATAAACCAATATGAACCTTATTCAATCAGGGAAGCATTGAACAATTGTATTGCGCACCAAGACTATACCAAGCACGGTCGTATAAATGTCATCGAAATGGATGACCAATTAATATTCACTAATTTAGGGGTTTTCATTCCCGGAAGTGTTGAAAAAGTAGTCAAAGAAGATGCGCCGGAAGAGCATTATAGAAATCGCTTTTTGGCTACTGCCATGTTCAATTTAAAAATGGTTGATACAGCAGGGGGTGGTATCAGAAAAATTTTCAACTATCAGCGTGAACGCTTTTTTCCTATGCCTGATTATGATTTGTCAAAAGAGAAAGTAAAAGTCACCATTTTAGGTAAAATTTTAGATACTCACTATGCACGATTATTAGCCGAAAATAAAGACCTGAGTCTTGAAGAAATAATAATGTTAGATAAAGTTCAGAAAAAGAAAGACTTAACTGATTTAGAAGAAAAACATTTAAGAACTAAAAAACTAATTGAAGGTAGGAAACCTAATTATTACATTGGAATAAAAGTTGCTCAAAAAACAGGGCAAAAGGCTATTTACTCTAAAAATAAGGCTTTTGATAAAAACTATTATTTAGACTTAATAGAAAAATCAATCAGAGAACATGGTAGTTTAGAAAGAGCTGATATTGATGAATTACTTTGGAACAAATTACCCGACTGGATGAGTGAGACACAAAAAAAGTTCAAGGTGAATAATCTATTATCTGAATTAAGAACTAATAAAAGAATAATTAATGAAGGTAGTGATAGCAAACCAATCTGGGTTTTAACAAACCTAAATACGGTATAGCTTTACTTGGAATTTATTAGACATTTACTTGACATTTATTAGACATTTACTTGACATTTATTAGACATTTATTAGACATTTACTTGACATTTATTAGACATTTACTTGACATTTATTAGACATTTATTAGACAT
>NZ_SEWF01000099.1 GCF_004168285.1 Emticicia agri | reverse complement strand
TGTGTGGGAGGCAGCATCAGCTGGAGTAATGGCAGCACAGGTAACAGCATCAGTGTACCATCAGGGACAGCAGGCACTTACAGCTTCACAGCGACCTGTAAAGTGACCACTAATAATAAAGAGTGTAGTGCGACTGATGCAGGTACAGTGACTGTAAATCCACCAGTAACAGTATCAGTAAATGATATAGTAATTTGTACAGGAGAAACAAGCACTTTAACAGCAACAGGTTGTGCAGGAACCGTAAGTTGGACAGGTGGAGGCACACCAAACGGTAATAGTTTATCGGTAAATGCAGCAGGTACTTATACAGCTATCTGTAAAGTGACTTTAAATGGTAAAGAGTGTAGTGCATCTGATGCAGGTACAGTGATTGTAAATCCACCAGTAACTGTGTCAGTGAATGATATAGTATTGTGCGATGGAGAAACAGGTACTCTAACAGCAACAGGTTGCAATGGTAGAATCAGTTGGAGTAATGGAGCTACTACCAATACCATTACTGTAACGACAGCGGGTACTTATACTGCTACTTGTTTCGTAACTATTAATAACAAAGAATGTAGTGGAAGCGATGCGGGAACAGTAATTGTGAATCCACCGGTAACAGTATCAGTAAATGATATTATCGTGTGTGCAGGTGAGACAGGTACCTTAACAGCAACAGGTTGTACAGGTAATGTAACCTGGATGGGTGGTGGTACCCCAAGTGGTAATAATTTATTAGTAAATGCTACTGGCACTTATACAGCTACTTGTAAAGTTACAACAAATAACAAAGAGTGTTCGGCAACTGATGCAGGTACAGTAATAGTAAATCCGGTAGTAACTGTGTCAGTAAGTGATATTGTTATCTGTGCAGGTGAGACAGGTACTTTAACAGCAAATGGTTGTTCAGGTATAGTAACCTGGTCAGGTGGTGGTACTCCAAATGGTAATACATTATCTGTAAATAATCCAGGAACTTATACTGCAATTTGTAAAGTTTCGGCTAATGGTAAAGAATGTAGTGCAAGTGATGCAGGTACAGTAACGGTAAATCCACCAGTAACGGTTTCAGTAAATGACTTAGCATTGTGCGCAGGTGAAAGCGGTAAATTGATTGCTACAGGTTGTAATGGTACAGTTGTATGGAGCACGGGAGCAACCGCAACTTCTATCAATGTGAGTGAGACTACAGCGGGTACATATAGCTATACAGCAACATGTTATGCAACAACCAATAATAAAACTTGTACGGCAAGCGATATTGCGACGCTTACAATAAATCCAAATCCGAAAGTTAAGGTTGATGATGTAAGTATTTGTAAAGGAGCGAGTATAACATTAACAGCTACTGAATGTACAGGTACTGTAACCTGGAATACAGGTGTAACAGGTGTTTCTATAACAGTAAGCCCGACTACTAATACTACCTATACAGCCACTTGTACACTAAGTACTGGTTGTAAAGCAACAGATACCGGAACAGTAGATGTATTACCTGTTTTAGTTCCGACTATTAGTTCTAATTCTCCGGTTTGTGAAGGTGGTAGTATTAACTTAAAAGCAGATGGTGGTACAACATATTCATGGAAAGGCCCTAACGGATATACTTCAAGTGTTCAGAATCCGGTTATAAATCCGGCGACAACTGCGCATCAGGGTATATATACTGTAACGGTAACGAATGGCAGTGGTTGTACAGGTACAGCAACAACTTCGGTTACTATCAAAACTTTACCGAAAATTGTTTCTTCTAATAGCGCAGTTTGTGAAGGAGAAGACTTGACGCTAACGGCACCTGATTTTGGTGCAGGTGCAACCTACCTATGGACAGGGCCTAACTCTTTCTCTCAAAATGGTAGAACAGTTACAATTTCTAATACAACTTCAGCAAATGAAGGAGTATATACCATAACCATAACCAAAGATGGATGTTCAACAAGTGGTACAGTAGAGGTTGATATTAAAAACAAACCGACACCACCATCAATTAGCGTTGATGGACCAAACACCATTTGTGATAATACTCCTGTTAAATTAATAGCAACAGGTTGTACAGGTGGAACAGTCGTTTGGTCAACAAATCAGTCGGGTACTACTATCACTGTGAACAGTGAAGGTACTTATTGGGCAACCTGTAAAGTAGGAAATTGCTCAAGTGGAACTTCAAGTAGTATAGTAATCAAAAAAGGAAGTAAACCTGCTGCTCCGGGTGTTACAACAAATAAAACAATCTGTTGCGACGGTGCAACTGCTACCTTGACAGCAACAGGCTGTACAGATGGTACACTTAACTGGAGTACAGGTGCAGTAGGTAGTACTATTCAGGTAGCAACCTCAGGAACTTATACAGTAACGTGTACAAATAGTTGTGGAACAAGTTCAAATTCTACACCAATTGTTATCCGTACTGGTACATCTCCTACCAAGCCGATAATCGCTACGGATAAAGATAAATTGTGTACTAATGAAGTTGCCCATCTAACAGCAACAGGTTGTAATGGAATAGTGGTATGGAGCAATGGCATGACAGGCACAAGCATCACGGTAGGTACAACAGGAACTTATACTGCAAGATGTGAAAATATCTGTGGAAGCAATGATGCCTCGGAAGTAATCACCATCAAATCTGGTGATGCACCAAATGCACCAGTGGTTAGTCCATCGACAACCAGTATCTGTGCAAACGCAAGCGCAACCCTGACAGCGACAGGCTGTAATGGAACAGTGGTATGGAGTAATGGCATGACAGGCAGCAGCATTAGTGTGAGTGTGACAGGTAATTACAGTGCCAAATGTATCACCTCATGTGGTACAAGCACAGCATCGAATATAGCGACAGTGAATGCAAGTGAAGGTCCTAGTACACCAAATGTGGCCAGTGACAAGACGATTCTTTGTGCAGGCGAGAGTGCAATATTGACAGCCTCGAACTGTAATGGTACGATTGTGTGGAGCACGGGAGTAACAGCTAACAGCATCACAGTGACCAGTGCAGGGACTTACAAAGCTATCTGTACTACCACTTGTGGCACTGCAGAGAAGGCCATAGAAATTAAACCGGGAACTGCACCATTACCACCGACAGTAACAGCAGACAAAGATATATGTTGTACAGGTCAGACAGTGACCTTGACAGCGACTGCCTGTTCATCAGGAGTGGTGGTATGGAACACAGGAGCAACGGGTAATATTTTGGTAGTGAGTGATTCAGGGACATACACAGCAGTATGTAAGAACGAATGTGGCCAGGGAAGTTCGTCAACACCAGTGGTGATTAAGACCTTACCGAAACCGAATACACCAATCATTACGACCGATAAGACGACGGTATGTGGTACAGAGAAGGCGACATTGACAGTCAGCAACTGTAATGGGACCTTGGTATGGAACACAGGAGCGACTACGAGTACGATAGTAGTAGGCGCAGGTACTTACAGTGCTACTTGTGAGAACATCTGTGAGAAGAGTCCAGTATCGAATATTGTGACCATTACCACAGGGACTTCACCGGATGCACCGACCATTGCAACAGACAAGACCAGTTTGTGTAATGGAGAGAGTGCAACCCTGACAGCGACAGGCTGTACAGGTACAGTGAAATGGAGTACGAATGCTACAGGAGCCAGCATCACCGTAACTACATCAGGCACATATACAGCGACATGTAGTAATACTTGTGGAACGAGTGTAGTATCGAATCAGGTGATTATCACAACAGGCAGCACACCAGCAGCACCGACAGTAACAAGTGACAAAACGGAAATCTGTACAGGTCATTCAGCAGTTCTGACAGCGACAGGTTGTACAGGAGGAAGTATCACCTGGACAGGAGGCAGCACAGGCAGTACATTGACAGTGAACACAGCGGGTACTTACACAGCTACTTGTACGACCACTTGTGGCAGCAGCAGTGCTTCGATAGTGATAACAACTAAGAATCCACCATTACCACCGACAGTAACAGCAGACAAAGATATATGTTGTACAGGTCAGACAGTGACCTTGACAGCGACTGCCTGTTCATCAGGAGTGGTGGTATGGAACACAGGAGCAACGGGTAATATTTTGGTAGTGAGTGATTCAGGGACATACACAGCAGTATGTAAGAACGAATGTGGCCAGGGAAGTTCGTCAACACCAGTGGTGATTAAGACCTTACCGAAACCGAATACACCAATCATTACGACCGATAAGACGACGGTATGTGGTACAGAGAAGGCGACATTGACAGTCAGCAACTGTAATGGGACCTTGGTATGGAACACAGGAGCGACTACGAGTACGATAGTAGTAGGCGCAGGTACTTACAGTGCTACTTGTGA
>NZ_SEWF01000098.1 GCF_004168285.1 Emticicia agri | reverse complement strand
GATGAACTGTGTTAAAAGTCAATAAAAAGTCGAAATATTATTTGGCAAACTCAAAATCATTGACGAACAAGGTTTGGTTTTTAACCACCCCAAAAACTTGTCTGATTAATTTGTTCATCACGGCAATCATAGCGACTTTGTGAGCTTTACCCAAGGCTCTTTGCCTTTGATAAACAGCCACACAGGCCAGGTTATATTTTTTAGCACTTCGGGCAGCCATATAAAGAATCGCTCTGACATAACCCAGTCCGGTTTTAGCCAGCCCATAGTTTTTGTGTACACTTTTGGAGGAGTGTTTTTCGATGGGAACAATTCCTAAGAACTTAAGTACTTGCTTGACATTGCTAAAGTTCTTAAACCCATCACTGGCGATAATCAAAGCATTGGCAGAGGCATCACCGATACCCACTACTGATTTGATTAAACCAAACAAGTGTTTATGTTGGTCATCATCTAAAGTAAAGAGTTCCTCTTTAAATTTAGTGATTTGTATTTGCAAGGTCATTTGCAATAATTCTAAACTTTCAATGACTAACTTGTCAGCTCTTGGGTCAAAAGACAAGGCATGAAGTTGATTCTCATAGGCTTGTTTCTGAGTCATTAAAGTGGATAAATGTTTCCTTTTTTGTCTGAGATGATGCAAATGCTCATCTTCGATACTGGTGGGAGCAGGTTGATAATTGGCTCCATACAAGCTTAATAAGGCTGCATCCACTCCATCATGCTGATGAGTAACTTTCATACTTTTGACAAACCCTTTGCTTTGGCTTGGAGTGATTACACTAAAAGTAATCTCATGAAGCGTTAAAGCATAGCTTAATGGAAGATTATAAGTACCAGTTTGTTCAAAAATAATATGTACATTTTCACCAAGTGTCTCAATCCACTGATTGATAGCTTCTATAGTATTGTCGATAGTTTGTACAGGAAGTTTGATGAATTTGGATGAAGCTTGACTTAAGCCCTGAGCGATGACTAACTCATGGCTTCCCACATCGATACCTATGTACTGTTTGTTTATAGTCATTGTTTTAAAATAGTTTATTTCATGCTTATAACATCATCGTTTGAAGAGATCTATGTCCCAGTGAACTGTCCATAATCGCATGAAGTGGGTAAGTTGGCTATTAGCATCACTCCAGATATATTTTACCAATTTAGCGTCAATATGACCAACTTAACCGTGTCTTAATTTTATTGTATCTTAACTATAAACCAAATTTTATTCCGACTTTGCAATACTACGATTTAGTGAATGGTTGACTTAGTGATTAACTATTTATTGGCCACAGCACGATGATTATTTACACTTAGTTAAGTAATCTTATATTAACAAAACAATCACTCATTCACTAAATCACCCATTCACTCAATCACTAATCACTCAATAGACATGAAAACCGCACTCATCGTAGGAGCTACCGGATTGATAGGTAATCATCTGACTCAAAAAATACTGAATCACCCCTCCTACTCAACTGTAAAGGTGCTGGTTCGTAAATCTCTTGATTTTCAACATCCTAAGCTCGAACAAATTGTTATTGATTTTGATAATTTCAATCAATCATTGGTGGTGGCTGATGATATATTTTGTTGTTTGGGTACTACCATGAAGCAGGCTGGCTCGAAAGAGGCATTCTACAAAGTTGATTTTACTTATCCTTTCGAGATAGCTAAAGCGGCCCTACAAAATGGAGCCAGTCAATACGTGATTGTTACGGCAATGGGTGCTGACGAAAAATCGATGTTTTATTACAACCGGGTAAAGGGTGAAATTGAAAAAGCCATCAGCGATTTACATTACCCGGCTTTACTAATCTTCCGCCCTTCTCTGCTTCTGGGCGAACGCAAGAAATCCCGTGCCGGTGAAGGCTTTGCCACCATTCTCATGAAAACTTTTAATTTTCTGATTCCTGACAACTACAAAGCCATCAAAGGCGAAACTGTAGCCAATGCCATGCTTGCTATGGCACAAAAAGGAATCAAGGGCAAGGATATTATTGTATCTGAAAAAATGCAGGTTTTTGATTCTTGAGTTATCCGGACCTATTTACATTATCAATGAATTTTCTGCAACACGAACCTGGAGATTCGTGCCACAATAAAAAATTTCTGAAGATTTATTTGTGAATCAAAATTTTATTTAGATATTTAGACATATTTCTAAATAAAGATTTTCGTTCAACTTAAACTCTTACAAAAATGGCAGAAATAGCTACCAATGCCCGTGTAGCACGGGTTGACATGACCCCTATGGTCGATTTGGGGTTCTTATTGATTACTTTCTTCATGTTTACCACTACATTCTCTACGCCCAACATGATGAAGTTAGTTATGCCTGATACCAATCAGGTATTAGACCCGCCTGATGTGACACAAGAAAATTCTTTGACATTGGTACTTGGTAAAAACGACAGAATCTTCTGGCATCAAATCAATTATAATGAATTGAATACAGACTACCTGAAAGAAGTCAATTATGGAATTACGCTCCGCCAGTTAATCCTGGAAAAAAGGAAAAATGCCGTTGAGCCCGAAAGTTTTACAGTCATCATCAGAGCGACAGACGATGCCAATTACAAAAATGCAGTAGATGCTTTAGATGAAATGACTATCACCAAGCAGGAAAGATATGTATTAGCAGATATTACCCCTAAAGAAAAACAGGTGTACGAAGCGAAACTAAAACCATAGATATATTTGTGGCTAAAAAAAAGAATATCTGCACAACTGTATGACCAAAGCCACGGAAAATTATTTATATTCGTGGCTTTACTATACCCCTATGCAAAGAAAACTATACTTCATTATCCTACTAAGTATTGTCCTAACCCCTTTTTTTACATTTTCGCAGGTTTTAAAAGAAGATTTAAAACTCAAAGCTAAACTTCAGCAGGCCATTCAGGGTTTTAATGGCGAGGTAGGCATTTATGTGCGTAATCTCAAAACCAATAAATTTGTAGCCATTAATGCCGATACTGTTTTTCCTACAGCCAGCATGATTAAAATACCTATCATGATTGGTACGTTTGATAAAATCAGACAGAGCACATTGAAATATGAACAGGAATTAGTTTATAGAGATTCATTAAAATACGATGATGGCATTGTGGGATCTCTGAAAGACAGTACCAAGATACCTCTAAGTTATGTAATGATGCTTATATGTACCATCAGTGATAATACAGGCAGCTTATGGCTACAAGCCCTATCGGGTGGTGGTAAACGGATTAACGCCATTCTGGATTCTTTAGGTTTTCAGGTAACAAGAGTTAATTCCAGGACACCCGGTAGAGAAGCCAACCGAAGCAAATACGGCTGGGGACAAACTTCACCGAAAGAAATGGTAAATTTACTGACCATGATTCGTGAAGGCAAAGTTATCTCTCCTGCCTACTCAGATAGAATGTACCGAAATCTCGGCCGTCAGTTCTGGGATACAGAAGGGTTATCTCAATTGCCTGCAAATGTGAAGGTAGCTACTAAAAACGGGGCAGTGAATCGCTCCCGCTCCGAAACGGCTTTGGTTCATGCACCGCATGGAGAATATGTGTATAGCATCATAACCAAAAATCAGAAAGATGAGTCGTGGATAAGAGAAAATGAAGGTTATGAATTACTACGCAAAGTAGGTGCTTTGCTATGGCATCATTTTGAATCCAAATCAGATTGGAAACCAGTAGAAGGATACGAAAAACTATAAACAGGATGTTGATACAAGCTTATCAGAAAGACCAGAAATTGGCAGAAGACATTAAAAGTTCTGTATATCAGACACAAGGGTTCAGGGTATGGTGGCTGGGGCAGAGTGGATTCCTGATTCAATACTTAGGGAAACACCTGCTTTTTGACCCGTATTTGTCAGATTCACTGACTAAAAAATATGCTGATACTGATAAACCTCATACCCGTATCAGTGAACTGGTTATTGACCCTGCTTTATTGGATATGATTGATGTGGTTACTTCATCGCATAACCATACCGACCATTTAGATGCAGAAACCTTGCTCCCGATTTTCGAAAAAAATCCTACCATAACGATGGTTATTCCAGAAGCGAATAGGGTATTTGTTTCAGAAAGGCTGAAAAAAGATGTTGATTTTCCGGTGTGTTTAAATGATAATGAGCATATTGAAATCTACCCTTTTAAATTGTACGGGGTTCCGGCAGCGCACAATGCCATAGAAAGAGATGAAGCCGGAAAATTAAAATACATGGGTTTTGTGGCTGAATTTGGTCCGTACAAAGTTTATCACTCAGGCGATACTCTCTGGTATGATGGCATAGTAGATATATTAAAACCATTTGAAGTGGACATTGCTTTTTTGCCGATTAATGGCAACAAACCAGAAAGAAAAGTGGCAGGCAATCTGAATTTTGAAGAAGCTGCGAGACTGGGTAAAGAAATAGGCGCAAAATTAGTTATTCCGCATCATTATCATTTATTTGAATTTAATACCGAAGACCCTGAAAACTTTGTAGCCAAAGCCGACGAATACGGCACACCTTACAGGGTTTTAAGATTGGGAGAAAGAATAGAAATTATTTAAATCATCTTGAACTGTGCCGAGACGGCGTACCGTTTTACCTGATTGAATTGATTGACCTGATTGGACTGATTTACCTGAACATATTTATATATAAATGAAACCTGTATTGAATAAAAGTAAATCAGGTAGATCAGGTCAATCAATTCAATCAGGTAAAACGGTACGCCGTCTCGGCACAGTTCAAGACTAACATACTAATCACTAAAAACAATCATGAAAAAACTAATGATCCTTGCTACCATAAGTAGCCTCATTTTCTCTTGTACCAAACAATCTTCTCAGACAGAGAATAATACCCCTGATAGTACAAGTATCGTGCCTGTTACTACTGCTCCTGAATCCGGCTTGGGCAATAGTGTGTGGGTAAATGCCCGGTATCTGGAAACTCTTGAACAAACCAAATCACCATTGAAGGCTAAAAAATATGCTGATACCGTGATGGTTTCTTTCAATGCTGCGGCCGATACTGCCAATATGGTCTGGAATTTCCATGAAGGTTCAGCTTTTAAAGTAAACAATGGCGACAAACTGGAATTGTTTAATGTATATGAAGCAAAACCAACCCCTGAATATGTGGGCAGTGTAGATGCCTCAACCCTAAAATTAGGCAATACCCGTTTCAGGAAAGTAGATACTATCGGATTTGTCGAGAAAAAATTCTGGGTTGGCAAATACACTTTCAACGGTAAACCCATTGAGCTAAGAGCTGACAATCAGTTATTGGGTGCTGATGGCTTTGATACCTACCGAATCTGGGTTGACTATGTTACTACACAAACAGATATTGATTTGATAGACTTAGGCAAAAAAGACAGTGATAAAACCAAAACCTATGGGTATAAATTCGATGGGAATGATATAGTTTTTTATGACTTTATCTGGAAAGAAGATGGTATAGTGGGCAAAGTAGGTAAAGAGGTTTTCAGATGGAAGAGATTGTAAAATTTACCCCACCCCAACCCCTCTCCCCACAGTTGGGGAGAGGGGTTGGGGTGGGGGGTCGAGGCCTTGCAAAATATTATTTTCTTACAAAGCTTTTTAGTTTGTATGTTTGAAAAAATAGCTTCGGAATCAGTTTCACAGTAACTTTAAGTTAACAGAAGTGAAAAGCAAAAACCGAAGCATATGAAAACAAAAGTAAGAGATTTTAGCGGAGAATCAATCTATGTAGGGATTGATTCACATTTAAAGAGTTGGAAAGTGACAGTGATGTCTAAAGAGTTGATGCTTAACTCCTTTACCCAACCACCAGATAGTGTACAACTTTCTGCCTACTTGAAGGGACATTATCCCGGAGCCGATATTCATTGTGTGTATGAAGCGGGATTTGCAGGATTCAATATTCAACGTCAGTTAAGTTCAGCAGGTATTAATTGTATAGTAATTCACCCTGCAGATGTACCTACAAGTGATAAGGAGAAACGTCGTAAGAGTGATAGCATAGATAGTGGAAAGTTGGCCAGAGGGCTAAAAAACGGAGATTTTAAAGCCCTTTATGTTCCTCCATTGGAACAACAGCAGGACAGGTCACTACTGAGGGTTTATGATAGACTTACCCGAGATATAACCCGGGTAAAGAATCGGATAAAATTCTTTCTGATGTATTTTGGAGAAGCTATCCCTGTTGAATTGCAAAC
>NZ_SEWF01000097.1 GCF_004168285.1 Emticicia agri | reverse complement strand
TATAGAAAAACCAGAAGCAGGCAAAATGCTTTACTAAAATTGTTGGATAAAGGAATAGAAGCCTATCAATCCCTGCTCAATCAAACTCAAGCGAAAGGATTAAGTATGGTAGACGCTGAAACATTTAAGACCATTAAACTGGTTTATCAACAGCAAAAACAGCGATACTTACACCCACAAGCCAAGATACCAAACCGGATAGTAAGTTTGTACAAACCCTACCTCAGACCCATTATCAGGGGAAAAGAGAATAAACCCTTAGAGTTCGGAATGAAGGTTCATAAGTTGCAGGTAGGTGGAATCAGCATAATTGAATATGGAAGTTATGAAGCCTTCAATGAGTGTAAACGTCTGAAAATCAGTATAGTCAAACATAAAAGTACTTTTGGTCTATGTACCCATATAGCTGCTGACAGGATTTATGCTACCAATGAAAATCGTAAATATACTACTCAGAAGAACATCCAGACCAACTTTATTAGAAAGGGTACTGGAAAAGATGATAAAGCTACCAAACAAATCAAAGCAGTACTTAATAAAGAAAGAGCTACACGTTTAGAAGGCAGTTTTGGTAATGAAAAGGAACATTACCTCTTGCATAAGAACAAAGCCAGAAGTCCTGACAACGAACAAGTTTGGCTATTTTTCGGTATTCACACTGCCAATGCTGTTTTGATTGCCAAACGAAGACAGAAAGCTCAAAGGCAAGCCCAAATGGCCGCTTAAATTGAAAATTTCATATCAAAACTCACCCATAAAATGGGGTGGTTCAGTGTGTCTACTCGTAAACAGAAAAGTCTCAATTGACGAAAAACTCACGATAGATTGTACTTTTTAAAGATGTTGCTCTTTGAAAATCAACAAGACACTCAGATTTTTGAGTGTCTTGTCGTTAGAATATTTTATCTAAGAGAATTTCCAAGGAAAGCCTAATTATAAGTTGAGCGATGGCTATAATGGCCTTCGAAAATACCACATAGGTAAATCGTTATTGCCTCTTGGTCTGTAAATTCAGGACAATTATTATTGCTCTGTCTTTGGAAATGTAAACTCATGTGCGTATCATAGCACTCACAAACAAGGCTGTAAGTTTGTATTAATTGTAAAGGTCGCATTTTGCAATTTAACAAAATACTCCTTGTTTGTTTCTGATAATTTCAACCCTTGATTCACATAACTATTTAACGAAGAAGCCTCACCCCAACCCCTCTCCTGAAAAAAGGAGAGGGGCTTTTAATTTAGGTGTTTACTGCAATTTCTTATACTTAATCCGTTTAGGTGTTGCATCAACGCCTAATCTTTTACGACGGTTTTCTTCATATTCCGAGAAGTTTCCTTCAAACCAATACACCTGTGAATTACCCTCAAAAGCTAATATATGCGTAGCAATTCTGTCTAAAAACCAGCGGTCATGGGAGATAACAACCGCACACCCTGCAAAGTTTTCCAGACCTTCTTCCAAGGCACGAAGCGTATTTACATCCAAATCGTTGGTAGGCTCATCTAATAGCAATAAGTTACCGCCTTCTTTCAACATCATGGCCAAATGCACACGGTTTCTTTCACCACCTGATAAAGTACCTATTTTCTTTTCCTGATCTGACCCCTGAAAATTGAAACGGCTTACATAGCCACGGGCATTTACCTGTTTATTACCCAACATCACCCAATCATTACCGCCTGAAACCAGTTCGTAAACTGATTTTGCAGGGTCTAACTGGTTATGCTCCTGGTCAACATAAGATAGTTTTACGGTCTCGCCTACTTCAAATGTTCCTTCCAAGGGTTGTAGCTGTTCTGTTATGAGTTTAAACAGCGTCGTTTTACCCGCACCGTTAGGTCCGATAATACCGACAATACCATTTTGTGGAAGACTGAAATTCAGGTCTTCATATAGTAGTCTATCGCCAAAGCCCATTTTTACACCTTTGGCCTCAATTACCTTATTACCCAAACGTGGCCCCGGCGGAATAAATAACTCTAATTTTTCTTCTCTTTCTCTGTTATCTTCGTTCACCATACGGTCATAAGCAGCTAAACGGGCTTTAGATTTTGCCTGACGAGCCTTTGGTGCCATTCGCACCCATTCTAATTCTCGCTGTAAAGTTTTCTGACGTTTTGATTCAGATTTCTCTTCTTTTGCTAATCGATTTTGCTTCTGCTCTAACCATGATGAGTAATTACCTTTCCACGGAATACCCTCGCCTCTATCCAACTCTAAAATCCATCCGGCTACATTATCTAAGAAATAACGGTCGTGGGTTACAGCAATTACTGTTCCTTTATACTGGCGCAGGTGTTCCTCTAACCATAGTACCGACTCTGCATCCAGGTGGTTGGTAGGCTCATCTAATAATAGCACATCGGGTTGTTTCAACAATAAGCGACAAAGAGCTACCCGACGTTTTTCACCACCCGACAAGGTGGCAATTTTTGCCTCTTCCGGCGGACAACGCAGGGCATCCATCGCACGCTCCAGCCGGGTATCTAATTCCCACGCATCCAGTTGGTCAAGTTTTTCCTGTACTACTCCTTGTCTTTCAAGCAGTTTATCAAAATCGGCATCGGGTTCAGCAAAAGCGTTATTAATGTCATCAAACTCTTTCAATAAATCTACAATCTCCTGTACCCCCTCTTCTACTATTTCCCTTACAGTTTTAGTAGGGTCAAGTTGCGGTTCCTGCTCAAGCAGACCAACAGTATAACCAGGCGAGAATACTAAATCGCCATTGATGTTTTTATCGATTCCGGCAATAACTCTCAATAAGGTAGATTTACCTGAACCATTGAGACCTAATACACCGATTTTTGCGCCATAGAAAAAAGAAAGATAGATATTTTTAAGAATCTGACGATTCGGAGGAATGATTTTACTCACCCGCTCCATCGAAAAAATAATTTGCTCACTCATGGGTTAATGGGGTTTCTTAGATAGTTTTTTATGCTTCAATATTAAATTTTTGAAAAATATGTCATATTTCAGGTTATTTTTCTTCCTAAAATAAAATTTTGTCTCAAATATCGTCATTCAAGTTTGCATTATACAAAAAAACTGCGAATTTTACCTTTTCAAACCACAACCCTTGACTCACAAGCCATGTGATTTTTAATTAATTATGGACGGCGTAACATTAGAAAACGAATATGCTTACATCAAAGACGGTAAGGTATTCTTAAAGGGCTACTTAGATATGCCCGACCGACAAATCGGCGAAGTAAAACGCACAGAAGAAGAAGCTTTCCAGTACTTCATTAACCGTTACCAGATTGCGGTAAACAAGGTTAATCAATTAGAAACGGAAATCACGGATGCCCAGAATAAGGGATCCTTCTTAACAAAACTCACGCAACTTCGCAAACGACTGCTGAACTTTGACGGTATCGGCGACTTTATTCCATTGCTCAAAAAATTAGATGAGCAAGAAGAATATCTTCGTAGCCTTATCGTAGGCAACCAGGCTAATAATCTTACAATCAAGCAAGCCTTGATTGATGAAGCCAAGGAAGCCAAAGAAGATGTTGACTGGGGTGTTGTAGCTGACAAGCTGCAAGATATTAAAACCCGTTGGATCAGAACAGGACCTGTTGACAAACCCTATCAGGACGAGATAGAAACAGAATTCCGTGAAGTACTCGATGATTTCTATCAACGTAGAAAAGCTTTCTACGAAGAACAGAACAGAATCATCGGCGAACGTATGGAAAAATACATGGAACTGGTAAAAGGGGCAGAACAGCTATTCCGCATGGGTAACTGGGAGCTATCTTTTGCCGAGTTGAAAAGATTACAGAACGAATGGAAAAATGTAGGGGATGTTCCTCCGAAACGTTTGAAATTCGAGTTCCGCCGTTTCAAAAAACTAACGACTCTTTATTACGAAAAATATTGTAATGCCAAGGGTATCCAGATTAAAACCAGAGTTGACCCTCGTGTAGAAGCACAACAAAAAATGATGGAGGAAGCTGAGAGATTGGCAGACGCCAAAGATATTTTTGCTTCTACCGAAAGAGCAAAAGTATTGCTTAACGACTGGAAGAATATCAAGGTACCTTCACATCTGGCAGTACGCAACGTGGCAGAACGTTTCAGAGCGGCTTGCGATAAGATTTTTGAGTTAAGTTATCTGATGAAAGTAATTACAAGAAAACTGCCTAATTACAATTATCTGAGCGAAAGACAACAGGTCTTAACCAAATATCGTGAGATGGAAAGTATCGTTACCCGTGCCCGTGGCGAACTAAAACAATTGATTGAAAGCTACGATGGCGTGGCACGTAATCCTGACATGGATAAAATCATGACTTCTAATATTCAGACCCAACGACGCAAGTTGTTAATGAAAGAAGTAATCTTAGAAGAACTCAGACGTGCCGCACAGAATGTAGGATAAGATATATTAAAATTTAACAGAGAAGCCCGTCAATCGACGGGTTTTTTTGTTTAAAACCAATCTTAAATCTTCATTAAAACTCTGAAATCCTTTACAGATAATTTCTTGCCGTATAATAAAAATCATATACATAACGTAACACTTATTTTTACCTTTGTTAACCATAAGTGAATAGTATATAAAGTACCTAAAAAAATACCTGACTTAAAGGGGATAGCAAAGTGCAAGATTATTGCAACAAAGTCTGGTTTTTATACAAAATCACCATACATCGTATGAAGAAACTTATCACAATTTTTCTCCCTTTCTTGTTTTCATTTTATTTTTCGCACACAGAAGCTCAAAGCTTTGTTACTCGCTGGGATCTTTCCGCTTTTGGTTCTGGTGAAACACAACTGTCTTTTGGTGTGGCAACCAGTGGCGCTGTAAGCTATACTTGGGAAACGATACCCGCATCGGCTTCTTCAGGGTCAGGAACTTTTACAGGTTCTACCGCAACTATTACCGGCTTACCTGACAATGCAGTCATTAGCTTAAAAATTAACCCTACAAATTTTCAAAGAATCATTATCAACCGGGGTGTAGATAGTGGTAGACTTACAATGGTCGAAAACTGGGGTAGTACATCCTGGACAAGTATGGAAAATGCCTTTTCAGGATGTGCTTATCTTCAGATAAATGCTTCTGATATTCCTGACTTGACAAGTGTTACAAATCTGAGCAATATGTTTGCCTATTGCTATAGTTTAAATTCCCCTGCTAATATTGCTTCATGGAATACTTCCAATATTACTAATATGGCTGGTATGTTTTCAACTGCAAGGCTTTTTAACCAGCCGATTGGCCTATGGAATACCACCAATGTTACTGATATGCATGGAATGTTTGAGAGTGCATCCGCTTTTAACCAGCCGATTGGCTCATGGAATACTGCCAACGTTACTGATATGCATGGAATGTTTGAGAGTGCATCCGTTTTTAACCAGTCAATTGGCTCATGGAACACTTCCAAGGTTATTAATATGTCCGGAATGTTTAATAATGCACCCATTTTTAACCAGCCGATTGATTCCTGGAACACTACCAATGTTATTAATATGTCTTCAATGTTTGCAAGAGCATCCGCTTTTAACCAGCCGATTGGCTCATGGAATACTGCCAATGTTACTGATATGTCTCATATGTTTGCAAGTGCATCCGCTTTTAACCAGCCGATTGGTTCTTGGAATACTGCTAATCTTATTTATATGTCTTCTATGTTTGCAGGTGCATCTGCTTTTAACCAGCCGATTGGTTCTTGGAACACTTCCAATGTTACTGATATGTCAGTTATGTTTCTTAGTGCATCTGCTTTTAATCAGCCTATTGATTCGTGGAACACTTCCAAGGTTACTGATATGTCTGGTATGTTTCTTAGGGCATCTGCTTTTAATCAGCCTATTGGTTCGTGGAACACTTCCAAGGTTACTACAATGTATGAGATGTTTGAAGATGCCTCCGCTTTTAACCAGCCGATTGGTTCTTGGAACACTACCAATGTTATTAATATGTCTTCAATGTTTGCAGGTGCATTCGCTTTTAACCAGCCGATTGCTTCATGGAACACTGCCAATGTTAATACAATGTCTAACATGTTTGCAAGAGCATCTGCTTTTAATCAGCCTATTGATTCCTGGGATATGTCTAGTGTCATTAGTACGTCTTCAATGTTTGCAAATGCATCCGCTTTTAACCAGCCCATTGATTCCTGGAATACTGCTAATCTTATTTATATGTCTTCTATGTTTGCAGGTGCATCTGCTTTTAACCAGCCGATTGGTTCTTGGAACACTTCCAATGTTACTGATATGTCAGTTATGTTTCTTAGTGCATCTGCTTTTAATCAGCCTATTGATTCGTGGAACACTTCCAAGGTTACTGATATGTCTGGTATGTTTCTTAGGGCATCTGCTTTTAATCAGCCTATTGGTTCGTGGAACACTTCCAAGGTTACTACAATGTATGAGATGTTTGAAGATGCCTCCGCTTTTAACCAGCCGATTGGTTCTTGGAACACTACCAATGTTATTAATATGTCTTCAATGTTTGCAGGTGCATTCGCTTTTAACCAGCCGATTGCTTCATGGAACACTGCCAATGTTAATACAATGTCTAACATGTTTGCAAGAGCATCTGCTTTTAATCAGCCTATTGATTCCTGGGATATGTCTAGTGTCATTAGTACGTCTTCAATGTTTGCAAATGCATCCGCTTTTAACCAGCCCATTGATTCCTGGAATACTGCTAATCTTATTTATATGTCTTCTATGTTTGCAGGTGCATCTGCTTTTAACCAGCCGATTGGTTCTTGGAACACTTCCAATGTTACTGATATGTCAGTTATGTTTCTTAGTGCATCTGCTTTTAATCAGCCTATTGATTCGTGGAACACTTCCAAGGTTACTGATATGTCTGGTATGTTTCTTAGGGCATCTGCTTTTAATCAGCCTATTGGTTCGTGGAACACTTCCAAGGTTACTACAATGTATGAGATGTTTGAAGATGCCTCCGCTTTTAACCAGCCGATTGGTTCTTGGAACACTACCAATGTTATTAATATGTCTTCAATGTTTGCA
>NZ_SEWF01000096.1 GCF_004168285.1 Emticicia agri | reverse complement strand
TTCTTAATAAACCAATCGCTATTAAACTCAATAGACTGATGGTATTAAAGAGTGCTTGTGGGGATTGTAATTGTCTTTGTTGGATACTACAACCCGTTTTGAGACATTTATGAAAATCTTCACAGGTAGTCCATCTGCGGGTATAGGTATCAATAATAGCTACCGCCTCTGCTAAAGTCTTTACCGGCACATTGGTAAGTATCATCCAATGGGCTAAGTCTTGTCCTTTGATAGGTTGAAGTTGCTGCAAGGTGAGTACATAAATAGGTTTAATTAAATCCTGTAAGTCAACTTTTGCAAAAGTAATCTGACACTCACATAGGTGTGCTTTGCCTTTGGCATCTAAGAGCGAACGTTCAACAATCCCACCAGGGGTTAAACTTTGCAAATAGGGCTTCAGGGTTTGAGTACTGTTTTTGAGTTTACGGTCATGTCTGCCATTGATAATAAAGAGTTGTCGATGGGTAAGTGCATAATTGAAGACCTCTGCCACATCAGCTTCTTTATCAGCTACTTGTACAACCGATATACCCGTTTTACGTCCATATTTACGGGCAAAATCAATGGCTTCAATCCATTTAGCACTCTCCTTTTCTTCAAAAGGACGCAGGTGTCTTTGATGACGTTTACCATAATCATCCCTATCTCTTTGTATGAACTCTTGGATGGGTAAGCCTAAAGGTACATAATGGTTGTCTGTCAGAATACCATTATGTATTAATACTCCATTATCGCTTCCGGTTTGAAGGTAGCCTAAATCCATCTGACGGGTAGGATAATTGCCCACTGTACTATCCTGAAACAGATAATAATATTGTTTCTTATCTGGTAAGGACTGTGTCAGAGAATACGCAATCAACCCTTTACGATAAGACTTAATAATATCCGCACAGTTAAGCTCGCTATTATTCACTAAACGATAGAGTCCTTTCAAGGCATATTGATTTTTGAAAACATGAGGAAAACTCAAGCTACTATCTGTCTTAAATAGTTCAGATTGGCAAAAAAACACCTTTTATTCAGACGTTTATCGCCAAAACGATAATGTTGCATCTGATAAGAAATCACCGATTCTATTACCATATAATATTCTGTTTTGGTCTCTATGTCAAAGAACGTAATTTTTTGCAAAAATACCCAACTTATGGGTAAGACACACATTATAACAGAGCCTATTATCCCTACAAAACCTTACTGATACTATATTAAATTGTTTTTTAAAGGTGAATAGGGAAGGCTCCGGGATAGAGTTAGGAGACTTTTCGCTTATCATCATTCTTCAACCGTTGTCTTTTAAAACGATAGCCAAATTCTTTGCCAATTCCGAGACTTAATTCTGAAAATGGTTTAAGTTGATAATATTTGATGAAAAAACTAAAGCGCCTATGAGATTGAGTAAATTGCCCCTGCCATTCGACTTTATTTCTGAATATAGCTACTTTGCCTGAAATGAGACCAGAGGAAAACCTCCTTATTCCAATATAAGTATCTAACCCAAATACTGGCCCATTTACAGATTGCTTATCGCTACCTGAATGAAGATTACCATACCCTGCCGTAACGTTTAAATAAGGTAAGAACCAAAGTCGTTTTCCAATATTAAAGTCAGTTTCAAAGGTATAGGCTTTAGCGTGGAAGTTATTATGATAGGAAACTTCACGATAGTGCCATCGGGCATGAATATTAAAATTACATTCCAATACCAAATTTTTAGCCTCAATTTCTGCATTTAAAAACTGATTACTACGTAAATTGGACTGAAAACTAAAATTTCCAGTTATTGTGCCTTCTCTATAAATAAGAGGGAGTGCAAGATACAATTGCCCTCCGACTGGATTATTCAGTACGCCGCTATTGGCATAAACACCTACTTTTTGCGCACCAAAGAAATGATTGGTACAATCATATTTGATTTTGACAAGAATTTTTGAAGCACCTTTTAAAGTGTATTCTTGTGTAATCGTCCCTATCATCGAAAAAACTAAGGTAGCATTGGCATCAGAAACAATTATATAAAATGTGCCATCTTCATTGGAATAAGTTGCATTTTTTGTGCCTTTTTCAATGATTTGAATCCAAGGCATAGGTGATTTATCCTCACGATTGATTACTTGTCCGGTAACAACTATCTGGCACCAGACATTTGTGGTCATGAGTAAGAGCAAAGAGACGAAAGTAAACTTTTTTATCACAGACGTAAAGATTAGTAAACTAAAGACGAGAAATTCAATCGTTTTGCTTTGAGAAGATAATCACCATAATAAATTTGTCGGAATTGGTAGAGACGCCAGGCATGGCGTCTCATAAGCCTGTGAATAGAGAAAACTAATTAATTGGTGCTAAAAAATAGCTGCTCGAATAATGTTTATTGGATAGCATATACCTTTGGAGACGCCATGCATGTCGTCTCTACCCAATATGCTGATAAATTACCAATTAAACCGCTTTAGTTTGGCATTTCCACACTTTTTCTTCATATTTAATAGGAAATTACAACACAAGCCCTATGAAACGCCTATTCTTTCTGATTCTTTTTCTAAGCCAGACTTTTAGTATTTTAGCTCAGCAGACAACCGCTTTTCCATTAAAGCTGAGTGAAAACAAACGGTATCTGCTCGATACAAAAGGGAAGCCGTTTTTAGTAAAAGAATTTTCGGCATGGGGAGTGATACAAGGGCTTTCGGAGAAAGATGCCGCTGCTTTTCTGGATAGTATCAGCAATGAAGGTTTTAATACAGTAATGGTTTCGGTTGTAAGCAATGCTCCGTCTCAGATGGGAGGGAACCCGCCTGAGTGGCAGGGGATTTCGCCATTCACTACTCAATGGGATTTTTCTACGCCTAATGAAGCCTATTTCAGGCATGTAGACAATTTCTTTAGTATGGCAGCGCAAAAAGGTATGTTTGTGATGGCACTTCCGTTTTATATGGGTTATAGAACAGATGGCTCGCAGGGGTGGTGGGATGAATTACTGAATGTGAATAATAGTCCGGCCAAGATGACCCAATACGGAGAGTTTATAGGTGAGCGGTATAAAAATACGCCGAATGTGATGTGGGTAGCCGGTGGCGACAATAATACAGACGGTGATTTTTATGCCTACGAGATAAACATGATAAAGGCGATTAAAGCTAAAGCACCGCATCAGTTATGGACAGGACATTTTGATTGTAATTTGTCGAACTTCTGGTCAACACAAAATCCATTGTATGCAGATTTGATGGATATTGATGGCGAATATGTCTGGACGGAGTCGTTGCTATTTGAGCAAGGCCCTCAGTATGTTTCTGAACTCAGGCAGTATAAAAAAGGCAAGATGATTATGCAGTTGGATTTGAGTTATGAACATGATGTGCCACACTATGCCGATAATGAGAATTACCAGTGGATGCGCCGGAAAATGTATGAGGGTTTGCTGAGTGGTTGTGCAGGTACTTCGTTCAGTTCGGGAGAGATTGATAATCAGTGTTATAGTTTTAAAAACTGGCGTCCTTTGATGAATACGCGAGGTATGAAACAGGTAGCGCATTGTTTTCAGTTGTTTGATGCTTTGCCCTGGCATACGTTTGTGCCGGACGAAACCAGTGAGATTATATTATCGGGTAGGGGAGAGTTGGGATCTTTAGACTATGTTTGTGCGGCTTTATCGGCAGATAAAAAATATTATGTGATGTATATTCCTAAAGGACATACGATTAATGTGAATGTAAAAACCATGTCAGGGAACCCGATGCGGATGCACTGGTATAATCCGGGCACGGGTCAGGCATTGAAAATAGGTACGGTGCAACCCAGAGAACGTTTTGGCATAGTGCCACCCACAGAAGAAGACTGGGTAATTGTTTTTGACAATGACAAGGATTTTAAAATGCCGAATGTAGGGAAGTGAGGAGGAGGATTATTATGAATTTTTTAAATATTATTAGTTTACTGATGTAATTGACATTTCTTCCATTATTGATTTAAATAATGGGTATGTCTTATATTATTTTTTTTTCATAGTCTCGGGATGTTACTTTTTGGAGCTGCAAAAAGTAACCCAGACTGAGCGTCCAAAAAGCAGCCCATCATTCAAACTCACGCAATTAAAAAATCTGATAAACTCTTCCCTATTCAAAATTACTCTCATGATTTTTAATTGCGCTCAAACAGGAATGACGTAATAAGGATACAATTTTTAGTTGTTATTTTTAATTGTATTGAAGTATATACTATTCTGCGTTATTATAAGTTTTTGTTAAATTCATGTAAAGCAGTGAAAAGTAATATATAAGTATAGCTGATTTATCAAAAAAACATATCTTAGCCTGATAATTACTCTATTCAAACCCCCACATTCTCCCAAAACCATGAAAAGAACCGAATTTATACAGAAAAGTATTCAAGGATTAATAGCATTAGCTCTTTTAGAAGCGGTCTCTACTAATGCCTTTGGAGCAGATAAGCTGACAGTTCAGCAAATTATTGATACAATTCTGAAAAATTATTCCGGTGAACCTATCAAAAACACCAACGATACCATTAAAGCCGGAAGCGCAGATTTGATAGTAACAGGTGTAGTTACAACCATGTTTCCTACTGTAGAAGTAATCAGAAAGGCGCATGAGATAGGAGCTAATTTTCTGATTGTGCATGAGCCTACTTATTATAATGGCAGTGATAACAAAACCTTGGTGGCGAATAATACACAAGTACAACTGAAAGAAGAACTATTGCAAAAACTGAATATGTGTATCTGGCGTTTTCATGATTATGCCCATGCCATGCGTCCGGATTTTGTGAGTTATGGCGTGGTGAGAAGTGTGGGTTGGACGAAATATTATGAGAATGCCCCTATTTTGAATATCCCTGAAATTTCTTTGAAGAATATTATTCAGCTATTTAAAAAAGGATTGAGAATAAATCATATACGGTATATTGGTAAGGATGACAAACCTTGTAAAAAAATAGCATTATTGCCCGGTGCCTGGGGTGGTTCAAGGCAAATGTCCATTTTAGTTAATCAGAAGCCTGATGTAATTATTGTAGGAGAGGCGGTAGAATGGGAAACCGTAGAGTTTATCAGAGATTGCCAGAGCCTGGGGCATGAGTCTGCCCTGATTGTTTTAGGTCATAGTGTAAGCGAAGAACCTGGAATGTTGTATTTTTCTGAATGGCTCAGAACGAAAATTTCCGACCTTAAAATTACGCATATTCCGTCTAATGACCCTTTTAAGTGGGATTAAGAGATAAGTTTTAATTGATATACCAAAAATTTAACACAAAAAACCGCCCGACAGTAAAATATCGGGCGGTTTTATTTATGTAAGGATGCGCATTAATACAGATTTTCGGGATTAGCAATAGTGATTATTTTGATTTTTCCGGCAGTACCATTATTAGCATCGATTACTCCGGCACTTGAGCCAATACCACCACTGCCACCGTCACCACCACATCCTCCGCCAGCACCTCCAAAAGATGAGTTATTGTTGTTGACATCATTACCACCTTTTAAACCTCCTGAAACAGTAATAGTACCCAGTTGATTTACGGCAGTTCCGGCCAGGATGACAATTCCACCACCTCCACCACCGCCCCCTACACGGGTGTTGGTACTGGTGCTACTGCGAATACCATTTGAGCCATTGCCTCCATTTGCAGTTAAGGTGCCAGATTGAGAAATAGTGTTCTTAGCCAGAAGTACAATTATTCCGCCGCCACCACCACCGCTTCCCGTAAGAGCAGCGTCTGACGTAGCACCTGAATTTGCGTTACCTCCGATGGCCTCAACTCTTCCACTTGAAGATACGGTAATGCTACCTTTAGAATAAATGGCAAATGTCCCACCACCTGCACCTCCATAGTTCAGATCACCCGATGAACTGTATCCTCCGGCTGCACCACCATATAAAGGGATATTAATCAGGGTAGGGATACTGGCTTCGTTTATTGCCTTTGAATAATTGGCACCGTTAGTGGCAAAGCTTCTGGCAACCCCTTTATCGCCAGGCAGTGCAAAGGCAGGTTCTACGCCACTCACAACTATGGTTCCATTAATGGTAACAATACCCGTGCTTCTTAGCTTTGTTCCGGTAGGAACTGTAAAGGTTACTCCGGCATTGACAGTTATGCTCGAAAACTGATAATTGAATGAGGCAGGCGGAGAAGTAACCCAGTTGGTATTACTTGAGATAATTAATGCGCCTGCCGAACCATCTCCATAAACATTTACTGTACCTGAACTACCCGACTCTGTTGGCCCTGTAGCCCCTGTAGCTCCGGTTGCACCAGTTGATCCTAATGTAACCCATTGTGTATTATAGTCAGCATCATCAATTTTTGCTAATACCTGACCAGTCGTTCCTCCACTTGGTACACCCTGCCCGACAGGTCCTGTTGCACCAACAGACCCTTGCGGCCCTTGCGGCCCTTGCGGCCCCTGCGGCCCCTGCGGTCCGGTTGCTCCTGGTAGCCCTGTGTAACCAGTTGGCCCTATGTAACCAGTTGGCCCTGTAACTCCATCAGCACCCGTTGGTCCGGTTGCTCCGGTTGCCCCTGTCGGTCCTGCTACACCTTGTGGACCTGCTATCCCCTGTGGTCCTTGCGGGCCCGTAGCACCTGTTACGCCTGTCGGTCCTACTACTCCTTGCGACCCTTGCGGACCTGCTATCCCTTGCGGACCCGTAGCACCTGTTACGCCTGCTGGTCCTGTAGCTCCAGTTGCCCCTCTTGCGCCTGTGGTTCCTGCTATCCCTTGTGGACCCGTAGCACCATTAGCTCCAGTTGCTCCTGTCGGTCCTGCTA
>NZ_SEWF01000095.1 GCF_004168285.1 Emticicia agri | reverse complement strand
TAAAAGAAAAAGTTCTTGCAATTTTGTAATTGGAAAAGAACAAAATATATGCAAGAACCCAAGCAGTGGAATGCTTTAGGAACAAATATAGCTGAATTAAAAGCAAAAGTCAAAAATAGCCGAACAGAGCTTAGACAACTCAGACAGCGACTGAAAGAATTAGAGGCGAGTCGGGATTTGTGGAAGCGTAAATATAAGACCTTACAATCCTCAGAATTGCGTTCTGTCAAGCAAAATTCAGGTCGGATTACTAAAGCTCAAGGATATCAGTACAGTGTTCAGACTATTCAAATGAGTGTATACTTATACTTGGTTTTAGGCTGTGGCTATAGAGGAATTGTAAAGATTTTGCTATACATTCAGTTAGAATTCGGTGTTTTAGGCGTCTTACCCAGTAAAAGTATCATTGCTGTATGGGTGCAGAAATTAGGCTACTATAAATATACTCATCCAGTCTGTGAGCTTGGTAAGTCCTATGGTTTAATCATTGATGAGTGTATGGTAATCGGTCAGCAAAGGTTAGTACTTATCTTGGGAGTAGCTGCCCAAAAAGAGCAGCCAACTGCTTTAAACTATGAACAGGTCAGTGTTTTGTCTATCGCAGTGCGATCATCCTGGAAAGCGGAAGATATTAGGGCAGAGATTGAAAAAGTGACAGAAAAAATGGGTAGTAAACCTGTCTATATTATCAGTGATGGCAATAGTAATTTACGCAAGGGTATTGGTGATAGTGGTTGTATCAGGATTGCAGACGTCTCTCATCAAATAGCCTTGATAGTAGAGAAACACTATCGTAACCATGGTAAGTTTATCAGTTGGCAGCAAGCCATCGCACAGGCTAAATTTCAAGGAATCATGAGAGAGGTGGCCTACTTGCTTCCACCTAAACAAAGAGTGATTGCTCGGTTCATGAATTTAGAGCCCAGTATTGTCTGGTCAAAGAAGATTATTACTTGTTTTGAAACCTTTTCAGCCAAAGAACAAGACTTTTTTAGACCTATCAAACAGCATCAGGGCTTAATTGAAGAGCTTCAAGCAGTTTTTCAAATGAGTCAACAGGTAATAGATTTACTGAAAATCAAAGGGTTATCTTATGAAAATATTGAGCAATGTAAGGATGTGCTTAAAAAACATCACCTGAGAGTGGATGGAAAAATAATCACAGCTATTGAAGAGTATTTACAGACAGAAAAGTTAAAATTACCTAATGCAGACACTGTTTGGAATTGCTGTTCAAACTGTTTGGAGTCTTTGTTTGCTAAATTCAAGCAAAAACTACCTGCCAATCCATTGCATGGCATTACCAAGCAAGTATTGGCACTACCACTTAGAACAAACAAAGGACTTAAGTTCGACATAAAGACAGCCTTAGAAGAGGTTTCTATGGCAGATTTAGACCAATGGGGTAAGGCAGTACTCGCTGATAAGCAAGTTCTTAGAAGGAAAAATACATTAAGAATATGAAAGAACTTTTTTACAGATTGGACAACCTACCCGTAGGGACGATATATTGTTTTAATATACCGTCCCTACGAGACTGCAAGTTGTTTATAGTCAGTAGTTTATCTGTCGAACTCACGTTTTTTAGAAATTTGATTGCCGCAATGGAATTGCCACTATATACACTATGAACACGAAGTTGCACAAATTTTTGCGGCGAACCTGGAGGTTCGCGCCACAATAGGGGGAGTTATTTAAGTTTTCTTTTCCAGTAAATTACTCCCCCTAACAGGAGGAGCAGTACTACGTTGTCACGGATAATATGATAGGTTCTGTCTGCGGCAATTTCATAGCCACTGGTAAACAGCGAAATGGTAAGCGTTAGTTGCACAACCAATGCCAGTATAATTACCCATTTGAGAATGTTAACAAAAATTTTCATGAAGTCTGATAATGAACTGCAAGGTAATGAATTTACTGTACATTTATACCAGACTTCTGAGTGGCAGCTACAACGATTCAAAAAAAACAATCAGCCGTTTCTGTTTATAGCATTTCCACATAACCGTCTGTACCATTGACCCTGATTCGTTGCCCGTCTTTTATCAGTCTGGTGGCATTTTCTACTCCTACAACGGCAGGTAAGCCATATTCACGGGCAATAACTGCCCCATGCGTCATGAGTCCGCCTACTTCTGTAACCAGTCCTTTGATGGATACAAAGAGCGGTGTCCAACTGGGGTCGGTAAAGGCAGTAACTAATATATCTCCTTCTTCAAGAGTAGCCTCTTCCATGTTTAATAGCACACGGGCACGCCCTTCTATCACGCCTGAAGAAACAGCCAGACCTACCAACCCTCCGACAGGCAGATTCTCTCTTTTGTATCGGCCTGTAATTATTTCACCATCAGAGGTCATTACCCGTGGCGGATTCAGTTTTTCATAGACTTTGAAATCGTCTTTTCTTTGGTTAATAAGGGCATAATCTAATTGATTGGTTGTTACTACCTCACGCAATTCTTCAAAACTCAGGTAATAAATATCTTCTTTTTCCCGAATAACCCCGGCTTGTACCAGTTTTTCAGCTTCTTGGAGCAAGGCTTGTTTATAGATAAAATAGCGGCAAATCATGCCATATTTTGGATATTCACGGTAACCCGCCAGATTCCGAACAAGGTCTATCATGCGTTTGGTTTCTTCGGCTTTGGGTTGCCCATCAGGCAATGGTTGCAGTCGGTCAATTAATTCCTGTTCTTTTTTGAAGGCTTCCTGCAAACCCTGTTCAAATTTTTGTTTGCCCGCCCCGGACGCAAAATTGCGGATATTGCTGAGAATGACCGGAATAAGTATTGACGGTTTTTCGCTCCAACGAGTCTTGGTAATGTCAATTTCTCCGGCGCAGCGCATACCGTATTTAGTCAAAAAAACCTCAATAGCTGCTTTCACTTGTTTTCCGCCCTCAAAGGCAGGCAATTCAGCTAAAAAATTATCTTCTTTTGTCTCCTGTAAATACCCGATAATAGCCGGATATGGACGGATGACATCTGCTACATCCATCAATGCCAGACCCATTTCAGACGTTACATTATTAGGCACCGATTGCGAAAGGGTATCTGCCGCATTTTTCTCGCCTAACCATTCGTTCATCTTTTCATTAATCCAGGCGGCGGCATTCATGCCCGTCATAATGGCACCAAAACTCAGGGTTGAATGCACGTGCTTCTTTAGTTCCTGTATATCTTCTACTATAAAATCAAACAGTTCCGAACCGGATTTTGTCTGTATGTTTTGCTTTAGGATTTCTATAGATGCCTGACTATCATTCACTAAATCAGCCGCCACTTTTGCCGCACCCCCAAGTGATTCGTAATCGTTTAATGCCTGATAGTTGGGAGGTGTTGCTCCTTTATCGTTGTTACCGGAATCTTCTTCATTTTCCGGCAACGATTGGATAAAATCTCCCCGGTCAATCAAGGTAGTCAGGGCATCTTTTACAAGCGGGTCAAATCTCCCTAAGGTTTCTATAATCGATGGTCTGCCTTTGGCTGAAAGCAACCTATGCGTTACATCTACAAATAGCCTGCCGCCAGCTACCCGCATGGTGGCAGGGGTGGTTAAAAGCCAGATAGCCAAGCCCAGCGGTTTCATGGCATCGGTCATCATCTGTGCATGACCGACCGAGAGGTACACGTGATTGTCGGTATCAGATTCTTTGGGAATCGGGAATAAAGTAGTGATAGGCCGACTCTGTACGATATAAAAGGTTTCATCAACCAGACACCATTCAATATCCTGCGGACTGCCGAAGTGTGCTTCAATGGTTCTGCCCATTTGTGCAAGCTGTAGCATCTGCTTGTCTGTCAGGGTCTGGCTTTGCTGTTTTTCAGGGGCAATCTCTTGTACCTGGGTGCCACCTTCCGGCAAAGGAACAATGGCTAATTGCTTGGTAGCTACTTTTTTGTCAATTATTCTGCCGCCGGATACTTTGTAGTTGTCGGCATTCACCTGACCGGAAACCATCGCTTCGCCCAGACCGAAACTGGCATCAATGGATACGACTTTTCTGTGGCCGTTAATGGGGTCGGCAGTAAACAGAATCCCTGCCGCCTGTGGGAATACCATTTGCTGAACCACCACAGACAGATGGACTTTATGGTGGTCGAAACCGTTTTGCAGGCGGTAAATTACGGCTCTTTCGGTAAATAATGAAGCCCAGCATCGGGTGATATGATGCAGGATTGCCTCTCGTCCGATAATATTCAGGTAAGTATCCTGTTGTCCGGCAAAAGAGGCTGCTGGCAGGTCTTCGGCCGTAGCACTTGAACGCACCGCATAGGCTTTTTCCGTACCCGATTCTGTGAGGTAATCGATAATGGCTTCTGCTATGTCGTGCGGCATGACAATCTCTTCAATCACCTTCCGAATCTCACGGCTTACTTCACTGATTTGCATGCGGTCTTCTGTTTTGAGTACAGATAACTGGTTAAGTAAGGCATTCGCAGACGGTGTTTCCTGCATGATTCTTTGAAAAGCCTCCGTAGTAATACAAAAGCCATCGGGTACAGAGATGCCCTCAATCCGGCTGAGTTCTCCGAGATTCACCGCTTTACCACCCACAAGGGCGAGCTTGGTCTGGTCGATTTCGTGGAAACCGAGTAGATAGGCCGACTTATTTTTCATCTTTAGTGGTGTTAAGTGTCTGGGTAGTGCCATTCATGAGTGCAATGGCTTTCTGAAAGTACGATTCAATGATTCTGATTTCATCTTCTGCAAAAGAAGCAATCAGTTCTTCGGAGCCACTACGGAAATCTTTGTAGAGTGGCGCAAAAAGTGCCATGATGTTTTCGGTATTGGCTTCAATGATAACCTTGCGTCGGTCGTTTTCAATAAACCGTCTTTTAACCATGTTTTTCTTTTCAAAACGGTCTATTAAACCTGTAACGGCACCTGTGGTAAGTCCGGTTAAATTGGCTAACTCTCCGGCGGTCATTGACCCTTTTTCTAAAAAAAAGCCTAAATACTTATGGTCAGTCCCAGAAAACCCGGCCTTTCGGGCAATGGTTTCGTGCATCTGAATAGACGTATAAGCATACTGCTGACTCAGTTTCCTGACAGTCCTGATTAAATCTTCTTTCATTTTATCTTATTTAATAAGTATCTTAGTTGCAAAGATAAATTGAAAGATTGGGATTTGCAAAGGGGGGGTAGAATTTTGGGTGCGGGGAGGTGTACTGGTGAGGGTAATGGGTTAGGAATTCAGGGTAGAGGGATGAGACTGTAAATTAAACTGATTAACATTTTTTAACGAAACCGATTTTTTACTTCTGGAATATATTTACAAGTTTGTAGCCTTAAGTAATTGATAATAAGTCTCAAACTTTAAATCTGCCTAACTCCATGTTTAAATCTATTTTGATTCTTCTGACAAATGTGCTACTCTTGACGAATGCTTCCGGACAAACTATCATCAAAGGTAGCTTTCAATCATTTCCTTCGACTGAATTTAGAATAGTTTATAATCAATCTGCTTTAAATGACTTTCAAGGAGAAGTGTTAGATAAAGGCCAAACTAACGCAAATGGTGAGTTTTCAACCTCATTTTACTTAAATTCCGAACAACCTGTCTTACTTTTTATTTCAAATCAATTTTTAAGACTTTGGGCAATTCCTAACACTACTTTGACAGTTGATGAAACCAATAAGAATAAATTTTACTTTTCAGGACAAGCGGCTAAGCAAAACAATTTTTTATACCAGTCGGGGATTATGAGGCCTATGGGTGTTGCACCTATGATAACCTCGGATAGTTTTGCTCCCTTACAACAAATAGCTCATCTTGACAGTATAGAGCAAAGAAGATGGGATTTATATAAGAAAAGCTTTGCTGTAAATGAAGTCTCAAACATATTTGCTTCTTATTGCAAAGGAGAAATAACGCATTTCTCACACTTTAATAAAAACCAATATATTTTACAGAATATATATGGGCAAAAAAGAATCAGACAAGAAGATATTCCATCAGCATATTATCATTTCTGGAGTAAATTTGAATTGCTGAATGATAGCTGTTTAAGCGATTCTTACAGAAATTCTGTGGTTGATTTTATTGGCTATCAGGCAACCAAACGTCTTCATCTCTTTAGTGATTACCCGGATAGAGAAAAATATAGTGAAACCGAATTTAAAATTATAGACTCATTATTAGCAGACCATCCGTTAACAAAAGAGAGGATAAAGGGTGAAAAATTAATTTTTCTGATAAACTATTTTGATATACCACGATTCGTTGAAACACAATTTGAAAATTATAAGAAAGAGTTCCCGACTTCTAAATATATTGACATTATTCAGAAGAAGTGGGACAAGAAAAACAAAATCACCCGCTTAATACCTGAGTTTGTTTTGAAAGATGTATCAGGCAAACCATTTGATATTAAGTCTATCAGAAGTAAAGTTGTTTATATTGATTTCTGGGGGAGTTGGTGTAAGGCCTGTTTAATGCAAATGCCTAACTCAATACAACTGCAACAAAGGTATAAAGACAAAGATGTAGTGTTTCTTTTTATTGACTTTTATGATACAAAAGAAAACTGGCTTAAAGCCATTAAAGACAAAAAAATAACTGGCTTGCATGTAAAGGCAGAAAAAGAAGATGAAATATACTTTAATGAAAAATTTGGAATAGAGCAGGGGTTCCCACGTTATGCTTTGCTTGACAAAAAAGGAGTGTTGATAACAAGTTCTGCACCACACCCTAATGACAAAGAGCTTATTTCGTTGATTGATAAATATCTGTCTGATAAATAAAAGCAAGTATTTTGTCCTGGCAGATTCTTTCGACTGGGTGTCCCCGACTGGGTGTCCCCGACTGGGTGTCCCAGTCGAAAGAATCTGCCGGGACAATAAATTATCAGAGCTTTTGTGAGTAATACTGGATTACTTTTTATAATTGTATTGACCTGAAAAAAAAGCATTTTTACAATTACTTCTATGAAAAGAATAGTTTATTTTCTTTTGTTATTACTCCATCTGTGTATAAGCTGTGTTGATAAAAGTAAAGCTAAAGAATTGAAAAATTCAGTTTTAAGCCTTTTGAAAACAGATGAGTTTTACTACCATTCAGATAGCTTAGTAAAAGCTAAATCAAAAGAAGCGCTGAACTATTGCAAGGCTAAAAACTGGAATACAGAGGTTTGCTTTATGCTGGATATGAGTATTCACTCTGGTAAAAAGAGATTCTTTATCTGGGATTTAAAAAATAATAAAACCCTTGCTTCGGGGTTGGTTGCGCATGGTTGTGGAAAGAAAAACTGGGGAAAAGATGATACCAAAGATGCCGCAGTATTTAGTAATATCCCCGAAAGCTATTGTTCCTCTCTTGGAAAATATAAAATTGGAAATAGAGGAGTAAGTACATGGGGGATTAAAGTAAATTACCTGATGCATGGAATGGAGCAAACCAATAATAATGCTTTAAAAAGACAGATAGTTTTACATTCCTGGAATGCTATCCCCGATAATGAACCTTATCCTGATGGAGTTCCTGAAGGTTGGGGGTGCCCGGCGGTGAGCAATAACTTTATGAGGAAGTTGGATAGTGTGATAATCCAATCAAAAAAGCCCATATTACTATGGACTTTCAATGACTCGTCCTAAAATAAGTTTACAGTTAAATTGATAATCCTGCCATAGGTTTACAGCCTTTATTTGTATAATAATTTTTCCAATATCTTTCTAACTTACCTTCCATTTGGTGAGCCTGCTCTGGGGTCAAGAGTCCAACACTCATATGAGGTCTTTCTTTATTGTAAATCTCTATTATTTCTCTTAGTAAGCCTTGCGCATGCGATAGATTTTTGATAATTATTTTAGCCAAGAACTCATCTTTAAGGATACCGTTTACTCTTTCTGCAATTGCATTTTCTAAAGGATTGCCATTCTGTGTCATACTAATTTGTAGGCCATAATCCTGCAATAAGGTTACATACTCATGTGAACAGTATTGGATACCTCTATCAGAATGATGGATTAATTTATCCACTTTTTGAGGTAAACTCTTTAAGGCCATTTTTAATGCTTCTACTGAACTTATGGCTAAAAGATTATCAGCTATATGATAGCCCATTATCTTTCTTGAATAGGTATCAGTAATAAGTGATAGATAAACAAAACCCTCATTTGTTTCCAGATAGGTAATATCCGATGCCCAAATCTGATTAGGCTTTATAGGCTCAATATCTTTAATTAAATTCGGATATTTTCTTAACCAATGAGAGGAAAAAGTGGTTTTTGTTTTCCTGTTTCTCCTTCTTACTAACAGTCCATGCTGAGATAATAAGTCAAATAAGGCATCTCTGCCCATTTTTATCTGATGCTCAATCATAAAAGCCTGAAGCATTCCATACAACTTTCTTGTGCCAATCATCGGTTGTCTCTGACGAATGGCATTGACCTTTTGTATGAGTAACTCTTCTTCAATCAGACAATCATTTGCTCTCCAAAAATACTGATAATAGGCTTGTCTAGTTATGCCAAACATTCTACATATTTGTCCTAAACCTATTGCTGGTTTGGCCTCTTTGAGGGCGTAGATTGTTTGGCAACGTACTTTTTTT
>NZ_SEWF01000094.1 GCF_004168285.1 Emticicia agri | reverse complement strand
GTTTGCAATTCAACAGGGATAGCTTCTCCAAAATACATCAGAAAGAATTTTATCCGATTCTTTACCCGGGTTATATCTCGGGTAAGTCTATCATAAACCCTCAGTAGTGACCTGTCCTGCTGTTGTTCCAATGGAGGAACATAAAGGGCTTTAAAATCTCCGTTTTTTAGCCCTCTGGCCAACTTTCCACTATCTATGCTATCACTCTTACGACGTTTCTCCTTATCACTTGTAGGTACATCTGCAGGGTGAATTACTATACAATTAATACCTGCTGAACTTAACTGACGTTGAATATTGAATCCTGCAAATCCCGCTTCATACACACAATGAATATCGGCTCCGGGATAATGTCCCTTCAAGTAGGCAGAAAGTTGTACACTATCTGGTGGTTGGGTAAAGGAGTTAAGCATCAACTCTTTAGACATCACTGTCACTTTCCAACTCTTTAAATGTGAATCAATCCCTACATAGATTGATTCTCCGCTAAAATCTCTTACTTTTGTTTTCATATGCTTCGGTTTTTGGTTTTCACTGCTGTTAACTTAAAGTTACTGTGAAACTGATTCCGAAGCTATTTTTTCAAACATACAAACTCAAAAGAAAATCTCACAAAATATTATTTGGGAAAATCCTCACCCCAACCCCTCTCCCTCGGGGGAGGGGCTAAAAGTCTCCCTCTCCTTGTTCAGGAGAGGGAGATTTAGAGGGTGAGGAGAAAATTCCACCAAATAATATTTCGTACGATTTTCTTTTGAGACGTCCTCTTTTTTGTAGTTTTGTCTTTGAAAAAATGTTTATCACTTAATCAGATATATATTATGAACATGGGAGATATTTTCGGGCTGGCAGGAAAAATGAAAGAAATGCAGACCCGTATGCAGGAAGCACAGGAGAATTTAGGAAAAATAACTGAAACCGGAGAATCGGGTGCAGGCATGGTACGTGTAACCGTAAATGGTAAAAAACAACTGATAAAAATTGAAATAGATGAAGATTTAATCAGCAAAGACCAACGGGAAATTCTACAGGATTTAATTGTGGCTGCCACTAATAAAGCCCTTGAAAAAGTAGAAGACAAAGCCAAAGAAGAACTGCGAAAAAGCACCGAAGGCATGATGCCAAATATCCCAGGCATGGACTTTGACAAGATGTTTAATAAGTAAAATTTAGTGATTGTGTGAATTGGTGAATGAGTGATTCTGTCTGAACTGTGATTTACCTGATTTATATGATTATAATGATTTTGAACTCAAAATAGTCAAACTATAGACCATATTTCAATTTATCTGGTTATCAGGAATCAGATAAATCAGGCTAATCAGTTAAATCAAAGTTCAGACAAATTCACACATTCACTCAATCACTCATTCACACATTCACTCATTCACTCAATCACTCAATGGATTTCCATGCCAAAAGTTGCCATCGTTATTTTAAACTACAACGGGCAAGGGTTTCTTGAGAAATTCCTGCCTGCTGTTATACAAAACGCTGAAGATTGTGAAATCGTAGTAGCCGACAATGCTTCTACCGATAATTCGGTTACTTTTCTGAAACAAACCTATCCTGCTATCAGACTGATTCAATTGCCACATAATGGTGGTTTTACCGGAGGCTACAATGAAGCTTTGAAACAGGTACAGGCTACTTATTATGTCTTATTAAATTCTGATATTGAGGTTACACCTAACTGGGTAAATCCTGTCATTGAATTGATGGATGCTAATCCAAAAATTGCGGCTTGTCAACCCAAAATGCGGGATTATTACAAGCCTGCTTATTTCGAATATGCAGGCGCCGCAGGTGGCTATATCGATTGGTTGGGCTATCCGTTTTGCAGAGGGCGTATTTTTGATACCTGCGAAGCCGACACCGGACAATATGACGATACCCGTGAGATTTTCTGGGCAACGGGTGCCTGTATGTTTGTGCGAGCCGATGTATTCCATCAGTTAGGTGGTTTTGATACCCGGTTTTTTGCCCATATGGAAGAAATAGACCTATGCTGGCGTATGAAAAACGCAGGCCATCAGATTTACTACTCCCCTGCCTCAACGGTTTACCATGTAGGTGGCGGCACACTCCATAAATCGAACCCACGCAAAACTTTCCTGAACTACCGCAACGGGTTAGCGATGCTCTATAAAAATTTACCGGCTAACGGGTTATTCACCACTATTTTTGCCAGATTAGTATTAGATGGGATTTCAAGCATTAAATTTCTAATGGCAGGTTCATTCAAAGACATCTGGGCTATTCTGAAAGCACACTTTGCTTTTTACGCCATGATTCCGAAATTAGAAAGAAAATCTCCCAAGCCACTCAATGATATATATCCTAAAAGTATTGTACTGGACTATTTTTTAAGGAAGAAGAAGCGGTTTGGGGAGTTGTAGCGTTAAAAATTTTCTTTAATTTGATAGTTACTTATGGAAGCATATATTGAATATTTTAACAAAAATTACGATGTTAATACCATAGAGGAACTACTATTAGGTTTAAGAGCAATGGGTGCTTCTCAAATAGAAACAATACGTGTTTTAAGGAGTGAATTAAAGTTAAGCCTACCCGAAGCCGATAAAATAGTTCTTAATTCTGAAGCATGGAATGACATGAAAGAAGCTACTATCCAATTAAGAGAGAATATATGGGAGGCTTTAAACTCATTGGAGGATTAATTAAAGATGGAAAAAGAAGAGTTTTTATTTCTATTGTTAGGGGCAAGTTATGCTGCTTATAGATTTGACATTGAGCAAAAGAAACAAAATTTAGTAGCTAATTTCAGATATAATGTTCTTCTAAATAGCTCTGTTGATGATGGTACAGATGTAACCGTTTATCCGGAAGATACTAATATTGTTTATAATGGACTTACAGATATAGAAGTCATGAATCTTTTATGTAGGGGTAATAAATTACCAGTCTGGATTGACATATATGTAATAAAATCAGATAGGAATTTTACTACGTTTGAATTATTATGTGCAGGTAGATATTCTGACAAAAAAGCTGATTATTATTACCACCAGAGAGGTTCAGGACCTTTTGGAATAAAGAGCATTCCTCTTGAAAGATAAAATAATGGTCTATTTTCAGGTCTATGCCATTTTTGAATTAAATCTTAAAAGATACTAATCAAGACAAAATAATTCCTAAATATTCATAGTCCTTTGAGACGTATGCAATACGTCTCTACGAGAAACCTAAAAATTTATACTCTTAAAAATTCCCCTATCTTTACAAAACTAAAACCAAATCAACATTGCTTAAAATAGGTATTACGGGTGGCATTGGGTCTGGGAAGACCATTGTCTGTAAGATGTTTGAAATCTTAGGGGTTCCGGTGTATTATGCCGACGAACGTGCCAAGTGGTTGACCAATCATGATTTGCAACTCCGCAAGGAAATCAAAGAGTTATTGGGCAGACAAGCCTACGACGAGCATGGGCAATACAACCGTAAATGGGTAGCGGCTCAGGTTTTTGATAATCCTGAACTATTAAAAATGCTCAATTCACTCATTCACCCCCGTGTATTTGCCGATACCGACCAGTGGTTTTTACAGCATCAGCATAAACCCTACACACTTCGGGAAGCTGCCCTGATGAACGCCGCAGGCGATAAAAACGATTTTGATAGTGTGATAGTGGTAAGTGCTCCGGTAGGACTCAGGATAGAAAGAATCAGGAAGCGAGACCCTCAGAGAAACGAGGAAGAAATTAAGGCGATTATTGACAGACAAAAAACCGAAGAACAGTTTGCCTCTATTGCCAATCATACCATTATGAATGATGACGAACACCTGCTGATTCCGCAGGTATTGGCACTCCATGAAAAACTAACCCAACAGGCCTGATTACTTTCTGAAAATCTTCAATAGCTTATTTACTGCACTACTGATGTCTTTATCTGTATCCATCAAATCGTTCACGGTCTGAATGGCATGAATTACCGTACTATGGTCACGTCCACCAAAATGATAACCGATTGACTTCAACGATAAATTAGTGAGTTCTTTGGCTAAATACATAGCTATCTGGCGTGGTAATACAATTTCACGCAGGCGGCTTTTGCCTTTCAAATCAGGGATACGTACCTTGAAATGTTCTGTTACTGCCTCAATAATCGTATCAATGGTTACTTCTTTCTCAGAATCCTTTACCAGATGGCGAAGGGTATTTTTAGCCAGTTCCACATCAATTTCCCTGCGAGTCAAAGAAGCCTGAGCCAACAGGGAAATCATTACCCCTTCTAACTCACGCACATTGGTATCAATGCTATGCGCCAGGTATTCTATTACTTCGTAGGCAATCGAAATTCCTTCAGCCTGGGCTTTTTTCTGGATAATGGCAATACGGGTTTCAAAATCAGGTGTTTGCAAATCAGCCGTTAAACCCCATTTAAAACGTGATAACAAGCGGTCTTCTACCCCTTCCAGTTCACGTGGTGGTCGGTCAGAAGTCATCACAATCTGTTTGCCTGATTGATGCAAATGGTTAAATATATGGAAGAAAGTCTCCTGCGTTTTTTCCTTGCCAGATAGAAACTGTACGTCGTCAATAATCAGAATATCCACCTGCATATAAAAATTCATAAAATCCTGCAGGCTGTTATTTCTGATGGCATTGATAAACTGACTGGTAAATTTTTCGGAAGATACATAGAGCACAAATTTATTGGCTGCTTTGTTTTTCATGAAATTACCAATGGCTTGTACCAGATGTGTTTTACCCAGCCCAACGCCGCCATAAATCATCAATGGATTAAAAGAAGTTACCCCGGGTTTTGAGGCTACGGCAAACCCTGCTGCTCTTGCCAGACGGTTACAGTCGCCCTCTACAAAATTATCAAAGGTATAATTCGGATTCAGGTAGGAATCAAGATTCAACGAATTCAGGTCTTTCATTTCGAAAGGATTTCTTACCTGGTCATTCATCGGGTTATTGTCCACTCTACCTACCGGAGAGCTATGCTGTGGCATATTGATAGCAATGGGTGGTTCGTTTTTCTTCTGATTCCCGCTATCTACAATAATGGTGTACTCCAATGTCCCATCACGCCCGATTGAAAAATCCAATGCCTTTCTTAGCAAATGCACATAGTTCTCCTCCAGCCACTCGTAAAAAAACTGGCTTGGTACCTGAATGGTCAGCTTCTTCCCCTCTAATTTACCCGGAATAATAGGCTCGAACCAAGTTTTATAACTCTGTTCCGAGATACTATCGCGGATAATTTTGAGGCAATTCTGCCAAACCATGTCAACATCACGTTGGACTTTTGGAGTTTCTAAAATAGTCATTTGGCTACATTGGGATTCTAAGAGGGGTGCAAAGATACTAAAATTTGTGTACCTACCAAGAAGTGAATTTTGAGATTTTTCATGTATTTTCAAAGTAAATCCCAAACATTATTTTACCAAATTTGCTTTGCCTTATAAAAATACAAAATGTACCTGTGGAATTACTTTGGTATCTGACTTTTTTTCACCAAAAAGTACAATTTAATTAAATCGATAAACATCATTGATAAATGCCAGTATGCAAGAAAAAAAATCAGCAAAGACAATTATCGGAGGATTAGGTGCAAAAGATTTCAATAAACCCTTTGGCCTGAAAGTTTAAAGAAGAATTCCAGTATAAGTTTATATCACAGAATAGGATTTAATTCTGATTGACTTTAATTAAAGTCTTCCAATTAAATATCATTTAAAGAAAAGTACCGCCATAAAACCAATCAATAGCGAAAATTTCGCTGAAAAACCTCACTATGTTGCTTCTATTGATGCCTTGCTTAATTGCGTCAATGCTTCTGTAATAAATTCTACTGAGGCACATCCCAATCAGTTGGTTTTGTAAGGTTATGAACTAAAAAAATCAGCCTATGCACACATTTATTTTTAACTGGTTCAGAATGGCAGATAGGATCAGGAACTATATAAGGAAGGAACTATCTAAGAATCGTTAGGAATTTCTTTATTGGAAAGACGAATATCGGCACTATACCTTGGGAAAGTACAAAAAAACCATTAGTGAATATATCAATCAATATACGTAAATAGTATTTACTATTCGGTTTAATCTATTTCAACATATTATACCCGAAACTGTATCAGAAGCTGAGATTTGTGTAGCGGCTAACTGGTGTCAGGTTACTCACTAAGTAGATAGTTGAGGATAGAAAATTTTCTTTTGAAATCAAAACTTATGACTACATTGAGTGGTTAAAATCTGTTAGTGACTTTTTTATAGCCTAAGCCTGTCAGTACCGGATGATAATCTGTTGAATAGTTAAAAAATCTGTCTTGGATGAAAATACTTTTAGCACCTGATAAATTCAGAGGTTCGCTCGATGCGCCTCAGGTATGTCAGGCAATGACCGAAGGAATCAGCATGGTTTCTACCGATATAGAAACTGTGAGCCTGCCAATGGCCGATGGCGGTGAGGGTACATTAGACCTGCTTCTATGGTATTCGGGTGGACAAAAGAAAACAGCAAAGGTGCATAACCCTTTGGGTAGACTTATTGAAGCCCAGTACGGTATTTCGGCCGATGGCAAAACCGCCTTTATTGAAATGGCTACAGCATCAGGCTTAAATCTATTGAAACCTGACGAACGAAATCCTTTATTGACAAGTACCTATGGAACCGGAGAACTGATTAAAGCAGCAATTGAGGCTGGAGTTGAGCAGATAATCATGGGTATTGGGGGCAGTGCCACTACCGATGCAGGCATAGGTATGGCCAATGCCCTGGGCTGGCAGTTTCTTGATGCCGACAACAAGGCCATAGAAGCCATTGGTGGTAATCTGTCGCTGATAAAGAGAATTATCCCCTCTCCCCTTGCCAATCAATTGCCCATCATTCAGGTAGCCTGCGATGTTACCAATCCTTTATATGGCTCCAATGGTGCGGCCTGTATTTATGGCCCGCAAAAAGGAGCAGATGCCGAAGCTGTGAGTATTTTAGACAAAGGTTTACAGGATTTTGCCCATATCACCTCATTACCGGAAGAAACATTCAATAGTCCGGGATTTGGTGCGGCTGGTGGTTTAGGGTTTGGTTGTGTGTTTTTTCTGAATGCTATACTCAAAGAAGGAGTAAAATTATTGATGGACGTTTGCCATTTTGATGAACACCTGGCCGATGTTGATTTAATTATTACAGGTGAAGGAAAAATTGATAACCAGACCCTGCAAGGCAAATTGGTAAAGGGCATCACCAGTAAAGCACAGCATATTCCGGTAGCGGCTATATGTGGCACACTGGGAGCTACTCCTGAGCAAATGCGAAATATAGGGATTATGTATGCTGCATCTGTACTGAATAAACCCCAAAGCCTGGAAGATGCGCTAAAGACTGCGCACGAAGGCGTAAGAGATGCTACCTATTATTTAGTGAATGTGGTTTATTCGAATAGAAAAAATTAACCTTTACACATTAGTATTTTTTTGTAGAGTGCAGGCTTCCGCTCCAAAGGTCTTTCTAATTGCGAATAAATATAATTTGAGGAACAAAATAATAGTATAATCGTTTGATATTCATAACCCTTTGGAGCGGACGCTGCGCGGACACCTACAAATCGTCTGTCTTGTCCTGAAATAGGTTTACACAAACCTAAATAAAAACATGGCAAGAACAAAGACAAACAAAGGCTCAGGTTACAACCAAAACAAATTGCACTATGATTTAGATTTTAAATGGAGAGTATGCCAAGAATATCTGAATAGTTCAGAGACAAAAATAGCCATACAAAGAAGAAATGGTGTACAATGCAGAACAGCGATCGTAATATGGTTACGACAATTCGGTTTGAAAGATAAAATAAAGCCGTTATCTTTAAAAGAGCAACTTAGTTTACAAATGCCACAACCTAAACCAAAAAAAGTACAATTTGAGGAATCAGAGCTTGATAGACTTAAGAAGGAGTTAGCAGAAGCTAATTTAAGAGCTGAGGCATATCAGAAAATGATTGAGATAGCAGAGCAGGAATTTAAAATAGAGATCAAAAAAA
>NZ_SEWF01000093.1 GCF_004168285.1 Emticicia agri | reverse complement strand
GTTTAAGCTGAATACAGCCGCTAAGATTACAGACAAATAGTTTATGAAAACACTCAGTTTATCAAACTGATGGAAAGAATTTTCCGGCTATTGAATTTCTAACGAAAATTAAGAGGAATTTAGTCCATTTCCAAAGTTTTTTCTGAAATATTTTACTTTACCTATGTATTAATAATCGACTTTGTTAGCTTTAGGCGAAGATTCGGGTTTTTTACGAATATTTTTGTGGGTAAGTATTTATACTTATTTAAAAAATGATTAACTATGCGCTTCGTACTAACCTTTTATAAACGTACTCATACCTTTACAGTATTTCCGGATAAGAAACCCTTTTTGTGTCTCAGGCAATTAAAGCATTTAAAAAATATATTGATAAAAAATTGATTTTCTGTTACTATATTTGAAAATCAGCAAGAGAACAAAAGGGTTTCTATGCCAGATGTTCATCAACTTATACATCACCAATGCCGGAAATATTAAAAATCGTATTAGCCGATGATGATGAAGATGACAGAGATTTCTTTCAGGAAGCTGTTCAACTCGTAAAGATTCCGGTTGCGTTGACAACCGTCAATAACGGATTAGAACTAATGCACCTGCTTAAAATTTCTGAAAAATTCGACATGATTGTTTTAGATGTGAATATGCACCTTAAAAACGGCATAGAAGCATTGGTAGAAATACAGGCAGATACCAAGCATAAAGATACCTTTTGTGCGGTACTCACTACTGCCAGCAATAAACATCTTGAAGAAGATGCCATTCGCAAAGGCGCCAATATATTCAAAACAAAGCCTTACAATTTTGATGAATATGCCGCCAATGTCAGAACTATTATTCTCGCCTGCCTTGCAAGCCGGAAGTTATAAGAAAAGCATACTCCCTGTTCGGCTGAATATATATCCGAAACGGAGTTATCAGTTGAAGTGTCAGTCTGGTGCGCCCAGCTGTTCTCTGAACAGCATTGTGCAAAACCCTATTTCAATTTTGCTCCAATTAACCGTGCCATGCCCATGTTCGGACGAGTAGAGGCACGGTACAATTCTATTATAGCAATTCCATTGTGGTAATTAATTTTACCTCGAATCTGGAGATTCGAGTCATAGAAGTATAAAAAATTTCTAAAAAAACTTAAATTTGTTTCTGGCAATGCACTCATTACCCTAAAAACTAATTTAATGAAAAAAAATCTTTTCTTTCTTCTATTTCTGATTGCGTCCTGCAAAAACAAACCCACTCAAAACCAAACCATCAAAGGCTTAAGCGAATATGCGGTAGATGTGCCGGGTATTCAGACTTTTTATGATAAAAAAGGTGTAGTAGCCGAAAATGGCATGGTAGCTTCAGCTCATCCGATTGCTTCTCAGGTGGGTGTCGAGATACTCAAGGCAGGCGGTAATGCCATTGATGCTGCCGTTGCCACCCATTTTGCGCTGGCGGTAGTATATCCGTGGGCGGGTAACTTAGGCGGGGGCGGATTTTTAGTTTATCGGGATAAAAACGGTGGAAATTATACGCTCGATTTCCGTGAAAAAGCACCCATGAAAGCGCACAGAGATATGTATTTAGATGCCAACGGTACGCCGATAGCAGGTTTAAGTACATTGGGGCATCTGGCCAGCGGTGTGCCGGGGTCGGTAGATGGCATGGTAACCATGCACGAGAAATTTGGTAAACTATCGTGGGATAAAGTAGTGGCTCCTGCTATTGCTTTAGCCAATAAAGGCATTGTGCTGACCGAACGAGAGGCCGTTGGACTAAACCGTGTAAAAGCAGATGTAGTAAAAGTAAATGCGCCGGAGTCGCCGTATTATATCCGGCCTGATAAACAGGAATGGAAAAAAGGGGATACCCTGATACAAAAAGACCTGGGTAGAATGTTAGGTCTGATTCAGACCCGTAAACGGGCAGGTTTTTATGAGGGCGAATGTGCCGACTTATTAGTGAAAGAAATGGAACGAGGCAAGGGGATAATATCGCTCGAAGATTTGAAAAACTATCATTCGGTCTGGCGTGAGGCTATTGTGGACGATTACAAGGATTTCAAAATTATTACCATGCCGCCAACCTCAAGCGGGGGTGTAGCTTTGATGCAGTTGATGAAATTTGTGGAGCCGTATCCGATTAAACGGTGGGGGTGGAACTCGGATTCAACAGTGCAGGTCATGATTGAAGCTGAACGCCGGGTATATGCCGACCGTGCCAAATGGCTCGGCGACCCCGATTTTGTGAAAGTACCTGTAAAAGAACTGACCGACCGGGGCTATCTGAAAAAACGTATGACTGATTTCTCGTTCGATAAAGCTACCGATAGCAAGGCCGTTAGTGGGGGAGCAGTACCCGGTTATGAGAGCGATGAAACCACGCACTATTCGGTGGTTGATAAAGAAGGCAATGCGGTTTCTATCACAACAACGCTGAATGGTGGTTTTGGCAGCAAGGTAGTTGTGCAGGGCGGAGGGTTTCTGATGAACAATGAAATGGACGATTTCAGTATCAAGCCTGGAGTGCCGAATATGTTTGGTTTGATTGGTAACAAAGCCAATGAAATTGTGCCGGGTAAACGTATGCTGTCGTCTATGACGCCGACCATTGTAGAGAAAGATGGTCAATTGTTTATGGTGGTGGGTACGCCCGGAGGCTCAACCATTATCACCTCGGTTTTTCAGACAATTCTGAATGTATTAGAACACGGCATGGCCATGCAACAATCGGTGAATGCCCTGAAATTTCATCACCAGTGGTTGCCTGATAATACAACGTATGAAAAAAACGCTTTTAGTGAAGCTACGCTTAACAACCTGAAAGCCAAAGGGTATAACATGGCTCCTATGTCTGGCTCCTTAGGTCGCATGGATTGTATCATGTTACGGCCTGACGGAAAATTGGAAGGCGGCTCTGACCCTCGTGGGGATAATACGAGTGTGGGGTATTGAATTTTTTGGAAAAGATGCTTGTATGAGTTGTAAACCTGTGTAAGAATGGTTGAAATAACGCAAGAAATTAAACAGCAGATATATGATTTATATGATGAATGTCTTGAAAATCTAAGTCAATTTCATCGAAAGATTGATTTATTTATTGTGCCTGATAAACTTGCTGCTGAAATATTTGAAAAAACAAGCATAGATGTAACTGGTTATTGGGTTTGTCTCGATAATTATGAGATTATACATGCTATGGAAGAACATGGTAATCCAATTACGGAAGCTAAAAGAGGTCAGATTGCACTTGAGAGAGAAGATTTTGTGAAAATGTTGGAAGTTTTTCTGAACCCCGAAGAAATTAACACTATTGGTACAACCAGGCATACACAAAAAACACTATTGCAATTTATTAGAAAAATTGAAGATAAGACTTATGTAGTTAAAGAGGTAAGAAGTGTTACAAGCAAAAAGAAAAATAAAGTAAGTCGCTTGGTCTTTCATACAATGTATAAAATTAAAGCCATCAAGTTGGCTTGATGGCTTTAAAACCTATGAGTTATGAGGCACGAAGCACTCCTACTCGAAACGTCCGAAACGTTTAGGTAATACAAATTTATAAAGAAAAACGGTAAAAAACAAAAATTAAGATTATTAAATATCAGTAGTTTCTATATTGGGCGTTCTTTGTTAGTCCGTACACAACCTACCTCAAAAACTCAACGCCTTCCATTGTTTCTAATCTGGCTATAATACCCCAGCCGTAAAAATCGTTGGCAACGGCAATCAGCAATTCGTTTTCGCCTTGTTTCAGATTCAGATTTACCCGGGCATTCTGTATTGAAATACGGCCATCAGGGTATTTTCGCATGGGTGGTTGCAGGTAAGTGTTTTTGTCCAGAAATACCATCTGGTTATTCAGAAATACCCATACATCATCGCTGAAACCTAACTGTAAGCCATTCTTTTGATTTTCAGAGACTTTAATTTTAGCTTTCAGCCAGACCACTTTGCGTGAGTTATTTCCGCCGAATTTTCGGGTCAGGTTAATCATGCCTTTTCGCTCTGCTTCAATCCTTTCTGTAAAAGACTCAGGTTTGGGCAGGTTATTGAGCATTATTTCGGTTCCGGTTGGTAAATCGGTGGGCTTGTTTGTCGTCCAGTTTCTGATATATTGTGCATCGTGGTCGGTCAGGTCAGGCGCAGGCAATGCTGGTAAATCTTCTGTTACATTGGGTTTCAACTGCATATTCCATACTACCATGCCACCGTCTATCGCCAGTCGTCCTTCGGTGGTATTCCCTTCCAGTCTCGGAATATGTAAGGCGGGTTTTGCCATGTCGTTTACATACACCTGCATTTGTTTGCCCGAAATCACCATCTTTAAATGATTGGGTTTATCGGCTTCAAAAAAGGCCGGAGCCTGGTATTCGGTAAACATATCCCACATATTCACGCCTCCTAAAATCGGACAATACTGAATGCCATCGTTGGCCGTAGGGCGGTTAGGTCTGGCACGGATATAGAAAATCTCGGTGTCGTTGGTTTCCATATTTCCTCTGAAATAGACCATAGGTGAAGACCCGAGGGTCATAGGCGAGGCAGGTTCAAAATCAAATTCAATAGTGCCGTCTTTAAAAACCACATCTTTCAGCAATACAGCTCCCTGATTGCCTTGCTTTATCCGCATGGCTTTTGTGCCGTTTTGGTCAAAAAACTCAACTTTCCCTTCTTTAAATTCCCATTTTTCAGGACTCAGGCTAACGTTGTAATCGACCGGAGCAGGCGCCTGGCTTTGAGTTCTGGATTTGTTTTTCTGGGCAATTGCCATATTGCCCACACATAGCAGAGCGATAATTAACTTTTTCATAGTTTATTGTTTTTTTGCAGCAAATAAAAACAAAGGCACATGAAGCACGGTGTCCAAACGAGTGTCAAGTTTGTTCAAGTTGAGAGTAAGGGGGCAGAGAGCAGGGGGCGTGGGGCATGGTGCAGAGGGCATGGGGATATGTATGACGATTTTCATAACGACGGACCGGAAAAATCGTGCCGCAACTGAGGTGATACAAAAGAACAGTAGAAATTTATTGTAGAATTACAGGTATTAAATTGAAAAATTGCGAGATTCTCGCCAAATCTCGCAATTTTTAGTTTTCTTTGTATAACTATAATTGATGTACTCTTATGCTTGAATCAGCTCCACCTTTACTTAAGGATTTTCAGAATTTTGATTTGTTTGCAAAACTCAAACTCAATGGTGAGTTGCAAAAAATTCAGAATGAATATCTCTATTGGGATAAAGTGAAATATAAAGCCAAGGATTGTACACCCCAGGAATTGTGGCAAGTAGTTAAATTTGACAGATATTTCAATCATCATGATTTGGATTTTGGTGATTATACCTTTCAATACTCACTAACCGATTATATGCAGAGAGCTCTTCACGAGTTTGATTTGCATATTGGCGGTAATTTAAGTAGTAACGTAGGACTCGCAGAAAGTGATAAAACCAAATTTATTATCAGTTCGATTATGGAGGAGGCCATTTCGAGTAGTCAGATAGAAGGGGCTAATACTACCCGCAAGCAGGCAAAAGAAATGATTCAGCAGGAAAAAAAGCCAAGAAACAAATCGGAACAAATGATTATGAACAATTTCATTACGATGAAACATATTGTTCAACACAAAATTGAAAATATAAGTCCTGAACAAATACTGGCTATTCACCAATTGATGACTAATAAAACTTTAGATGACCCGAATGATGAGGGTAAATTCAGAGATAATGATGAGATTTATGTCGTAGACCATGTAAATAGCGAGGTTGTTCATACCCCACCGCCTAAAGAAGAAATAGAGTTATTGATAAATGAAATTTGCGATTTTTTTAACTATGAAACCGAAGACTTTATTCATCCTATTATTAAAGGCTGTATTATTCATTTCATGATAGGCTGGATTCACCCTTTTGTGGATGGTAACGGACGAACAGCGAGAGCCTTATTCTATTGGTATATGCTTAGAAAAGGCTATTGGCTTACAGAATATCTGTCTATTTCAAGAATTATTAAAGATTCTAAAACACAATATGAAAAAGCCTATCTTTATTCTGAAATAGATAACGATTTAGGCTATTTTATTACCTATCATATCAAAACGATGGAAAAAGCCTTTGAGGCTTTAAAAGCATACATCAACAGAAAACAAAAGGAAGTAAGACAGGCCGCATATTTTATGCGGATTCCGGGTGTGAATGATAGAATGGCTCAGATTCTGAAGATTTTTAATGAAGATGGCGATAGGGTTTTTACGACCAAAGAAATTGAATCAATATTCAATATATCTGATTTCACAGCCAGAGCAGATTTAAAAACATTGGTTGAATTAGGTTTTGTTGAGGCAATTCAGGTAAATAAAAAGAAACAGCATTTTATTAAGTCTCATAGATTTAATGAAAATTTGAAGAAATATCTGAATAGTAACTTAAGCTAAAAATTGCGAGATTCTCGCAAAATCTCGCAATTTTTAGTTTTCTTCTTACAAACCTATTTTGCACTTAAAGATTGGCTTGTAAGTATAACCATAGAGGGGTTATTACGTGATAAAGTAATCGGTATTTTGTCGCCTTCCCTGTATTGGTTGTACAGGTCTTTTCCTACTTTCATTACTTCGCCATAAGGCTTACCTCTGAACTGGTACTCAATCTCAAAGCCTTTGCCGATGCCATATTTATTGGTGATAGTACCCTGACTTTCATAGGGGCTACTCATAATGGTTCTTAGTTTATAGGCGTCATACTGGTCATTCCTTGATTTGATGGAATAAACCAGCAGACCTATAAGAAGCAAGATAAATACACCTACTATACAAGAAAGGATAGTAGAAGATGAGAGTTTAAGTGTCATCAATCTGAATATTTTAATTTCCTGAACTATGGTTGATAGAAATGCCAAAAAATTTGTGCCATCCTCTTCTTTTTACAGCGTTAGCCGGAAGATTTTCGTCTTTATTTTTGTATGAACACCGAATTTTTTACAGATATCGGGCGTTATTACATACAACAAAGCCGATGAACGTGTCTGCACAGGTTCATCGGCAGAAAAGAGTACAACAACATTCATCCTTTATCAATAAACTATCAAAGCAAATTCACACCTTATGCGAATAGAAAACTATTTGGCAAGAATCAGCTATCCTGATTTTCCACAACTAAGCCTTTCCAGCCTTTTTCAATTACATCAGTCGCACGTATATAATATACCGTTTGAGTGTCTCGATATTCATCTGGGTATTCCCATTTCGCTCAATATGGAGTCTATCTACAAAAAAGTGGTGAATTATTTTCGTGGAGGTTTCTGCTATGAGCTCAATTCTCTGTTCAATTGGCTGCTCAATCAGTTGGGTTATGAGGCCAGCATTATTTCGGCACAGATTACCAATGGCGACCAGCCCGGTCCCGAATACGACCACATGGCTATTTATGTAAAACACGAGGGCGACTGGTTACTCGACGTAGGGTATGGCGACTTGTTTATTAAGCCCATTGAGATAAAACCCGATGTGGTGCAGTATGACGGTGCCAATTATTTTATGGTAAAACAAGTGAGCGAAAACAGGTATAGCTTGCAGATGTCGGCCACGGGTACGCATTTCAGAGAGCGATATGTTTTTAGTTTGTCAGAGGTGGCGATTGAGAAATTTGAGCCACAATGTCAGTTAAAACAGACCTCAGAAGATTCGCATTTTGTACAGAACCTGATTTGTACCAAACCTACCGAAACTGGCAGAAAGACTATTTTTAACCAGAAATTTCTGCAACGTGATGATACAGGCAGGCATATTACTACGCTTGAAAGTGAGTTTGATTTAGCAGAATGTCTGCAAAAAGAATTTGGGATTGATATTAAAAAATACCAGCATCGACTGGCTGAAATGTTTCAGTTTAGTTTTTAACGTGACTTCGATGGAATCAAGTCCCGTAGGGACGATATATCGGTAGAAAAAAGAGAAACTCAATTATATCAGTCCCTACGGGTAGGGTGTCCAATAAAAGAAAAAGTTCTTGCAATTTTGTAATTGGAAAAGAACAAAATATATGCAAGAACCCAAGCAGTGGAATGCTTTAGGAACAAATATAGCTGAATTAAAAGCAAAAGTCAAAAATAGCCGAACAGAGCTTAGACAACTCAGACAGCGACTGAAAGAATTAGAGGCGAGTCGGGATTTGTGGAAGCGTAAATATAAGACCTTACAATCCTCAGAATTGCGTTCTGTCAAGCAAAATTCAGGTCGGATTACTAAAGCTCAAGGATATCAGTACAGTGTTCAGACTATTCAAATGAGTGTATACTTATACTTGGTTTTAGGCTGTGGCTATAGAGGAATTGTAAAGATTTTGCTATACATTCAGTTAGAATTCGGTGTTTTAGGCGTCTTACCCAGTAAAAGTATCATTGCTGTATGGGTGCAGAAATTAGGCTACTATAAATATACTCATCCAGTCTGTGAGCTTGGTAAGTCCTATGGTTTAATCATTGATGAGTGTATGGTAATCGGTCAGCAAAGGTTAGTACTTATCTTGGGAGTAGCTGCCCAAAAAGAGCAGCCAACTGCTTTAAACTATGAACAGGTCAGTGTTTTGTCTATCGCAGTGCGATCATCCTGGAAAGCGGAAGATATTAGGGCAGAGATTGAAAAAGTGACAGAAAAAATGGGTAGTAAACCTGTCTATATTATCAGTGATGGCAATAGTAATTTACGCAAGGGTATTGGTGATAGTGGTTGTATCAGGATTGCAGACGTCTCTCATCAAATAGCCTTGATAGTAGAGAAACACTATCGTAACCATGGTAAGTTTATCAGTTGGCAGCAAGCCATCGCACAGGCTAAATTTCAAGGAATCATGAGAGAGGTGGCCTACTTGCTTCCACCTAAACAAAGAGTGATTGCTCGGTTCATGAATTTAGAGCCCAGTATTGTCTGGTCAAAGAAGATTATTACTTGTTTTGAAACCTTTTCAGCCAAAGAACAAGACTTTTTTAGACCTATCAAACAGCATCAGGGCTTAATTGAAGAGCTTCAAGCAGTTTTTCAAATGAGTCAACAGGTAATAGATTTACTGAAAATCAAAGGGTTATCTTAT
>NZ_SEWF01000092.1 GCF_004168285.1 Emticicia agri | reverse complement strand
TAAGATGTTTATTTTAAAGACCTCTTCCAAGAGCTTGTCTTTAGCTAACTGTAAACTATCCATAAAAGTTTGCATTGGTGTTTTACCATAGCAATATTTACCAGTATGAGTTCTCTGAGTATTATAATGATTCAGCCACGAATCTAAGTCTTTTTGTAGTTCTGATAAAGAATGATACAGTTTTTTACGAAAGGCAACCGCATAAAATTCATCCTGAATAGTACGATGGAAACGCTCGCATATACCATTAGTTTGAGGACTTTTGGCCTTAGTTTTAGTATGGTCAATATCTTCTATAGCCAAATATAATTGATATTCGTGTTGCTCCCTATTACCACAATATTCTGTACCCCTATCAGTTAAAACTCTTAGTAGACGAATCTGATTTTGCTCATGAAAAGGAATAACCTTATCATTGAGCATATCAGCGGCTACTAAAGCGTTTTTCCGGTCATAGAGTTTAACAAAAGCTACCTTTGAATAAGTATCTATAAAAGTCTGTTGATAAATATGGCCTACTCCCTTAATATTACCTACGTAATACGTATCCTGTGCTCCTAAATAACCCGGATGATGTGTCTCTATTTCTCCATGAGCCTGTTTCTCAGCTTTGGCTCTTTCTAAGGCTGTTATTTGCTCATCTGTAAGGATAATTCCTTCCTGATTAACCTTCGCTTCCAATGCTTTTAAACGTTTCTTAAAGGTAGCTAAATCATGTCTTAACCAGATTGAACGTACTCCACCAGGAGAGACAACTATACCTTGTTTCTTTAGCTCATTTGATACTCTTAGCTGTCCATAAGCTGGTAAGTCCAATGCCATCTTGACAACGGCTTCTTCTACTAACGTATCTACCCGATTTTTCTCTATGGGTTTTCTGCGACTAATTTCTTGAAGTGCTAATTCACCACCTTGTTCATAGAGTTCCTTGAAGCGATAGAAACTATCTCGACTATAACCCATTACCTTGCAAGCCTTTGAGACATTGCCTAAAACATTGGCAAGTTCTAATACTCCTAACTTGTTCTTGATGATTTTTGCCTGTGTTGTCATTTGATTTAATCTTTAATTTTAAGTTACTAAATAAATCGTAACTGTCAGATTAAATCATGACTATTTCATTTAAACATTATTGGTAAAATGCAGTATATTGACACCTACCCAACCAAAATATTTATATAGGAATTTCATTGTTTTGGTTAGGTCAACAAGGTCAATGGACTATTCGAGCTATCTTCTATTATTATTAGTATCTCCAAAAAGTAATGTCCCAATACCAAGCAAAATAGTAGCTAATAGCACTTGCAAAACCCATCTAATAATAAAATTTATGTTAGCAGATTGCAATCCTACAATTCCATATATGCAAAATATCGCTATTAGAATTAAAATTAATTTTCCCATAAATTACAAGTGATTAAAATTCTATATCAGTAGAATAAACAAATGCTGATTTTCCGTTAGATAGTGTTACAAAGCAAAACTTCTTACTAATATTAGTTTCGCATATACTATGAATAGTTATATAATCACCAGCATTTAATTTACCCACACTATTCATAACTTTCCAATCACAAGAGTCCCATAGAGTAGTTGTTTTTGATATTGTACCCACTTTAGGAAAACCTACTGACTTATCAGAATAATCACGGGATTTATTATACGAATCTAAAGTTGTATTTGTATTGACTGTACAATCATAATACCGCATTTCTCTTTGTAAAGAGGAAAAAGTATATTTTATGTTATTAAGTGTAGAAGGAGAATAATCTATTCCTTTCCTATTAATTTCATCAATTGTACGTGTCAATTTATCGTAATAATAATCTCCAAAATCTTTACCACAACCTTTATAAATTCTTTCTTCGTATAATTCAAAGGTTTGATTTACCAAATTCTGGATTTCTGTATAATTGCTTTCTATACGGTTACTATAACTTCTAACAGCTCTCTCAATTCTTTCGAATTGTATATCCTGTGAGCTTTTTTTAGGTGTAATTTTAATCCATATACTTTCTACTTGACTGTAAGCATATATGGAAGAAATAAGAAGCAAAACAATGGTATAATAAAAGGATTTCATATGGTTAAAAAATTTAAAAATGCAATTTGTATTATTAAACTTATTGAGGATATATCTTTAAAATTTCCTTTCTACTTTAATAACTCCACGTTTTTTATCTAAATCTTTTTTCAAATCCTCATAGTAATCCCCGATTGCATCGTAAAAAATCATAATATTTTCATTATCTCCTTCCCACTGAAACCATCTAACAGAGTAATTTACTCCCTTCCATATTGCTTCTAAAGAAACACCCCACTTGCATTTCTTTCTTTTTTCAATGGTTTAATAGGTTTTCCATAATGTTTTTTAAACGCTTCATATAATTTTTGTGTACCCTTATTAGAGGAATCTATTGGTGGTACGATAGAAGCAACCATGGATAATAGATATGGATCGGGTTTAGCTCTTATTCTTGCTTCTGCTACTTTAAAATCACTATTTAAATTTTCAACAGGAAAAGAATAGCTAAATTCATGATGACCAGTATTAAAATCGTATCGATAATCATGTATTATATAAGAAGTCATTAGATTATTTAAATGCTTTATAAACTCTTTATTTGTCATTCCAAAAGCGAAATCTAATAATGTTTTTTCCTTTTTTACTTCTGGAAAATTTTGACTGAAAGTTGGAATAGAAGTTATTAAAAGCAAGATTAATATAGGTTTAAAATATTTATACTTTTTCATAATCCAAGTGGTATATTTTCGAAAATTTTGCATATAATTCTTGACTTATCATTAAGAGCAAATCTATTATTAGTAGCAAAAAAAGCAAGTCTCATTTTGATTCTATCAAGATTAATTTACAACTTTGAAGGAGATAGATTCTATATATGTATAACCAATAGCTCGGATTTATGGAAATTGGAACAAAAATTAAAAAATTGAGAGAGTTACGTAATTTCACTCAAGAATATATGGCCAAAAATCTTGAGATGACCCCTTCTGGATATGGAAAGATTGAACGAGATGAAACAGAAGTTAGTTATCAAAAACTTGAGAAAATTGCTGAAGTATTAGGTTTGAAAATAGAAGATATAATTAATTTTAATGAACAAATTGTTTTCAATGTTATGCATAACCAAACCGGAAATGGGTACGTTATTCATAATGGTATTTCAGAGCAAGAAAGAAAACTCTATGAGCAGATTATAGCACAACAAAAAGAAGAGATTGAGAATTTGAGAAAGATAATTGAAAAAATGCAGAATAAATGATATTCATTATTTTACTTCATTTTGAAATATATTTTTTATTTCCTTATAATTCAATCATCTTCAAAGTTTATAAAACTCACAAAATAAATTATCTTTAAAATACAATATACTTTAATTAGATGTTTATTTAAAGGAATTATATTTTGCAATAATCTCACTTGATACTACCATATAATAAATATATTTGTTTTATTATCTTAATTTTTTAAAATTGCATAATTGAAGCATTTAATAATACTTTTTCTATATCTCTTTGATTAAAATACTACGCTACTTTCTCATCACATTTAGCATTCTAGTAATACTTTAAAATTAATTAAATCATAAGATTTTAATCTAAAATAGCAGATAATTGACTCCTAAATAAGTACTATTAAATATTGTAAGTGACTATTAATCAAATGTTTAAAATAATATAAAAATTATTTTAATAAGAAAGATTTTAACAACAAATTATGAGTATTATTTTATAATAAAATAGCATTGAAGAACTTCAATAACCTGTTGTATTGCAATTAATATATATCCTAAAAACAGAAAATGCTATTTTATGGTAGCTCCAATTTATATCCAAATACCTCAAAAATTCACCTGTCTGCATTTTAAAGAGTTCTTCAATCTATATTGGGAAAAATCAAAAGCATCAGATAAAATAGTTATTAACCTTTCTAACACAGAATGGATTTCTCTTGAGGGTATTGTTCTTCTTTTTAGCTTTATCAATTACATTAAAATATTTAATAAAAATGTCCAAATAACGGTAATAATGCCTTCTTTTGGGGAAACTGATTTTGAGAGAAAAATAATAACTTCAGAGTTAAAAAAATATCCCAATATTAATTCTATTGAAAAAGAAAATTTAATTAACTCATTAATAAATTCAAGTAGATTTAGAAGAAGACAACGATTTTTAAGTTTGATGGAAGTATGGAAAATCTATGAGTCCTGCAATTTAAGAATAGAAGAAAGTATAGAAGGATCTAATTTAATTAATAAAGAAATAGACAAATATAGAGCAAAATTAGGAGATAAATACTTTCATAAAGTAGTCCCATTTAAAAAAATAAATTGCAATAATTTAGTAGTTGAAGAGAATACTGAAGAAGCTCACGAATTTGTTAGACAAAATATAGAAGCAGAATTAAATAATCTCTATTCTTTAAGTAAAGATGTCGAGTCCATACTTTCTTCAAATTCAAGTTTTACACCCTTTGAGAATAAATCCCTAAGTCATATTATCACAAACGAGTTAATATTAAATGTAGCACACCATGCTTTTGAAAACAAACGAAACCCTTATAATGAATGCTATTTAGCAATATCTTTAAATAAAAAATTAGATAATAAATATAACGATGAAAATGAACTTTCAAGAAAGATTGAATCTAATCTTACGAATGAAAGGATTGCTGAATCTTGGAATTTCTTTAAGCAAGGTAAGAAAAACTATCAAAATCGATCATATGTAGAATTTGCATTAGTAGATTTTGGAAATGGTATTCCAAGTACATTAATTGAAAAATTCAATGAAGTAAAGAAAGAAAATGTTGATAAAAAATTTAACTCTTTAAAAATTGAAGATCAAATTTTAGAATTTGCTTTTGAGCTTGATTCATCTAGAAATAGTTTAAGTAAAAATTTTGAGATACAACCACTAGTACCAAGAGGTTTATACTTTCTTTTAGAAACAGTTAGACTTTATAGAGGTCTTTTATTCGTTAGAAGCAGAAAAGGTAGAGTTCTTTATGATTTCAGTATAAATAATGATGTTAATGATAATATACTTATTAATTCTGAGGTAGAGGATTATGAATTTCCAGGTACATTTTATAATATTCTTTTACCTGATTCAGAATATAAAGTAAAGCTACAACCTTTTGAAAAACCTATTTTCCCAAATAAAAAAATTGTTCCTAAGGTAGAACATTGGTTAATGATAAGTTTACAAAATGAAGCTTTATCCGATTCATTAAATATTAAAATTAATAATGCAGAGCATATTGCAAAAATACTATCTAAAATAGATAATAAATTATCTACTATAAAAGAAAAGACATTAATTTATCTTGATTTTGTTGCAATTAACACTATATTTTTAGATTTAAAACTATTCTATTATTTATGTAATACTCCAAAAATTAATGAATATATCAATATTGTAATTATTAATTATCCAAAAAGTAAAATTGACTTTTTAAAATATATTCAGAATATAATTTCTAATATTGAACCTTTTATATTTAGACCGATTCCCTGTATTTATTCAATTGAAACTACTTTAAAAAATGAAGTAAAAGTTTCCTACCATGCTACTTGGATAGGTATAAAACACTTAGATGAGGAAAAAAAAATAAATGATTTACTCAAATTCGGTATTGATGCAATCTATCCGACAAGTGATTTTATCGAACCTAATACATTAGGTGGAAATATTATACAAATAGATTGGGTGGATAAAGGTAAAAACTTTGGAAATATTACAAAAAGATCAAGTTTACTACCTTCTTTAGAAGAAATATCTTTCCAAAATTGCATATTTGGTGATAATAAAAAAATTATAAATGCCATTTTAGATAGAGTAGATTTTTTAACCTTTGAAAGTACAAAGACAGATTCATCTAAATCATTAAATAAGGCAGATATTTTTTTAGATGGAGGAAAAAATAATCAAATATTTTTAACTTCTGGTGGATACTATCAAAATGAATTCATTAAGTTAATTGATATATTTCATCGACCTAATTACGGTCGTACTTTTGCGACTTATTTATTTAATAAATTTTTATTTGAGAAAAAATTTCTACCTGAAGTTGATGTAATTGTTTCAGTTACTTTGAGTAGTAGTTTGTTAAGTAAATACGTTAAAGAAGTCTACAGACAATATAGAGGTATTTATGAAAACAGTAATAAAAAACCTGAATTGATTAGATTAGCTCACTATTATGAATTTGAAAAAGAAGATTCATTAGAAACATTAAAACCAAATCAAAAAGTTTTACTTGTAAACGACGTAATATCTACTGGACAATTAGTACAAAAATTAGTAAATTCTATAGAAAAAACTCATTCCTGCTTGGTTACTGCTATATTTTCTGTCGTTGATAGTAGAAAACCAAATAAAAAAAAGATCTCTGAAAATATTAAAGAGTCGATTTTTGATCCATACATAGATTCTAAAACTATATCTTTAACTGAATATCCAATTGAAAAATATTTATCCTATAAAGGTGAAAAAAAGATAATTAGGATTAATCCAATTATTAATTCTCCTAGTGAAGAAACTTTAGAAAATAGTTTAACAGACAAAGTGCTTAATTACCAACCTGAAGAGTTGAAAGAGATACTAAAAATAATAGATATTAATTTTCTAAAAATTGGATATATAAAAAATAATCATCATTATCATTATTATACTATTGATACCGATAATCTTTTAGTATCAAACAATGGCAAATATCTTTTAGAAAAACTTCTAAAACAAATTCAAAAAAAAGAAAAAAACATAGATACTAAATATGATGTATTGATTTATCCAATGTTCTCTGCTCCTGAATTTGTAAGTGATAATGACTTTAAAATACTTTTTCAAAACCCATCATTAACTATTTATCCTTTACCAAGAGTAAATACCCCTAAGGGATGGAGATTAACATTACCAACTAAAATTTTCAAAAATCTTGTTAATGAGCAATCTCAAGTCTTTTTATTAGATGATGGTTCTTGTTCTGGAGATACACTTATTCAAATGATTGATTTTGTAAGTTTTTTAAATGTTAAATCAATAACTGTATTATCAATTTTCGGAAGGTTGGAGGATTTTGAAAGAGAGTTTATTTCAAGAGTTGATAATCTTGTTATAAAAAATAAAGAAAGAAAAATAAAACTTTCAGTATATTTTGGATGTCACCTACATATTCCTTTTTATCACTCAAATAATTGTCAATTCAGAAGTAATTGGATAAATATAAAGAATTTATTAAATGGCAGAGACGATTTTTCAGAGCAAACTAGAAGATATTTAGAGAATAAAAAAGAGGTTTTCAGAGGAGCAAATATTGCAGATTTACCTTCTCCGGAATTACTAGATTATTTCCCAATTCATAATGGTCTTATACCTTCGATTGATTTAATGTTTGTAAGAAATTTGTTAGGGCATATAGAAGGATATAGACTATTTGAAGAATATTTTGACCTTTTTAAAATAAATTTTGATTCAAATAGCAAGTTAAATATTGAAATATTAATGGGTGTAATAAACCATGAACCATATCTTTTAACTACTATAAAACATATTTTACCTGATATATTTGATAAGGTAAAAGAATATTCTGAAAATTTCCTAGAACCAGACAAATACTATTATAAATGGAGTCATTATGGATTATGTAGGTTTAAATCTATAATTGATTTAGATTATTTCTTCAATTTTGAGACCTTAAAACACTCTATTGAGCATTACAATAGAAATAAAGAAGAAGATTGTATCGCTTTAATCTTTGAAAATATTTTAAACGCTATTATTAAAGAAGAAGACTTAGCTAGATACAACTCTAGTGCACTAAGTCTAATAAATGATTTAAATGAGTATTTTTTTGAAAATGAAGAAGTTTATGACGACAAAATTTTTTATAATTATTTTAGAGATATTGTAGCTATTCAGAATAGAAACTACCTAACTGGTAACTTATCTGCATACTTTCTAGAACTAAATCAATATTTTAACAGAAAAGTAAATTTTACAAAGCATTTAACTCTTGATTTGTCTTTCCAAGATATTATGTTAGAACTAAACAATATAGAATCTGATATAAATAATTTTAATAAAGATTTTAACTTGTATAAAAAAGAAATAGTAAAAGTAAAAAAGAATATTGAATCAATTGTCTCATATAATATTTTACCAAAAGCCATTTATATAAATTTTCCTTTAATTGAAAGTTTTCAGAATTTCATCGATGACTTTAATAAAATTGATAAAAAAAAGAAGAATTTAATAAAAAACAACTTTGAATCCTATTTACTACAAGAACATGCTAACGATTTAAAGGATGATATTGAAGAATTTCATTATCGTTACTTAGAATTCAATAAAGATAATATCTACAGTCTTCCTAATATTTCTAATAGATTTCCTTCAAAAAAAATTTATTATCTTATAAATGATTTCCAAAAGAAAAAAGGGTTTGATTTTCTCAAGCTAAATATTGAAAGTTTAAGATTCCAAAAAAGACCACTATTAATTTGTGGTGATTTTTTAAAAATAATATTTGAAGAACTAATAACAAATGCAATAGAAGAATTCAATAAAAAGCAAGAGACATTAGGTATTAAGGAACTAATTATTAATATTTTACTACATGAAGAAGATTATAAAGGTAATTTTTCAACGATTTCATTTGACCAAAATTTAGAAATTGACTTAAGAAAAATTAATTCAGGCTCTTCTGGATTATATTTAATTAAATCAATAATAGAGGGGTTTGGAGGTATATTCTCTATAAATTCCTATAATTTCAACTTTAAGATACCTATCAAATAATGAACATTATAGATATTTTTTTAATTAATGGTGATTTAGAGCATAACGTTCAAGGTTATTTCTATAAATTATTTTTTAGTGGTAGAACCGCACTTAAAGATAATACATTATTAATATTTTATGAGTCCAATTCTATTATTAATACAATTGAAAAATTTTCTCCTGAAACAAAATATAGAGTTTGGATTCATTTAGGAATCCCGTCTCAACTTCTTAATAAAAGTACTCTTAAAGAGTCAGATGTAAATGCTTTTTTTGAGACTTCCATTTTTGATGAGAAAGGAATAAAGTATAATTTTATTACTCGAAATAGTAAAACGCAGGTAGATAGTTTGATATTGAAACTACAAAAATTAAAACCGAATTTTAAAGGGAATGTGTTTCCAGTAGTTGATGCTATCAATGCTCACCTAGATCCGCCAGATGTTGAAATAAATGAAATACCTAAACAAAATAATAGTGTTCAAAACTCTCAGTCTCTTAAAAATAATCAACCTGCTTCAAACATTATTCTGTCATCAGAACCTAATCTTCCAACAATTGTAGTTATTAATGCTCTTCAACAAGAACAAGATCCAATGTTTAATATCTTCAAAAATGTTGTTAAAAGTGATCTATTAATAAACAAGCATAAACTAAATTTAAGAAAATTAAAAAATGATAATGGAAAGGAAATAATTATTGGTTTTTTAAGACAAGATGATATGGGTATGGTTGATGCATCTATTCTTACTAGTCAAGCTATAGAAATTCTAAAACCAAAAACTATTGTAATGACTGGTGTATGTGGAGGGAAACCAAATAATATAAACATAAATTATGGGGATATTATAATTCCTAGGCAATCTTTTACATTTCAATTTGGAAAAATAACAGAATCAAATAAAGATGACGATTCAACTATATTTAATAAAAGCTTACAGGTTTCTCCTTGTGGGAATTTAATAACAAATTTTTCTGGTGACTTAGATTCTATTATTTCTAACGTTAAAAATAATGTTCGCAAAAACAAGGTTTTATTAACTAAGATTCAACAAATTAATAAACATGAAAAAGAAGTTCATAAAATAATTAATATTGATAACCTTAATTCTCATTGTGCAGAAGATATAGCATGTAGTACTTCTGTTATAAATAAAAAAGGTTTTTTTGATGACATTATTAAGGAAAATAGCAGAAACGCCATAGCGGTAGAAATGGAAAGTTATGGAGTTGCGAGAGCTTGTCAATTATCTGAATCAGGAACAAAGTGTCTTATAATAAAATCTGTTATGGATAAGTCTGAAGGGAAAAATGATATATATAAAGAATATGCAGCTTTTACTAGTGCTTATTTTTTTTATGAATTAGTTAAAAAAGGGTTAATTTAATTTTAGTAAAATAGATTTGCCCTAAATTATAGGTTTAGTCATACAATTGGGAGTATTTTCTAAACTGTGTCATGTAGGAATAATTAGAGCGAGTTATAAATTCTGGTTTTTTCAACCTGTAATAGACAAGACTTAATCTGACAGAAGGGTGCTAAAATTAACTGTCAGATAGCATATTAATAGCATTCCAGTTAAACTCTGGATTAGATGACTGAACTGGCACTTCAGTCATTTTTTTATTGTCTTCTAAGATGTTTATTTTAAAGACCTCTTCCAAGAGCTTGTCTTTAGCTAACTGTAAACTATCCATAAAAGTTTGCATTGGTGTTTTACCATAGCAATATTTACCAGTATGAGTTCTCTGAGTATTATAATGATTCAGCCACGAATCTAAGTCTTTTTGTAGTTCTGATAAAGAATGATACAGTTTTTTACGAAAGGCAACCGCATAAAATTCATCCTGAATAGTACGATGGAAACGCTCGCATATACCATTAGTTTGAGGACTTTTGGCCTTAGTTTTAGTATGGTCAATATCTTCTATAGCCAAATATAATTGATATTCGTGTTGCTCCCTATTACCACAATATTCTGTACCCCTATCAGTTAAA
>NZ_SEWF01000091.1 GCF_004168285.1 Emticicia agri | reverse complement strand
TACTCTACCCGAAGATTTTTGTTAATTCCTTGTGATAGATGAATTGTAAATGAATCCACCTCAAAAAATCATATACAAGCATCTGACAAGTAGCTATAAAATTTTGTTTTTGTCTTTTTAGATTTACTCTGATATAATCTAAACCCTTTCTAAAGAAGCTATTAGCTTTATATCCATGTTTTTTGACTTTAATCATCTTTACTTTTTGATGGAGATATTGACCTGTTTTCAGTGCTATAGCTACAGCAATACTAACAAAAACCAACAATTTACTAAGTTTTTCGTTTCCTTTAATATGAGTAGTTTCTAAATCAAAGCCCCTTTGTTTGAAAGTTTGAAACAGAACTTCGATACACCACCTATGTCGGTAAAGATTTCCTAACTGCTTGGCTGGCAGATTACCTATCAGAAACAAAAAGTCTTTATTATCTAATTTCTTTAGCATAGTATTGCACCAGATTCCATCGACCAAACATGTTTCAAAGTAACGCTCCTGTTGATGGGACAATAAGTCGTTTATTGAACAAACAGCCCCATTCTTAAGTGTTATCAAATGGTTTTTAGGTAATCTCATACAGAAGTTTATCTGCCTGTCTTTTAGATACTTTAGCCATTGAATACCAATAAATTCCCTATCTCCAACTATCAAACCGATTCTATCCAAACCTATCACATCTACAATTGATTGTAATAAGTCACACCTGTCTTTACAATTACTATTACCTGAATTATTATCTAATAACTCCCAATACAATGGAATCCCTATTGAACCATTTTTGGCAACTATCATCAAAATATTGCATTGATAAATGCCGAAGTCCCATTCGGTTCTATCTATTGATAATTGAAGTTTACCTTTAGGTAAAAACATTAATAGTAAGAGACATACTTGCCTGTAATCGAAATCATAATCCTTAAAAAATGCCTGTATTCTACGTTCAACTGATTCTAATGTAGCTTCACTCTCAATGTGCAAGGCTATTTCTTTAAATTGCACCTTCCGGCTTTCGAGCATCCCTATCAGAAAATCACCAATGAATTTTTTCCTTGATAGATTCTTAGCAAGAGGTATTTTATCAAAAATCTTTATAATTTCGTCCCTAATGAGTTTTCTCATTCTAAAAGGTTGGTTTTGTTTGCTTGGTCGCTACAAAATTCAGCCTTTTTGTTTATAAATTAAAAATCTTCGGGTAGAGTAAATCTGACTATAGACATAGTTCAGTTCTTCCGGCACACATATATCATCAAATCTACCGGTAACCATCAGAATATTCTGATGATCAATTTTATTGAGTTTGTATAGCATTTCGTACTTTTCTTCCTCTTTAAGTATCAAACTTCTCAAATCACTTTCGTTGAGCAAAGTTCCGATATATACAGGTACAGGATTATAAGGTGAAGCAAATATGGCTTTCATGTAATCACGAACCTTTAAACTCTTTTCAGGATAGCTTATATAAATAAGGTCTTCAACATAATTATTCCATTGAATCATCAATTGATAAGGATTCTCTCCGTCCAGTTTTTTAATTTCAGGATTCTTTTTAAGCCATTCAAATACTTCTATCCACTCGTTTACATGGTTTCCACGACTAATTTCAAGAGTAGCAGAGTTTTGCAGAAACTCATGTCTGAACTTCCATCTTAGTTTTTCGCTTAATCCATTATCAGTAGTTACGGGTGCATTCAGTACAATATACTGTGTGGGAATTCCTTCTTTGCTTTTTTCAAGCATATATCTCATTACTAAGGCTCCTCCAAAACTATGACCCATCATAATTATTTCTGCGTCATAGGCTTTTTTAAGAAAGGCTGATAGGGTGTGTAAATCTTCAACATAGGTGTCTAATATACTGTCCCCATAGCTAAATCTTCCTTGTTTGTTGCCTGTACCACGTTGTTCATAATAAGCTATGGCATAATCTTTCTCCAATGTATTTTTCCATTCAGGATAATCAATTGTTGCATAGTCGAGGGTATTAAGTGCAGGACCCCCCTGCACATAAAGAATAATTTTTTTGCTGGCAGTATTCCCTCTTACCATTACCGGAATCAGGTAGTCTCCATTCTTTACATGAAAACTCGTAATAGTGGCAAGTTCAGGCTCAAAAGGGGATTCAGAGCAAGACACCGATAGTAAAGCTACCATACAGGCAGCATACAAATGTTTTAGCTTTTGCATATTTTTTTGTTTTAATTGTAGGTGCTGATGATAGCAGCAATCTCAATTAAGGCAACCGTTACCTGATTATCCCCTACACAAAATCAGGAATTTGAGGTAACGGTAGGGTTTAGAAAAGCAACAGGTATATGAATATGAGGAAACTTTTGTATGGATAAGGAGGTGAGATAGATTTAGAGTAATGATTAAACGAGGCTAATTCGACAGAAAAACGCCTTTATTTCTCAATCAAATTTGTAAAAAAGGAAAAATATTCCTATCTTTGCCTTAGAATTGTGAAAAAGGAGGAGCGAAGCCCTCCTTTTTTCTTTGTATAGTCAGTAAACCCGTTTGCTCTCAGGGTTTCGGTACAGTGGAATTATGAATACAGAACACAGACAAAAAATCGAAGAACTTTTAGAACCACTGCTCGAAAACGATAAGTTTTTTGTGGTGGATATTAAAGTGTCTTTGTCGAGATTAAATAGTAAAGTTACCGTTTTGTTAGACTCCGATGCCGGAATTGGTATTGATGAGTGTAGCGAAATCAGTCGTAAACTGGGCAAGGAATTAGATGAAATTATGCCCGATAAATACACGCTCGAAGTTTCGTCGCCCGGGATAGATTTTCCTTTAAAAAGCGAAAGAATGTACCGCAAGAATATCGGACGGAATCTGAAAGTAGTATTGAATGATGGGAAAGAGGTCAAAGGTAAATTGGAGGGTCTTGCTAACCAGGAAATTACTTTGATTGAGGACAAAAAACGCACAGGAAAAGCGAAAAATGAACCCATCGAACCTATAATTATTTCACTTGAAAATATAAAAGAAGCACAAGTAATTATTTCATTTAAATAAAATTATAATTAAGAAATTAGATTTAATGAGTATTAGGAATGAGAAAACTCATTCACTAAATCAACAAAATCGCTAACTGATGAATAGAATATGCACAGCGGAGAGTTAATTGCATCGTTTTCAGAATTTGCCCGTGAAAAGAACATTGACCGTCCAACCATGATAAAGGTATTAGAGGACGTATTCCGGACAATGATTCGTAAAAAATTTGGTACAGACCACAACTTCGATGTTATCATAAATGCCGACAGCGGCGACCTTGAAATGTGGCGTACACGCGAAATCGTAGACGACAACTCTGAGGATATCTGGGATCCTGATAAAATCATGCTTTCAGATGCACAGAAGATTCAGCCTGACTTTGAAATTGGTGAAGAAGTGGCTGATGAAGTGAAGTTAGAAGATTTTGGTCGCCGTGTAGTACAGACTGCCCGCCAGACCTTAATCCAGAAGATTAAAGATTTAGAGAAAGAGATGCTGTATGCCAAATACAAAGATTTGGTAGGAGAGTTAATAATAGTAGAAGTTTATCAGATTTTAGGGAAAGAACTGGTTTGTCTGGATGGTGAAAGTAACGAATTGGTGCTGCCAAAAACGGAGCAGATTCCGAAAGACCGCCCAAGAAAAGGCACAAGCATCAAGGCAGTAGTTCATAAAGTTGAAATGAACAACGGAACACCACGTATTACATTGTCACGTACATCGCCGGTATTCCTTGAACGTTTATTTGAGCAGGAAATCCCTGAAATTCTTGACGGACTTATCTCTGTTCGTAAAATTGTGCGTGAGCCGGGCGAAAGAGCCAAAGTGGCTGTTGAGTCATACGATGACCGCATTGACCCGGTGGGCGCTTGTGTAGGTATGAAAGGTTCTCGTATTCATACAATTGTGCGTGAATTAGAGAATGAGAATATTGATGTTATTCAATGGACTGATAACCTGAACCTGTTGATTTCGAGAGCATTAAGCCCTGCAAAAATCAGTAGCATTCAGGTAGATAACGAGAAAAAACGTGTATCGGTTTATCTGAAACCCGATCAGGTATCGTTGGCTATCGGTAAAGGTGGCATGAATATTAAACTCGCTGGTAAGTTAGTAAACATGGAACTTGATGTATTCCGTGACCTTGAAGGAGAAGAAGAGGAGGAAGATGTTGACCTATCAGAATTCTCTGACGAAATCGAGGACTGGATTCTTGACGAGTTCCGCAAGATTGGTCTCGACACCGCAAAATCTGTACTGGCCTTGTCGGTAGAAGATATAGCCCGTCGTACCGAGCTTGAAGAAGAAACTATTGCCGAAGTATTAGAAATTTTGAGTAGAGAATTTGAATAAAAAAACTCAGGGAACAGGAGACGCTTAATTGGTGTTATCTAAATAAGCCTTTATATATGGTATTTCTGACTAAAAGGCTACCTTTGTAGCTTGAAGAGCTCCTGAAATGGAATTGGCTGAATTCAGGTCGTTGGAAGATTATGTGAATACAGGTTTCTGGTGGTGAGGTTTTTATTTCAGGTTTCTAATAAATCCGGCAACTCAAAATAAATCAACTGATTTTTAATTTACTTTATGATAGAACAAAAAGAAATGCGAATAAGCCTTGCGGCTAAAAAACTAAACGTTGGTATTACTACCATCGTTGAGAAACTAGCGGGTAAGGGGCATCGTATTGATAACAATCCAAATGCTAAACTCAACTTTGAGCAGTTAAACATCTTATCGAAAGAATTTAATAATTCTTCTTTGCTTGAAGAGAGCGCGGCTGTAAAACCTGCAGAAGAAACAAAATCATCTTCTTCTTCGGGTGATATGGATATCCTTTATTTTAGAGACCAACCAAAAGTCGAAGAGAAAAAAGTCGAGAAAACCCCTGAAGTAACCCCCGAGAAACCGGTGGAAGTGATTCGTGCAGAGCAAAAACTGCAAGGACCGACTATTTTAGGGAAAATAGATTTAGACAGAAAACCCTCTACACCATCGACACCAACACCTGAACCTCCTAAAACTGAACCTGTTGTAGTGAATACACCCAAGGTGGAAGAACCTCCGAAACAGGTGGTTGAACCTGTAAAACCAGTAGTAGAACCGCCAAAAACTGAAGAAAAAACTGAACCGAAGGTAGAGAAACAGGAAGAAGTGGTAAAACCGGTAATTGAAACGCCTAAAGTGGAAACAAAACCAGTAGAAGAACCACAAAAACCTGTGGAAAACCAGCGCCCTCAGCCACCTCAGAACAGAGATAATCAAGGCAACAGAGAGTACCCTCAGAACAGAGATTATCGCCAGAACCGTGATTATCCGCAGAATAGAGATAATCAAGGCAATAGAGATAATTCTCAGAACAGAGACAGAAATAATCAGGGACAGGGGAACAGAGATAATTCAGGTAACAGAGACCAGAATAGACCTACTAACAATAACTGGAATAACCAGAACCGACCTAATAATAACCCGAATCCGAATCAGGGACAAGGTACCAGGGATTCTGGTAACAGAGACAATACTGGCAACAGAGATCAGAACCGTCCTCCAAGACCTCCACAACAAGGTCAGCAAGGACAAGGTGGGTATCAGCAGAACAGACCGAATTTTGAGCAGAGACCGCCACAGAATCAACCTCAGAACCAGCAGTTCAAGAAACCGGTTCCAAAACAGGTTGAACCGGAGGAGGAAGATGAACCGGAATTGATTCAGGCGAGAGGAGAAAAACTGCAAGGCTTGAAAGTACTTGGCAAAATTGAACTACCTGTTGAGAAAAAGAGTAGCTCAAGTGCTGAAGATAAAGACGCTAAGCGCAAGCGTAAACGTAAGCGTGTAAAGAGAGCCGAAAAAGTAAATAGCAATGAGGGTAGTGCCGCTAAACCTAAGAATCCTGCAACAACCGGAACAGGAACGGCTAAGAAAGTTGACCCTAAGAAGAAGAAAGAACGTCGTGAAGAAGTATCTCAGACCGAGGTAAAAGAGCAAATCAAGCAAACGATGGCTCGTATGCAGACCAAAGGGCCTGACTTCGGAGCGAAATACCGGAAGGATAAACGTAAAATGCGTGCCGACCAGGAAGAGCAACGTGTTTTGCAAGAGCAGGAGGATAGCAACATACTGAAAGTAACAGAGTTTATCTCTGCTGCCGAATTAGCATCCATGATGAACGTACCGGTTACCGGGGTAATCTCAGCCGCTATGAAAATGGGTATGTTTATCTCTATCAACCAACGTCTCGATGCTGAGGTAATACAGATGATTGCGCTTGATTTTGATTTTGACGTGCAATTTATTTCAGCCGAAGATGAAGTTCAGGCAGATGCAGTAGATAAAGATGCCAACGTTGAAGATACCGAACCAAGAGCACCGATTGTTACCATCATGGGTCACGTTGACCACGGTAAAACATCCTTGCTTGACTATATCCGTCGGGCACGTGTAGCGGCAGGTGAGGCCGGGGGTATTACCCAGCACATTGGTGCTTACTCGGTAGAAATGAAAGACGGCCCGAACAAAGGTAAAAAGATTACTTTCTTAGATACCCCGGGTCACGAGGCTTTTACGGCCATGCGTGCCAGAGGTGCCAAAGTTACCGACGTAGTAATTGTAGTGGTTGCGGCTGACGATAGTGTGATGCCACAAACACGTGAGGCCATTAACCATGCGCAAAATGCAGGTGTACCTATTGTGTTCGCTATTAATAAAATTGATAAACCGGGTGCTAATCCGGCCAAGATTCGTGAAGATTTATCGAAAGAAAATATTCTCGTTGAAAGCTGGGGTGGTAAATATCAGGAACAGGAAGTATCGGCCAAAAAGGGAATCGGTATTGCTGAACTATTAGACAAAGTATTGTTAGAAGCTGAATTACTTGAATTAAAGGCAAATTCTGATAGAACAGCCATAGGTACAGTAATTGAAGCATCGTTAGATAAAGGACGTGGATATGTAGCTACTATTCTGGTTCAGAACGGTACACTGAAAGTCGGAGACATTATTCTCGCAGGGCCTTATTTTGGTCGTGTAAGAGCAATGGTTGACGATTTGGGTAACAGAATTAAAGAAGCAGGCCCATCAACGCCTGTACAGATTCTAGGTTTACCTGGTGCGCCACAGGCAGGTGATAAGTTTAATATCATGGAAACTGAGCGTGAAGCACGTGAAATCGCTAACAAACGTGAGCAGATTATCCGTGAGCAAAGCTTGAGAGCCAGAAAACACATTACACTTGAAGAAATCGGTCGTCGTAAAGCGATTGGTACTTTCCACCAGCTGAACGTAATTGTGAAAGGCGACGTGGATGGTTCGGTAGAAGCCTTGTCTGACTCATTACTGAAACTTTCAACCGAAGAAGTACAGGTTAGCATTATTCACAAAGGGGTAGGACAAATTTCTGAATCTGATGTGAACCTTGCTTCTACTGCCGATGCCATTATTATCGGATTCCAGGTTCGTCCGTCTAATAGTGCCAGAAAGATAGCTGATCAGGAGGAAATCGAAATCAGATTGTACTCTATCATCTATGATGCCATCAACGAAATCAGAGATGCGATGGAAGGTCTATTGGCTCCGAAAGAAGAAGAGACAATCGTAGGTACAATTGAGGTAAGAGAAGTCTTCAAAATCAGTAAAATAGGTACTATTGCGGGTTGTTATGTAACTGACGGAAGTTTCAAACGTAGTAACAAAGTACGTGTTATCAGAGAAGGTATAGTAATTCATGAAGGAGAAATTTCTGCACTGAAACGCTTCAAAGATGACGTAAACGAAGTAAGAACTAATTTTGAGTGTGGTTTGAGTATCAAAGGTTTCAACGACATTGAGGTAGGAGACACTATCGAAAGTTATGAAATCAAAGAGGTAAAACGTACGCTTTAAGATTAAATGATAAAAACAAAAGGCTTCTCAATCGGGAAGCCTTTTGTTTTAATAGGGTTTTATACACCCGGAATCGTCTCAACTACTATTTCATTTCCCGCTTTATCATAATAGGTGCAGGTCATTTGTGCAATATCTGTTATCCATTTATCAGTCCCTGTTTCAGCCGCTTGCTTGCAAAATGTGGGATAATCTGATTGCCCTTGCTGATGTTTTGTCAGGTATTCTTTAAATGCTTCCGGAGCACTTTCATCTGCTATTTTTAAAGGCACATACCTGGCATCTGACGTGAGCGTGTAACTATTAGCACCCATAAGCTCGGAATGACCGTCTTGTACATAAGTAATATATTTCAGAATCCCTAATGCTGATAAATCCTGAATATACTTCGGGAAATCTGCGCCACTTTTTACTTGGGCATGTGCTTCTTTGATTTGATTGAGCGTAAACATTTTTTGTAGAGTTTAAAATTTCTCAACAAAGGTCGCCAATCAACCAATCATGAAATTGTAAAAAAACGTTTACTTACAAAATCTCAATAGAAAGTTGGTGGCGGATTCAGAGTCAGATTCTGACGTTGGTGCCAGTACGGATAAGTTGGTGGCACATCACTCGCTTTATCCAATCGTTTAAGTTGTTCTGTAGTCAGCTGCCAACCCACGGCTTCAAAGTTTTCTTTCAGTTGTTTTTCATTACGGGCACCAATAATGATACTTGATACCGTTGGTCTTTGTAATACCCAGTTGATGGCTACCTGTGCAATGGTTTTTCCGGTTTCTGCCGCAATTTCTTCCAACACATCAACCACATTATACAAAACCTCTTCATTCACTGCTGCGGCCGGAATCGGGCTGCCTCCCTGTGCTGTACGGGTATCAGTAGGTTTAGGTTGATTACGTTTGTATTTACCGCCTAATAAGCCTGCTGCCAGCGGCGACCATACAATGGCACCTACTTTTTGGTCAATACCCAAAGGCATGAGTTCCCATTCGTATTCACGGTTGGTTAGTGCATAATAAACCTGATGCGCCACGTAGCGATTCCAGCCATATTTTTCTGATATAGCCAATGATTTCATCAGGTGCCAACCCGAGAAATTAGAAGCCGCCAGATACCTTATTTTTCCGCTCTGCACCAAGTCATCAAGGGTGCGCAGGGTTTCTTCTACAGGTGTAACCCCATCAAAACCGTGCATGTGGTAAATATCAATATAATCAGTATTCAGGCGTTTTAAACTTCCCTCAACCTGTTTTAGCAAATGAAAACGTGAAGACCCCTGATTATTAGGGCCTGTACCAAATGTGAAAGTAGCTTTGGTAGAAATCAATAACTGGTCTCGTTTGCCCGCAATGGCTTTACCCAGAATTTCTTCTGATAATCCCTGCGAATACACGTCAGCCGTATCAAATAAGTTGATGCCTGCTTCAAGGCATAAATCAACCAGACGAGTGGCCTCCTCTACCTGAGTGCTGCCCCATGCCTTGAAAAACTCGGTACCACCTCCAAAAGTAGCTGTACCAAAACTTAATACTGAAACATTTAAACCAGATGCTCCTAATTGTCTGTATTCCATGTGTTTTGAAAAATTAGTGAGTGTGTGATTGAGTGATTAATTGTATGATTTTGTCTGAACTTTGATTTACCCGCGCGGCGTCCGCTGATTTAAGGATTACACTGATAATTTTATTCAGCGAAATCAGGTCAATCAGCTAAATCAAAGTTCAGACATTTCAGGACCATATCCCATTCGGTAGTCGTATAAATGTAATGCTGTAGCTATCTTTGTAAAAAAAGGCAAAGATGAACTGTAGTCATTGTAATAGCGAAAATACGAAGAAGAATGGTCATACTCATTACGGTAAGCAAAACTATTTATGCCATAATTGTAATCGTCAATTTGTGGAGGGCGGTCAGGATTGGTTTGTGAATGAATCCGATAAAATTCTTATTAACAAACTACTCTTGGAGAGAATATCTTTATCCGGTATTTGTCGAGTATGTGATGTGAGTCAGCAGTGGCTATTATCTTACATCAAAGACTTATATAAATCCCTACCCGATGATTTAAACGCTGATTTGACTTTGCCGGATATTGAATCTTATTTAGGAGATAGAATGGATGAAGAAATCGGAAGGATAGAGGTTATAAAAAAAATTCGATTGCATTACAAGAGTACATTCAAGTATCAGATAATGAGGTAGTTATAGAAGATGTAGTTACTAATTATTACTTATCTGACATAGAAAATAACGATTTATTAGTCAATGAATTATATAGTAAACAGAGAGGGGTAAGGGTTGAGTATTATGGTATTCAATTAGATGAGATGTGGACTTTTGTAGGTAAGAGAGCCAATAAACAATGGTTATGGTTAGCACTAAACCCTATTAATAGACAAATTATTGCCTTTCATATAGGCAGTCGTTCAAGCAAAGATGCACAAGTTTTCTATGAAAAAATACCTGCTGTTTTCAAGGGTAATACTGGTTTTTTCTCTGACTACTGGCAAGCATACATAACTACTTTTGAAAAAGAGAATCATTTTGGAGTAGGAAAGGATAGTGGTTTGACGGCATATATTGAACGTTTTAATGGAACATTAAGACAAAGGGTAGCCAGATTAGTTAGAAAATCATTAAGTTTTTCTAAATCTTTAGAAAACCATATAGGAGCAATAAAGTATTTTATTTGCAATTACAATCTTGAAATAAAAGCATTACATTATTAGGATTACC
>NZ_SEWF01000090.1 GCF_004168285.1 Emticicia agri | reverse complement strand
TTTAACTGATAGGGGTACAGAATATTGTGGTAATAGGGAGCAACACGAATATCAATTATATTTGGCTATAGAAGATATTGACCATACTAAAACTAAGGCCAAAAGTCCTCAAACTAATGGTATATGCGAGCGTTTCCATCGTACTATTCAGGATGAATTTTATGCGGTTGCCTTTCGTAAAAAACTGTATCATTCTTTATCAGAACTACAAAAAGACTTAGATTCGTGGCTGAATCATTATAATACTCAGAGAACTCATACTGGTAAATATTGCTATGGTAAAACACCAATGCAAACTTTTATGGATAGTTTACAGTTAGCTAAAGACAAGCTCTTGGAAGAGGTCTTTAAAATAAACATCTTAGAAGACAATAAAAAAATGACTGAAGTGCCAGTTCAGTCATCTAATCCAGAGTTTAACTGGAATGCTATTAATATGCTATCTGACAGTTAATTTTAGCACCCTTCTGTCAGATTAAGTCTTGTCTATTACAATTTAATTTTATACTTTATAAGGTTCTTTACATATATTAACATTACAAACATAAATTTATTCTAAACTAAATCGGATAAAAGATCTACAAATAAATATTGTGAATTATCCAATTCACCATTGTCAAATTTATTCTTGAGGTAATCTAAGCCACCATAGGCATACTCTTCTATGAATGTAATAATCTTACGCACAACCTCCGCGAGTTCCTTCTCTTCCATATCTTCAAGTTCATTCCACTCAAAACCAATTTCATCAGATCGACTAAATATAGTCAATAAAAGGAAATCAATAAGAGGAGATGAACTTTTCCAACCAGCAATCTCAACGAATTTTTTGGCGTTACTACCAGAAGCTAATTCGATTCTACTGCCTATTTTAAGTCCTAAATAAAAAGCATAAACATACAATTCGTATAAAGGACCAAATTGAGAAAATTCACCTTTACCTTGCTTATTAGCTAATTTTTCAAATATATATTCCACCGACACAGAGTACTTCGGTGTCTTTTTTAAGATCATTTCTCTAAATTCACTACTAGTCATTATTTTGGTATTTTTTTATGCTCAGTATAGACTTCAATTTGTTTAAGATTGCCTGGAATTTGATTCAAGTATATCGTACTTACACTATCATTATTTAAGAGTTCATTGCCCAATTTATTAAGCTTATTTTCGGACTCTATGTCATATAGATCTTTAATGAGGATGATACTTTGAGGGAATACTTTCTCAGTTTCTTCAAAAAAACCTTTTATAAATCCTTGACCAAATGCTGATAAAGGAGCATCTGCTAATAAAGGGTATAAATAGCCGTATGGATTTACTGATATTATTGCCATGAGTACAGCTAATACTTTCATTCGTTGAAATCCCTCTGATGCCCCTGATACCTCATTACCCTCTTCATCTACATAGTTAAAGTCGATTGTGCCTCTTGGGTTTTTATCAAACTTCAAAATACCTCCTGCTAACTCATTATATTTGATGAGATTTTGAAAATGCTGATTTGCCTCTTTTTCTAGTTTTAAAATCATATCGTTAAAAACTCTTACCCTAGTTCTCTGAGCAGCATTTCTTATATCAGACGCAATATCTAAATGAATTTCATATTCCTTAGGAGTATCCTGTGGCCTCATTCTACTTAGCTCAAATTCGTCTTTCCTTATAAGGTCATTTAGCGATTCAATAGTAGTTTTTGACTTAACAATATCATCTTCAGATTTTTGCAATCGAGATAAAGCACCTCTGTACTGAGCCATTATTTGTCGAGCATCAGTCATATTATCTTCATCACCTATTATCAAGTGTGATCGCTCATCTTTTAAGCTTTTAATTTTGTCTTTTACTTTCGTAATACGATCTAGTAAATCTTGCTCTTTTTCCCTAGTCCGAAGAATTGAATTTTCAATCCCTTCAATTCTCCCTACATATGATTGTGCACCAAGTTGAATATCACCAAAAAAATCATTGAGATCATTTTTGAAAATTTGAACTGATTTATTTTGACCAGATTCTTTTCTGTACAATAAACTTACAATATGCTTCCACTCTTCAGTATCTTTTTTAGCTTCACGATTACACACATAGCAGTGCTCTCTTTCAATCATAGTTTGTAAGGTGACAGTATCTGGTGAATCTGGAGGGAGAAGGTTTATATGATTATGTTTATCTTCACTAAGTATAGCAGCCTTCTTTAATATTCTTTCTTCTCTATATCTATTTAGCTTTTCTTTAAAGCTTACAATTTCTTTTCCACATCCCATTGCAATCCAACCGAAATTTCCATCAAAAAATCGTTCATTTAGTTTTTCTACAAGTCGATCATAGTCTTCTTTAATTGATTTGAATTTATTGTTTTGCTCTTTAATCTTATCATCAAAATCCTTTCTAGCTTCAGCATTTTCATTTAAAGTCTCAAGCCTATCAACTTCTGCTTTATTTTCAGTATATGAATGTTCATATGATTTTAATTTCTCAAGTTCATGTGTAAGAGAGGTCTTTTTCTTTTCTTTCTCTCCTAGTTTAATCATATAGTTTTGTGATGCTGTATCATTTGAGGATACTTTTTCATTGAGGTCTTTTTCTGCTCTATCTGCTACATATTTTGTAATCTTTTCTAGTTCTTCATATTTATTAATATCGGTTAGAGTCTTTACAGCTCTATTTAAACTATCAGCCTGATTAAAATCAATAAGCTTGTCAATTTCTTCCCCTTGGAATAAGGAATATTCTCTTAGGTTAGGTTGGATTAGCTTATCAAGGATTCGTCTTTGTTCATCTTCATCATAAACTTCGTGAAATTCTAAAAGCTGAATATCCCTTTTTGAAACTTCTAAACCTTTAAAAAACACTTGCCAATCAGAGCCATCGATAAGTGATGCATCTGACTTTAACTTTTTAATTCTAAAGCCTTTACAAATACGATATCTAAATCGATTATCGCTAAACTCAATTGCAACATTACAATCAATTAAATCATTAACAATTGCTTCATATTTTGCTTTGTCTGAACAAACTTTAACAGCCTGATTTTTAATGGTTTTTCTTGTCTTTGTATCAGAATCAAGAATCTCATCATAAAAAATCCACAGGAAACCATTAAAAAACTTTGACTTTCCACCACCGTTGTCAGCTACAACTATGTTCACACCTGTGGAGAATTCATAAGTATTATCCTCAAGCGGTCCATAGTAATTAAAAAAGTTTTGAAATGATATTTGATTTATGATTGATGCCATAGTCACTTGATTAAATTTTTAACCTTATTATAAACAGTAATATCACCATGCATCTCAACCATTTTTGATTTGATAATCACAGCGAGATACTCAATAACTTTATTTTCATATGGAGGTGCAAGTTTAGCTTTCTTAATTACCTCTTCACTAATATTATATTTTGAGGACAACTCTGCATCTCTCAATATTTCTTTAAGCAAATTATCAATCATTTTCTAATGTATTAATTATCATATCTAAATCTAATTCATATCTATCGCAAATATCTTGAAGTGCATCTTTTGAATCATAAAAATTCATTGAAAGACTTGCGAAATATGCTACTCTTATCAATTCATTTTTAACCATATTCCGCTCAATTCGGTAAAGGTTTTCATTGTCATGGCTAGCAACTGGAGCCACAATCATATCATATATATACGCAAATTTTTTATCTACATGATTTCTAAGTAGTCTACCTCTTCTTTGAATATATTCCCTAGGATTTCCTGTACTACTAGCAAAAATTCCGACTTCAGTTCTAGGAATATCAACCCCTTCATCTAGCATTTTCATTGCTAGCAGCATATCTATTTTACCTTCTGAGAATCCCCTTAATTTATTGTTTCGTTCCTCTGTTTCAGAGGTGTAAGTACTCGCCCGTAAATTAGGTTTTACTTCTTGAGCTGCTCTCAAGTATTGATATACAAACTTATTAGCATCATCCTCACTACTTACTTCTTCTTCTCTACTTGAACCTACAGGTACATAAGTGAATACATATCTCAGTTTGTCTTTTCTATCCAACTCTTTTAAAATTCCCTTATAGGCTGAAATTTTCCTTCTAGCTTGATGGATGATCGTTTTCCTTCTTAATAATAAACTTTCTACTATTGGAGAATCCTTGAACTTGCCTTGTTCAAAATCGAAAAATTTTAATAATTTATTTGATAATTCAATATAATCCTCCTTCTCATCTTCTTCTAAATTTACAATCTTAGGGTAGTAAAAATAATCTGTTAGTCTTCCTTCTTTCATTGCCCTTCTCATCCCAAAACTGTAACAAAATGGTGGTTGATCATTAAAAAAGTCACATATAGCATCGGTTCCATCAGGGTCATATTTCCTATTTGGAGTAGCACTTAGTCCAATTCTTTTTGGAATTGTCAAAACTGAAATAATATCTTTGATTTGATTCGCTCCCATATTATGAGCTTCATCAGCGATTAAAATAAAATTGTCTTGAATCTTACTGAAATATCTTATAAATCTATCTGATGAAAAACTTGCATAAGTAGAAATAATTATACCATTCTTTCTTAAACCTGCTTTGAAGTTTGAAACATAATTTGGTATATATTTCATTCCATCATATCCACCCCCAATCACAATTAAATTTGAAAAATTGAATTGTTCAACCTCATTTATCCATTGTTCTAACAATGCCTTAGATGGGACAAGAATAATAGCATAATAATTCTTATTTTTTCTAAATTCTTCTAGTAAGCAATTTAAAGCAGTAATCGTTTTTCCTGTACCAGTAGCCATTGCGAATAACCCTTTTCTGTCATTTTTGACCCAATTTTTATAGGCTTCTATTTGATATGGACGTGGTCCTTCAGAAAAAGGGAACCTTGGTTGTTGCTCTAGCATTTCAAGATTTTCATTTACTTTCTTAATAGATGCATTAAGGTTGACATTATTTAGTAATTCTGCTTTTTTCTTGATTAATTCTTTCTCTTTTATAATTAACTCGTTAATATTTTTATTCCCAAACTCATTTTTAATAGCTATTATAACCTCATTTACATCTAAGTATTCAACGTAAGAAGAACTCTCTGAAAAAATAGTATCTATTCTGTTTTTAAGGCTATTGATCATTTTATTTGATCTCCCATTTTCCCATGATAAAAAGCATTGAATTGATTCCAAATTTTCCAATAATCCATAAGCTGTAAAATTACATGATCCATTAAAACCAATAGAATTTTCACCATCTGAAAAAATACCATCTTTATAGTGTGAAATACCTCTTCCAGATTTAGGTCTTATAATTTTAATCTGTATTTTATTGTTAGCAATTAACCATGATAGACATTCAAAAAAATGGACTCCATACTCATTTAGTCTCTGCTTTAAATTCTCTATATCTGATAAATCTATCAAATCCTTATTAATATTTTTCTCCTCCCCACGCTTGATAGCATTTTTATCTTCTTCTGAGAGAACATTGTTAATTATAATTCTCATTGTCCCTCCTGAACTTAAGAAAGTAGCAAAACCTAGTGACAATACATTAATAGCAGCAGAACTAAAATACCCTAATAATAAATCGAAAGTTTTACTATTGCTTAAGCAGTCTATGTAGAACTGTGTTGGTACATTATCATCGAATGTAAAATATGCTCTATCTTCTGACCAATTAATATCTTTAAGCATATTGTAGTAATTTAATTAATAATTTACTTATCGCTTTAATTTCATTATAAGTATTTTCTTTTCCAATAGATATTCTCAAACTCCCCAACGCTTCTTCTTCATTCAATCCCATCGCCAACAAAACATGAGAAGGCTGAACCAATGCTGAAGTACAAGCAGACCCATTGCTAACTGCAATATTCTTATATTTATCTATAAAAATATTGGCATCAAAGTCAGGAAAACATATATTAAGTGTATTATAAAGTCTTTGATTTTTATTACCGTTAATAAATGAATCCTCAATTTTTAGCAAATGCGTTTCTAATTCATTTCTTAAATTCAAAATTTTTATAGCATTCTTATCCATCTCTTCTAAAGCAATTTCACAAGCTTTCCCCATCCCAATAATGGCTGTAACATTACTTGTCCCGCTTCTCAAACCTATTTCATGCCCTCCTCCATGAGTTTGTGTTTCAACCTTTATTCCTTTTTTTACAAATAGGCCACCTATTCCTTTTGGACCATAGAATTTATGAGCAGAAAAACAAAGTAAGTCTATATCTAAATCATAAACATCAATAGGGATTTTTCCTACTGCCTGTGTAGCATCTGTAAAGAATATAGAATTATTTTGATGAGTAATTTCAATAAGTTCTTCAATTGGTTGTAGAACTCCTGTCTCATTATTCACCCACATAATAGATACTAAAACAGTATCAGGTCTTAATTCTTTTTTGAACTCATCAATGTCGATTATTCCATCATTTTTAACAGAAATATAGGAAACCTCAAAACCAATTTCTTCAAGGTATTTACAAGTATCAAGAACAGCTTTATGTTCTGTTTTACAAGTAATGATATGCCTACCCTTTGCTTGATTAGCAATAACTGCTCCCTTAATGGCAAGATTAATAGCTTCAGTAGCTCCAGAGGTAAAGATAATTTCTTTAGGTTCTGCGTTTATTAAGTCAGATACTTGTTCACGAGCTTTCTGAACAGCTTTATTTATATTTTTACCAAAGTGATGATTACTTGATGAATTGCCAAAATAGCCTTTAAAAAAAGGCATCATAGATTCCAATACTCTTTCATCAATTGGAGTAGTCGCATTATAATCAAAATATATTAACTCAGAGGTATCCAAAGAAATAAAGTATAGCTAGTTAAGGTTAAGAACACAATTTTAATAAATATTAAAACACTAAACAATATATATTTATAAAATGGTACTTTTACTTATGCAGCACTATTGGTAAAATCAAAAGTATATACACGTTGTCAAAAAATACTTAAATTTACGATTCCTTATATGCTTCTGTAAATATTTTATAAATATGAGAAAGTGGCTTTCTATCATCATTTTTACAGAATAACTTTTACTTTTAAAAAAGAAAGATTAAATTTTGTTTTTTTAGTGTTGTAAAGGAGAAAAGTTGTAAGTAGAAATTAAAAAAATCTAATTTCAAATTGTATTCCTTTTATAATAAGCTCTCTCTATATCAGAAAAGGATTTAGCTAATTAATATTTCAAACCTTAGGTGCAAATAACTTTTCCCTTTGAGAGAAAAGTATATATGTTCTTTTAATTCCGTTCTAACCATATCAACACTATAAATCTGGTTAACTACCAAATTATCTATTGGAACAATACATTTTACTAAGAATGGACAATAAATCCTTCTTAGTTCTCCCCTTGCATTTACTACCAGTAATGAAAATGGGTCAATTACTATTTTAGGTTCAAATTTATTATCCATAAGTTTACAGTATGAAATAGGTTAGCTATTCCTAGCTAACCTATTAAGATTTAAGATAAAAACCAGTTACTTTCTTTACTTTCTATTGATTGAGCTAAATTCTCAATGAAAGAATAAGCATTTACTCCTCTATCAAGAAAAGTATCAATGTAAGATTGTTTATTTACTCCTGTGAATAGATTATACACATTCCACAAGCTAATACTTCCATCATCTCTACGACAGAAAGATACATCTTGGTAATAATCTCGTGCAATTGCATTAATTTGAGTGTCCCCAATTACAAGAATGGGTATTTCTTTCTTTAAACTTATAGGTAGATAATTATACAATTTCGCTCTACCAATCAAAGTAGCAAATTCATGCTCTGTTAAAGAGTAATGAAGTAAATTCTGTAAAGCAATTAATTGCTGCTGTACATTATATTTCTGTATTAAATCATAGATTCCACTCATTAGCTGAGATGTATTCTTTACTCTTAGATTACCTATGAACCCATCAGTCCATACGCAGAGATTACAACATACTTTATTCTGAAATCCGATGAATATTTTAAATTGTTCATCTGTTCCTTTTTTGCTATAGAGATTATCCAGATTGTAGCTCTTTACTCCTCCTATCGTTAAAGAAAGCTGATTACCATTGATTGTATCTGTTATAGTTGGAATCTCTATAATAAACATCATTCTTTCATAGTAAATGGTTTTTTCGTGCTCTAGCAAATCTTTCGCTGGTTTATCCTTTGCTTCTGGAGTTCTACCTTTGATTGGATGAGAAACTCTAATGTTGGGTTGAAATATCTTTTCATGCTTAAATACGTGATGTGTTACTTCTAAAGCTGAGTTGATGAAATCCTGATGAGAAATAACAGGTTCGTTATCCTTTACATATACAGGAATTAAGTGATTATTCTCAATCTCTTTTAGCTTTACAGGTATTGTATTTGCTTGGATGAAAGGTATATCTGTTGACTCTACAAAACTATCTGTATGAGTATTCATAGGGTTAGAAACGATTTGAAGTTCCATTAGAAGAAAAAGTTTGATTGTTAGGAGATAAATTAACAGGAGTTTGTAGTTGCTGTTTCCTTGTATTGAATTGATTACGAAAATTAGTTTGCTCTTCACTGGTAGAATTCATATACAGTTCACGTAATTCATCAACTGTACTGCAAGCATTAATATGTTCTATAAGTGAAGAAATAGGTATAGAAGCTATTTCTATCTCTATACCTTCTCTACACCATTCCAGAATCCTTTGACCTGTTTCAGAGTTAATTTTAAATTCAGGTTTGTTTTCAAATAAACCAGTTCTATCTTTAGTAGCTAGAGCATTATGCTTTATATCTATTTCAAATACAATAGTTAATTCATAATCTAATCCCTCTTTTTGAATTGCTTTCATTCCTACCTTTTCAGGTACTTGTTTACCATTCTTTTCATTGAGTACATAATCCTGTTTAGCTCGCAGTGTACAGATAATATGTACATTAGCTTGCAGGATTGCTTGTATGAATTTCTGATGTCTTGGAGTAAATTTTGACCAGTTAGTATAAGAATTTCCTCCTAATGCTCCATGCTGCTCAATTATGTAATCCCATTCATGAGAAATAGAATCTATAATAATTACTTCCATTTGTGCTTTTAAACACACTTCAATCGCTTCTATATATCTTTCTGGTGAGAATGGAGAAATAAGATTCAGTACATTATATGTACCTAAATGAGAATATAATTCAGCAGAATGATTTTCTGTATCTATGACAGCTATTTTAGACCAATCATTTGTAATACCGAATCCTATGAGCAATGCTGAGAAAGTTTTTCCACTACCTGAACTACCTTGTAACCCAAGTTTGATTTTTACATTTTTTCTTTGTGCTTGCTGTAATTGCATGATTATAAGAGTTATAGAGTTAGAAAATAAGAAGAGGAGTATAGATGGATTTTACATCTACACTCCTCTTTTGTAGCGGATAAGTACTATTACGAAAACACAGCTTCCTGATTAACTATTCTTTCCATATTTTGTATTTCAACAGGAGCATACTCATAACGATGATTCCTTGTAATAACCTCTCCTGTTTCTGGAACGGTAAATTCGTATGGTTCACATGCTACTTTTGCTATACTACCTTGCATTGTTTTACCAATCATCATTTTACAAATAGCTTCATTGAATGTAGAGGATATCCAACACTTTCTGATAGTTACATAGTGTCTTCCTGTCACTTTAGAAATGACAAATTCTAAATCATCTGATTGTAATTCTAAAGCAAAATAGTTCTTCCCTTCTAAAGAGGTACGTTCTTGATAAGATGTTACAGTTACCATAATAGTGAAAATTTAAAGTGATAAATAGTTAGAATCGAGTAGAGAATGCTATATTATACTCATTGAATAAAAAAACTTCCTTCTCACCATTATTCAGAGAACATGAAATAATAGATAGGTTGATTTAAACAGCATAGCAAAATACGGGGGGTACAGCGATTCTATAGGATGAGTGGGGCATTTATACAACCCTAGATAGGAAAGATACCTATATTTTAAATTTTGAGCAGGATATGTTTGAGGTAGCTGAAATAACCAACCCAACCAAAACAAAGTATATACTATACTTATTAGTTTGGTTGGGTTAATTAATTTTAACTTAAAATATTAAAATCAGCTTATTTTAACAAAAAATGTTAATTAATAAGTTAGATTAAAAATCATTAATTTAAACTGTAATAGACAAGACTTAATCTGACAGAAGGGTGCTAAAATTAACTGTCAGATAGCATATTAATAGCATTCCAGTTAAACTCTGGATTAGATGACTGAACTGGCACTTCGGGAGTATTTTCTAAACTGTGTCATGTAGGAGTAATTAGAGCGAGTTATAAATTCTGGTTTTTTCAACCAGAGTTTATAACTCGAAATCTTCATCAGCGATTCTATCAGCGAAAATAATACTGATTTCTGATAAAATCTCTTTCCAGCTAAAAACCTTCTTATTCCAGAGTTTATCCATGTTCATAATGGATAGAAAAGCCAATTTTAGCAAAGCATTATCAGAGGTAAATGCACCCTTAGTCTTGGTCAGTTTACGAATCTGCCTATGATATGCCTCAATGGTATTGGTTGTATATACAATTTTTCTAATGGCTGGGGAATATTGAAAAAAGACAGATAACCTTTCCCAATTATTAATCCAGGGCTCAACCGCCTTAGGGTACAATTTACGCCATTTCTCTTCAAGAACAAGCAAGTTCTCTTCACCAATAATACTATTGGGAGCTTGATAGACTGA
>NZ_SEWF01000089.1 GCF_004168285.1 Emticicia agri | reverse complement strand
CTATCTTCGATTGGTTTACGATACATCCCCTTACGTAAGCGGATAACAAAATTTAACTCAAAGGCAAGCAAATGGCTAAACCATTCTTTTCCTATAAACTCTCTATCGGCTATCAATAATTTGCCATGCAAATCTATGAGTACAAATGCCTTACGAATGAAATTGATACGATCCTTTTCTGATAATACACCTTTATGTTCATAAACTTTAAAGTACACAGGTAGGGCTACACCTTTTACTTGTGCTGCCAATACTAAAACGTGTAATTCAAAAGAACCGATTTTCCATTCTGTTGCATCCAAAAAAAATTATCTGCTTTCTTAATAAGGCTGTTGATAACCCATAGTAATAAGTCTATAAAAAGCCTCGTTGAACTATATCTATTGAAAAACCGAATTAAACGTTGATAATAACTACCTGATTTTAAACCTTTTTTGTCCATTATCTTTGCCATATCGTCTTTCATCTTGTAAAGATTAGTCGTTTTACTAGTCAGTAAACCTGTCAATACCATCATTACATTTTCTATCATGCTTTTATGATATTTACCTTTGATTGTGCTAAGTTTGTCTGTGAGAGTCATTGGGTGTGAGTTTTGTTTGCTTCGTCGCTACAAAATTCGCCTTTTTGGCTCTCTTTTCAACAAACTATTTTAAAATGGTGTAGTAGTATAAGTCCATAGATATACCAAAGGGTTGAGTAGAAAGAAGTTTAGTAAATTGCTTGGTGTTGATGAATCTACTCTTAAGACTTGGGAAGCTAACAACTATAATTCTATGCCTCATAATATGAAAGTATTACAATCTCTGTTGAGCGAATTTAACAGCTAATGGTTAGTGTAAATTTTTTTTATTTATTTAGTAAACAAACTTAGCAGGTATTATATCTGCTAAGTTTGCTTTATCAATCTAACCTGTTTAAGTTTTTTTCTTTCATTCAAGATAGTCGTCCAATTTTTTGCCTTAACAATCTCTTACAATTCTAATTATAAATACGAGTAAAAGCTTAAACACTCAGCCTTACTTCACTATTTTTAAACTTTATGTTTTTCATCTTGTGAGGGAACTAAAATTGCAGAACATAGAACCAAAGTAAGCGGAAGGAAAATATTTTTATAGCGCCAGTAGCATCAATATTCATATATTTATAAAGCATCTTTACGAGCTACTTATTATACTTTTAGCTATAATTTTCAATTCCGGTAGTACCTCTCTGCTGAACCACTGGTTCTTAGCTTGCCAGATGTTGTTTCTTGGCGATGGATGAGGTAGAGGGAAAAACTTAGGCAGGTACTCTTGATAATGGCGGACGGTTTCGGTAAGAGTATTTTTGACTCTTGCTCCTAAATAGTAGTTCTGGGCGTATTGCCCTACTAATAGCATTAGTTCTACGTTTGGCATCTGGTCTAATAATTGGCGGTGCCATAAAGGGGCACATTCGGGACGAGGGGGTAAGTCTCCGCTTTTGCCTGTGCCGGGATAGCAGAAGCCCATTGGTATCACTGCAAAGAGGTCGGTATTATAAAAAGTAGGTTTATCGACACCTAACCATGAACGTAGGTTATCTCCACTCTTATCGTTCCACGGGATACTGGTGTTATGCACGATTCTGCCCGGTGCCTGCCCGACAATTACAATCTTACTTTGGGTACTCGCCTCTACCACGGGATTCACTCCTGCAATCAGATACTGTTCGCATATATTGCAGTTTTTTATTTGGGAGAGAAGATGGAGCATAGTGCTTAATCCGTATATTATTCTATTTTTTAGATTATAAAGAAGAAAATATTATACCAATAAATAATTTTATTCTAAAGTAATTTCGTATAATTGAAACATTAAATTTACATCATTTCTCCAATTTTTTGCTTAAACTATAAAGACCTAACACCTAATTGTATAATGTCACAAGCACTTAAAAATTTAGATAAATTTATTGAAAAAGAAAGCAATTTAAAATCTATTGACTTTTTAGAAAACTTATCTTCTTTAATAAAAGACGTAGAATCCATTAACCACAAAAAGAGTTTTATGGATTTTTTGTTTGATAAAGAAAATGAAAAAAATATTCAGCGGCTCATTTCTTTTTCTTTCATAAGAATTTTAAGTAATAATAATTATAATCATTTAGATAGTTGTAAACATCAAGTGTTAAAAATAATTCAACTAGCTCTTCCAGACCTGTGCCACCAACTTAAAATTAGTGATAAAACGGAGACTTTTGAGAAAGAATCAATATTAACTGATTTTTTAAGGAAAAGTGAAAAGGAATTTGATGAGAACTTAGTTTTTACGGGAAATATATCAGATTTAAATGGATTCCAACAAAGCTTTAGGAGATTAGCATATAACACTAAAAAGAATCCTATATTAATTGAATTCACAGAAGATTTATTAAATAAATCTCAAATTGATAAAATCTTTACTAGAATAGATGAATATCTTGATTCATCAGAAGAATTAAAGTATGAACAATATACCACCTTAAATATTTTTTTAAACTCTATCCTACAACAAGCTAGTGAGTTAGGAACAAAATATTCAATAAATTATATTTTGAATTCATTTACAAATATTAAAGAGGTCATTGATAATGATATAGAAAGGTCTCCTTTCTTTTTACCTGCTAAACTTGAAATATTTAAGACTGAAAAAAAATATCCTTTACTTAAAGGCATATCAAACAAAATAAATATTGGTATTTCTAATAAAGGTAAAGGCTATGCGCAAAATGTCAGATTGGGAATACTTGACTATAATAAAAGTGATATTCTTTTTCCAAAAACAGAACAATTAATTGGTACTATAAACTTCAAGGATATTATTATAGAATTTGATTATGAAGTCATAAATACCACTAGCTCTATAATTCTAGAGCTAGAGCTAACTTGGGAATCTAATATTGAGAAAAATAATAGATTTTCTGATTTCATAGAATTACAGTCACAGATAGCGAATATTAATTGGGAAGAAATAAAAGGCAAGGAGCCTTATAACCTTGAACCTGTCGATTCTGATGCGGAGTTAATAGGTAGAGACAGTATACTTCAGAAACTAAGAAATATGCAAAACTTGCCATTAGGTTCATCTTTTATTTTTGGCCAAAGAAGAGTTGGAAAAACTTCAATAGTAAAAACATTATTAAATACTAATAAAGAGAATAATTTTCTAATACAATATATTGAAGCTGGTGATTGGAACGATGCTCATGATACTCATAGTAGTATGAACAATCTAGGGATAAAAATATGCAAAAAAATAAGGAAGTTTAATTCAAAATTTAGTTCGGTTCCAATTCCTGAATTTAATGGTTCTTTAAATAAATTAAGCGACTTTTTAGAGGATATTGAAGGTATTGATGATAAATTCAAATTTCTACTAGTCTTGGACGAATTTGATAGAATTCCAAGAGACTTATATGAAAGAGGAGAAATAGGGCAATCATTTGTTTTAACACTTAGGTCTATTAGTAATCGTCCTCAATTTGGTTTCATTCTTGTTGGAGGCGAAAAACTTGAGTATATATTAACCAATTGGATGGAATTTAACAAGTTTACACCAATTAGAGTAGATTACTTTAGTAAAGAAAGAGACTGGGATGATTTCAAAAAACTAATTAGAAAACCAGTAGAAAACATTCTTGAAGTCTCGGATAGTGCAATAAATTTTATATATGAAGAAACAGCTGGCAACCCATATTTTACAAAGAAAATTTGCATGGAATTATTCACAAATATGATATCTAATAGAGATATTCATGTAACTGAAAATGAAATCAAAATTGCAACGGTAAATGCCAGAAATAGTGCTAACATAGGAGCAACTGATTTTTCACATTTTTGGGAAGATGGAATCAAAGGAAAGATAGAAAAAGAAGAAGAAATTTCGATTAAAAGAAGAAAAATATTAATAATAATTGCTAAAATTATTCTTTTTCAGCAAAAACTGACTAAACAAAATATTATTGATAAGGGATTAGAATTTGCATTAAAAAGTTCTGATATTGAAAAAGAATTATCTGATTTTGTTACAAGAAAAATTATAAACTTTCAGAATGATGAGTATTCCTTTGTAGTTAATTTCTTCAAAGATTGGCTGATTAACGGTGGTACTGAAAAAATCGCTTCTACTTTTGAACAGGAAGAAAAAATGTTGTTAAGTCAACAACTGGAAGAAAAACTACGAATAAAAACTGAAGAAATAAATTCTTTACAAATCAATTCAAAAGTATATAAAGGGATGGCAGTAACTACAACTGCAATAAGAAACTGGTTGAATCAATTCGAGGATATTCACGAACAAAGAATTATATTTAAATTACTTCAAAATTTCAAATTATATACTGAAGAAGAAATTAGAGAAAAATTGAAAAAACTTTTCGAGGGTGTTCAAAGATACTCTAAACGAAGAAATTTGATTAGAGTTATAAATGCTAATGAACTCAAGAGAAGTGATTTTATAGTATCATATTTAGACAGTAGTCCTGCGAAAGGTGCAAGTTTTTATACCAAACTATTTGCGAATGAAAATAAAATTTATGCAGGTAATGTATGCACTCCTGAACTTATTCAGAAGAAAATATCTGAAAATCCAACTCTTAAAGGATTAATAATTATTGATGATTTCATTGGAACAGGCAATACTATTATAGAAAATTTTAAAAACTATTTTGACAGTGATTTATGTAGATTACTGAATGACAAAAAAATATTTGTTATTGTAGGGGTTATTACTGGATTTTTAGAGTCCAAAGAACTAGTGGAAAATGCACTTAAAGAACTTGACTTAGAGGGAGAAGTTATGATATTAGATATACTAAATAATAATGATAGATGCTTTGATCCAAATTTGAAAATTTTTGATAATTCTGTAGAATTAAGGAATGCCAAAACTATATGTTTTCAAAAAGGAGAATATTTAGAACCCAAAGCACCTTTAGGTTATTCTGATTCACAAACACTAATAGCTTTTCCACAAAACTGTCCGAATAATACTCTTCCAATTTTTTGGAAAAGAACTGATAGTTGGGTTCCTTTATTTCAAAGAAATTAATTCAAATTCCTTCTTACATTTATTTACCCCCTATCTCGCCCATTGCTCCGAAAAATCTTTTTTACAAAAAACACCTCAAAATATCCTATTTACTAAATGAAACCTGAATATAACTACTCCTTTATTAATAAATATACCAAATAATAATTCAGGATAATTACTTAATTTTATATACTCAAAATGTTTTTGAAGCCTTTATTATATCTACACTGTACATTTTATGAATTTTAATTATTCCGATTATTATTTTCTAGACTCATTTAAGAAAAAAGCAGGATTCAAGCCTGTTTATGGTCCTACTGGCTTAGGTAAAACCTATGGAATAAAAGAGCTCATAAAGAGAGTTCTGGCAGAATCACCAGATCAAAAATTTATCTATATTACCAATCGTCATGCTTTAATTCAGGAATTAAATAAAGATTTATTAGAAATTGGTATTGCGCATGATTTTGAAACTTGCTATTTAAAGACTGATATTGAAATTATCAGAGAACTCTTTACGAATAATGAACTTATTATTATTTTAAGAAGGCTAGTTAATAAAGATTTTTTTCGTTTCAATATATTTCTTGGTGATAATAGCAAGGAAAGCCTGATACACTATTTTGATAATAAAGTTAAAATACTTAGCGAGTATGAAAATGATTTAAAAAGTCTTAAAAATCAACATATTCTAAAAGATGAAGTAGAAAAAATTTATAGTATTTTAGTCAGAAATCTAAAAGAACAATTTTTTCAATTTAAAAAATCTAATATTCAAAAACTGCAGGCTTCATTTTTAAACGACCCAGATATATGGAAGTTATTTCCATACATAAAATTTGAAAACGACACCCATTCAAAAGTGCTTTTAGGTACTGTTCAAAAGTTTTGCAGAGGCTTTTTTAATGGTAAAAGAGATTTAAAACTGCATGATCTGAAACATCCAACAGAAAATGAAATCTTCTTGATTTTCATGGATGAATTTGATTTTTTAGAGAATGAAATTTTAGAAATTTTATCTGAAGAACCTCAGCTTCAAAATTCTATTGAGTTTATAAGATTCTTTATGGAAGACTTTGAGGATTGGAGCAAAGGAGAATTTTGGAACAAGGATAAAGATTTACTTTTTGTCAAGGAGCAAATGCAGAAAACTTACGATTTTTTAGAAAGTCAGATTAAAGAAAACAAGTTTTATTTTCCGAAATTAAGAAAATTCATATTTAATAATGATGAATTTCAGGATGCTGAGAAACAAAGATTTATTTTGTTCCAGAATAACAGAACAGTTTTATCAGAAACATTTTATCTAGAGCAAGTAAAACTAGGAAGAAAAGCTTTTAAGATAGTAAAAGACAGAAATGAAAACACTGTTGATACTTATGCTTTTTTCAGCATGATAAAATCTGCTACGGAACAATTATTACAAACATTTGATAAAGTACGTGATAGAGGTGTTGTAATGCAAGAACTTATTCGTGAAATCTGGGATACAAAAAATGATAATACCAGCGGGGAATACAACCGATATATCACTAAGAATTTTACTTATCGGTCAATAAAACAGCATAAAGAGCAAAGTGACTTCAGCTACTACTCAGGCTTTTCTCTAATTACAATTAAAAAAGAAAATAATGTAGATCACGAACTTGCGCAAATAGAACAATTAGAACTTATTACTTCTCCTGAATCTATTATTTATCAGTTAGCAAATAAAAATCTGGTTTTTGCTCTATCGGCAACAGCTGATATTGACAGAATGGTAAATTCATTTAATATGAAGTGGCTAAGAGATAATATAGTAAATTACATTGAGCCTTCTTTAGCAGATATTGATTTAATAGAAAAACTAAAAAGAGAGAAGAGTGAAATAAGAAAAAGTCAAGTTAGGTTTGCCATAAATGAACCTGTTACTCAGAATAATTCAATTTTTCCTGTAATCAAGCTCTTAAAAAAGACAGGTTTTTATCAAGAAGAAAAAGATGCAACTGGTTCAAAATCAGAGAACCATAGAGAAGATGCAAGTTTACGTTTTTTTGGATGTCTTGAATGGATTCTAAATAAAAGTCAAAATAGAACTCATCTTGTTTTTTGTAACTCTTTCAAAAGAGAACATCTGTTTTTTGATGAAACCCCTGATATATTTAATAAAGATAATCTTTCGCAAATATTTAACGATATATGCCGAAACGAACTCAAAAAAGCAGAATTTGAAGTTCAAAAGTTAGAATTTGGTTACAAGCTCAAATTTCAGGAAAAGAAAGCTAATATAATTTTTTTAAATGCTACAAAAAATAAAGAACTTGGAGAGTATATTTTAAAAAATGACAAATATAATCCAGCTTATGATGACCTATTCTTAGACAAAGAAGTTGATAAGGTGATTCTGATAACTCAGTATGCTACTGCAAGTAATGGTTTAAATATCAGATGTTTAAATATTAATTCTTCTGATAAATCTGATTTCGAAGGAATTCACCTATTAGATCCAAAAAGGTACTGGTTTGCTATTGAACAAAAAACAAAAGAAGAATCATTAAATAATAAGAAAAAAGCACTCTGGTATTTCTGGAAGCTATTTAAAAATTCAGAGATTAATATTCAGAACTTCAGACATTTCCTAAAAAAGACCAATTTAGGAGAGTTTAACACCTTTTATGCTAAACAAGCGAAAGAACATACATTAAGTCAAATCTCACTATTTTATCAGGCTTTAGGAAGGGTTGATAGAAATAAAAGTGAAATGCCAGTTATTGAAGTTACACTTGCTCAAGAAGTCAAAAATATCTTCATTGATTATTTACAAGCCCCCTATTTTCAAGAAATTATTGAAAAAAGAGAAAAATATACTGCTACATTCATCTTACAACTGCATGATGAAATTCTGAAGCAATCAAGAAAAGAAAAAATAAGGAAGGAGATTGCGCAGGTACAGGACATCTCATACGAAAATCAAAAGAGTAAAGACACAATTTCATGGCTTTTAAGTGAAATAAAGAAAATCAATACAGGTGATTATAATGGTGAAAAAGTACAAAGTATTATTGGGGCATGGCAATTAGTAAGAGAATGCGTTTTAACTAATGATGTAAAAGCACAAATTTCAATTAATAATCAAATAATTGATTTTCAGGATTTTGTTTTTGAAACATCATTGTTACAAGATGATAATACATTATTCTTATCATTCCCAGAGCATAAAATTTACCCAGAAAAATTTAAAACAGAGGAGAATGAAATCAAATACTGGGATTTAGATGATCCTTTCAGGTTTATCAATAATAACGAATTTCTTAAAAAGAAATTTAAAAATGAGAATTACCAAATTACTTTTCAAAAACACCCATATCAGCAAAAAATCTTTACCCCGTATATCCAACAGGCGATTCTTCGGGGAGCAATTGGAGAAGAAAGTATTAAATTCTGTTTAGAAAAATATGGAGTATATTGTGAAAATATATCCGAAAGTATTTCAATCCTTTTTGAGCTATTTGATGCCAAAATGTTAAACAAGCCTGTTTATTTGGATTTCAAGAATTTCAGCAAAAATACCCAGCAATTATTTGAATTAGATGAAAATGATTTTTTTTACGACCCAGATTTTGATAGTAAAAAATTTATTGAAAAAGTACAAAGAAAACTCCAAAAAATAAGAGACATAACAAGGAATCAATCAGCTAAGTATGTCGTCATAAACTTTGTATCAGCAATAGAAAATCGAACCAGATTTTTTGATATATCACTCAAAGAAGTGCACCATTTTTCAGAATGTGATATTGCTATTGTTCCAAGTTGCTTATCATATGAAAACCCCAATAATATTTCGATAGAATTTATAAAGCTAGTGCATTCATTAAAAAATCTCTGAACACCAATGAATAATAGTAAAAAACATAAAACTGCCACTTTAGACACTACAACATTAATTATCGATTTTCAAAACTCTGATTTTCAAAAACTGACAAGTCAATTACAAATATGGGAATATATTTTACCTAAGCATATACCCACAACAGGTTCTGATTATACAAAACTTCATATATGGGCACGAAATGAAACCAATAAACCCTATTATTTGCACGCTCAGACCTTCAGATTATACGTTATTTATGAAGTAAAAGAAAATGTTGAAGAGTTACTTTGGGGAGAACAACAGTTAGATAAAAAACAATTATCAGACTTATACAAACAAGATATTTTACACTGCATATTAAAGGTTTTGATGGCTCATTTTGTTCATCAGACTCAAAAATTTGTTAGTAATAATAACTTTTACTTACTAGTTAAAACGTATTCTTCAGGAAAGGGTAATAGTTATGCAGATGTTCTAAAGATATCACCTAAACTTAATATACAAAAAGACTCTGATAACCGAGAAAATGGACTTTTTGAGCTATTAGTAAGTGATACTGGTACAAGGCTTAAACGTAATGAATTTAGTAAAAGAGACCAAAGGAAAGTTCCGTTTAGCTTTGTAGAGCTACCCAATGGCCAAATTTCATTTAAACAACTCAAAACTAAAGGCATAGAACAAGATCAGTTAATTTATGAAGAAAATACGTCAGTAGATCATAAGACTAAAATCAGATTTCACAGTATTGAAAGTGTAGAGGCTTATGAAAAATCAAGAAACTATTTGCTGGAAACTTTTTGTAAGGGATTTCTTAATTATTTACAAGCCTTAGGATTTAATGTCAGTACAAAACAGCTACATTTAGAACAAAAAGAAAAACATCTAAATGAAAAAATATTAAGTTACCAACGTTTCGATATAAAAGTTATTGATAAACGATTTAATCAAAATCAAAGCTTTTTATCAATTATCAACCTGTTGAATAAGACCGAATATGGAATAAAATTCATTGCAAGTACTGAAAGTAAAGCAGAAAAAGATGATGTTGTTTTAATTTTGATGGATTACAGCCAGGGAGATTGTGAACAAGATGGTGTTTTACCTAATAGAATAGAGGACGATGGTTATAAAATTATCAAAAAAACAGGCTTTACAATTTCACAAGGTTTTTGTATTAACAAAAATACTTTTTTAAAAAAAGACGAGAAATTGTCTCTCTCAGAAAATGATTTTTTGAAATACGAAGATGTTGAAGTAAAATATAACTCCTTTGTAAACGAAAATTTAAAAAGAAATTTTGAAATATGTTTACAACAATTATATCTGAAAAATCTGATTGTTAAATCTATTAACGTTCAAGAAAAACTACCTCATTTTAATCTCATTAAGAATTTAGCCTTTATACATTGCTTTACGAAGAATAATCAAAGATACAATTATTTATGCTATGTAGAAAACGAACAATTATGTTTTGAAAGTAATTTGGGAAGTGAAAAATCACTTTCTATATTGAACAGATTTGAAATTGAAGGGATTGAGGAAGTTGTTTCTTTCAGAAAGTCATATGATCAGTATTTAAAATTCGATACTGGTAATATTTACATTATCTTATCTAAAGAGTTTATTTGGGAAATATATGAGATTTCCGAAAAAGTCTTGTATCCCTCAAAAGTCCATGATGTTCTTTTAAAAAGAGAGTTGCAAAAGAATAAATATGAATTTGAACTTGATAAGGATTGCGAAGTTTTCTCAAATACTACAAGTCAGAATTATAATACTTACCTGGCATCACAAGTAGATGACTTTATCAGCTTTGAAAAATTAGTCGAAAAAAAATACTATAGAGAAAAAATTTTTGAAATACTCAATATCAAAAATGAGATCGATTTAGCAAAAGCTCTCAAATTTGAAGGCAAAAAAACTGGCTTTTTTGCCACCTCACAAGGAATCTGGTTTGATAAAATACATACTCAATACTTTGTAGGAAATAAGCATTCGTACGTGGATTACAGGCAAGAAAATGGGTTTACGTTAAGAAAAATCGGAGTCTTAAAAGGTAAGTTCAATAAAGAAATATTTTTTCCCCTTCTAAATGTTGATTTTGTAAAATATAAAGGCTTTACTATCTATCCATATATCTTTAGATTAATAAAAATTCATCATGATTTGAATAATTCTTAACCGGATATTATGGGCTACCTGTTAAAGTGAAGATAATTAAATGAGTTGATTTAATTGATTTTACTTAAAAATCAGGCATTAATTAATATGATTTTATTCTTTATATTAGTATCTTAATGTGTAAATAAATAATAAAATGAGAACATTTGAGAGATATAATTTAAACTTTCAAAATATTATAGACGCCCCTAATGAAATCCTAAATAATTTCTTCAATGAAGTATCAAGAGAAGAGCTTATTTCTTGGCTTTCCTGGAATGATAGGAATGGTATATATGAAGACAGGTATAGTATAATGGAATTTGGCAATGTAATGACAAAAGAAAAAGGTATTGAAATTATGAGAAAGCAGATTGAAGAAAGTATATAATAGTGTAATTTGTAATAGACAAGACTTAATCTGACAGAAGGGTGCTAAAATTAACTGTCAGATAGCATATTAATAGCATTCCAGTTAAACTCTGGATTAGATGACTGAACTGGCACTTCAGTCATTTTTTTATTGTCTTCTAAGATGTTTATTTTAAAGACCTCTTCCAAGAGCTTGTCTTTAGCTAACTGTAAACTATCCATAAAAGTTTGCATTGGTGTTTTACCATAGCAATATTTACCAGTATGAGTTCTCTGAGTATTATAATGATTCAGCCACGAATCTAAGTCTTTTTGTAGTTCTGATAAAGAATGATACAGTTTTTTACGAAAGGCAACCGCATAAAATTCATCCTGAATAGTACGATGGAAACGCTCGCATATACCATTAGTTTGAGGACTTTTGGCCTTAGTTTTAGTATGGTCAATATCTTCTATAGCCAAATATAATTGATATTCGTGTTGCTCCCTATTACCACAATATTCTGTACCCCTATCAGTTAAAACTCTTAGTAGACGAATCTGATTTTGCTCATGAAAAGGAATAACCTTATCATTGAGCATATCAGCGGCTACTAAAGCG
>NZ_SEWF01000088.1 GCF_004168285.1 Emticicia agri | reverse complement strand
TACATAGGTATCGATGTGGGAAGCCATGAGTTAGTCATCGCTCAGGGCTTAAGTCAAGCTTCATCCAAATTCATCAAACTTCCTGTACAAACTATCGACAATACTATAGAAGCTATCAATCAGTGGATTGAGACACTTGGTGAAAATGTACATATTATTTTTGAACAAACTGGTACTTATAATCTTCCATTAAGCTATGCTTTAACGCTTCATGAGATTACTTTTAGTGTAATCACTCCAAGCCAAAGCAAAGGGTTTGTCAAAAGTATGAAAGTTACTCATCAGCATGATGGAGTGGATGCAGCCTTATTAAGCTTGTATGGAGCCAATTATCAACCTGCTCCCACCAGTATCGAAGATGAGCATTTGCATCATCTCAGACAAAAAAGGAAACATTTATCCACTTTAATGACTCAGAAACAAGCCTATGAGAATCAACTTCATGCCTTGTCTTTTGACCCAAGAGCTGACAAGTTAGTCATTGAAAGTTTAGAATTATTGCAAATGACCTTGCAAATACAAATCACTAAATTTAAAGAGGAACTCTTTACTTTAGATGATGACCAACATAAACACTTGTTTGGTTTAATCAAATCAGTAGTGGGTATCGGTGATGCCTCTGCCAATGCTTTGATTATCGCCAGTGATGGGTTTAAGAACTTTAGCAATGTCAAGCAAGTACTTAAGTTCTTAGGAATTGTTCCCATCGAAAAACACTCCTCCAAAAGTGTACACAAAAACTATGGGCTGGCTAAAACCGGACTGGGTTATGTCAGAGCGATTCTTTATATGGCTGCCCGAAGTGCTAAAAAATATAACCTGGCCTGTGTGGCTGTTTATCAAAGGCAAAGAGCCTTGGGTAAAGCTCACAAAGTCGCTATGATTGCCGTGATGAACAAATTAATCAGACAAGTTTTTGGGGTGGTTAAAAACCAAACCTTGTTCGTCAATGATTTTGAGTTTGCCAAATAATATTTCGACTTTTTATTGACTTTTAACACAGTTCATCGCTCAATCACTCATTCACTCAATAAACTTTACACTTCATGCAAGCTCAGACTACTTCAAATATCCTGATGATTCGTCCGGTAAATTTTGCTTTTAACCTGCAAACTGCCGAAAGCAATGCGTTTCAGGACACCGATTCCCAAGCATTAGACGTTGAATTAACGCAGGAAAATGCTTTGAGAGAGTTCGATATTATGGTAAGCCAATTGCGAGCCATCGGTGTTAATGTAATCGTGTATGAAGATACACCCAAGCCTTATACACCCGATAGTATTTTCCCTAATAACTGGGTGTCGTTTCATCATAGCGGAAAAGTATGTTTATATCCCATGCAAGCCGAAAACAGACGCTTAGAGCGCAGAGCAGATATTATAGATGATTTAGGAAAGAATTTTCATGTAGAAACTGTCATTGACCTGACCGCTTTTGAGGAAGAAAACAAATTTTTAGAGGGCACAGGTAGCCTTGTGCTTGACCGTATGCACCGCATTGCCTATGCCTGTATTTCACCACGCACCCATGAGGAAGTATTAGAAGCATGGGAAAAGCAAATGAATGGCTACAAAATAGTGAAGTTCGGTGCAGTCGATGCCAACGATAAAGAGATTTATCATACCAATGTGATGATGTGTATTGGTGATACATTTGCGGTGGTTTGTCTGCAATCAATCAAAGACCTTGATGAGCGACTAATGGTAAAGGAAAGTCTGGAAAGTACAGGTAAAAACGTGATAGAGATAAGTCTGGAACAAATGAATGCCTTTGCCGGGAATATGCTGATGATAAGCAATAAAAAAGACCATCGCATTTTAGTGATGTCAACAAGTGCTTACGATTCCCTGACACAATCACAGAAAAACCAACTGGGCGAATATGCCGATATACTTCATTTTGATTTAAACATTATTGAAACTTGCGGAGGTGGCTCTGCCCGATGTATGATGGCAGAAGTTCATTTGCCGGAGAAGTAGTTTTTTTAAGATTTTAGGTAATAAGATTAAACCAGTGCCTTCGACCGCACGGTCGAAGGTTGCATATCACTACCCCTCTATCCCCTTACTTTCTTTCAGAATAACCACACCCGAAGAAGTACCCAGACGCTCTGCTCCAGCTTCTATAAAGGTAATGGCCTGTTCGTGAGTTTGTATGCCGCCTGACGCTTTTATTCTAACTATAGCAGGCAAATTATGTCGCATCAGTTTTACCTGCGCTACATCTGCTCCTTTAGGTGCAAAGCCTGAAGATGTTTTCACAAAGTCGGCACCTGCTTCCTCGCATATTTCACAGGCAATACTTAAATCAAAGTTATCCAGATAGGCGGTTTCGATAATTACTTTCAGGATACCGTCTTTACCATGTACCAGTTCCGCCAGTTCTCTTATTTCCTGTTTTACTGTCAGATATGCCATTGATTTAAAAGCATTGATGTTCATTACCATATCCAGTTCAGTAGCTCCATCGGCCAGGGCTTTTTCGGCTTCTGCTATTTTTGTATGGGTTGTCTGATATCCCAAAGGAAAACCAATTACGGTACAAATCTTCGCCTGACTATAAACCAGAATATCCCTTACAAAATCTACATAGTGGGGCGGCACGCAAGCCGAATAAAAATTGTATTGGTAGATTTCTTCACATAGTTTACGAAAATCCATTTCGGTAGCTGTTGGTTTCAGTAAAGTATGGTCTATGTATTGGGCAAGGTTTTGCATATAATTCTTTAGGAGTTATAAGTAGAAGTGTTATGATTAAGAAAAGGCATAAGCCAGTTTTTGGGGTTTGTAGGATTCAGTTAATATATAAAAAGAGACTTATGCCAAGACAAATTAACACAAAAAGTTTTGAAGGGCAAACTGCCTGTATTAGGATAGAGTTTCATTTAAGGAACTGGCAGGTGGCTATACTTTCTGGACTTATTTCTACTAACACAAATCCAGCACCTTTCTTTAGGTAATTATGCTTTTATCTTCTTATACCCTCCTGAACATTAGATAAATCCAATTTCATTCCTGTCTATACGTCTCTCTAAGTCGCTGAAAAGCATCATTTGGTCGTAGCCGGATGGTGGTGGTTTAATTTTTAATTATTTTTAGAAAAGAAATTTTAACATAAACTAAACTTATACCCTCTCCAACTGCCTTCTATTCACCCATATTGGGGGAATTTCAAAGGAAAAATTGCGAAGTATAGAGTTTTTTTTCATTTTTACGAATAGTATTTCATCTTTCAAACTTCAATTACTCACCCAATTATGAAAAGACGGGATTTTATCCAATTGTCGGGCATGGGTCTGGGAGCTATGATGGGTTCAACCATACCTGTTTTAGGTAACATAGTTCCGGTTGAACACCTGCTTGAACCCGGAGCTGACGCTGCTACGAAAAAGAAAATGGCCGATGTGGCACTTAATGCCGCTAAATCTAAAGGAGCTACCTACACCGACGTACGCATTGGTCGCTATCTGCAACAATTCCTCTTCACCCGTGAAAACAAAGTTCAGAACATTGTAAATGCTGAATCTTATGGTGTGGGTATCAGAGTAATAGCCAATGGAACCTGGGGATTTGCCGCTACCAGCGATGTAAGCAATGCAGGCATTGCTAAAGCAGCCGAAACAGCCGTTGCCATTGCCAAAGCCAATGCTAAAATCCAGACAGAGCCTGTGATATTGGCTCCGCAAAAAGGTGTAGGAGAAGTTGCCTGGAAAACACCAATCAAAAAGAATGCTTTTGAGATTCCGGTGCAGGAAAAAATCGACTTATTGATGAAAGTAAACAGCGAGGCCATGAAAAATGGTGCAGGCTTTGTTACTTCCAATCTGTTTTTTGTAAACGAACAAAAGTATTTTGCTTCTTCAGATGGTTCATACATCGACCAGGATGTTCACCGTATCTGGCCAACTTTTACGGTAACAGCGGTCGACAGACAAGCCGGAAAGTTTAAAACCCGTGATGCCATCAGTTCGCCAATGGGTATGGGTTATGAGTATTTAGATGGATTGGCGAGTGAGAAAATACCAGGGCCAAATGGTTTGGTGGGCTACCGTAACTCTTATGATATGGTAGAAGACGCTATCAATGCAGCCAAACAGGCTAAAGAAAAAATGACAGCTAAGTCGGTGCTACCCGGTAAATATGATTTAGTACTTGACCCTAACCACTTAGGATTAACCATCCACGAGTCGGTAGGCCACCCAACTGAATTAGACCGTGTATTAGGTTATGAAGCCAACTACGCCGGAACCAGCTTTGCCACCTTAGATAAATGGAAAACCAAGAGTTTTAATTATGGTAGCAAACAGGTAAACATTGTTGCCGATAAAACTCAACCTTATACATTGGGTACTGTAGGATATGACGATGAAGGTGTACCTTGTAAAGAGTGGAACCTGATTAAAGACGGTATTCTGGTAAATTATCAGGCCATCAGAGACCAGGTGAATATTTTAGGTGAAAAAGAATCTCATGGCTGTTGCTATGCCGACAACTGGAATTCGGTGCAATTCCAACGTATGCCAAACGTATCGCTTCGTCCCGGCACAGAGAAACTGAATGTGATGGATATGATTAAGGGGGTTGAGAAAGGTATCTACATCATTGGTCGTGGTTCGTATTCAATTGACCAGCAACGTTATAACTTCCAGTTTGGCGGACAGTTGTTCTACGAAATCAAAAATGGCGAGATAGCCGGAATGCTTGATGATGTGGCCTATCAGTCAAATACGCAGGAGTTCTGGAACTCGTGTGCCCAGATATGCGACAAAGACGACTATCGTACCTTTGGTTCATTCTTCGATGGTAAAGGTCAGCCTTCACAGGTTAGCGCAGTATCGCATGGTAGTTCTACTACTCGTTTTAATGGTGTCAATGTCATTAATACAGGCAGAAAAATCTAATTACTAAACGGAGAAAGGAAAATGGAAAACGGCGAAAGTAAAGAAAGAGATTGAAGGGAAAATGTTACTATATAAAGTATGATTTCCTTGTTCCATTAACCTTGTTCCTTTAACCAACCTTAATTAAAATGGCAATATTAACAAAAGAAGAAGCTAAAAAGATTATTGATAAGGTTTTAGCATTCTCAAAAGCAGACGAAATGAGTGTAGGGCTTACGGGCCGTCGCACAGGCAATATTCGTTATGCACGTAATACCGTTTCTACTAGTGGAGAGTCAACAGACTTATCTCTGGCAGTTACAGCAGTTTACGGCAAACGCTCGGGTACATCAACTATCAACGAGTTTGATGATGCCTCTTTAGAAAAAACAGTTCGCAGAGCAGAAGAAATCGCCAAATTAGCTCCTGAAAATCCGGAGTATATGCCTATGTTAGGGCCACAAACCTACTTAGAGGCCAGTACTTTTTCACAAAGCACAGCAGACATCAATCCAGATTATAGAGCCAAAGCTGCCTTTGATAGTATCGACCCCTGCTCTAAAAAAAATCTGGTAGCCGCAGGTTATCTGGAAGATACCACAGGCTTTTTTGCTATAGGTAACAGCAAAGGTTTGTTTGGCTATAACAAGTCAACTTCTGTCGATTTCTCTATTACCGTTCGCACAGCCGATGGATTTGGGTCAGGTTATGCCATCAAAGACTATAATGATGTATCGAAACTGAGTACCAAATCTGCTACGGAAATAGCGATGCAGAAAGCAATGGCTTCGGTAAATGCTCAGGCGTTAGAGCCGGGTAAATATACCGTTATTTTAGAGCCTGCCGCATCGGTTGATTTATTACAAAACATGATGCGTAGTATTGATGCCCGTAATGCCGACGAAGGCAGAAGTTTCATGAGCAAAAAAGGTGGTGGGACTCGTTTAGGTGAAAAACTATTCGACGAAAGAGTAAATATCTACTCAGACCCTACCAATGCTGAAATTCCAAACGCAGGTTTTTCAGGCGACGGTCGCCCACAAGAGAAAATAGCATGGATTGAGAATGGTGTGGTAAAGAACCTTACTTATACCAGATTCTGGGCAGATAAAAAAGGTGTGAAGGCTGTTCCGCCACCCAATGGATTTCTGATGCAAGGCGGTACACAATCATTAGCCGATTTAATTAAAGGAACCGAAAAAGGTATTCTGGTTACACGCTTCTGGTATATCCGTGCCGTAGACCCACAGACCTTACTCTATACCGGTCTTACCCGTGACGGAACTTTCTACATTGAGAAAGGACAAATCAAGTTTCCGGTGAAAAACTTCCGTTTCAACGAAAGTCCAGTAATCATGTTAAACAACCTTGAGGCGATGGGTGCTCCGGTACGTATAGGTGGCAATATGGTTCCCCCTATGAAGATACGCGACTTTACTTTCTCATCGCTTTCTGATGCGGTGTAGGGACTATATTTAAATTCCTTTTTACTGATGTTTGTATCCCGTAGGGATGATATATCGGTAGTAAAAATGAAATTTCAAATTTCAGTATCCCGTAGGAATAATATATTATTCGTCGATTTTAATATATCGTCCCTACAGGACTCAGATTTCTTGTACTTTTCTTATTTTCTACCGATATAACGTCCCTGACGGGACTCAAAAGCAAATTAAGATATTTTGAAAATTCGACAATCTGCATCGCAACGGCGAACCGTTCGAAAATCGACATTCAAAAGTTCTATTAACATCATTTAACAGGCCTTTCAGCACTTATGTTGGGCCTTTTATTAAAATCCCCCTTACTGGGTTAGTATTAAGTTCATTTTAATTCTTACTTTTATAGTTACACTAAAATTAATCTTTCACTCACAAAATAAAAACTGAAAAAGCTTTGAAAAGAAGAGACTTTATCCAATTATCTGGTTTGGGATTTGGCGCAATGATGTTGCCCAATATTCCGATTGTAGGCAATACAGTTTCGCAGGAAGCCCTTTTAGATGGAGGCATCGATGTAGCAGTCAAAAAGCGTTTGGCTGATGCTGCTTTAAATGCTGCCAAAGCCAAAGGAGCTACTTATACCGATGTTCGTATTGGTCGTTATCTGAATCAATTTGTCGTAACACGTGAAGACAAAGTGCAGAATATCGTCAATACCGAGTCTTATGGTGTAGGTGTGCGTGTAATTGCCAACGGCTGCTGGGGATTTGCCGCAGTAGTAGATGCCAAAAGCGAAGCTGATACAGCTAAAGCCGCTGAAGAAGCAGTAGCTATTGCCAAAGCTAATTCAAAATTATTGAAAGAGCCTGTGCAACTGGCTCCACAAAAAGGCTATGGCGAAGTAAGCTGGAAGGCCCCTATTACAAAAAATGCCTTTGAAGTACCTATTAAAGAAAAGGTAGATTTATTGTTGAGTGTGAATGATGCTGCTCTGAAAAATGGGGCTAATTATGTCAACTCAGTATTGTTTATGGTGAATGAGCAAAAATACTTTGCATCATCAGATGGTTCTTACATCGATCAGGATATTCACCGTATATGGCCTATTGCATCAGTAACGGCAATTGACCCTAAAACAGGTAAATTCGAAACCCGCCAGGCGCTTAGTGCTCCGGTAGGTATGGGTTATGAATACTTACAGGCTAATCCATCTGATAAAGTAACAGGTATTACTACCCGCTATAATAAAGGCTATGATATGCTGGAAGATGTAACCGCAGCAGCTAAACAAGCCAAAGAAAAACTAACCGCTAAATCAGTAGAAGCAGGTAAATATGATTTAATATTAGACCCATCACACTTATGGCTAACCATCCATGAGTCGGTAGGTCACCCACTTGAATTAGACCGTGTATTGGGCTATGAAGCCAACTTTGCAGGCACTTCATTTGCTACCTTAGATAAATGGCAAAGCAAAAACTTCAACTATGGTAGCAAACAGGTAAATCTATTTGCAGACAAAACTCAGGTAGGTTCGTTAGGTGCTGTAGGTTGGGACGATGAAGGTGTACAAACCAAACGTTGGGACTTAGTAAAAGACGGTACACTGGTAAATTACCAGGCTATCAGAGACCAGGCACATATCATCGGAGAAAAAGAATCTCATGGCTGTTGTTATGCAGATAGCTGGTCGTCGGTGCAATTCCAACGTATGGCCAATGTATCTTTAGCGCCGGGCAAAACACCCCTTTCTGTAGAGGAATTGATTAAAGATGTTAAAAAAGGTGTATATATAATCGGAGATGGTTCTTTCTCAATTGACCAGCAACGCTACAACTTCCAGTTCGGCGGGCAATTGTTTTATGAAATCAAAGATGGTAAGATTGAAGGAATGTTAAAAGATGTGGCGTATCAATCGAATACACAGGAGTTCTGGAATTCATGTGTGCAGATTTGCGACGAAAGAGACTATCGCTTGGGTGGTTCGTTCTTCGATGGCAAAGGGCAACCTTCGCAATCAAGTGCCGTATCGCATGGTAGCTCAACAGCTCGTTTTAATGGAGTAAATGTCATTAATACAGCACGTAAAATCTAATTCTTTGTTTGGAGAATGGAAAAAGGAAAACGGAGAAAGTAAGAGAATGTATTCAATCAATATAAGCACTTTTCCTGTATCCCTATTTCGTTAACCCTGTTCCTTTCTCCTTGTTCCATTAACCTTTAATCTTAAAATCAAATGCCTGTTATATTAACCGAAACAGAAGCAAAAGCCTTGTTAAAAAAGGTTTTGAGTTATTCTAAAGCAGATGAATGTGAAGTAAACCTGTTGGGCGAAACACGTGGAAATATACGCTATGCACGCAATGAGGTATCTACCAGTGGTGCATTAACCAATGTAAACTTACAGGTGCAATCGGCCTACGGCAAAAAAGTAGGAGTTGCCACTATTGACGAATTAGACGATGCCTCTATTGAAAAAGTAGTGCGTCGCTCGGAAGAATTAGCGAAATTAGCCCCTGAAAACCCTGAATATGTTGGAGTATTAGAGCCACAGGAATATGTCAAATCAAGTGGTTACTATGAATCTACTGCCAATATCACTCCTGCAGATCGTGCAGATGCAGTTGACAAAAGCCTAAAACTGACCAGAGAGCAAAACCTGATTGCAGCCGGATTTTTAGAAGACCGTAAAGGCTACAATGCCATGATGAACTCTAAAGGGTTGTTTGCGTATTATCTCGATTCAAACGTTAACTTCTCGCTCACTGTCCGTACACCAGATGGTACAGGTTCGGGCTATGTAGCCAAAGGTTACAGTGATGTCAGTAAATTAGATACCGCTGCGGCTACCAGAATTGCTATACAGAAATCGAAAGGTTCGGTAGGTGCAAAAGCCCTTGAGCCCGGTAAATATACTGTAATTTTAGAGCCTACAGCCGCTATTGTATTGTTAGAGAACCTATACTTTGATATGGATGCCCGTAGCGCTGACGAAGGACGTTCGTCTATGAGTAAGCCGGGTGGAAAAACCAAATTGGGCGAAAAAATAGTTGACGAACGGGTAACTTTTTACTCTGACCCTCAGCACCCTGAATTGCCTGCAGCGGCATGGTCAGGAGATGGTCAGCCTCAAAAGAAACTATTCTGGGTTGAGAAAGGTGTAGTGAAGAACCTGGCTTATTCACGATTCTGGGCGAAAGAAAAAGGAGTGAAGCCTGTACCATTCCCCAATAACATGATTATGGGAGGAGGCAATGCTACCCTTGAAGACATGATTAAAAGCACCAAAAGAGGTATTTTAGTTACTAAATTATGGTATATCCGTTCGGTTGACCCTCAGACATTGTTACAGACAGGTCTTACCCGTGACGGAACTTTCTATATCGAAGATGGTAAAATCAAACACCCGATCAAGAATTTCCGTTTTAATGAAAGTCCGATTATTATGCTGAACAACCTGGAAACACTGGGCAAACCAGAAAGGGTAGTAAGTACAGAATCGAACCAGAATTATATTATACCGCCAATGAAAATCAGAGAATTTACATTCTCTTCACTTTCGGATGCGGTATAATTAGTTTGATTGGAGAAAGGAACAAGCGGACGCCACGCGGGAGAACGGTTAAAGGAAAAAAGAAATGAATATACTATATTCTTCCTTTCTCCTTGTTCTATTCTCCTTTCTCCAAACACAATTCTCCAAAATACCAAAGAAAAATAAAAATTAACACTTCATCAAACTTGAAACCATTCGTATTCACTCGGATTCAATACACTTCGGGGGATTGGGATACTGACCAGCGTATGCCTGTCAATATCCTGAATTCGCTGGTGGAATATACTACCATTCCTATTGATGAAAAAGAGAAAGTAGTATTGCTGAGTAGTAACGAAATATTCAAAAGTCCTTTTTGCTACCTGAGTGGTCATAAATTAGTAGAATTTTCGAGTCAGGAACGAGACCATTTCCGCAAATATGTCGAAAACGGTGGTTTTGTTTTTGTTGATGATTGTAACCACGACATCGACGGACTCTTTGCCAAATCATTTGAGCAGGAAATGGCTCGGACTTTTGGTGCTAAAGCTCTTCAGAAGATACCCAATACACATCCCATTTATCATTCATTCTTTCATTTCGATGGTCCGCCTACTACCAGTTTCGAGCTAAACGGCTGGGGTGATGACCTTGTGCATGATTATCTGAAAGCGATTCAGATTAACGGGAAAATCGGTGTATTATACAGCAATAAAGACTATGGTTGTGAATGGGATTATGATTTCAGAAACAAACGGTGGTTAGCCGAAGACAATACCAAATTTGGTGTAAACATCATTAATTACGCATTAACTGTTTAAACATTGGAAACACAAGCATTAACCCACTATAAATCACTGGTAGCTAAATTACCACACTTAAAAAAAGAAATCGGTAAAGTCATTGTAGGTCAGCAAGAGGCTATCAATGAGATATTAATCAGTCTGTTGGCAGGTGGGCATTGTTTATTGGAGGGAGTACCCGGATTGGCTAAAACATTGATGGTAAAAACCATGTCGGAGGCGCTTGAAATGAAGTTTAAACGTGTGCAGTTTACCCCCGACCTTATGCCCGGAGATATTATTGGCACCGAAATTTTAGAAGAAGACCACGAAACAGGCAAGAAATTTTTCAAATTTAACCAGGGGCCTATCTTTGCTAATATTGTGCTTGCCGATGAGATTAACCGTACTCCGCCTAAAACACAAGCAGCTTTATTAGAGGCCATGCAGGAATACAAAGTTACCTATGCAGGTACTAACTATGCTCTACCCCTACCCTTTTTAATTATTGCCACACAAAACCCGATTGAACAGGCCGGTACATATCCATTGCCTGAGGCGCAATTAGACCGTTTTTTATTGTACATCAAATTAAGTTATCCTTCAGAGCAGGAAGAATTAGATGTATTGAAAAGCACAACGGGAATCGGCAAACAAAACCTGCAAACAATATTAACCGACAACGAAATTATAGATTTACAGAAACTGACACGTCAGGTACATATTAGTGATGAATTGATTATCAGAGTAAATCAGTTGGTAAGAAATACCCGCCCGGCAAATACTACCTCTGCTTTTGTGAAACAATGGTGCGACTGGGGTGCAGGACCCCGTGCAGGGCAAGCCTTGATTCTCTGCTCAAAAGCAAGAGCCGTATTAAACGAACGTTTCTCGGTCATTCCCGAAGATATTGAAACATTGGCCTATCCGGTATTACGCCATAGAATTGCCTTGAATTTCCGTGCCGAGGCCGAAAATATCACGACCGATGATGTGATTGGGGAATTGTTGAAAAGCAAGTAATGAAGTATTTTAAATTGCGTAATTGACATATAATTAAAATAGTTTCAAGAAAATATCGACAAAATATATCCCGTAGGGATAATATATCGGTAGAAAACAATGAATATCCCAAGATTTCAAGTCCTGTAGGGACGATATATTAATTACGTCGAATTTAATATATTATCCCTACGGGATACTGAAAACATAACCCAATCATTTTTCTACCGATATATCGTCCCTACGGGACTAAATTGTAAGAATTATCACTTAATTTTATTGTAAAAAATATCCCGTAGGGATAATATATCGGTAGAAAATATTGAGTACTTAAACTTCCAAGTCCCATAGGGACGATATATTAATTACGTCGAATTTAATATATTATCCCTACGGGATACTGAAAACATAACCCAATCATTTTTCTACCGATATATCGTCCCTACGGGACTAAATTGTAAGAATTATCACTTAATTTTATTGTAAAAAATATCCCGTAGGGATAATATATCGGTAGAAAATATTGAGTACTTAAACTTCCAAGTCCCATAGGGACGATATATTAATTACGTCGAATTTAATATATTATCCCTACGGGATACTGAAAACATAACCCAATCATTTTTCTACCGATATATCGTCCCTACGGGACTAAATTGTAAGAATTATCACTTAATTTTATTGTAAAAAATATCCCGTAGGGATAATATATCGGTAGAAAATATTGAGTACTTAAACTTCCAAGTCCCATAGGGACGATATATTAATTACGTCGAATTTAATATATTATCCCTACGGGATACTGAAAACATAACCCAATCATTTTTCTACCGATATATCGTCCCTACGGGACTAAATTGTAAGAATTATCACTTAATTTTATTGTAAAAAATATCCCGTAGGGATAATATATCGGTAGAAAATATTGAGTACTTAAACTTCCAAGTCCCATAGGGACGATATATTAATTACGTCGAATTTAATATATTATCCCTACGGGATACTGAAAACATAACCCAATCATTTTTCTACCGATATATCGTCCCTACGGGACTAAATTGTAAGAATTATCACTTAATTTTATTGTAAAAAATATCCCGTAGGGATAATATATCGGTAGAAAATATTGAGTACTTAAACTTCCAAGTCCCATAGGGACGATATATTAATTACGTCGAATTTAATATATTATCCCTACGGGATACTGAAAACATAACCCAATCATTTTTCTACCGAT
>NZ_SEWF01000087.1 GCF_004168285.1 Emticicia agri | reverse complement strand
CAACAATCAGCCATCTTAAAGAAACAAATCAAAGAGCTGTCAGAGCAACCCAGATATAAAACTGATGCTGAACTTCTGAAGACTATTCCAGGAATAGGTACCTTGACAAGTATGATTCTCTTAACTGAAATAGCAGATATAAACCGTTTTGTGAGTATAAAAGAACTGTCAGCTTATGTAGGACTGATTCCTAATAGTCATGACAGTGGAGAAACCAAAAGAGTGGGAAGAATTACTAAAAGAGGGAATGTATATTTGAAATATATCCTTGTGGAGGTCAGTTGGATGTGTATCAGATATGATGCCTCCTTGTTATTGGCTTATAAGGCTGCCATCAAAAAGATGGAACCTAATAAAGCTATCGTCAAGGTAGCCAGAAAATTACTGAACAGAATTCGATTTGTACTAAAGAATAAAGAACCCTATCGAATCAATCAGGGTCTGTAGAGAACATATATCTATTAAACCATTATCAGGTGGGGTAACGCTTGAGGCCGTCTGTGACCTCTAATAAAGAGTGTTCACTATTTTGAGTTTGCGTCCCACACCTATATAACATAATAGCTAACTTGTGACTCTCCATTGGAGATGTTCACTCATAGAAGATTGGTTTATAGTTAAAAAAAGTTCTGTTGAAATATGGATAAGCTTGCAGCTTACCCACATTCCAACAGAACAATAACAACTATTGCCTATTATTTAAATAAACCAAAAAAAATCAACTCGAAGCTTGTTTTTCAACATAGAAGACAGCCTCTTGCATTAGAGTTGTAATATAGCGAAGAAAAAATAAGTTACTTAAAAGGAGGCTTTCCTAGTTTTCGTAAATAAATTGATAATCCAATTATTACTACTATTGATATAGTTACAGCAGTAATAAGAGAATTTTCAGTTTTAACTGGAATTTTATGACCAGAAGCATATATTGCAAACCAGTAATATAAGTTGATGATTAAGAATAAAATCGTCCCAATAAGAATAACTTTTATGAAATTTTTCATAATAATAATTTAGTTAGAGTTGTGAATTGTTCCTTCAAAGCCTTTCTTACGTAATGATTTTATTATATAAAGAAATTGTTGATTTGACATACCCGTAAGATTTAATCTATCACCATCTTTAATATTTGTATCTTTTCCTTGAATTAAATCCAAGACAACTATGGCGGATCTGGTAATATTAAAGGCTTGTAATCTTGAACTATACATATCTATAAATCCTGTTTGCCATACAGAAGATATATTCCAACCCAAATGATCACTAGTTTTCATCCCCTTATGAGCGTAGGCATCTTGTAAAGCATGTAATCCTTGTCCAATCTTACCAAGATCGGTACCCTTAGAAGCAAAAATATTATCCCAACCAAACTTTAAACCTCTTTCCATTGCTTGCTTTTCAGTCATACCGGCTTCTGCTTCTGCATCGCTCATCATAGAATGCCAATGACTTTTTTTTTCCTCTTGTGATTCTGACGTTGGACTATAATCAATTTTATCAAATCTATAAGCTAAATGGCCATTATTTATTACTTACATGGTGGGCGAGCTGTACATCACCACCTTTATATAATCGGTACTGACAAAAATAAGAAAATCTGGCATAAAAATATATTACCTATACAACATAAAAATTTAATAGAATTACAACAAATTCTAAATGATAAGGAGTATACTGAAGCGATTGAAGGTGATATTTGAAATTTTATACACTTAAGCTATTACTTTCTGTCATCCAAACGACATCCCATTCCCAAAAAAATCATTTATTTTGTCTGATAGAAAAAAACACCAATGGAATTTTTGATTTTTCTGCTTACGGCTATTATCAGTTTTCTGGGCTCAGTTCAGTTAGGCTCGGTCAATTTAGCTGTTATTCAGACTACCCTTAACAAAAATTTTTCGGCAGGCGTATCCGTTGCCATTGGTGGTAGCCTGCCCGAAATTATCTATTCTGCATTGGCCTTAGAAGGATTACTTTTTATTCAGCAAAACCAGTCTTTGCTTGATACACTTAACCTGCTCATGATACCTGTCTTTTTAGTAATAGGTCTCTTTTACTTTTTCCAGAAAAACCCTGAGGTTGCTGCACCTGTTTCTGCGCCCGATAGTCAGAAAGCCGACTTTTTAAAAGGTTTTGTTTTAGGTATCATTAATCCCCAAGTGCTACCTTTCTGGTTTTTCATAGCAGTCTATCTCAATAAGCATATCGCTATTAATAGTTTTGCCACCAAAGCGGCTTTTGTTGCAGGAGCCGTAACAGGGGCTTTTGCCATTTTATATTTATTTGCCTTAGTGAGTAGCCGCCAACAACAAAATATCCAGAAACTATTAAGGGGCTACCCTATCAATCGGGTAATTGGTATCATCTTCCTCGCCTTAGCACTTTTTCAACTCATAAAAACAGGATATGAACAGGGATTTAAAACCATCCTATAAATAAACCCTCTCTATTCTACACCTGTCTTCTCTGCCAAATCGCTTAATCGTGTCATTTACCCGACATTTGCTTACTGCTCTATGCTATACCTTTGCCATAGAAATTAATCAGATATACCAATGAAAAAATTATTAGTTCTGTTTATGATGGTATCATGGCAGAGTTTTGCACAGGAAACAGCCATTCGTCAGAAACATTATTTATTAGAAAAAGGGGTAGCCTTATCAGGCTATGACCCTGTCAGTTATTTTGCCAATAAGCCTCAGAAAGGCAAGATTACCTATGTTTATAATGGTATTTCCTACAAATTTGCCAATGAAACCAATGTAGAAACCTTTAAAAAAGCACCTGCCAGATATGAACCTGCCTATGGCGGCTGGTGTGCTTATGCGATGGGAGCCAAAGGCGAAAAAGTAGAAGTTGACCCCGAAAACTACAAAATCATTGGAGGTAAGGTTTACCTTTTCTACAAAACCATTTTCAATAATACCCTCAATAGCTGGAATGAAGAAGAAGCCCGACTCAAAAAGCAGGCTGATATAAACTGGGTAAAAATTTATAAATAATCATAATGCTAATTCCTTGTTGAGGGAAATAAATCATGAAAACAAACATTGCAATAATATGGATAGCTCGCTTTGTGGCGGCTGCCCTGATGTTACAGACCTTATATTTCAAGTTTACGGCTGCCCCCGAAAGTGTTTATATATTCTCAACCATTGGTCTTGAACCCTACGGGCGAATAGGCACGGGAATAGCGGAATTAATTGCTTCTGTACTCTTATTAATCCCTCGCACTTCGTGGTTGGGTGCTTTAATGGGTATTGGCATTATGGCAGGTGCGCTTGTCTCTCACCTGTTTTTATTAGGCATAGAAATTATGGACGATGGCGGTCAGCTTTTTTTTATGGCATTAGTTATAACAATTTGCTGTGCTTTTGTAGTTTATCAGGAGAAATCAACCATTTTTGGTATTATTAAAAGATTTACCTCCAACACATGAGATTACCCCTCTTTCTGGTTAAAATTTTCAACTACGAGTACTGGTCGTGGTGGGTGTTTTACCTGCCTATGGCTCCTTACTGGCTTTTTCAGGCTATCCGTGCCAAATCGCTTACCTATTTTACGGCAGTCAACCCAAGTATTGAGGCAGGTGGCTTTTATGGCGAACATAAAAGCGAGATTCTGAAATACATTCCGGCCGAATACCTGCCGACAACCCTCTATATTTCGCCCGATACAGCTTTCAGTGAAATATCTCATACGGTAGCAGCACATCAGTTAAAATATCCGGTGATTGCCAAACCCAACGTAGGCGAGCGGGGCACTTCGGTCGTAAAAATCATGTCAGAAGCCCATTTGAAAGCCTATCATGCCAGTATCAATGCTGATTACCTGATTCAGGAATTTATTGAGTACCCGATAGAATTAGGGGTCTTATTCAGCCGGATGCCTGAGGAAAAATCGGGCAGGGTATCGTCGGTTACACTGAAAGAATTTCTGACTGTAACAGGTGATGGCAAATCAAGCATTGAAACATTAGTATTGAACAATACCCGGGCAAGATTTCAGTTAGAAGCACTCAGAGACCGATTGGGCAAAGGGATTGAAGAAATACTTCCGGCAGGAGAAAAACGACTGCTGGAACCTATTGGCAATCATTGCCGGGGCACTAAATTTGTCAATGCCAATCATCTCATTAACGAGCAGTTGCATCAGGTTTTTACTACCATTGCCGATAGGTTTGAGGGCTTTTACTATGGACGTTTTGATATGAAAGTAGCCAGTTATGAAGATTTATACGCAGGCAAAAACATCAGAATCATGGAACTGAACGGGGTTAGTTCAGACCCCGGCCATATCTACGACCCTCGTTATTATCTTTGGGAGGCCTACCGTGATTTAGGCTGGCACTGGAACCGGGTAGCCGAAATCAGTATTGCCAATCAGAAAAAAGGTATCAAACCTGTGCCTGTGCGGGAACTTCTGAAAATAGTGAAGCAACATTTCGGGTGAAGCCAGTACTTTTACACCGTTTTCTATTGTATATTAAGGGAAATTATCCCATCGGTCATGAATCTTGAAACCAAATACTGGCATTTACATAATCATCAGTTATTCAACGCTTTAAATTCAGCCGAATTGAAGCAAATCTGCCTTATTACCAACTTTAAGACTGCCAAGAAAGGTGAAATCATTTACTTTTCGCACGATGAATCTGACAGGGTATATACCATTAAGCGTGGAACGATTAAAATTGTAGAGATAGACGATAAAGGCAACGAAATTGTAAAAGACATTCTGCAAACAGGCGACTTGTTCGGTCAGTTTACGCTGGTGAATCAGACCCTTGATGAATATGCAGTTGCTGTATCTGACTACGTAACCTGTTGCAGTTTTAAACTGGCCGATTTTGAAGAGGTGATTGAGCGGAATCCTGTATTGGCTCTCCGCTATACCAAGTGGGTGGGTTTCAGACTCAAACGCATGGAAAACCGCTATGCCAATCTGGTTTTTAAAGATGTAAGAGCCCGGTTGAACAGTTTTCTGAAAGAATGGGCAACGAAAGAAGGGATAGGTAATAAAAATGAAATTGTGCTGAAAAACTACCTGACTCATCAGGACATTGCCAGCCTGATATGCAGTACCCGACAAACAGTTACCCAATTACTGAACGAACTAAAGGATAAAAATATCCTTGATTATTCCCGCCACGAAATCATCATCAAAAACCTTTCGGCGCTGAACTGATTTACCTGAATTTTGATTGATTCGTCAGCCAGCCGACATCCTGTTTTTTTGCTACCTGTTACTTTTGTTTCAACATTCTAAAAGCCAAATTTATGAAACAGAAAACAGTAGGGCTATTAGCTATCTTATTATTGCTGATAGCCTGCCAGAAAGATAACGTTCCTCAACTGATGGGTATAGAACCTCCACCTGTCAGTCCGACTATTCAGAAACCTGAAAACCTGCTTGCCAAAGGTACATTTCAGTCTGCTGTACATACTACGAGCGGAGAAATAAAAGTATATCGGGACGAAAATGGGAAAAGAGCACTAATATTTGAAAATTTCAGAACCGATAGCGGGCCCGACCTGAGAATATACATGGCCGAAGATAAAGCACTTACCAATTTTATTGAGGTCAGCAACAAAGTAAATACAATGGGCAATTATAGCGTAGCATTACCCGACGAGGCAGACCTGTCAAAGCATACCTATGTGCTTATCTGGTGCAAGCGTTTTGCTGTCCTTTTCGGTAGTGCTGAACTAAAACCAAACTAACTATGAAAAAACTACTTTTTATTCTTCTGCTTTTATCAGGGCACTTATTAAATGCCCAAAGTCGCCATCAACAATATGCAGACTTATCTGTGGCGGCTGGCAATGGGTTTTCTCCGGCGTTGTCATACAATTACCTATGGGGCATTGGCAAAAAAGGGAAATTTAAAATAGGTACAGGTGTAAGACTTACCTATTTTGCAGCGCAGCACAAAGATTTTATTACTGCTCCGGCCAGGCTCACCTCCGGACAAACAGGTCCGCAGGTGTTATTTGTCGAAAACATTCTGGCTAATTTAGACACCCTTCATCTGGCTAAGTCGGGCGTTTTTTACCTCAATATTCCCATTCATTTACAATATAGTTTTAGTCAGAAATTTGAAATAGGTTTTAATATTGATGCTATCGGGCTGAGTTTTGGCAAAGAACAAACAGGTACATTTGAGGCAAGCAATTCTGCCACCTTGAATGGCAGCCAACAATCAGCCAAACCTACGGTATTTAATCTGCTTCTGGTGAGCGACAATGATTTAGGCAGCCTGAACTCAGAGCTTTATTTCCGCTACTGGTTCAGCAAAAATATCGGATTACGGGCAGGTGCCAGTTTTCAGTTTATCGAATACCGCACCAATCGGCTGCTGACCCTTGAGAACGACCGCTTTCGCTCTAAAAACCTGTTGCCTATGCTGGCCGTTTCTTTCAAGTTTTAACCCTCTGCCATGAAAAATCTCATAATAACACTGCTGCCCTTACTGGTAAGCCTGCATACCGTAGAGACAGATACCTGGAAACCTACTTCGGCCACCATCAGCTTTACCATCAAACATGCGCTGGGTGCTACTGCCGAGGGTTCGTTTAAAGGTTTCGAGGGGAACCTGATTTTTAACCCTGATAATTTAGCCGATGCTTCGCTGAAAGGCACAGTAGTTGCCAAAACTATTTATACCGGAATTAGTTTAAGAGATAATACTTTACGAGGCGATGAATATTTTGCGGTTGATAAATATCCGAAAATAAGTCTGGTGTCGACAAAAATTGAAAAAAGCGCTGTCGGAAACCAATACACAGGTTATTTTAATCTTACCATAAAAGATATTACCAAAAACATTAAATTGCCTTTTACATTCACAAAAAACGGCACGCAGGCCACTTTTAAAGGAAGTTTTATGATAAACCGGATTGATTATGGTATTGGCAAAAAATCTGCTTTGCTAAACGATACTGCCACTATTTCTATTGTGATACAAACCCAGCATATATGAAGCACACACACACAAACGTAATCAGACAATTGGCTGAATTATTAAATCAACTTAACTCACAACAATATGCCCAGTCGCTTTGTGTGCTTAATGGCAGTAGTATAGGGCAGCATACACGCCATGTGATAGAGTTTTATCAATGCCTGCTGAAAGGATATAAAAGCGGAATAGTAGATTATGATGCCCGCGAGCGTAATTTTCTTTTAGAAAACGACCTGAGTTTTACCCTTGATACCATTGATGAAATCATCAGCAGTATTGATGCGGTGGGCGATGTTTCGGTGCCTTTGCTGCTGGCGGTTAGTTACGAACCCATGCAGAAGGCATATATTGAGACCAGTTTTGTACGTGAACTGGTGTATCTGATAGAACATTCCATTCATCATTATGCCCTCATCCGCATTGGTTTACAGGAGAGTTTCAAAGAGGTTTTTATTCCCGAAAACTTTGGTGTAGCCTATTCTACCATTCAGTATCGTCAGGCGTAATTCAAAATAAAGACATTTAATTATAAAAATGTCGGTTGTGGTGCAAATCACAATCGGTAATACATTTATTTAAGTATTCAAATGTGTGTATTAACTTACTTACCAACCAGCAACAACGGCTTTATTTTTACCTCTAACCGGGATGAACAGAAAAGTCGTGAGTCGGCAATTGCTCCCCGTAAATATGAGATTGAAGGGCGTTATGTCTTTTATCCAAAAGACCCCCAAGGTAGTGGTACCTGGATTGGCGGTTGCGATACCTTTACCCTTTGCCTGCTCAACGGAGGCTTCAAACCTCATCTACCCAATCCACCCTATCGGCAGAGTCGTGGACGAGTAATTTTAGATTTTTATCAGTTTCTTGACGAAGAAAAGTTTATCAGCCAATACCAGTTTTCAGGTCTTGAGCCTTTTACGCTGGTAATTATTAACAAACAGAATACAGAAAAATATTACGAAATACGTTGGACAGGCAAAGAGGTAATCAGTACCACCCATGCAAGAACTGAACCCCGGATATGGTCGTCTGTTACGCTCTATTGTCCTGAAATCATACAGGAACGGGAGCAATGGTTCAGAAATTTTCTGAACACCTACCCTGCTTATACGGCTGATGATGTATTGCATTTTCATCACACAGGCGGCAAGGGCGATAGCAGAAACGATATAAAAATGAATAGGAACGAAGAACTGAAAACCCTGAGCATTACCCAGTTTCAGATAGATACTGAACAATTTGTGGTGAGTTACGAAGACCTGCAAAAAAACAAAAAGTACGTTTACAGAGTTTTTATAGAGTGCGTCTGAGTATGCGGATTTAGGCAGACAAAAATATGTTTTTCTATCACAAGCAACGCAAACGCTTTTGTTTGCGTATTGATACAGAATTTGTTCAAATACTCTGTCAGGTGCTGTACAAATCCACTACGACATTAAAAAAGCCCGAAACCACAATGCCAAAAATCGTTTCTATCGGTACAGCCGTACCCCGGTATGCGCACAAACAGGAAGACATCATGCGCTTCATGCTCGATGCCGCTAATCCTGATGAAAAAAACAGAAAATTACTACCCATACTTTACAAGCGCAGCGGTATCGAGACCCGTTACTCTGTTTTTTCCGATTTCTCGCAGTTACGTGGCAACTGGCATTTTTTTGGGAATAACTGCACTGCCCCCTCGCTTGAACAGCGCATGAAACTATTCAACGAAGAGGTGGTGGCACTCTCAGAAAAATCAATTCAGGATTGCTTGCAGGGTACCGACATACAAGAAATTACGCATCTCATTACCGTAACCTGCACGGGTCTTTCTGCACCGGGTTTAGATATACTATTAGCCGAAAAGCTGAATCTGCCCGCCAATATTATTCGTACTTCGGTCAATTTTATGGGTTGTTATGCCGCATTGCATGCCCTGAAAATAGCCAACGCCTTTTGCAAAGCCGATGCCTCAGCCAAAGTGCTGATTGTGTGTACAGAATTATGCACCCTGCATTTTCAGAAATCGGGCGATACCGATGCGATTCTTTCCTCTACCCTGTTTGCCGATGGTTCTGCGGCTTGTCTCGTAGTGGGCGACGATAATGCCAAAGGGCTGAATATTGTACAGTTTTTCTCAAAAATTGCCCTAACTGGTCAGCCTGATATGGCCTGGCAACTCTCAGCCAACGGATTTCTGATGACCCTTACCAATCATGTTCCGAAGCTGATTAAGGAAGAAATAGGCAGTCTGTTAGACAGTGTACTAACACAATTAGGTCTTTCTATTACAGATGTGGCCCATTGGGCGGTTCATCCCGGCGGAAAAAATATATTAGAAGCCGTTGAAAATGCGCTATCACTTTCTACTGATGCGCTCACTGCCTCTTATGAGGTCTTGCGCAGGTATGGCAATATGTCATCGGCCACTATTTTGTTTGTGCTGAAAGAAATGATGCAGAACCCAACCACCAAAGGCAATATTTTTACTGTGGCTTTTGGACCGGGTATTACGATTGAAACCGCCATGCTGACCCTATGAATTTCAGAAACCGCTCTTATACCCCCGAATTATTGGATAATGAAGCTATTCCGAAAGAAGACCTCTACCAGAATCTGCGAGAACTCGACTTTATCAATCGTTACTTAGGTGGGCATCAGGTAGTATTGGGGGGTATCAGGGCTCTACTAAAAAGAAATCCATTGGTTCAGCCCCTCAACATTATGGAAATCGGTAGCGGTGGGGGCGATAATCTGAGAGAAACCGGAAGACTACTCAATAAAAAGAAAATTACTTACCAGTTGCAGGGCATAGATTTAAAAGAAGACTGTGTACAGTTTGCCCGACAGCAGCAAACCATTCCTGTCTCTTATCAGATTTGTGATTATCGGTTGGCAGATACCCACTCGCAGCAACCACATTATATTTTCAATTCGTTGTTTTGTCATCATTTCAACGACGAACAACTGGTAAAGATGCTTCAATGGATGTATCAGCACGCAGAGAAAGGTTTCTTTATTGCCGATTTGCATCGCCATGCCCTGGCCTACTATTCCATCAAATGGCTTACCGGATTGTTTTCAAAATCTTATCTCGTAAAAAACGATGCTCCGCTTTCGGTTTTAAGAGGGTTCAGCCGCCGGGAATGGCAAAATCTGTTACAACGAGCCGGAATCCCCCGCTATACCATTCAATGGAAATGGGCATTCCGCTGGTTGATTATTGTTGAAAAATAAGCCTTTTTTACCCATGTTTGTCTCACTAACCATCGTACGTTACCCTACCTACCTTATTCCCGTTGCCTTTCTTTCTATGGCATTACTTCGGTTTCCGCTATGGTTTACCCGACGCATCTCCTTCTGGAAATTGCTGGGCTGCGGCAAAAATGGTTCGTTTGATATTCAGCCCGATTTAGCACAATGGGGATTTCTGGCTGTGTGGCAAACAGAAGAAGATTTTATCTGGTTTCAGCAGAATTCATTCCTGCAAAAATGGTGGAAAACCTTTACCAAAGAGCAATGGACAATTCTTTGCCGAACCTATGAAGCGCATGGCCAATGGGATGGGAAAGAACCTTTTCAGGCAGGCACTATCGACAAAAATTATCAGGGGAAAATTGCCGTACTTACACGTGCGCAAATCCGGCTTTCAAGGTTACGGCAATTCTGGCGCAATGTGCCGCAGGTATCAGCCCATGTCAGACACGCAAAAGGCTTTATTACCTCAGTAGGTATTGGCGAAATGCCTTTTATCAGACAGGCTACTTTTTCAATCTGGGAAAGTCTGGACGATGTAAAAGACTTTGCTTACCGCCAGCGCGAACATGCGGCTGTCATTAAAAGCACAAGGAAAGAAAACTGGTACACAGAAGAACTGTTTGCCCGTTTTATTCCGGTCAGAACCGAGGGAACATTAGGCGGAAAGCCCGTTTTACTGGATACAGATGCTACCGCTTGAAAAGTTTCCAAAAGCTGCTTTTCCCCTTCCACAAATTTCAAGCCAAAGCCCTGTTTATACCGATAAACAATTGATAACTAACTGATTTTCAAGATACTACAAACAAATATTTTGTTAAAATATTTGTATTTCCCACAATATTTACCCTTATTTGTTACACAAACTGCACCATAACTCGTTAATTTGTTAGGCCCCCTACTTATCGGGCATGATTTTTGAATCATTTCATTGAGTGAATACAATAGAAACTATTTAATTTATGTCCCGCATTAAATCATATTTGCTTGGATTCATAATCTTATGCACCACTATTACTACTTTTGGTCAACAGGATGCGAAGCCTATTGAATGTACAACTCTTCCGCCAGGACATACTCCTAATGCAGATTTTTCAATAAACCCACAGACAGGCTGTTTAACAGCCGATAACCGAGCCGCAGGTGCGTTGGTATTGATAAATGAGGTGAGGGATCCATCAGGGACACTTATCACCACTTTACCGGGCAGCAGTGTCAAATTCAATTTCAATTACAGAGACGTTGACGGCCCTATTACTTTTCCTGCCAATGCCTCTACTCCGACAAATAGATATAAAGGCCCCGGCAAGTATTGGATAGTGATGAATGGCGTGGTAGGTACTACTTCTTATCTTACCTGTAAATCGGTTGAAATCATTGATACACAGCCCTTGAATTTCAAATATGATTTTTGTTCTCCGCAAGATGTAACCGTACTGATTGAAGATACCCCTACCAACAGAGCACAACCTAAAATATTGATTGAATGGGGCGACGGAAATACCCAAACAATAAGAATCACTACCTTTCCGCATACCATTACACATCATTTTGACAATGTTCCCACAGTAAAACCTAAAATTCAGGGTTTATATGAGCGTGGCGGTATTGATGCCTGTACCAGTGATGCACGTAATTTAGATGTGGCTAATACAGACCCTCCGAAAATTGTGGCCTTGGAAGGGTTAGCCGGAGGTACCCAACAAAAAATAACTATCAGAGGGGGTACTGCCGATGTTGATTTTAACATTGAAATGAAACCTAAAGGTGGCTCATGGAGCGCTACCGGAAAAACCATCAAACTACCGACTACTGCCAATGCCACTGCTACCGAAACTATCACCGTTCCGAATGCAGGTACCGAATATTGTTTCCGTCTGCAAAAGAACGGAATCTGTAGTAGCTCTATCGTTTCTGACCCACTTTGTACCATTCTACCCACCCATCAGGTACTGTCCTCTACCGATGTAAAAATTGACTGGCAGTCTGAATCCTTTACCAGCATCACACGCTATCAGGTATCACACAGAGATAGTCCGTCAAATCTCAATCCTAATTCGTACGACGTTCCGGTAAGTGCCAATCCAACCTTTACTTTCGACCAGATGGACTGCAGTACCAAATATGAGTTCTGGATTGTAGGAAGCTGGTTTTCTGGAGGAACAAAAATTGAAATAAAATCTGCCCCTTTTATAGTAGAGCCACTAAAAGGTGGCAATATACCCTTTGCCAATCTGGCCATTGTTTCGCTGGGCGATAATCTGGTAAAAATAAATACGCTTTACCCGTTCCCTGAAATTACTATTTACCGGGCAGAAGGCAATTCTACCAATTTTCAGAAAGCCGCCACCATACAGAATACAACCCTCTGGGAAGACAAAAATGTAGAAATCAATCAGCAGCAGTATTGTTATAAATTAGAGTATAAAGATGCCTGCGACAATACATCTGAGCAATCTACGCCTGTGTGTACGGTTTTTCTTACCTCTGCCCAGCCCAATACACTCAACTGGACACCTTTCTCGGTCAGCGACCCTACTGGTATGTTACAGAATGTAGGCGCAACCGAATATTATGTACAGGTAATTGACGAACTCGGTGTATTGCAGAATGTTGCCATCACTACCAACACAGAAGCTGAAGTAAGAGCGGCCATTGACCAGTATCTGCAAGACCCTCTCTTTAATGGGAAAGTTACTTTCAGGATTCTGGCCAGACAAGACGCTGAACTAATGTGGGGGACCGTTTTAACTCCTTTTCCATTCTCTTCTTATTCAAATACCTATACTTTTATCACACCTGCCATTTTATATGTGCCTACCGCCTTTACGCCTAACGACGATACCGTCAATGACGTATTTAAAGCAAACGGGAAGTTTATTTCTGAATTTAATATGGTAATTTATAACCGTTGGGGTGCGCCTATTTTTGAAACGAGAGATATAGAACTCGGGTGGAATGGTACAGAAGCCGGAGCACCTGCACCGCAGGGCAATTATAGCTATAAAATATTCGGAACAGACTATGCCGGACAGGAGTTTAAAAAAGTAGGTTCGGTCTTGTTATTGAAATAAATACTAATAGATAAAACGATATTTTTGAGAGGCCGTCTTCTATGTTGAAAAACAAGCTTCGAGTTGATTTTTTTTGGTTTATTTAAATAATAGGCAATAGTTGTTATTGTTCTGTTGGAATGTGGGTAAGCTGCAAGCTTATCCATATTTCAACAGAACTTTTTTTAACTATAAACCAATCTTCTATGAGTGAACATCTCCAATGGAGAGTCACAAGTTAGCTATTATGTTATATAGGTGTGGGACGCAAACTCAAAATAGTGAACACTCTTTATTAGAGGTCACAGACGGCCTCAAGCGTTACCCCACCTGATAATGGTTTAATAGATATATGTTCTCTACAGACCCTGATTGATTCGATAGGGTTCTTTATTCTTTAGTACAAATCGAATTCTGTTCAGTAATTTTCTGGCTACCTTGACGATAGCTTTATTAGGTTCCATCTTTTTGATGGCAGCCTTATAAGCCAATAACAAGGAGGCATCATATCTGATACACATCCAACTGACCTCCACAAGGATATATTTCAAATATACATTCCCTCTTTTAACGTGAATTCGATGTTTATTTAATGATGAAAGTAGCTGGTTTAGTCTCATAAAAGCAATATGCAATTAGTCCACCAAAAGTATGAGCCATAGCATTGATAGGATTTCTATGTCTGGTATGATCTATGTCAAAAACAGTCATTAGAATGTCATTGACAGATTCTATCAAAGCCCGTTTTTTTAGGTTGATTTTGTCTTTTATTTTCATCAGTTTATTTTTCATATTTTTTCTGACTTTAGTAATCAATAAAAGCCCTCTGAGATAGTATTGTTCAAAGAGTTTAGTTAGATATCCTTTATCACCAAAGCATTGTCCTTTTAGACCATCAAACATATAATTCATAAGTCTGTCATCATTATCAGAGATATTGGCTGGTGTAAGGGCGAAATTAATAATTTGACCTAATTCATTGATTATCAGGTGGGTTTTTAGTCCATAGAACCAACCAGTAGAAGATTTTCCACGACCAGCAAACCCTACAAAGACTTTATTTGAATGAATTCGTCTATTATCACAAACGGGCATTTTCTTACTATCAATAAAATAATTACCCGTCCTAATAGAAAACAAAGAAAGGTATTTTAAGAACATTTGTAATCTCAGAGTCTGATAGGGAATTAATTCAATAAAACGATTATATGAAGGTATTTTAGGGAAATCTTTCACTAAAACATTCCTTACTAAATCTTGATAATAGTACTGAAAGCATTTATATCCTGAATAATGATAGAATATAATAAGTGTCAAAATTTCACTATCACTTAAGGTACTTAAGGGTTGGTTTTGGTTTGCAGGTACCCCCCTTTTTGCTAACCAATTATCAAATAATTGACAGAAATCATCGCATCTCACAAAGATTTCAATTAGCTTATTTTCATTATATTGCATAAGAATTGGGGTGATTTTTGAGGTTTATGGACGGGA
>NZ_SEWF01000086.1 GCF_004168285.1 Emticicia agri | reverse complement strand
TTCTTAATAAACCAATCGCTATTAAACTCAATAGACTGATGGTATTAAAGAGTGCTTGTGGGGATTGTAATTGTCTTTGTTGGATACTACAACCCGTTTTGAGACATTTATGAAAATCTTCACAGGTAGTCCATCTGCGGGTATAGGTATCAATAATAGCTACCGCCTCTGCTAAAGTCTTTACCGGCACATTGGTAAGTATCATCCAATGGGCTAAGTCTTGTCCTTTGATAGGTTGAAGTTGCTGCAAGGTGAGTACATAAATAGGTTTAATTAAATCCTGTAAGTCAACTTTTGCAAAAGTAATCTGACACTCACATAGGTGTGCTTTGCCTTTGGCATCTAAGAGCGAACGTTCAACAATCCCACCAGGGGTTAAACTTTGCAAATAGGGCTTCAGGGTTTGAGTACTGTTTTTGAGTTTACGGTCATGTCTGCCATTGATAATAAAGAGTTGTCGATGGGTAAGTGCATAATTGAAGACCTCTGCCACATCAGCTTCTTTATCAGCTACTTGTACAACCGATATACCCGTTTTACGTCCATATTTACGGGCAAAATCAATGGCTTCAATCCATTTAGCACTCTCCTTTTCTTCAAAAGGACGCAGGTGTCTTTGATGACGTTTACCATAATCATCCCTATCTCTTTGTATGAACTCTTGGATGGGTAAGCCTAAAGGTACATAATGGTTGTCTGTCAGAATACCATTATGTATTAATACTCCATTATCGCTTCCGGTTTGAAGGTAGCCTAAATCCATCTGACGGGTAGGATAATTGCCCACTGTACTATCCTGAAACAGATAATAATATTGTTTCTTATCTGGTAAGGACTGTGTCAGAGAATACGCAATCAACCCTTTACGATAAGACTTAATAATATCCGCACAGTTAAGCTCGCTATTATTCACTAAACGATAGAGTCCTTTCAAGGCATATTGATTTTTGAAAACATGAGGAAAACTCAAGCTACTATCTGTCTTAAATAGTTCAGATTGGCAAAAAAACACCTTTTATTCAGACGTTTATCGCCAAAACGATAATGTTGCATCTGATAAGAAATCACCGATTCTATTACCATATAATATTCTGTTTTGGTCTCTATGTCAAAGAACGTAATTTTTTGCAAAAATACCCAACTTATGGGTAAGACACACCTCGGGAGAGGGAGATTTAGAGGGTGAGGAGATTTTGTGCCAAATAATATTTTGTGCGGTTTTCTTTTGAGACAGCCCCTTTTTATATTTAATTTGTGGCGCGAGCTTCCAGCTCGCGGTCGATATCGAAGACAAAATAGACAATGATACTGCGAGCTGGAAGCTCGCGCCACATTTTTACTTAGCCTCCTCTTTCAAAGCCCTGCGCAGAATTTTACCGACATTGGTTTTAGGTAATTCAGTACGGAACTCTATGTGTTTCGGGCATTTATAGCCTGTCAGATTCTGTTTGCAATAGGCTTTTACCTGTTCGGCTGTTAGTTCGGGGTCTTTCTTTACAATGAATACTTTTACGGCTTCTGTCGATTTTTCATCCGGCACACCTATACAAGCTACTTCTAATACACCCGGACAAGTGGCTACCACTTCTTCAATCTCATTCGGATAGACATTAAAGCCAGATACCAGAATCATGTCTTTCTTTCTATCCACAATCTTGAAATAGCCGTCAGTATCCATTACCCCAATATCTCCGGTCTTGAACCAATCTCTGCCTTCATCATCTTTCATCATTACTTTCGCTGTTTCATCAGGGCGGTTATAATAACCGGCCATTACTTGTGGGCCGTTGGCGCAAATCTCTCCTATTTCGCCTGCTTCTCCCCAGGTACCATCGTCTTTTAATATCCTCACTTCAGTACTCGGCCACGGCACACCGATAGTACCTATTCTGTTTTCTCCTACTAACGGATTAGAGGTCAATACAGGTGAGGTTTCAGATAAACCATATCCCTCAGCAGGCAAGTTACCAGTCATTTCTTTCCAACGGTTGGCTACTACTCCTTGTAGTGCCATACCTCCGGCAGAAGTAATCACTAACTTGCTGAAATCCACTTCTTTAATTTGCGGATGATTTAACAAACCATTATACAGGGTATTTAAACCAGTAAATACATGCGGTGGGTTCTTTTTCAAATCTTTAATGAATGCTGCTAAATCTCTTGGATTAGTGATGAGCAGGTTCATGGTGCCGGTTTTCAGAGAGGTCAGGGCATTTACCGTTAAGGCATAGATATGATACAAAGGCAAGGCTGCAACCACAACTATTTTATCATCTTTAATCTGGCCAGTCATAACACTTTGCCATACATGGTTTGCTTCTAAATTGGCTATGATATTACGGTGAGTCAGCATAGCCCCTTTTGATACGCCGGTGGTACCACCTGTATATTGAATAAAGGCTAATTCTGAATTGTCAAGTTTAGGTTTAGTCCAGTTCAGACTACTTCCTTTGCTAACGGCACTCATCAACGGCATGGCTTTTGGCAGGTTATATTCCGGCACCATTTTCTTCACGGTCTTCACTACAAAGTTCACAATCTGCTTTTTCGGGAAACCTAACATATCGCCTAACTGTGTAACAAACACGTGTTTGATAGACGTTTTACTCAGCACTTTTTCAAGGTTTGCCGCAAAGTTGGCTACAATTACAATTGCCTTTGCACCTGAATCCTTAAACTGGTGTTCCATTTCACGAGGGGTATATAGCGGATTGGTATTTACAATGATTAATCCTGCTCTTAAAGCCCCAAACATAGCTACCGGATATTGCAGACAGTTAGGCATCTGAATTACCAGACGGTCGCCTTTTTTTAAGTCTGTGCTTTGCAGATAAGCGGCAAAATCGCGCGAGTATTTATCTAATTCGCCGAATGTCATCTCTTTGCCCATGCAAGAGTATGCAGCATTATCAGCGTATTTCTTAAAGCCTTCGTCCATCAGTTCTAATAACGACGGATAGGCATCTGGGTTGATTTCATAAGGTATCCCCTCCGGATAAAATTTTAACCAGGGATACGGTTGTGTTTTAACAGGCATAACAGAAGTTTAATGTTTGTTAACAGTGAACAGGTATTGTATTTTTTAATGTAAAAATAAGACGATTTATTGAGAAGAAAAGAGAAAAAATTAAAAATATTAGGCAAGCATAATATTTTTCGGTACTTGTTACAGTTATTTTCTCTATAAAACAGGTGAATAATCACCTCTTACAGCCCTGTCAATAAATAAAAAACTTAACTCGCTAATAATAAATAAATTATGTTTGATTTTACACAGAAAAGCACTACCTTTGCAGTCCTTTTCTCAAAGGATTATTTCAAACTAATTTCGACCTAAAAGCCCGGTGGGTTGATGTACAAATGGGCGCATTAAAAATCAATATGGCACAAGTTGCAGAATTTGACTGGGACAAAGTCTCAAAAAGAGGTATCGGTAGCGGCTACTCCGCTTCTGAAAAAGCAGATCTTGAAAAACTTTACAGCGAAACACTAACAGAGGTTGCTGAGAAAGATGTAGTAATGGCTACGGTTGTGGGTATCACTGACCGTGAGATATTATTAAACATCGGTTTCAAATCAGATGGTTTGGTTTCGGTTTCTGAGTTCCGCGATTTACCTAACCTTAAAGTAGGTGATCAGGTAGAGGTTTTCATCGAAAAACAAGAAGATGCAATGGGTCAATTGGTTATCTCTCGCAAAAAAGCAAGAGTATTGACCGCTTGGAACAACATCGAAAAATCATTTACAGAAGACGCTATCATCGATGCATTCGTGAAACGTCGTACGAAAGGTGGTCTTATTGTTGACATCTACGGAATCGAGGCGTTCTTGCCAGGTTCACAAATTGACGTTAAACCAATCCGTGATTTCGATATTTTTGTTGGTAAGAAAATGGAAGTGAAGGTTGTGAAAATCAACCATACTAACGATAACGTAGTTGTATCTCACAAAATCCTTATCGAAAAAGACCTTGAAACGCAACGTCAGGTTATTCTTAATAACCTGGAGAAAGGTCAGGTATTGGAAGGTGTGGTTAAAAACATTACTAACTTCGGTGTATTCATCGACCTTGGTGGTGTTGATGGTCTCCTTCACATTACTGATATTTCGTGGGGTCGTATCAACCATCCAAACGAATTGCTTAAACTTGATCAACGCATCAAAGTGGTTGTTCTGGACTTCGACGAAGACAAAAAACGTATTTCGTTGGGTATGAAACAGCTTGAGTCTCATCCTTGGGATTCATTGGCAGAAGGATTATCAGTTGGTTCGAAAGTAAAAGGTAAGATTGTAAACATTGCAGATTACGGTGCGTTCCTTGAATTGAAACCGGGTGTTGAAGGTCTTATCCACGTTTCTGAAATGTCATGGTCACAACACTTACGTAACCCATCTGATTTCTTGAAAATCGGTGACGAAATCGAAGCAGTTGTATTGACTCTTGACCGTGATGAGCGTAAAATGTCTTTAGGCATTAAACAATTGACTGAAGATCCTTGGACAAAACAAGATTTATTGAGCAAATACGGTGTAGGTACTACTCATTCAGGTACTGTACGTAATATGACTAACTTCGGTATCTTCCTTGAATTAGAAGAAGGTATTGATGGTTTGGTACACGTTTCAGATTTATCCTGGACAAAGAAAATCAAACACCCATCTGATTTTGTGAAAGTTGGAGATTCTTTAGACGTAGTGGTATTAGAGCTTGACGTTGAAAACCGTCGTTTGGCCCTTAGCCACAAACACCTTGAAGAAAATCCTTGGGATACTTTCGAGCACATCTTCACAGTAGGTTCTGAGCACGAGTGTACAATTATCTCTAAAAATGACAAACAAGCAACACTTGAACTACCTTACGGTATTGAAGGATACGCCTTGTTGAAACATTTGGCTAAAGCTGACGGTACAGTAGCTGAAGCTGGTGAGAAATTGCCATTTCAGGTGCTTGAATTCCACAAAGAAGAGAAGAAAATCATGCTTTCTCACTCTAAAACCTGGGAAGCACCTAAGGAAGATGAGAAAAAAGATGCTAAGAAAAAAGGTGGAAAAGAAGCAACTGCTTCTTCGAACGAAGAAAAATCGACACTTGGAGACCTTGATGCCCTTGCTGCCTTGAAAGAGCAAATGGTAGAAGGTGAGAAAAAGAAACTTTCTAACAAAAAGAAAGAATCTGAATCAGTATCTGAGTAAGATAACATAAGAGTAACAAAAAAGGCTTCTCGGTGAGAAGCCTTTTTTGTTTGGGTTATGCCCTGATAGATTATACGCCGGGTTTTACAAAAGGCATTTTTGTAACCACAGCTTTCAGCAATTTCTCTCTTACTTTCACAAACACTTCTGTGCCTGCTTTTGAAAATTCAACTGGTACATAACCCATAGCAATACCTTTCTGTAAGGTAGGCGACATGGTACCGGATGTAATCTCACCTAATTTATTACCTTCAGCATCACAGATTTCATAATGTGCACGAGGAATACCTTTATCTATCATTTCAAGGCCTACTAATTTGCGTTTCAATCCGGCAGCTTTTTGGGCTTGCAGATTAGCTGAGTTGATAAAGTTTTTATTAAATTTGGTAACCCAGCCTAAACCTGCTTCTAATGGGGAAGTAGTATCAGTAATATCGTTGCCATACAAACAATAGCCCATTTCCAAACGCAATGTGTCTCTCGCACCCAAACCAATAGGTTTTATATCAAATTCGGCACCTGCTTCAAATATAGCATGCCAAAGTTCTTCGGCCTTATCGTTATCAACATATACTTCAAAACCACCTGCGCCTGTATAACCTGTGGCCGATACCAGCACAGGCTCAATTCCGGCTACTTTCCCTGACTGAAAAGTATAATAATCCATAGAAGCTAAATCTATCTCAGTCAATTTTTGTAAAGTCGGTAATGCTTTGGGTCCCTGAATAGCAAAAAGGCATGTAGTATCAGACAGATTCTTCATTGGTACATTATCTGTATTATGGCTCTGAATCCAGTCCCAGTCTTTTTCAATATTAGAGGCATTCACAACCAGGTAGTACCACTCATCAGTCAGGCGATAAACCAACAGGTCGTCCACAGCTCCCCCCTGTCTATTAGGCAGATAACTGTATTGTACTTTGCCGTCAAACAAAGCAGAAGCATCGTTGGCTGATACACGTTGGATGAGGTCAAGCGCTTTTTTTCCGGTCAACATAAACTCACCCATGTGAGATACATCAAAAACACCTACACCGTTTCGCACACAATTATGTTCTTCAATATCAGATGAATAACGGACAGGCATCAGAAAGCCTGCAAATGGCACCATTTTTCCACCTATTTTTTCATGTAAATCATTCAAAGGGATTTTCTTTATTTCTGTTGAGTCCATGTAGTTATAATATGATAAGTTATGGCACAAAAATAGATAAAATATCGGTTTATAAACTTGGGGAATAAAAAAAGTAGAAACATGTCTGCCATGTTTCTACTTTTATTTATTAAAAACCACTACTCTTTAATTAGGATTCTGGTTATTAAATTGCTCGGTAATTACCTTCCGGAGCGCCTGATGCGGACGTAATCCGTTATTCCGGTACACTTTTGGTGTTTTATCAGAATTAGAATCCTGTGCATTACGCATCTGACGTACCGAAGCACTTCTGAACTCTTCGTATTCGTCATCTGTCATTTCATTGCGGTTTGAGCTACCTTTTGATACACCATCATTAAATGAATTGATACGGCGATCCTGATCTGCTAACTTAGCATGCTCAAGCATCACAAGAATTTCTGCCGAAAGGGTTTTCTTTTCTTCCTTTAGTTCGGCTACACTTGGCAGATTGGCCAGGTCGTTTTCCAGAATATTCTTTTGTGCTGTTTGTTCTGATAATACTTTTTCAGCCGCTTTCAGTTCAGTTGTCAACTTAACATTCTTTTTACGCAAGCGTCTGATAGCAGGCCCCGATTGTAACCATCGGTACCAGTATGATTGCATCACAGGTAAGGCTATACCTAAACAGATAGCTCCTGCAATAGCAAATAAAATACCACTCAGAACAAACGACATTAACGCCCAGGGACTATTTACTAAATCAATATTCAGTTTATCATAAGCCTTCAGTTGCTCATCCATTTTCTGAATCAATGCCTGATTGTCAGAGGGCTGCGCAGAGGTCGGATCTAAAGGGGTACTGTTTACCTGCAATGCTTTTATCTGCTTATTGATACCCTCTTTCAGTTTGTCAGTTTTGTAGGCTTCATAACGGAACCAACCTAAAACAAGCATGGTGCCAATAGAGAATACCAACAAAAAGCCCTGAAAAACCCCATAAACCTTTTTGGTTTTGGCATTATAATCGGTCAGATAAGGTTGCTCTACCAGACGCTCATAGGCAGGTTTCAGCAGGATAGATAACATGGCAAGACCAATGGCAAATGCCCACGCCTCAAAAGAGTTTCGGATATTAAGTGCATAGGCCACAATTTCGTGCGATATTATCAAATCACCCGATACAAAAGCTACCCCTGCCAATAAATACAGGATACCTGCAAAAAGTGAATAAGGCGATTCTGATTTTTTACGTTTTTCGTCCAGAAAATTGATTCTTTCGGTGTTTGAGTCAATTTCTTTCTGAATATAGCCTATGTGTTGGGTTTGTGTAGTAACGGCAAGCGTATGTTCCTGCCATTTACTATAAGCCTCTTTCTGGTTTTCTTTACTTTGTTTAATGGTTTCGTCAATTTCTGCTATTTCGTCCCGTTTTTCATTAATACGGTCTTGCAACCACTCATAGCTGACATGACTTGAAAGGAAACTTTCATAAGTGCCTTTATCGACATTCTCAATACCGGTAATATACCCGTGCTGAAAATCTCCGTTATAATAATTTTCGTTTTCTTTTTCCATTCGTATTATGTTAATTTAGCTTTCATGGGTTAGACAGTACTACTCTAAAATCTTTTTGATTTGTTTGCTGGTAAGTTTTTCACGGTAGCTCCTGGCCAAATTAAATTCACTTTCAAAGAGTTTTATCATCATTTCACGTTTTTCATTCAACCGATTCAATTCGGCTTCCGGTGCTTTCAATTCATCAACTATTTTCCATTTCTGAATTCTCAGCTCGTCAATTTCATTTTTTAGCTGATTCTGCTCTGTATCCCATTCGCCTGCTTTACTTACTTTATCACTTTTTAATCTTCTGTTATTCAACCACAAACTCACATCATTTTTGGTGATGGTCAGGTTACTTAACAATAATTTTCCTGCAAACAGAAACAAAAAGAAAGTAAACAATAACAAGGCTAATGCACGTACCGTTGACTGATGTTCAAGGGCTTGTACAAATACAAAAACTGATGCGGCCAAAGGCATACCTACTTCTTCCAATACATTTTTCCATGAAATGGGCGTATCTTTTTCATGAAACAATGATTTAGGATTAAATAAGTTGAACATACCAGCCAGTAAAATACCCAAAGCAATAAAAAAGTGATTCTGTGGAAAATTCGGCTGAATAGATTCATCTATCAGGTAATAATTACCTACGCACATAGCCAAAGATAATAAAAGACCCACAATTGTACGTGGTAAATAATGATTCTCTGCCTCACGGTTTTCAAGCGTGCGGGCTTTTTCTTTTAACTCTTCAATGCGGGTTTCTTTTTGCCCGATAAAAAGATTCAGTTCATTGATTCTCTCTGACAGATTTCCGACTGTTTCTACTAAATCGGCTGTTTTATGCGCAAAATAATTACGGATAGCACCGATTTTCTCTTCCGCTTTTGATTCTGACAAACCAAAAATTACTCCCTCGTCTCTCAGGGCATCTTCGTTTTCTAACCAGAAAGGCGTCAGAGGAGTCTCTGCGGTATTTACAGGTACTTCTGTAGTAGGCGTAACAGGCTTATTTACTTCATTCTGAGGTTCTATTGCAGTGGCAGGTGCCTCGTAGTTAGGAACATCTGCGGGTATTTCAGAACGAAACCAGTTTTTTAAACGGTCGAGGAAAGACATGGGTATTAATTGGTGTTTTAATCATCTCCCCAATTTTATATGGAATAATAGCTTCTGCGGGAAATGAACTGTATCTATCTACTAAAAAATACAATAAGCATGATGGTATAACAAATATCAACCGATATAATGCCATTATAACTCTAAATTCAGAAAAATATTTTGATTTTCTTTAAATAATTGTGAAGAGAGGTGCTTACAAGGGCTATGTGGCGTTTTTTTCCTGTTTTTGTCCTATTTATTGAAGTTAATTCAGATTATTTTTATTACCTGTCAGAGGTGCGGTAAAGAGAGAATAATGGCAAAAAATTGTTGATTCTAAAGACGAAATTCGTTTAAAAGCTACTTTATCAAAGGTTTTTCGTAGGTTTGCGGCTTAAATGCCATTACTGGTTTTTAACTATATATTTGTATGTTACTCGACTTTCTTTACAACCTGTCAATCCATGCTTATGGTCTTTTGTTGAAACTTATTGCTCCTTTCAATAAGAAGGCAAAGCTTTGGGTAGAGGGTAGAGATAAACTCTTTCATAAGATAAAATCAGATGCTGAACGTCGGCAATTACGATCGAGACGTGCCAGGGTAGCATGGTTTCATTGTGCTTCTTTGGGAGAATTTGAGCAAGGCAGACCAGTAATAGAGGCTTTTCGGAAACAATATCCTGACTATAAGATTGTATTGACGTTCTTTTCACCCTCCGGCTATGAGATAAGGAAAAATTATTCAGGTGTTGATTATATCTATTATCTACCTGCCGATACCCCTGAAAATGCAAAGATGTTCGTAAAGATAATTGAGCCTGCTATTGCCTTTTTTGTAAAGTATGAATTCTGGAAAAATTATCTGACCGAACTGGAAAAGTGTAAGGTACCTGTAATTCTGTTCTCGGCCATTTTTAGACCTGAACAGGTATTTTTTAAGTTTTATGGTGGTTTTTATCGGGAACTTCTTCATAAATTCAACCATATTTTAGTACAGAATGAAAGTTCTTCAGACTTACTCAAAAGCATTGATATAAACAATGCCACACTAGCAGGCGATACCCGTTTTGACCGTGTGAAACAGATTGTAGATAACCGAAAGGCTATTCAGGTAGTAGAACAGTTCAAGAACGGGCATCAGATATTTATAATTGGCTCGGCATGGCAGACTGATATGGATGTGCTGATTCCGTTAATGAATGAACTGAAAGACGATACTAAATTTATTGTTGCCCCGCATGAAATTCATGATGCAGAGATTGACATCTGGCGGAAGCAGTTAACCGCTAAATCGGTGCTGTTTTCAGATACTGACGAAGTGAAAGATTTGGCCTCTTATGAGGTATTATTTATAGATAATATTGGTATGCTTTCTTCTTTGTACCAATATGCCGAATATGCTTTTATCGGGGGCTCGTTTGGTAAAGGGCTGCACAATATATTAGAAGCGGCTACTTTTGGTATGCCTGTTTTCTTTGGTAATCAATCGTATCAGAAATTTCAGGAAGCCAACGAACTGATTCATTTAGGTGGTGCTTTTCCGGTAGAAAATATGGAAGAGTTGAAAACCTTGTATCAAAGGCTAAAAGCTGATGAAAAGAAAAGAGCAAAGGCTGCTGATATATGTAGCAATTATGTATTAAGCAACGTAGGCGCTACCCGCAAAATAATGGAAGTGGTAGAAACCATAGTAAAGAAGTAACTTCCTATATTAATTCTTCACTATCATATATACGCCTATCACAGTTACTACCCCACCAATAATACGCATCAGACTGATAGGGTGTACTTTAAAACCCAATAGTCCAAAATGGTCGAGCGTCATGGCAGTCAATAACTGACCTGCTACGATTAAGGCAAGCATATTAGCCGAACCAATTTTCTGAATACTCAGAATAACCGTAGTTACAAAGAAAGCCCCCAGCAGCCCGCCTGTCCATTTCCACCAGGCTACCGATTTAAGCGTCGCCAGCGAGGGAATAGGCTCTCTGAAAAAGGGAGTAATCAGAATCAGGGTTATTAAGCCAATACAGAATGAAATAATGGCCGAATAAATCGGATTCTGAATAGATTTGCGGAGTTCGGCATTCACACCTGACTGAATACTATTGGCAACTCCGCAAAGGATAGCGAAAAAGTAAAAAATGATATTCATTAATGATTATTTGATTCTTCGGTAGAGTCAAAAATGATGTTATTGTAAGTTTTAACTAAAGACAATGTTATGTTCAGTTTCTCTAAATTGATAGTCTGACTAAGCTCTACAACGTCTTCATATTGCCATTGAAAGTCATTCAGACGACTATATAATTCAATTCTTACCTCATTCTGCGAAACCAACATATAATACTGAACAGAACGAATAGACTTATATTGCCTTAACTTGAAATCATGGTCGTATTGGGTAGTTGAGTCAGATAATACTTCAATTATCAAACTTGGCTGACGAATAAAAAATTCTTGTTTTAAATCATCGGCATCACAAGTGAGCATTACATCCGGGTATAGATAGCAATTTTCTTTAATTGTCTCCAACTTTACACTTTCAGTAAAAATATCCCAACCTCTCTTTCTGACTATTGGCAGTAAATTATTGGCAATATTTCCTATAATCCTATTATGATTTAAGGTTGAACTCTCTAATTCAAAAAATTTACCCTTATAATACTCATGTCTTAGGTTGCTGATTTCTTCTAATTCAAAATATTCTTCTACCGAATAATATTTTTTTAAATCAGCCTGTCCCATAAATATGACTTAGATTTAAAGAATTACCTTTTCTAACATTTTGATATATAACTGAACACCCTCTACAATTTCATCAATATGCACATACTCGTCTGCCGTATGTGAGCGAGCCGAATCACCCGGCCCCATTTTTAACGACGGGCAATCTAATAAAGCCTGGTCGGAAGTGGTAGGTGAGCCATAAGTGTTACGCCCCATTGAGATACCAGCCTGCACAATCGGGTGCTCCATCGGAATACTTGAGGGACGCAAGCGAATCGAGCGCGGAATTACCTCACTGCTGATGTTCTTTTTAACTGTTTCAATAATTTCTTCCAAAGTATATTGTTCCGTTACCCGAATATCAACCGTAAACTTGCAGGTATCAGGCACTACATTATGTTGGGTTCCGGCATTGATAATCGTAACCGTCATTTTAATTGGCCCAAGGTTTTCAGATACTTTCGGGAATTGGTGCGTCTGAAACCAGTTTATATCCTGAATGGCCTTATAAATGGCATTCTCGCCCTCGTTTCTTGCCGCATGACCCGATTTGCCATGTGCAATACAATCTAATACCAGAAGCCCCTTTTCGGCTACTGCGAGGTGCATCTGTGTAGGTTCGCCTACAATGGCAAAAGAAATTTCCGGCAATTCGGGTGCTACCATTTCAAGCCCCTCACGTCCCGAAATTTCCTCTTCGGCTGTGGCCGCAATAATCACATTATATGTTAAATCGTTGCGATAGTAAAAATAGCAGAAAGTGGCAATTAATGATACCAGACATCCGCCAGCATCATTACTGCCCAAGCCATAGAGCTTACCGTCTTTCAACAAAGGATTGAAAGGATTCAATGTCCATGAAGGATTAGGTTTAACTGTATCATGGTGAGAATTGAGTAAAACAGTAGGCTTGTTGGCATCAAAGTATTTATTCTTTGCCCATATATTGTTTTTCTTTCTGCGATAAGGAATATTCCTTTCACGGAAAAATTCTTCGATAATAGCGGCTGTTTCATCTTCCTGCTTACTAAAAGATTCAGTCTGAATTAAATCTTTCAGTAATTCAATCGCATCATTTGTCAGTGTCTCAACCAAATCAGAATTTTGAATCATATTATAATAGAATGTTGTTGATGCAAAGTTAAAGAATAATTTGTGTTCCGCTTTGTCCTTGGGCTACTGCTTGTTGTAATTCATCGGCATGACAGATAATTACTTTAGACACACCCTTTTGCAAAGCTGCAAAGGCATTATCTAATTTCGGAATCATGCCTGCATTAATTGTCCCGTTAGCTTTATAGTTTGTATAGCTGACAGGGGTTAAAGTCGGAATTACCGAGTCATTATCTTCCGGGTCTGAAAGTACACCTTTTTTCTCAAAGCAGTAAATCAGATTTACATCAAAATGATTGGCCATTGCTACCGCCACCGACGATGCCTGCGTATCAGCATTGGTATTTAAAATATTCCCCTCTTTATCAAAAGTAAGCGGCGCAAAAACCGGAGTCAGACGATTATCAATAAAATTTTTTATAATAGCATCGTTTACTTTTTCTACATCTCCAACATAACCATAATCAATTTCTCTGACAGGGCGTTTTTTAGCCAGTATTACGCCTGCATCGGCACCTGTCAGCCCTATAGCATTACAATCTAAAGCCTGTAATTGTGCTACAATCTGTTTATTCACTAAACCCCCATATACCATCGTTACTACTTCTAACATCGGTAAATCAGTAATGCGGCGGCCCTCTACCATTTTGGTTTCAACGTCAAGTTTAACGGCTATTTTAGTGGCAATTTTGCCACCGCCGTGAATTAAGGCTTTGGCATCAGCCAATGCCGAGAAGTCTTTCAGAAACTGTGTTAATGCACGTGGATTATCTATGACATTCCCACCGATTTTTATAATGTTAAGTTTTTGCTTCATTTATTGGTTATAATGTGAATCAAGGATTAAAAATAAATAGACAAATGGCAGCAGTTATTCTACCTAAACAATGCGACCATAGAGCATTAGCAGAACGTACCTTTGAAGCATTTTGAATATCTGTTTTGCTAATGAGCCACTTAAAGAAAGATTCAATAGGTTGCCTAACAGAGCTAATATACTTAGAAAATAGGCTATCATCCGATTGTAGATATTGTTGTCTTTTTTTCAATTTTATAGGCGTTAAAACGACCGTGTTATTTTTAGAAAGTTGTTGGTTGAATTTTTCTGAACTATATGCTTTATCACCGACCACAATTTGATTTTTTAATTGGCAAATCATGGGTTTTATAGCTGTTAAATCATTCACACTGGCAGGCGTAAAATCAAAAAAGTTAGGTTTAGGTATTTTTTCAAATCTGTCCTTACCTATCAAATGGAGCTTTACTCCATGATAAAATTGTTTTTTTGCATCGCAATAACCCTTATCTGCTATCTCAGATGCTACTTTAGCTGTATAAGGGTGTTTGGAAAGCATGATAGGCAATGAATCCACCAAAGATACATTA
>NZ_SEWF01000085.1 GCF_004168285.1 Emticicia agri | reverse complement strand
ATGGGTCTGAGGTAGGGTTTGTACAAACTTACTATCCGGTTTGGTATCTTGGCTTGTGGGTGTAAGTATCGCTGTTTTTGCTGTTGATAAACCAGTTTAATGGTCTTAAATGTTTCAGCGTCTACCATACTTAATCCTTTCGCTTGAGTTTGATTGAGCAGGGATTGATAGGCTTCTATTCCTTTATCCAACAATTTTAGTAAAGCATTTTGCCTGCTTCTGGTTTTTCTATAGCTTTTCTTTCGCAGTTTGCTGTAAGAGATATATTTAGTCTTTTGGTCTTTAAACTTTGAGCGAGGTAATTTGATTCGATAAGTTTGACACAGGGTGGGAATCTGTTTTTCCCATAACCATTGACAAGATTCCCAAAGTAATTTCACATCTGTAGGGAAGCGAATATAAGACTCATAACAGGTAGCATCCATTAGTACTACTTGTTTATCAGGTATTTCCTGCTTCCAATTTGCAATAAGGGTTTGTTGTAAAACGCCTAAATCAATATGCTTTGCCAGGTAAGTTCGTGCATTAGAGACAAAAGCATTATCCCGAACCATTTGATTATCACACAATTGAATGCCACAAAACATTTGTATAGCCCAGTCAGTATTTAATCGCTCTAATAGCTTTTCATCACTCAGTTTCAGATAATGCTTCAGAAACATTAAACCAAAATATCCTCGTGGTGGTAAAATGGAAGGAGAACCAACTTTGGTTTTCTTTTTTGGAAGAAGATTGTCTAAAGCTACCCAATCTATGGTTTGATAAATCGCACCTAATTCTGTCTTATTCTTGAAAATGTGCAATCTGGAAAAATTTGGAGAATCCAAATCAAATAATGTACCTTGCATCTGTATTTTTAATTCTTAGCAGAAGAAAAATACGAAAAACCCCGAAATATGTCAAGTTCGTGCATATTCGGGGTTTATTTATTTGCTAAAATATTGCTAATCAAATCGTTACCCTATTAAAGGAGAGCCTATTGAATGACCTTTGTTTTATTCTTTTAAGGCCTTTTCCAATTTAACTGAAAACAATTCCTTCGAGCGAAAGAAAAGTACTCCCACCACCACTAAAGTCATTACTCCGCCAAAAATAACTGTCGGTATTGCCCCTATAAACTTGGTTAAGACGCCTGATTCAAAGGCACCTAACTCATTAGAACAACTCACAAAAATACCACTTACCGAATTTACCCTGCCACGCATATCATCCGGTGGTAGTACCTGTAAAATGGTTTGTCTGATTACTACACTTACACTATCAAACGCCCCTGTCAGAAACAATGCCCCCACCGACAACCAGAATTGTGTAGAGACCGCAAAAACCAATGTGGCTAAACCAAAACCTGTAACGGCAATTAACATATTGCGCCAAGCCTGACGGGTAGGTGGAAAATAGGCAGTGCCCAGCATAGTTAACACCGCCCCTAAACCCGGAGCCGCCCGCATAATGCCCAGTCCCTCTGCTCCAACCTTCAAAATATCCTTCGCAAAGACTGGCAAAATAGCCACTACTCCACCAAATAGCACCGAAAACATATCTAATAGAATGGCATAGAATAGTATTCTGTTGCCAGTCACAAACTTTATTCCCTCTTTTAAACTACTAAATACATCTGCTTGTTTTTCTATATTCTGAATACCTTTTTTTGAGATTTGAGATACAAAAACAAAGGCAGCCAGAAAAAATACAATTACCAAAATCAGTGTATTAGTAAGCCCTAACCAGCTATAGAGAAATCCGGCTGAGGCAGGGCCTAAAATAGACCCTATTTGCCAGAATTGGCTACCCCATGAAGCAGAATTAGAATAATGTTCTGCCGAAACTAAAAAAGGTTTTAACGAAGACCAAGCCGGTCCATAAAAACCTCTCGCTACTCCCAAAAAGAAAACGGTGAGATAAATAAAGTTTTTTTGCTGCAAGATACTGAAACCATGCTCGGTTGAAGGATGTGTTACCCAAAGCAAAAGCAAAGAGCACATAATGATGATTCCGTAGCAAATCTGTATGATAGTCCTTTTCTCTTTGCGGTCGGCAAAATACCCGCCAAATAACGCCAGAGATATATAGGGAATGGCTTCAAAAAGTCCGATTAATCCCAAAGAAAGAGGGTCGTTTGTGATTTCGTACAGATAATAACTCACTACTACTTCCTGAACTAAAATAGCTATGGTAAATAAAAATTGTGCCGTAACAAAATACCGGAATTCGGGATACCGCAGGGCGGCGTAAGGGTCTTTGGTTTGTTTCATGTTTTACTTAATAGCAGAGAAGCCAAACACTTTTCTGATGATTTATACTTAAAATAAAGCCTCCTTTCTTTGTTTAGTACATTTTTTATCAAAAAACAGTTTTCAAAACCTGAATTTATTTGATGGTTTAATGAGATATTCACAAAAAACACAATTTTTGAAATTGTTTTCCTGTTTTCTACAAAATAAAGAATTTCAACTAACTTTGGCTTAATATAAAATCGATTACATATGAAATTGCTAAAAGCATCATTACTCTTTATCAACACCTTCTTAGTATTTACAGCTTGTGCACAAATTAAAACCCCGGAGTTCAGCCGTGACGACACTTTACGTGGAAGTATTACTCCTGAACGAAGCTGGTGGGATTTAAAATATTACGAACTCCGTACAACGGTAAATCCACCCGAAAGAACACTTTCCGGTAGTACTACGGTATTTTATGAAGTACTAAAGCCTTATCAGGTGATTCAGATAGATTTGCAACCACCACTTAAAGTAGATAAAGTAACGCAGGACGGACAAGAACTCTCTTATAAATTAGATGGCAAAAATGCCTACATGATTACCCTGAAAAAAAAGCAGGAAAAGGGTAAGAACGAATCTATTGTGGTACATTATTCAGGCAAGCCTATTGTAGCGAAACGACCGCCTTGGGATGGCGGGGTACAATGGGTGAAAGATAAAGAGGGCAATGACTACGTGGCTACTTCGTGTCAGGGATTGGGTGCCAGTGCCTGGTGGCCTTGCAAAGACCATATGTATGACGAGTGCGACAGTATGCTGATTAGTATAACCGTACCCGAAAAACTGAAAGATATTTCAAACGGACGTTTGCGTAAAGTCATTAACAATGACAACGGCACCAAGACTTTTGAGTGGTTTGTAAAAAACCCTATCAATAACTATGGTATAAATATGAATGTTGGGAATTACGAACATTTTAATGAGACTTACGATGGAGAAAAAGGTAAACTGACGCTTGATTATTATGTGTTGCCTGAAAATCTGGAAAAAGCCAAAGAACAATTCAAGCAAGTACCGATGATGCTCAAAGCATTTGAACATTGGTTTGGGCCATATCCTTTCTATGAAGATGGCTTTAAATTAGTTGATGTGCCTTATCTGGGCATGGAACACCAGAGTTCGGTTACTTATGGCAATAAATACCAGAATGGCTATTTAGGCAGGGATTTATCAGGCACAGGCTGGGGCTTGAAATGGGATTTTATTATTGTACACGAATCGGGTCATGAGTGGTTTGCCAACAATATTACTTATAAAGACATAGCCGATATGTGGATACACGAGAGTTTTACCAACTACTCTGAAAACCTGTTTACTGAATATTATTACGGCAAAGAAGCCGGAGCCGCTTATGTCATTGGATGCAGAAAAAACATTCAGAACAAAACACCGATTATAGGCATATACAATGTGAATCATGGTGGCTCGGGTGATATGTATTATAAAGGGGGTAACATGCTACATACTATGCGCCAGATTGTGAATGATGATGAACGTTGGAGACAGGTATTAAGAGGCTTGAATAAAACTTTCTATCATCAGACTGTGGTAAGCAAACAGATTGAAGACTATGTATCAAAGAATAGTGGCAAAGATTTTAGTAAGGTTTTTGACCAGTACCTCAGAGATATTCGTATTCCGGTATTAGAATATAAAATTGAAAAGGGTAAAATATCTTACCAATGGGCAAATTGCATTGATGGATTTGATATGCCTGTAAAGGTCTCTATAAATGGAGAAAAAATGGATTTTATTTACCCGACTACAGGCTGGAAAGCATTAAAGAAAGATGTAACCGATTTAAAATTAGATGAGAATTTTTATGTAACGCTGAAAAAAGTAGAATAACTATTTAACCACGGCTACTTTGCCGACGAAACTTTCAAAGCCATCTTCGGCAATACAAAAAACCATATAAATACCTGAGATTGAACGGCTTTCTGTTGAATTGTGTAAATTCCAGGAAGCCGTTCCTCCATTAGACTTCGTTTCATAAATCAATCTTCCGGCAGCATCTGTTATTTTAATGGCACTATTCTCTCTCAAACCCGAAATCGTCATTATTCCCTGATAGTCAGAGCGGATAGGGTTTGGGAATATCTTCACCTCATTCAAATCTTCTTTGGATTCAGAAGCATCGCTTTGGTAAGAAAGTAAACCCTTAGGCGTCAGCACAAAAATTTCACCGCTTACTACATCCATAGCCAAATCTGTTATTTCATCGGTAGGCAATGGGCTATTGCTCTCCGTGAAACTTTGTGTTAATTCATCAACTGTGGGTACGAATAAGTTTAATCCATTGTTTGTTCCAATCCATTTCCTATTTCCTCCGTCAACCACAATTTTTTTTACGGTTTGCTGTAATAATATTCTTCTTCCCTGGCTATTGAAAGGTGTATAGGCATCAACCAGCCTTGTAAAAATATCTCTTGCCGGAACCACCCCTGCAATGCCGTCATTCGTACCTATCCAGATAGTTCCTTCTCTATCAATAGCAATGGTATTAACCGTACTACTCGGTAGATTCCCTGCATTTCTACCAATGGTATATAAGCGTGTTTGGCTATTAGTTTCGTCAGTTACCCTTACCCCATTAGCAACAATTTGCCAACGAAATCCATACTCATCTATTATATCATCTGAATACGTAGGTATCTGATTCCAAGAAATAGTTTGCCACTCATTTTTTTCAAATACATTACCGGTTATTCCCAGCGTGTATATTTTCGATTGCAGATAAAAAATATTATTGATTTCTCCTTTAGGTCCATTAGGTGAGTAGTTTTTGAACGTCCCTTCCCAGTTACTTATTAACCCATTATTCCCGTCAGCAATCCAGGCTTTACCTTCGGCATCAGTTTCTATTTCCTGAGGATTAATCACAAGGAGGTCTTGTGGATACTGTTGGGTTTTAAATAACTCATTATCCTGAATAGACTTCCAGTTACCGAAAAATTGCAGGTTGATATTCGCAGCGAACTTTGCGCCTAAGATGCCCTCTGGTGTATTAACGAAAATGCTATCTCTTGCAAAAGCTATTTGTTTCAGACTGACAGCCTTACCTCCATCACCAATATTCTGATAAGTTTCTTTGATTTCTGATTTTTTAGTATCTAAAACCACCAGTCCGAAATCACTGGCCAAATAGGCAAAATCTCCCTGAAACTCAATGGCATTGATATGTTTACTCCCTTGTATGGTACCAGTATTTTTTATGAAGTCGATATTATGAATATCGCCCATTAGGCCGTCTGAATCAATCTCAATTAAATCCAAGTTACCTGTGTCATAGGCAATTAATAGTTTTCTTAAACCCGGACTGTATCTGATTTGTGTAAGGTTAGCTTCTGTAAGCCCGTCAGCCTTAGATAATTTAATGGCTTGATTATTGGTTTTATCGAAGTAGAAGAAACCATTTTCAGAAAAAGCATAGACTTTTTTTTCTACTATCTCAAGTCCTTTCAGATTGACATAGTTGTTATGTGTCCGCCAGGTATTGGTAGGAATCTGTGCAAATGCCTGAAAAGTGAAGAAGCAGAGAAGAATTCTAAGCATTATCGGAATCAAAAAAATCGAGTTGAGCCACAAAGACTGGCATTTTCTTATCATTCCATGCCACCCAGCATTCCACGGAATACCATTCCGTGTTACATCAGAAAATACCCCACGCCTCTGGTTTTAGTGGCTAATGGGTGTAAAAAGCATAGTAAAGCCACCAGTGTTAATACAATTCTGAGTTGTCGGTTGCTCAATTGAGTCTGTACAATCATGAGCCCTAAAAAAATCATCGGGAATACATAAGAGCCACTTCGGGTAGAGTCATAAGTAGTCATACCTAAAAAAACCATCGCCAGTGTACCGCCCGCAACCAATATCAGTTTCTGGTATTCTTTATTGCTATATAAAATACCGAAAGCCAACAGCATCACGAGCCAGAACCCTTCTAAAACCCAGGTAAACTTAAAGCCAAAAGAGCGCCAGCTATCGTGTATCATCTGCATAAACTCACCCTCTTTGTAAGTAGCCGACATACCCACATATTTCATCAGATATAGCCGCAAGCCTCCATAAGCAATAACGCCCAAAGCAACTGTTATCATCTGCCAGCTTGGTATAAAACTTATTTTCCGGTTATCTTTAATCGTTGGCGAAATCCACCACCATAAAAATACCAATCCGCTGGCAACAGCCGCGCGTTCGTCGCACCAGGTAGCCGCAAAAATAGAAGCAAAAATAATGAGCGGATTGCGGAAGTACATCCCTAAGAACAGGAAGAAAAAAGTATAAAAATCTCCATAACCACAGTTCTCAATAAAAAATGCACTCCCAAAATAAATGCAGGATAGTGCTATCATTGACAGAAACGTAGCTACTTTATCGTTGAGCAACTGAAACAGAAATCTTGTCAGCAGGAAATACAGTAAAACACCTAATACTAATTGTAGGCCATAAATAAAGATACTCACGTGTCTGATGTGCAATACTTTTACAATTACCGGAAGGGTAAGCCGAAAAACCCGGTTATTAGAAGCAGGTTCTAAATATACTCTATGTTCAGTCAGATTCTTTGCCCGGTCTCTGGTTACTTTATATAGAAAGAACTCATCTCGCTTCACAATTACTTCTTCGTAATACAACTTAAAATCATCGAAGGGCATTGTATTGTTAAAAAACGACAATAGCATCATCATGCCTGAAACGACTACCACACGCCACTGCCAATTGCTTGCCTCTAAGAAAATAGTGATTTTTGATTCAAACTTCTGGTAAGTGTTTTCTAAAAAGGTCATAAATGATGAATGCTATTGTGTAATATGGTAGGGTTAGGGCATCTAAAAATGGCGTTTTGTAGAGACGACATGCCTGGCGTCTTCAATGGGTTTTGAGTAAAGACGGATCTTTAAAATTTTATTGTTTTTTCGTAGAGACCAACGTATTGCGTCTCTACGAAAGAACGCTTACTTCTTAAATCCTAATCAATACGTCTCTACCAGAATCCGGCATTTTTTATTCAGCGCCGACTATCACAAACCTCCTGACAGCTGAAAGCGTAAGGCCTATAATGACTAACAAAAACCCAAACCATAGTAAATTGATATGAGGCTTCTCCAGAGCCTTTAATACAATAAACTCACGCTGCCCCCTACTTACCGAGAACGTAAACCTGCCTGTAGCCGGGTCAATTTTAGTTAATTGCAGGCGCAAACCCATTTCGGTGTTTACTTCCGGTTTACTCCAGATTTCCTTGTTTCTGATAGCAAACACAGGTCGCATAGTTATCGCCACATTTCTGTCTAAAACTTTTACAATGGCTCTTGCAGCGGCATCGCCCTCATTGAGTTGCATGCCATCTACTTCCCTTACTCCTTCTACGTTTTCTAAAACAGCCACATAATCGTTCACAAAAAACGTATCACCTACTGCTACCGTAAATTCTTCTGGCACGCTCCACTCTCTGTCTTCGTCTAAGGTTACAAAGCGCACATGTGTATAAATATCTTTATTCCAGAATTTTTTAATATCAGGTGAAGCTACATTACCCATTTTTTCATTAATCTGAAAGCGTGGATACAGGTTAAAACTCTTACCATTTTTGTTGGTATAAGCTACCTGATAGTAGGTATTTTCTGCTTCATACTCTAAGGTATCGCCACGTTTATAGAAAGTTTTATCACCATCTACCACATCAGCACGGGCAATACCTTTAAAGGTGCTACCCGGCACAGGCATAATATATTTCTTCTCAATATAGCCCGGAACTTTTCTTACATCTACAAATTGTCCTTTATAAGTAAAAGAGAAATCGCTGAATTCAGTCGGACGATTCAACCAGAGCAAGGCATTTTCTTTGTTCTCCTTGTCATTGCCCTGAAATATTTCTGCGCCTGAAAAATTCAAAGAAACGATTTTTTCATAGGCCGACGAAAACATAATACCAATAAGCATTAAAGCAACGCCGATATGGGTAATGGCTCCTCCAGCTACTTTAAATTTACCTTTAATAATATCTGTCAGAATACTTGCATTGGCTACGATGCTAAAGGTAGCGGCAGTTAATACAATAATATATTGCCAGTTGTTTACTTTAGCAAAGGTGATAACAAGCGCCGTAATTAAAAGCGTGATAATAAGCGGATTCAACAACTTGGAAAGGTTTTCTTTCTTCACCCGATTCCACCAGAAAAACTGTGCAATCCCTGTCAGAATGGTAATTACTATAAAAAACCACATCTGAAAACGAGTGTAGTGTTCAACCTGATTGGTTGGTAAAGCCATGTTTAGCTTTACCCCAAAGGCTTCTCCAATTTTGTTATATACCGGAATAGAGGTAGTAACAATAATCTGAAAAGCCGCCAGACTCAATACCAATACCCCCATGAAAATCCAGAACTCACGTGAGAAAGTTGATATTTCCTTTTCATCTTTAGGCAAATGCTTCCAACGGACTATTGATAAAGCAACTGCGGCAATAATGAAGGTAAATAAATATAAAAGCAACTGCCCCGATAGACCCAAATCGGTAAATGAGTGTACAGATGCATTCCCCAATACTCCACTTCTGGCTAAAAATGTAGAGTAAAGTATGAGAATATATTGGGCAATAACCAGAATAATGGTGTACTTCAAAGCTGAACTGTTTTTTCGGGCTAATAGCATCGTATGGAAACTTGCTACCAATACCAGCCAGGGCACATATACCGCATTTTCAACCGGGTCCCAGTTCCAGTATCCTTCAAAGTTGAGGGTTTCATAGGCCCAGATACCTCCCATCATAATACCTGTACCTAATACTACTGCGGCTACCAATGTCCACGGTAAGGCAGGTTTTATCCATTCGGTATATTGTTTTCTCCATAAACCTGCCATGCAAAAAGCAAAAGGCACTAAGGTTAAAGCAAACCCTAAAAAAGTTGTTGGCGGGTGAATGACCATCCAGTAGTTTTGTAACAACGGGTTCAAACCATTGCCATCTTTCGGAATAAAGTCTGGGTTGGTTTTCCAAATCGGAATATCAGGCATTGATTCTCTCAGGGTCAAGAATGGAGAACTACCCACCTTAAACTCTCCGAAAATAACCACGCCCAAAATCATAGAGGCCAGAAAAGTCTGTACCAATGTAAACACAGTGAGTGTCGGTGCTTCTAAAGCCTTGTTTTTTCGTAAAGACGAGTTAATTAATATCACGCCTACAATCACATTCCAGAACATCCAGAGCAGGAAACTTCCTTCCTGGTCTTGCCAGAAACAGGAAACAGCATAGCCCAAAGGCAAACTCCATGAAGAGTTATCCCAGGCATAATGATACTCAAAATAATGATTGAAAATAATACTTAGCAATGAAGCACAAACCGTGATAACAGCCACCGTATGCACATAAAAAGCACGACGAGCAAATTTGAGCCAATCGGTAGCCACATCTTTCAACACTTGTGCCGTCGGGCGGCTCGCTTGCCAATAGGCATACGTAGAAACTAAGGCAGCAACAAACGCAACAATAATGGACAAATGCCCTATATTTCCTAAATATGGTCTTAACATAAATTATCTGATAAACTTTATTTGGTAATTACCTTCTGTAAATACTATGCTTGCTAAATGCACATAGGTTTGCTACAGATTAATTTAACCCAAGCCATGCACTCCACGGGATACGAGTTAATAATAACACTAAAGCCAAACCAAAGAAAATCATGGTTTGCTTGAATTTCTTTCCATTACCCACTGCACGTTTCACACGGGCATTGCCGATAGTTACTAAAATAACGGCAAGTAAATTAATAGTAGGGTGCTCAACGGCATATAATCTATAATAGGGGTCTTTCATTGTTGCTTTCATATCGGCAAAAGCAGCCTGTGTAATAGGAGAAGTAAACAACAGAATAACACCTAACAGAAACATGGTATGCGTAGCTATGAGGGCAAATTTATTGATTCTTAAATGCTTTTCTTCAAAAGCTTTCTGACTACTTGACCCCATCATTCCATTCAGTGTAGCAAAAGCTAATAGAAATAAAGTAAGATATGCCAGATATGAGTGAATCGGTTGGATAATTTGATACATATATTTTTAAGTCGTAAGGTGATTAAAAAATTTTGCCAAAATTACGTCATAAACTTTTAATAACATACATCTTATAGCGCGAACTTTCAGTTAGTTATCATACGTTAACAGAATAATGAGATTCCTGAAACCCATATTTATCTTTCTATTCTTTTGTTTTTTACTTTTTATCTCGGTTTTTCCGCAGGTATTGCGCTGCTCTTTAGTAAAGTACGATAACTTCAATGCTTTACAATCTGGTGTATATATAGCTACTGGTACTACTTTAAAACAGCAGGATTCGTTAAAAAAGTATATTAAAATTGCTAAAAAACGTGTAGAAGGTTTTTGGGGCAGCCAGAAAGGTGAAGCAACCATTATATTTTGCGATAATCTGGAAAAGTATCAGCAATATTGCCGTACATCAGAGGGGGCAGGTTGTACCATAGGCACACCCGTAGGTTCATGGATAGTGTTAAATAAAGATGGACTCAATGCAGATGTGATTGCCCATGAAATGTCGCATGATGAATTAATGACTCGTGTAGGCTGGTGGAAAACCAAAACAAAAATCCCGACCTGGTTTGATGAAGGCGTAGCACTGATGCTTGATTATCGTTTTGTTAATGCACAGGATAGCGTTCAACGC
>NZ_SEWF01000084.1 GCF_004168285.1 Emticicia agri | reverse complement strand
CCGCATAAAATTCATCCTGAATAGTACGATGGAAACGCTCGCATATACCATTAGTTTGAGGACTTTTGGCCTTAGTTTTAGTATGGTCAATATCTTCTATAGCCAAATATAATTGATATTCGTGTTGCTCCCTATTACCACAATATTCTGTACCCCTATCAGTTAAAACTCTTAGTAGACGAATCTGATTTTGCTCATGAAAAGGAATAACCTTATCATTGAGCATATCAGCGGCTACTAAAGCGTTTTTCCGGTCATAGAGTTTAACAAAAGCTACCTTTGAATAAGTATCTATAAAAGTCTGTTGATAAATATGGCCTACTCCCTTAATATTACCTACGTAATACGTATCCTGTGCTCCTAAATAACCCGGATGATGTGTCTCTATTTCTCCATGAGCCTGTTTCTCAGCTTTGGCTCTTTCTAAGGCTGTTATTTGCTCATCTGTAAGGATAATTCCTTCCTGATTAACCTTCGCTTCCAATGCTTTTAAACGTTTCTTAAAGGTAGCTAAATCATGTCTTAACCAGATTGAACGTACTCCACCAGGAGAGACAACTATACCTTGTTTCTTTAGCTCATTTGATACTCTTAGCTGTCCATAAGCTGGTAAGTCCAATGCCATCTTGACAACGGCTTCTTCTACTAACGTATCTACCCGATTTTTCTCTATGGGTTTTCTGCGACTAATTTCTTGAAGTGCTAATTCACCACCTTGTTCATAGAGTTCCTTGAAGCGATAGAAACTATCTCGACTATAACCCATTACCTTGCAAGCCTTTGAGACATTGCCTAAAACATTGGCAAGTTCTAATACTCCTAACTTGTTCTTGATGATTTTTGCCTGTGTTGTCATTTGATTTAATCTTTAATTTTAAGTTACTAAATAAATCGTAACTGTCAGATTAAATCATGACTATTTCATATAAATTGTATAATTTTCATCTTTAAAAGTTGTCAATAAGTTCTTTCTTTTGAACTGAGTGATTTAACTGGAATAGTTTATTACTCATCATCTTGAATAGTTTATTCTGGTTATTGAATTATCAACTAGTATTTATTTAGGTTGGAGAATCGGTAGGACAATAATAAATGAACTGCCTTTTCCAACTTCTGATGTAGCGGTTATAGTTCCGTAATGATATGAAACAATATGTTTTACCAAGGCCAACCCTAATCCTACTCTATCTGTTTTTGTATTTAGTTTATTAAAAAGACCGAAAATATATGAACTATACTGGTTTTCGAATCCATCTCCATTATCTGATATTTTTATTCTGATGTGTTCTGTATATCGATATCTTTTATTGTTCGCCAGATACATGTTTTCCTCAATCAGTAATGATTCTATATGAATAGCTAAGCGATTGTCTGGATTTCTGTTTTGGATTGCATTTTTAAAAAGTTCAGTAAAAAGTAGTTTCATCTGATATGACCTTCCTTCAAAAGAAGAAATTTCCCCTACTTCAAGTATGAAATCATTGAATCCAGTGCCATTTATGGCCTCTTTTTTAGCTTCTTTTATGATGTCTTCTACTTTAAGTTGGGTAAGTCTTTCTTCTATAGAATCAAGGTGAACAAACAGTTGGAGACTTCGGATAAGATTCTGTAATTTTAAAACAGATTTCTGAATTTTCTGAAGATGGCTTTTGCTTTCGGAATTATTACGTAACTCGTCAGTACTTTGCAGTAGGTCAGAGAAAACCCCAATCTTACGAATTTGTTCTTGAAGATCATGTGATAGAACTTTATTGAGTTGTACATGTTCTTGGTTTCGTTCAAGCAGCAGGAATATTTGTCTGTCTAATTGTTGCTCATGTATTTCCAGCTCTTCTTTAAGTTTCTTGAGTGTTTCATTCTCTTTTACTATCTGTTGTACTCTTTTTGCTTCGGAGATTTCTGTCATTTGTTTTTGTCTCTCCCAGGCACTTACAATAATGCACACATTCCTTATTTTCTCTTCCACAACCGTGCGATTACAATAGAATAATACGGGTATAGTTTTTCCCTGTTTTGATTTTAATGATAACGCAACCTCATCTACTTTTTCATTTAATTTAAATGAGGGATAAACTTGAGTCTGATAAAGAATTCGACTTGAGACAGTGAAAATATACTCAATATGCTTACCGATTAGTTCTTGTGATGGATATTCTAACAAATGAGATAAAGAATTATTTACTGATTGAATAATTCCATTATCATCAAACAAAACACAGCCAGCCGGCATGATATGGAGTAGGGGCAGGATGTCTATATCTCTCAATGATTTAACTGGGTTAAATACTCTTTCATCAGTTGTATGGTTTCCTGAGGGTCACTTATGTGAGGACAGTGGCCAGTTGCCTTCATAATTTTGATGGTACTATTTTTTAAGTTAGCTTTTAAATAAAGTCCTACTGCTAAGGGTGCTATGATATCATCCGAACATTGCAGGATTAATGAAGGATGGGTTACTTTGTTGAGGTCTTTGCGGTTGTCAGACAAGAAGGTAACTTCAGCAAACTGTCGGGCAATCGTTGGATCGGTGGCACAGAAACTTTCTGTAAGTTCTTGACTTAGCTGAGGACGTTCAGGATTTTTCATGATGACTGGAGCCAGAAAATTTGCCCAACCTTCATAGTTCTGTTCCATTGTTACTAATAATTCATCAATATCCTTTTTTTCAAATCCTCCATGATAGGCCAAATCATTGACATATCTTGGAGAAGGGCCAATCATAACCAGACTTTGAAAAAAGGATGGTTCTTTTAATGAAGCCAAAACGCCGATAATACTACTTACAGAATGACCAACGAAAACAGCATCTTTTAGTTTCAGGGCTTTACAAATATCTAATACATCCTCTGCATATCCATTTAAGTTGGCATAGCGTTCTTCGTTATAGGCGCTAAGGTCTGATTTTCCGCTTCCTACATAATCAAACAAAACAATCTTATACTCATTTTCAAAGGCAGGCCATATATCCCGCCACATGTGCTGAGCACAACCAAATCCGTGAGCAAAAATCATAGGTATTGTACCCTTACCTAAAATTGTTATGTTATTCCTCTGATATATATCCATGTTATCGATAAGTATTTTTAAGATTATTTATCTCGACCAAAGATAACAATACTAAAAAACTCAATTAAAAATGAAGTTCTCTTTTATAGGTTGAAATTGTTTCTTTTCTTCAGGTAAGCTCAAAAGTTGCTCAATAACCTGTATGAGTTGTTTAAAGCTACTAGGTTTATGGACATAATATTGAGCGCCGTTTTGATATAAATTATCCATTTCTGTAGGCTTTATAGCACTAGACAAAATAATGACAGGCAGTGCTTGTAAACTTATTTGCTGTTTAATTTCCACTAAACATTCATAGCCACTTTTACGAGGCATATTCAAATCGAGAAAAAGCAAATCTGGAAGGCTGGCTTGTTTCTGTAGAAGCCATTCCATCAATTCCTCGCCATTATTAACTGTCGTAAGCTGGGTATTAACAGCTATTTTGTTTAAAGCATCCTGGAAAAGCTCACGATCATCTTCATCGTCATCAGCTAGTAAGAGGTGAAGGTGCGATGTTTTCATGAGAAAAATTATACTGGAGAAGTAAGTTGGAGTTATGTGTTTTATTATTCAATTTTATTGGTTTTAACAAATATACTACTATTTTATTAAAATTAGCATAGATAATTAATAAACTATTGATTAATCTCCTCTGCACAATAGACCTCCTCATTTATATTATTTCGAGAAATAGATACTAATTGCTTTTTAAGCCAAATAGCTTCTCTGTTCGGCTGATTCTATAATCAGTCGGTGTGTCAGCCGTTTTTAAAACGGCTCACCGTTGCAATTGGTGAAACATTTTAATTTTGAGGAATCGTTCTTACAATCAAAACCTCTTCAATCACCCTACTCCACCACTCGCACACTCAACCCGGTCTTGGCGTTAGGTTTAGCAACCTCATAAGCCACTAACAACTTGCCGTTTATTAAGAGACTGGTGGCGTTCTGGCCGTAGTCTGAGCCGTTGAGCAATTGGTTGTCTGATACCTTGCCGCCTGCTATTTTGTTATAGAAAATCTGGCTGGCACCACCTTCGGTGGTTTGTTCCCATACAAAAATGCCTTGTTTGTCGTCGGCAGCTACCTGACCGTTTTTGGCATTGGCGCTTAATACTTTTAATAATTTACCCTCAGCATCAACTAATCTTACACCCGATTGCTCGTTAGCACCCGAAAACCAGGTAACGAGAGAACCATTGGCCGTTGCCACAGAAGAAACCCCTGCATGCGGACAGCCCTTGATTTCCCATTTATCGTGATGCAGAATCTGAGGGTTGGAGAAACTCCCTCCATTATCAGATGAAGTCATACGGGCAATATCACGTACATCGTCGTTATTATCACGGTAAAAGATATTCAGTTTACCACTATTATCAACCAATAAGCTGATATTACAACAGTCGCATACCACAGGGTCAATCAATTTTTCAGGTTGGAAAACCCCGTTTCTGGTAATCACCATCCGCAGGTCTCTTTCTTCATGTTTGGTGCTACCTTTTACATCTTTCAGATACGCCACCGCAATTTCATCGTTCGCCAGCACAACTGCATCAAAAAAGCCTCTTACCAGTCTTGAGGTATCTGAATCAACCGAAATCGGTACCGACCAGCTATTGCCTTTATCTTTCGATACAGCATACCTTACCTGCAATTCTCTCTTGGGTTTTGGCGCAGGTGTGGCTGTGGCATGGTTGCCATGTCCACCTTCATGGGCAGTCGGTGCCGGAGGCGTAACAGCAGGCGCACGGTAAGAGAATACAGCCGCCATTGTGCCATCTTTTTTAAACAATAATTTCGGACGCATCAGTCGGCTACTGCCCAATCCTGCATCGGCATAAATCAGTTTTTTATCACCAAAAGTCTTTCCACCGTCTTTCGATACCGAGAAATACAAAGCCAATACATTGTTAGCATCTTTCTCTGTCCAGTACAAAACGGGTTCTCCCTGAATGTTTTTCGTAAAGGTTGGCAAAGTATAGGAATGAGCGTCATCGGCAAAGACCGTGTTTTGCGCCTGAGTAACCTGTAATAGCCCCAACATCAGCAGAGCCATTATACTAAAAATATTTTTTTTCATTGTCTGATTATTTTGAAAGATATGATTTTCAGCCCATTTTCCCTTGAGCGGTTGATAAGCAGAATAACTTTGTTTAGAAATGGTCTAAATAAAAACAAAACTAAAACTGGATAAGGTGCGATGCAAGAAAAATCAAAAGAAATTCGTACTTCGATACGCAGAATAACTAATCTTACACCCATTCCGAAACCCAGAAATAAAAAACCGTCCAAGGTTTTTGAGGGCTTGAAAAGTGTTTCTACCTTTAGCAAAACCTACCTTTTTATGGCAACTAAAAAAGCAAGCAACGCACTGAATATTGAACGACAAGCGGTAATTGTGATACATGGCATTGGCGAACAACGACCAATGGACACGCTACGGGATTTTGTAGAGTTGATAGCTCCGCCAATTGAACCTGCAAAAGATAAAAATGGTAATCCGCTTCCGGCAAAAAAGAAATTCTTTAATAAACCCGATGTACTCTCAGAAACCTTTGAACTGAGACGGCTGACTGCCAACGCACATGCCGATTCTTTTAAAACCGACTATTTTGAATATTATTGGGCAGATAAAATGAGTGGTACAAAGGCGTCGGACATTTACTGGTGGTTTAAAGAAATTCTTTTAAGACCCATCAAAAATATCCCTGATAGAATTGTCTGGATTTACCTCGTTTTCTGGATAAGCCTTGTGCTTACTTTAGGTATTATGCTGATTCTTTTCTTGCACTGGTTGCCTGATATTCCTATCAGTAGTTGTCTGACCAGAATCATTGAGAGCAAATCGGGAGTTTTACCTATATTCTCTAAATACCTATTACCTTTGGCGTTAGCCATTTTTAACTTTTACCTGATTAATTACCTCGGTGATGCCGTGCGATACATGACCCCAAGTGCAGGCAATATCAAACAAAGGCAGGATATCAGGAAAACAGGCATAGAACTGCTTAAAAAAATTCATGCCGCCAGAGTACCCGTTACAGATGCCAAAGGGAATGTATTTACTGATGCACAGGGCAAGGTGATTGAAAAGAATAAGTACGACCGCATTATACTGGTAGGGCATAGTTTAGGGTCGGTAATTGCTTATGATTTGATAAAGTTTCTATGGATAAACCATAACGAGCATATTTTTCTATCCGAAAAAGAGATAGCAGACCTTGAAGCATTAGCTGAAACATTAACTAAAAGTAAGGAAGAACCCGACATTAAGAAAAACAGAGCGGTTTACAGAGAAAAGCAGTTTGAACTATGGAAGAAACAACACCAGAACCTTGATTCGTGGCGGATTTCTGATTTTATTACCCTGGGGAGTCCGCTGGCACATGCTGAGCTGTTATTAGCCAAAAATCCGGAGCAATTAGATTTAAAAATAAAGGACAGAGAATTTCCTGTTTGTCCGCCTGTGCCTGAAAAAGGCAACGAATTTCACTTTGAGATTTCAGGCAAAAAGGTTTTACACCATGCAGCACCCTTTGCCCTTACCCGCTGGACAAACTTTACCTTTGAACAGGACTATGTAGGCGGCAATATTGAGGTTTTCGGAAAAGGGATAGAAAATCATTTTGAGCCATCAGAAGTTTCTATCCGCAATATTATTCCGTTTATAGCCCATACCAATTACTGGAACAGGAAAGATGAAAAGATGTATAAACGCATCAGGGAAAAACTGCAATTGATGATAACGGCTAAATGATTGATAAAACAGGCTGACAAAGATTAAAACCAATCCCATCGGTAAGGCCATCAGCGCTTGTGCAAGTATCATTTATTTAACTATATACGTCTTTCCGTAACAAAAAAGGTATCCTCAAACGGCGGGAAGAAGTGTTTCCAGTTTACCCTTAAAGCCTTGTCAATCATTCTTACCAAGTCAATCATGCTTACAGGTTTGGCAAAATAAAGGTTTGCACCATTGCTGTAACTTTTACTAATATCATTGGGGCTTGCAGAAGTGGTGATGATAACGCAGGGGGTTTCGTTATATAATTTATTCTTTCTGATTTGTTCCAGACAATCGAGGCCTTTCATTTTGGGCATATTCAAATCAAGAAAAATTATATGAGGTTTTGTTGAACTCGGGTTGTTGATGTAGTTAATGGCTTCTACGCCGTCGTTCACAACGGTCAGGTTTGTCAGAACAGGAATTTGTGCCAATGCTTCTGAAAAAAACAAGCTATCATCAGCATCATCTTCTGCCAGTAAAATCTCAATCGGGTCGTGCTTGTTTATCAGGGCTTCGTGGTTCATAGTTATTGATTTTTAGCAAAGTTATAACGCTAAAACTAAAAATCTCATATAAATACTCCCGAATAAAGCCATTTTATAAAGATTTAAGTTTTTTTTAATCTCATTCATCCTTACAATCATCTTTTAAGCAACCTCTGGCGCATAGAAAGCATTATTTCTTACCATGTAACAGGTAAAAAACCTGTAACTATGGCTGAAAAGCCGTAAATTGGTATCAAAATCTTACAACATGATACTTGACCAAGCACTTGCACAACTGAAAGCACTCTCTAACGAGAAGATGCTACAGCATAATAAAAAAAATGGCGCACATGATAATCAGTTCGGTGTAAAACTGGGCGACATCAGAACTGTAGCCACTCAAATAAGACCAACCACGCTTTAGGACTGGAACTATGGGCTACTGAAAACATTGATGCCCGACTGCTTGCCACGCTGGTAATGGATTATAAAGCTTTATCGGCAGATGAATTAGATGCCATGGTGCGTTCTATCAGGTTTACTTATGAATCGGAGTGGTTGTACTCCTATATCATCAAAATTCACCCCGACAAAGAAGCACTACGAAAACGATGGATGAATGACCCCTACCCTATGGCGCAACGCTTAGGCTGGAGCCTTACGAGTGGCCGAATAGCGAGAGAACCCGAAGGAATAGACATGGATGCGCTACTCAATAGAATAGAAACCGAAATGCCCACCGCCGACCCACTGATACAATGGACGATGAATTCTGCGCTGGCGCAAATAGGCATCAATCACCCACAATACCGAGCAAGAGCCTTAGCCATCGGAGAAAAATTAGGCATTTACCGTGATTATCCCGTTTCAAAAGGCTGTACCTCCCCCTTTGCCCCTATCTGGATTAATGAAATGGTGAAGCGGCAGGGGTAGGTGGTAGATTAATACTGTTTTTGTTTTCATATCAGTTAAATTTTGTACCAGATGAATCAGGTAAAAATTTGGCATTTGATTTCTCTCCACTTGGTAGAATTTAAAATCAACCACATCTCCAAATTATTCGACTACTTTAAGACGAACCAGAAAATTTATTTAAATACAAAGCTCTGATTATGAGAACATTTAAACAGATAACCACTAATTGAAATATAGAAAGAATAATACTTCCAACTATACTTCCAATGTCAAAAGACTGAATGAGGGCATAAACCTGAATAAACAGAATACCTGTTAATGCAAAGCTTGAAATCCATTTTAAAATAAAGTTAGAATACTTATCATCTGCATATGAAATCATTGATAAGCAAGCCACTCCCATAATTATTAAAATGATAATTATTATTTCCTGATAATCAAAGACGTATTCGTGTCCGGTTGCTCCTTTTGCTAGCAAATAGAAAAGGAGAACAAATACCAATATCCCACTGAATACTGTTTTTATTAATTTGGCATCATTCAGAAACGAGCACATGCTAATGAATCTATTCCTTTATAATTTTCCCAGATGTTTTTAATTTCCCATTTTACCAGTATTGATTCTCCTTTCCGCTCCCCGATAGGTTACCTTAGCCCCTGATACCTGATTCTTTCTCCTCAGAGTCTCCTGCGTGCGCAGGCCAAAGCCTAGCAAAGGGACTCTGAGGGGACGCAAAATACTGCTGAAATACATTCTTTTGAAGCCAATAAATAGACTATTAAATGATAATATTTGTTATTTCATTTAAATAACAAATATTAATAATTCATATAATTACGTAATGAAATATTACTTATTAAATATTTACTACTAATATCTAATCTTCCCTGTTTACGAAGAACATCAATTAATTCTCTATCAGTTTTATAAATAAAATAGTTTATCGTTTTTCTATGACGCTCAATATATTTATTTAAGGAAAATATAAAATTCAATCCAATTGTAAAAACTCTTTCTAATGTAGAAAAGTCTTTATTATTAATTAAATAATGAATAACAATAAAAATGCAATCGACTATAATTACATTCACTCTAATTATTGTTTCCATTTGAGTTGGTTGAAATTCAGAAGATTGAACTAATCTATTTAATAAATTAATTATATAAACTAAAGTTTCTTTTTTATCCTTTATTAAATCTGAGTGAATAATTGTTAAAAGAAACTCTTTCTTAATACGTGGATCATTCCATTCTACACTTAGCGTTTCTAATCTATTAAATAAAGTCTTTTTACTTCTTTTAATTTCAAGTTTTTTTATTAATATATTGCTTATTGATAATGCTTCAAGATATGGAATATCTTCCTCAACGAAAGCTACATTTGTAATTAATGGTAGGTAGGTTTTGGGAGGACGTACATCAAAGTTATCTTCAAATGATGGAAAAAACCATCGTTGTTCTCCAATATTTTCTTTATATCTATCAGTACTATTCTTTAAATACAAATAGTTTTTATCTACTTCATAGTTTTTAAAAATTAAATGCCTTTTAAACATTATAAAATGTAATTCAATCTGGGAGAATATTGTATCTGTTTGCAAAAGGTTGTTAAAAATATTCTCATAGGAAGGAATTTTTTTAAAATCATTGAATTTAGTGTCTTTTACTATTTCGACAATACTCCATGTATAAACATTAATAAGATTTTTAGATAAAAAATCATTTTCATCCCAATTTGTCAATATTTTTACACCAACTTCACTTTCAGGAAAATCTTCTATTATTCGAAGTTTTAGATATGATGGTCCACCAAATGAAATGTTAATTTCTTTATCAATAAAACTAAGTATTGATTTTATTTCTTCAAAACCATATAAGATATTTTCATCGATATTGCTTAGTCTTTGAAGAACAAAATAAATAGAAATTATATCTGGATAAAGACTTATCCATTGATTAGATTTATTATCTGTAATTAGAAAATTTGATAAAAATTGTTGCTGAAATTTATACGGCTCAGGAAGCCAATCTTTTCCTAGCTTCAACAATTTCTTTATATCTTCATTTACTGGAGATTTGCAAATAAATAGTATTGCAATTAAATTCAAATGCTTATCTAGCAATATTTTTTCCTCATTGAAATATTTTTGAAGTCTAATATACTCTCTTTTATAAAAATATTCTAAAATATCACTTTCAACCCAATTTGAAATATTTTTTTCTTCTGCAATAGCTAAACCAAGTAAAATCCCGAAAATAGGTCTGCTATAAGATTCAATATGTTCAAGCTCATTATTTTTAATCCAAGATACATCAATTTTATCATTTTTCTTTAGAACTATAGATTTTACAAAATTCAAAAAATCTAATTTTGGGAATCCCTTAATTTCAAGTAATTCATCTTCAAATAGATTTTCTTGAAAGTAGGGATTTGTTTTCTTTAAGTTATCATAATGTTCAGGTTTCATTCGATTTATGAATATCAATCTAACCTTATTTCTTTTTGTTTTATTGCTAATTCCCTGTACGATGCCAAATAGTTCATTAGAATTTATTGTATAATCATCTAAAACAATTAGCAAATTATAATCAAAATAATCATGTCTTTTAACTAGTTCAGTAATATCATTGCTAAACCAAGTAACCCAATCTTTTTTTTGTAATTGTTTACAAATTTCTAGTAAAAGCCTGCTTTTTCCAACTCCACCCTGCCCAGTTACATACGTCCAACTAAACAGTTTCTCATTTTCAGTAAATCTCTTAAGAACTTCTAATTCTTTTTCTCTTCCTACAAAATCAGAATATTCTTGGCTAAAAAGCAAAATGAAATTATTATTAGGATCATCAATTTTTCTAGGCAATTCATTTAAATCATGACTATTTTTTTTTTTTTACTCCTAAGTTTTCAAATATGTAATCTTTATTAAAAAGATGTATACATACATTCAAAACCGAGTTCATTGCTAATTTTTGTTTTTCATCTTTTCCTTTGTCCTTGTTCCCATCTGCAAAATCACATATGCCTTTTACTAAAACCCAAGGAATTCTTTTATCGTGACAAGCAGCATATAAGCCTGCTCCTTCCATTTCGCCTCCCTTAGCAGTAGGAAATTGAAGTTGCAATTCTTTTCTAAACCCAATGCTATTTATTAGTTTTTCGCCTGATAAAATATCACAAATTTCTATATTAGCGTTCTTACCATCAGGCAATAAAAACTTCCAATCTCTTATATTATCAAAACAATTAATCAAGTTATTATCTGCTTCAGGAATTGACCCTCTATGGATTATCTTCTTACTTATTTTTTGACTGTCATAGAGAATGATTTTTTTAGAAACTAATATATCCCCTACACTTTGTTCTTTAGGATTTATTCCAAAAGCTATTCCTATCATAATAATAAACTTTGGTTTAATATTATTAATAGCATTAATAACCGTTATTATAGACCCCTTGGAAGCCACAGCCCCCATATCCCCACATTTTACATGGGCAACATTATATTTTCCAAATTTTCCTAGATAATAAGTAGAATTATCCTTTCTCGTCTCAATTATAAATTCTTCACTTTCTAATGGAGAAAAATATTCTTCAAAAGCAGAAGCTTCTAAAGGAGTTACCGTTACCATTAAAATTAGTCCATCATTAATAATGTATTCTATATCTGAAAATCGATATTCTTTAGACTGCATAGATTTTTTTAGTATATTTTCATGATAAATAAAATTCTCCCTGAAAGCTATAATTCGTTTGAAGAATAATTTTAAATAATAGATAAACAATAAAGCCCAATTTTATCAGACTTCTTGCTTAACTCATCGAGAAAAAGGCTACTTATTATTATGCTTCTAACTTTATTCGTGTAATGGCTGTGAATTGACTGCTTAGAACTACATCAATGTTTTACCAAGTTTATTTCTAACAATTGAAGTAAAATTACTTGTATTGAATAAAACATGGAAGACCTACAGGCACACTAGTGTTAAGTCAAACCCCACCCCCTACGGACACCCCGCAATAATCGCCTGAAAAACATTGCTTGTGTTTACAGTGGCTTTGAAACCCGGCTGCAAGGTAACTGAATCCGCCCCCCGATAGGTTACCTTAGCCTCTGATACCTGATTGGTAGCAGTAATCTGAATGGCTTTCATCGTAACTGTTCCGCTTGTAATGGGCTGGGTGATATTTGCCGTGGCAGGGCACTCTTCATGGTTAATCAAAATCCCGAATTGCCCACGATTGGCTCTGGCATTGCCAAAACTATAAACCCTGATATAATAGGTGTTGCCAATTATCAGGTTTGATAATGTCAACTCTTCTTTTCCGGCTTCTTTGGTTGCATCAGAACAGGCAATGGTAGTTCCATTGCAGGCTCCCGAACGAATATCAACTACCACGTCGACCTCCGGACCGCCGATAACTGCTATATTATGTTTATTAGAAACTGCTACAAATTTATACCATACATCATCATCGGCGGTACCGGTTAATGCATTACACGTAATGGCTTCGAGGCTCTGCGAAGCACCTAATGTTGTGCCCAGAACACCAGAAATGCCGGTAGAAGAAATGAGGGTAATGGCGTTGGTACATTCATCATTGGCAGGTGGTACCTCATGAACAACACTAATGGTAAATGTTCCGCTATTGGAGGCAGAAGCACCATAACTATAGACCCTGATATAATAGGTGCTGCCGATAGTTAAACCCGATACAGTTACGGTTTCTACTGCACTATTACCGGTGGCATCAGCACAGCCGATACTGATGCCATTGCAGGTGCCCGAACGCACATCTACTACCGGATTGAATCCTGAATTTCCTGCAACTGTTATCGTATGTT
>NZ_SEWF01000083.1 GCF_004168285.1 Emticicia agri | reverse complement strand
ATTGATAGGCTTCTATTCCTTTATCCAACAATTTTAGTAAAGCATTTTGCCTGCTTCTGGTTTTTCTATAGCTTTTCTTTCGCAGTTTGCTGTAAGAGATATATTTAGTCTTTTGGTCTTTAAACTTTGAGCGAGGTAATTTGATTCGATAAGTTTGACACAGGGTGGGAATCTGTTTTTCCCATAACCATTGACAAGATTCCCAAAGTAATTTCACATCTGTAGGGAAGCGAATATAAGACTCATAACAGGTAGCATCCATTAGTACTACTTGTTTATCAGGTATTTCCTGCTTCCAATTTGCAATAAGGGTTTGTTGTAAAACGCCTAAATCAATATGCTTTGCCAGGTAAGTTCGTGCATTAGAGACAAAAGCATTATCCCGAACCATTTGATTATCACACAATTGAATGCCACAAAACATTTGTATAGCCCAGTCAGTATTTAATCGCTCTAATAGCTTTTCATCACTCAGTTTCAGATAATGCTTCAGAAACATTAAACCAAAATATCCTCGTGGTGGTAAAATGGAAGGAGAACCAACTTTGGTTTTCTTTTTTGGAAGAAGATTGTCTAAAGCTACCCAATCTATGGTTTGATAAATCGCACCTAATTCTGTCTTATTCTTGAAAATGTGCAATCTGGAAAAATTTGGAGAATCCAAATCAAATAATGTACCTTGCATCTGTATTTTTAATTCTTAGCAGAAGAAAAATACGAAAAACCCCGAAATATGTCAAGTTCGTGCATATTCGGGGTTTATTTATTTGCTAAAATATTGCTAATCAAATCGTTACCCTATTAAAGGAGAGCCTAAATAAAAAATGCTATTACAAACGTAATAGCATTTTATCAGACACAATATCACTCTATAGGCAATTAGACAATTTCTGATTCAAGTAATTTCCGGGCTTTTTTTTTAATGAGCGTTCCCCACTTTTCCAACGCTGCTACTAAAAATTCCAGATTGATGGGCTTACTGATATAGTCGTCCATACCTGCTCTGATACATTCATCCCGACTCTCTTGCAGGGCATTGGCAGTCATGGCTATGATAACCGGCTGGTTAATCATCTGCTCTCTGATAAGCTCCGTTGCTCTTAATCCGTCTATTTCAGGCATCTGTACATCCATCAGAATCACGTCATATTCTTTATGCTTAATGGCCTCTAATACCTCCATGCCATTTTCGGCCAAATCGGCTTCATAGCCCAATTTACTTAATATACGCAGCGCCAATTTCTGATTCATGATGTAATCTTCGGCCACCAGAATATTCATCGGGTATTGTATGGCAAACTCAACCGATAGCTTTTGTGCAGGCATACCCGGTATTTTTTCTACTACTACCGGACGTTCTTTCGACATAATCTGGTTATGGATATTTCTGCATAGAATATGTTGTTTGGCAGGTTTGGTCAATACCGAGCTGAACAAATCAGGATGTTCTTTATAGAAAGTATCAGAAATAGAACTCAAAAGCATAATAGGAATTTTCGGCGCTATTTTCTTTATAGCCAATGCCAGTTCTATACCATCCATTTCAGGCATTTGCATATCTGTAATGACGATGTCAAAACTGTTATTGTCTTTAATGTAAGTCAAAGCCTCGTGTGGAGAAGACATCAGTGTTGGTATCATCTTCCATTGTTCCAGTTGCCCCTTAAAAATACTCAGGTTAGTCAGGTTATCGTCAATGACTAATACTGTTTTGTTTTCTAAAACATCCAGATTAAAAGGCAATGCCGATATTTTTATAGAACTAATTTCTGTTTTTATAGTAAAGGTAAATACAGTACCTTTTTCTACCTCACTTCTTACACTTATATCGCCACCCATTAACTTAATCAGTTTTTCGCTGATGACAAGCCCTAAACCAGTGCCGCCATATTTACGGGTGGTTGATGAATCGACCTGAGAGAAAGCTTTAAATAGCTTATCAATTTTATCTGGAGGGATACCAATACCCGTATCTTTTACCTGAAAACCTAATTCTACCTGTCCGTTTTGGCCAGTATTGACTAAAAATACTCTGATAAAAATCTCGCCTTTGTGTGTAAACTTGATAGCATTACCGATAAGATTTAATAAAACCTGGCGTAAGCGCAGGTTATCGCCGATAATCTGCATAGGCACATCCCAGTCAATCTGATATAGTAAATCAATATTGGACTTGGCTACTTTTTCGGCAAAAATGTCCAGTACTTCTTCTATACAATGTCTTAAATCGAAGTCTTTCACATCTAATTCCATATTGCCCGACTCTATTTTAGAAAAATCTAAAATGTCGTTGATAACTGTCAATAATCCTTCGCCGCATGTATGTATGGTATCTGTATAGTTTCTTTGCTCTTCGTTCAGTTCGGTTTCTTCCAGCAATGAGGTCATACCAATAATGCCATTAAGAGGGGTGCGTATCTCGTGGCTCATGGTTGCTAAAAAAATACTTTTGGCAAGATTGGCTTTTTCGGCGTCCTGTCTCGCTTTTAGCTCTTCTTCGGTTGACTTTCGTAGTTGCGCTGTACGGGTTTCAACTTGTTTCTCTAATTTTTCGTTACGGGCTTTAATGGTGTTTATCCGGTAGCGGTAATAGGCTATGGCAGTACCGATAATACTTGCCATCAGAAGTGTTCTGAACCACCATGTTTCCCAGAATGGCGGGAGTACTTTAATCGTAATGGCTGTTCCGGTTTCATTCCATAAACCATCATTATTTGAAGCCTTTACCCTGAAAGTATAAGTACCGGGATCCAGATTGGTATAAGTGGCCGTTCGTCGGCTTCCTATATAATTCCAGTCTTTATCAAAGCCCTCTAATTTGTAGGCATACTGGTTTTTTTCAGATAATGTATAATTCAAGGCTGCGAACTCAAATGAAAAAACAGATTGTTCATGCGTGAACACTATTTCTTTAGTTTCACTGATAGCACTTATGAGCGGAGAATCCTTATGATTAAGGCCAACCGATTTATTGAAAATCTGAAAATCAGTAATATGTACAGGCGGTATAAAGGTATTGTCTTTCATACTGTCCGGATGAAAAACATTTAACCCGTCGGGGCCACCAAAGAACATTTCACCATCAATTGTTTTAAAAGCTGAAGCAGGTTTAAATTCATTTCCCTGTAAGCCATCTGAGACATCGTAATTGCGGAATTTTCTGGTAGCAGGATTATATTTTGCTATGCCTTTGTTGGTACTTATCCAAAAATTCCCTTTGCTGTCTTTCAGAATACCGTTTATTACATTATTAGGCAATCCGTCTTTTTCGCTAATGGTTTCAAATGTTTTTGTATTCAAATCAAGCAATGATAAACCATCGGTGGTACCTATCCATAGATAGCCTTTCTTTGCTTCGGTTATTACTTGTACATTGTTATTAACAATACTCCTTTTGTCGTTGTTTTTATGGGTAAAGTGTGTAAATACTTTGGTGTTTTTATCAAAAGCATCTAAGCTGTTATCGGTGCCTACCCATAATATGCCATTATCGTCTTCATACAAAGCCCGTACAAAATTGCTTGAAATACTGTTAGGGTCTTTTACGTTATGCGTATAATTGGTAAAACTGTCAGTTTTTCTGTCGTAGTAACTAAGCCCTCCGCTTAGTGTTCCTAACCAAACGTTGCCATCTTTTGCTTTTAATATGGCATAAACGCTTTCGGAAGCAATACTACGGGTATTGTTTCTTTCGGGCATGTGGTGGGTAAATTTCCCGGTTTTTTTATTGAGTATATCAAACCCGCCCAGATATAAGCCCACGCCTAACAAATCTTTATCGAGTTCAGCTACCGAAACAACATAGTCTGAATTGATACTGCCGGGGTTTGATAATTGTTTTTTGTAGGTGGTAAAGGTATTTTTCTTTTTGTCGAAAAAACTTAATCCGCCGCCATCTGTACCTACCCATACATTGCCATCTTTATCTCCGGCAATCGATAATATACTACTGTTTTTGAGTCCGCTAACAGATGCCCCTTCTTTATAAAGTGTAAACTTACTGCCGAATTTAGGGAGAAAATTAACCCCTCCTGAATAAGTCCCAATCCATATATTGCCGATATTATCCATATACATACAATACACCGAATTGTTGCTCAAGCTACTTCTATCGTTGGCATCATTCAGAAAAGTCTGGAAATAGTTGGTTTTAGGATTATAGACACTTATACCGCCATTTTCGGTTCCTACCCATACATAGCCTTCGTTATCTTCCATAAATGACAGGACGTCGTTATAACCAATACTGTTAGGATTTTTCGGATCGTGTTTAAAATTAGTAAAAGTATCTGTCTGAGGGTTGTACTTTGAAACACCACCCCGTTGCGTACCTATCCATAGATTGTTGCGGCTGTCTTTGAAGAGTGATTTAATCCAGTTTGCGCCTATGCTGTTGAGGTTAGCGGGATCGTTAAAGTATCGAGTAACGGTTTTAGTATCAGGGTCAAACTTATTCAGCCCATTTTTAGTGCCAATCCACAGTTTACCGTCTTTGTCTTCTTCTATCTTGCTAATATCGTCATCGCTCAGACTATTTTTATTAGTATCTTCATGTTTAAAAACCTTAAAAGTATTGTTGGCAACATTGACTAAGTATAGACCTGTACCTGTGGCTAACCAGATGCGGTCCTGAGAATCCTGAAATATATCCCGGATGCGAACTGATTCATTTGGGGGAAAGAAATGAGAAAAATTATCTTTTTCCCGATTGAATTTATCCAATCCGGCAGCAGTACCTATCCATATATTTCCTGCCTTATCTTCAAGAATATCATCAACAATATTATTGTTCAGACTAAGGCTATCGTCAGACGAGTGTTTGTAGATAACAAACCGATACCCATCAAATTTATTGAGCCCTTCATAGGTAGCAAACCACATAAAGCCTCTCTTGTCTTTAAGAATAGCACTAACATGTCCCTGCGACAACCCTTCGGTGGTAGAAAAATGTCGGAATGTAGGTTTAAGAACTTGCCCGGTAAGTGAATAGGATAACAGTAAAAAAGAAAATAGTAAAATTTTATAATTCATGGTGAAATTGTATTAGGACTAATCTTAACTACATTATATTCTTATAAGAGCATCAAGCAAAGTTGTAGATGGTATTACTGATGAGTAAACCCAGCAAGAAATGAGAATTAAATATTATGTTGTACTATTTTAAGAAAAATTAGCAAAAATAATGCCAAGTAAATTTGTTCAGAAATTGAAGGCCAAAAGGCTATAGTACAATAAATTTGTATAAAAAACACTGAAAATCTTTCTAAAAAACTGTATTTTTAACCCTTTACCAGCCATAAGGAAAATATTTTTTATCAAAAAATGTATTTGTGATTATTATGAAATTAGTACCTATTAAAGAATACCTGAGTGAGAATGAAGCGTTTTTAAGAAACCCTGAATGCCAGGAACTGGTAGAAATGACAGTAGAGTTTTACGAGAAAGTAGGATATTTACCTCCGTGGATTTGTTATTTTGTTGAAGAGAACGGGAATATCATAGGTAGTGCCGGGATAAAAGGGAAACCGATAAACGGGGCTATAGAAATTGCCTATGGAACGATGGAAAAATACCAACACCGGGGAGTGGGAACAAATATCTGTAAAATGTTAGTTAATTTATCACTCAATACTGACCCATCGGTACAAATTACCGCACGCACATTACCTGAAAACAAGTTTTCGTGCCGGATTTTAGAAAAAAATAATTTTACGTGCGTGGGCATCGTTGATGACCCGGATGACGGCAATGTATTGGAATGGGTATATAATTATCAGGGCTGAAAATTATCTAACATCAATAACAGCAAAAATGATTGAAAAGTCCGGTTTTTTGCTTCATCAATCCTAACATCTGATAGCCGGTTGAGCCTAATTTTGTGCAAAAAAATCAGGCGTTTATGTACGAGATATTTGTGTTTCTCCATTCTGTTTTTCGTTGGCTCGTCTTAATAGGTCTGCTCTATGCCATTGGCAGAAGTATTCACGGCATTATCAGTAAACGCACCTATACCAAAGCAGATGGCTTTGCCCGTATGATAGCGACTACAATCAGCCATACACAATTATTAATAGGTTTTACTTTATACTTCGTATTAAGCCCTATTACGCAGTTTTTTATGAAGAGTGGTTCGGGAGGCAACCATGAAATCTGGTTTTTTGGAATTTATCACATAGCTATGATGTTTAGCTCTATAGTAGTGATGACTATAGGCGGTTCTGTGGCCAAACGGGCTACTACTGACCATGCCAAATTTAAAACCATTACCATTTATTTTTCTATTGCTTTAGCCCTTATCTTATTAGCTATTCCCTGGTTCAGACCTTTTTTTAGAAATTTTTAAACAATATAGTTCATGTTAGATTTATTGAAAACTCAATTAGGCCGACTTCGACTATTAGCTTTTATAGAAGGAATCTCATTTTTAGTTTTGTTATTTATTACAATGCCGCTGAAATACGCATTTGATAATCCGGCTCCTAATAAAACTTTCGGTTTAGTGCATGGGCTTTTGTTTATTTTATATGTGCTGGCAGTTATTCAGATAAAAATTGAGCAAAACTGGAATATCCGTAAAACCTTATTAGCGCTATTAGCATCGGTTGTGCCTTTTGGGACTTTTTGGGCTGATAAAAAGTTGTTTCAGAATTGAAATCCGTATCTTTAAGTCATCAAAAAATCTTTCCTGATGACTGATTTACTTAATCATTTTGCACAATATATTAAGGTAAGCGACTATTTGAAAGAAGAACTTACGAAGAGGATTGCCTTTAAATCCTTTGCGAAAGGGGAGGTACTACATTCGGCTGACAGGATATGTACAAAAAGCTATTTTATTCAGAAAGGGCTTTTACGCTTGTATTTTCTGAAAGATGGTAAAGAAATAAGTGAGTATTTCAGTTGTGAGGGCGACTGGACAAATTCGCCACGCAGTTTTATTCAAAGAAAGATTGATTTGTATTACATTGATGCTATTGAGCAAACAGATGTATATATAGTAGAAGTACAGGATTTAATGTTTTTGTTTAATAATTTTCCGGAAATGGAACGCTACGCCCGTCTGTCAATGGGCAGTACTTTCGGATATCTCATCGAGCGCATCACTTCTATGCGGTTTACAACTGCCAAAGAGAAATATCAACATTTTTGTGAGGTGTATAAAGGGATTCACCATCGTATTCCTTTGGGTATGGTGGCTTCTTATCTTGGCATTACTCAGGAAACTTTAAGCAGAATCAGGGCTGAAAAGTGATTTTTTGATTTAGGTCAAAAGTTAAGAGAAATATTGCGTTCAAATTTACGCTGTATTTATTAAACGACCAATCAGATGAATCATTGTAAAGCCTTATTCTTAGTTTTCTTTTGTATTTTTTCTTTCAATAGTTTCTCTCAGAATTTATCTACCCCCGGAGTGAATAGCCAATTATATGTGGGCGAATCAGACAAGCAAGCACTGATAGTTGGCTTAGGCGGCTCAGAAGGGGGTAATCCCTGGACAAGTAATTACTGGAAATCCACACGTGATGAGTTTATCAGTCAAGGTTATGCCTTTTTAGCGCTTGGCTATTTTGGCGCAAAAGGCGCACCGGATAGTTTAGACCGTATTTCCTTGGAAAAAGTGTATGGTGCCATTATGGAAGCAACAAAAAATCCGAAAATTGATAATAGAAAGATAGCCCTGATAGGTGGATCAAAAGGTGGCGAATTAGCATTACTCTTAGCCAGTCATTTCAAAGCCATCAAATGCGTGGTGGCAATAGTGCCCAGTCATGTAGCTTTTCCCGGTCTTACCAGTCATTTATCTACTTCTTCATGGACTTATCAGGGCTTAGAAGTACCTTACGTACCTGTTTCTGAAGAAACTATCCCTGCTTTAATCAAAAGAGATTTAAGACTTGCATTTGATACTATGCTGAAAGATACAGTAGCTGTTGAAAAAGCCCTGATTCAGGTAGAAAATATTAACGGCCCTGTTCTATTGATGTCGGCCACAAAAGACGAGATGTGGGGCTCAACACCTATGTCGGAAGCCATTGTTAATCGGTTAAAGGGTAAGAAATTTAGGCATTATTATGAGCATATAGCCATTGAAGGAGGTCATACTGAACCCTTGAAGCATTTTGAAGAGATTTTTGATTTCTTAAAGAAACATTTTGAAAAAAAATAGTGTATTAAAAGAAACATTATGAAAGCAATTGCCTAAGAATAATCAGATAAAAACATATAATGCAGAATCTTACCGCAACAACTTCATAAAGCATGAAGATAAATCAGGTACTATACTGAAAACAGATTTCGATAAGTTTTTTATAGTAAGAGTAGAAGAGTTAATTCGCTTAATGAAGTTGCCTGTACCACCTGCTAGAACAAATACGCATACTTTTATTTATCTGACAGACGGTGAAGCTATTATGCGTATAGGTAGCGAAACCTATAAGATTGAGAAAGATGAATGTCTGGTAGTAGCAGCAGGACAGGTTTTTTCTTTCGATAATATTGATATTAACAAAGGCTACCTGTTTAATTTTCATGACGACCTCATGATTGGCAAATTAGCCAAAAACGACTTGCTGAAAGATTTTGAGTTTCTGCGGGTGTGGGGCAATCCGAAAATCAGTTTAGATACGCAGACCTCCGGTTTTGTCAGGCAATTGTTAGAGAGAATTTTAATTGATTACGAAATCAATGGTTTACATAACCGGGAGCTTATTCAGTCTTACTTGATAGCTTTATTATGCGAAATAAATAGGGGGTATAAGCCGATGCCGGGTATTACGCAACTGAAAGCCATTGCTATTTCTAATAAGTTCAGAGAATTGCTGTTTATACATATTAAAACCAAGCACCTGGTGAGCGATTATGCGTCATTATTAAACATTACTGCCAATCATCTCAATAAATCAGTAAAAGCCATAACCGGAAAATCTCCTACCAAATGGATTGATGAAACCATTGTATTAGAAGCCAAAATATTATTGTATCAAAGTAATTTATCAATCAGCGAAATAGCTGCTGAGGTTGGCTTATTCGACCAGTCTTATTTCAGCCGTTTATTTAAAAAATATGAAGGAACTACCCCTTTGCAGTTTCGCAAGTTGATTGAGGAACTTAGACCCGGTAATTAATAAGCCACATTATCATCGTAGCCAATAGAAGAAAAAAACTCAATCACTTTATCGCTATATTCTCCTAAATCTTTTCTGCCTTTGATAAAGTGTTGCAAGAGTAAAGTAGGCAATTCTAATTTTTCCTCAATTCCACTAAGCGAGAAAGTAGGTTCATCTTTTTGCTGTTTAGTCAGAAAAGATCTAAAGTTTTTAAGATTAGGCATTATGTATAGGTTTAAAGTAGGTATACTAATTATGATTTCAAATATACTGATAAATAGTTCAAAAGTTCAAATAAAAAGACTGAATTTGGGCAAGTATTTGCCCGACTATACCATTCTGTTTTAATTGAGTAGTTTAATCTGAGAAATAGGTCATACTATATTTTTCTGACAGCTATCATCATGTGTGGACTTAAAGCCAGCAGAGCCTGGTCGCTTTCGGTAATAGCTAATAAATCCATTAATGACTGTTTTTTTCTGGCATCTGCCCGGCTCTCAAAATATTTTTTATCTAACCACACTACCCCTTCTACTGCGTAGATATTCAAAAACTCAAGCCCTGCCTCTTCAAATTCACTGATTAGTTGTGCGGGTTTATGATAGTAGGCCTCTGCCAATGAACCAGGCATAGTTTCAGGGGGGGTATGAACACCCGTTAGTAATTCCTGTTTACACATGTCTATAAAACCCGGTTCGTGCATGAATCCATTCAACAAACCTGCAATAGTAGAAGCCGCATAATTAATAGCAAAACCCACTATGAGTCCATTTTTCTTTACTACTCTTTTGGCTTCCTTTATAGCGTCTATTCTGTCTTTTTTATCCTGTAGATGATATAATGGACCATGTAAAATAACCATATCAACCGATTCATCAGCGAAATTCAGTTGCCTTGCCTCGCCTAAATGCGCTTTAAATGGTTTTTTCAGGCTATTGGCTCGTTTGGTGGCTTGTTTGATATGCTTGGGAACAGGGTCAATCAGGTGTACAGTATAGCCCATACCGGATAGCCATTCTGAGTAAACGCCGGGTCCTCCGCCTACGTCTGCTATCACTCCTTTTGATGCAGGTAAGTAGCGTTGTATTAAATCTTTGTTACGCTCAAACTCTAAAGGCCCCAATCCTAACTGAAGCCTGGCTTCTTCTGAAGTTTGCGTATAAAAGTTTTCAATATCTGCACTAATTAATCTATCGGTATTCATGGTTTATGAAGTCTGAAACTATGGCAAGTGTATTTGGATGATAGGTAACGGCTACAAAATTAGAAAATATCTGCGACGAAATTTTATAGAGATTTAATATTGAACAGGGTAGTGGTATAAATTTTTTACATACTTTTATTAACAGATAAACAATGAAGAAATCCATGAAAAAAATCATAATAGCTACAGACTTTTCAGAAAACTCTGATAGCGCCCTGGCTTACGCTACCACATTGGCCAAGCAGTTTAAAGCTGAATTATTAGTAGTACATGTCTATTTTCCTATGGTTCCGTTAGACCCTAATTTAGCTTATGATACCATAGCCCCATCGACCTTGCAGGAAGAGATGATAAAGTCTTATGAAAGACAGTTGGAAGGAATTACCGATACATTGAAAGAAAAACATATAAAGGCCGAAAGCGAGATGATTATCGGAAGTTTGTCGTCAAGTATTGCAGAATTTGCTAAAAATAAAAAAGCAGATTTGATTATTGTCGGAAAAACGACTGATAGTTCTTTTTTTGACAGGCTGATTGGCTCAACTGCCTCCAGCGTAATTAATAGCACAAGTGTACCTGTATTGATTGTTCCGGCTGATAGCGATAAGCCGTCGTTTAATAATATCATTTACGGTACTGAATTGGAGTCAGAAGAGAAAGATGTTTTAAGGAAGGTATTTAAATTAGCCAAAGAACTTGATTCAAAAATAACACTGATTAAAATAAATGCCGATTTTGAATTGAATGTTCAGGACGATGAACAGATGTTAAAAGATATACAAGAGGGATTCTCGAAAGAGAAATTTGCTTTTGAAGCTATCAAAGCAGATAATGTAAGTGAGGGCTTACTCAACTCAGCGCATAAGCATAAAGCAGATTTATTGGTAGTAGCGCATCATCATCACAGTTTCCTTTCAGAATTTATCAATTCGGGTAAGTCGAAAGAGATTATTGCCAAGACTGACATACCATTGCTGGTTTATGACATTGAAGCATAAAACAGACTGAAGAACTTTTGAAAAGCTGCACCTGCGTGTGCGGCTTTTTTGTTATCGTAAATTTGAAAATATATGCACTATTTGTTCTGAAATAATAACCGGAATGATACTTTTGCTAAAGTATATTCAGCAAAAGTTTACTACCCAATGGAGATAAGAAAAGCAAAAGAAACTGACTACGATGGCGTATGGGAGATATTCTCAAGCGTAGTACAAGCAGGAGATACCTATGTATTCAGCCCTGATACCTCTAAATCTTCTCTGCAAAACTATTGGTTTGCCGAAGTGATGGACACGTTTGTATCCGTAGAAAATGACAAAATAGTAGGCACTTATTTTATAAAGCCTAATCAGCCTGGGTTAGGAAGTCATATTGCTAATTGTGGCTACATGGTAAGCCCTGACCATCGGAATAAAGGTATTGGCAAGTTGCTTTGTGAACACTCACTGCAATTCGCTAAAGACAAAGGCTACTATGGTATTCAGTTTAATATTGTGGTAAGTACCAATACAGTAGCCATAGAACTCTGGCAGAAATCAGGCTTCCGTATTATCGGCACAACTCCCAAAGGTTTCAGGCATAAAGAATTAGGGTTGGTAGATAGTTATATTATGTTCAGAGAGTTGTAAGTAGGAAGTATTGGTTTTCTATTTTCTAAAGAACAGGGTATAGTGAAGATTTAAGTATGTGAATCAAGGGTTGAAATTATCAGAAACAAACAAGGAGTATTTTGTTAAATTGCAAAATGCGACCTTTACAATTAATACAAACTTACAGCCTTGTTTGTGAGTGCTATGATACGCACATGAGTTTACATTTCCAAAGACAGAGCAATAATAATTGTCCTGAATTTACAGACCAAGAGGCAATAACGATTTACCTATGTGGTATTTTCGAAGGCCATTATAGCCATCGCTCAACTTATAATTATATGGTCAATCATTGGTCATCATGGTTTCCAAAATTGCCGTCATATCAAGCTTATAATGCACGAATTAATGCAATATACTGGCATTTTGAGGTAATTATTTCCCATTTGATGAATCAAATGAATTTTAATGATTGCTATGATAATGTATCTTTGGTGGATTCATTGCCTATCATGCTTTCCAAACACCCTTATACAGCTAAAGTAGCATCT
>NZ_SEWF01000082.1 GCF_004168285.1 Emticicia agri | reverse complement strand
ATGGGTCTGAGGTAGGGTTTGTACAAACTTACTATCCGGTTTGGTATCTTGGCTTGTGGGTGTAAGTATCGCTGTTTTTGCTGTTGATAAACCAGTTTAATGGTCTTAAATGTTTCAGCGTCTACCATACTTAATCCTTTCGCTTGAGTTTGATTGAGCAGGGATTGATAGGCTTCTATTCCTTTATCCAACAATTTTAGTAAAGCATTTTGCCTGCTTCTGGTTTTTCTATAGCTTTTCTTTCGCAGTTTGCTGTAAGAGATATATTTAGTCTTTTGGTCTTTAAACTTTGAGCGAGGTAATTTGATTCGATAAGTTTGACACAGGGTGGGAATCTGTTTTTCCCATAACCATTGACAAGATTCCCAAAGTAATTTCACATCTGTAGGGAAGCGAATATAAGACTCATAACAGGTAGCATCCATTAGTACTACTTGTTTATCAGGTATTTCCTGCTTCCAATTTGCAATAAGGGTTTGTTGTAAAACGCCTAAATCAATATGCTTTGCCAGGTAAGTTCGTGCATTAGAGACAAAAGCATTATCCCGAACCATTTGATTATCACACAATTGAATGCCACAAAACATTTGTATAGCCCAGTCAGTATTTAATCGCTCTAATAGCTTTTCATCACTCAGTTTCAGATAATGCTTCAGAAACATTAAACCAAAATATCCTCGTGGTGGTAAAATGGAAGGAGAACCAACTTTGGTTTTCTTTTTTGGAAGAAGATTGTCTAAAGCTACCCAATCTATGGTTTGATAAATCGCACCTAATTCTGTCTTATTCTTGAAAATGTGCAATCTGGAAAAATTTGGAGAATCCAAATCAAATAATGTACCTTGCATCTGTATTTTTAATTCTTAGCAGAAGAAAAATACGAAAAACCCCGAAATATGTCAAGTTCGTGCATATTCGGGGTTTATTTATTTGCTAAAATATTGCTAATCAAATCGTTACCCTATTAAAGGAGAGCCTAATTATTAATCTCAATATGACAGACCAATGGAGACGTATTGCAATGCGTCTCTACGAATAATAATAATAACTCTATCTTACAATTTTCTTTCTCTCTCCAGTTTCTCTGCTTTCACAAAGCTCTTTATTGCTGTTTCAATCATTGGGTCATCCTGGTAAATAATCTGATAGTATTCGTTATTCAGACCATTTTTTACACTCCGGTGCCAGATATGACGGGCAATAGCGGCCTTTAACTGAGACTTGATAAAGTCTTTCGAGTCGGCAAATTCTTTGGCAGTATAAGTAACGCCTGTCTGGTTTAGTCTTCTGTTCATGTCATTGAGCATGGCATCGCTCACAGTAAAGTCTTTCAGATAACTATCAAATGACTGTTTTGACAGGTTCTTACTATTTTCGTTAGCATAACTCATGGCATATTCACGAATGATGTTTCTGCCATACAATTCCATCAGATACTTGGTAATATGGCTTGTATCACGTGGCACAAAAATATCAGGCGTAACTCCACCACCACCATAAACCGTTCGGCCACCCATCGTTTTGAAACGCATCTTGGGGTTATTTTTGATACTATCGGCTACGAAATACTCGCCTGATTTCCCTCTGTCGTCTAATTCATGATCATAGTTTTCCAAATGCCCTTTTACATAAGGTTTCTGAATGCCTCTGCCACTTGGAATATAATAACGTGAAATGGTGAGACGTAACTCCGAACCGTCGGACAATTGAATCGGTTGTTGTACCAAGCCCTTGCCAAAAGTTCTACGACCAACTACCAAAGCCCTGTCATAGTCCTGTAATGCACCTGATACAATCTCTGATGCCGAAGCACTGCCTTCATCTACCAATACTACAATCGGACCTTTTTCAAACATTCCGTCAATGTGTGCATGAGATTTGCGGTTATTACGGGAGTCTTTTCCGTCAGTATAAACAATTACACCTTTACCTGCTACCAGTTCATCTACAATGTCGGTTGCTTTATCCATATATCCTCCGGGGTTTCCACGTAAATCTAAAAGCAATTGTTTCATGCCTTGTTTTTGTAGATTGGCCATGTGTTCCTTGAACTCGTCATAGGTAGTCTCTGTAAAACGATTAATTTTCAGATAACCTGTTTTTTTGTCGCTCATCAGGTAGGCGGCATCTATAGCATATTGAGGTATTTTATCGCGGGTAACCGAGAATTTCAATAAATCTTTGAAGCCTTTGCGTTTAATTTCCAGCTTTGCCACCGAGCCTCTTTTGCCTCTCAGGTTGGCAAAGATATTGGTGCTACTTGCTTCTTTTCCGGTCAGGTTATTATCATTGGCTTTAATAATGGCATCACCACTCTGGATACCTACTGCCTCTGATGGCCCCCCGGCCAATGGTGTAACCACATATACGGTATCGTTGAATACATTAAACTCAATACCAATACCGTCGAAACCGCTTTCGAGTTGCGAGCGAGCCAGTTCGGCATCTTGCGGCGGGAAATAATAGGTATGAGGGTCTAATTTTTCAAGCATTTTGGTGATTGAATAATCAACCAAACTATCGGTATTAACGCTATCTACATAACTTCTGTTAATATAGGAGAGAATTTCCCGGAACTTGCTTGAACTACGGGATACATCGCCCGCCGGACGACGACCTCCGAAAAAAGTTGCACCTATCAGAATACCCAATGCAAGGGTTGTACCTACAATGATAGGTGTCCGTACAGTGGCTTTACTATTCTGTATTTTGTTTTCTTCCACTTTAAAACACTTAAATTTATAATTGATATCTGTTTGTAAGATAAATATACTGATTATGTCAATAAATTGTTTTAAATCTTACATTAAAATGCGAATTTCCGGTTTAAACGGATTCTCTCTATTAACAGAAAATACGTCGAATAAATTTTATAGGGCTGAATTTTCCTGATATTTAATAAAATCTATAAGTGGATTTATGTCTGAATGTAGAAATTCAAAAACCTCACTTTCATATAGATTAGGCGTGAAAACTGGAGTTTCAATAGGAATCCACGTTTTAGTCGATAATCGGCTATTTTTTCTTATTATTAAACAAAGCTTTTCACATTCAATTGAAACTTCAAACTGTTTGGCACCTATTATATTTGTACAACTGTTATAGTAAATTTCCGTTTCTTCAAACCTCTTATCAAGTACCGTATTAAAATGAATTGATTTAACATTTACATAGAGCAAATAAGAATAATCTATAAAGTTATTTGATTTTGTTGGGTTTAATAGATGTTCAGCAACACCGACATTTATACATGGAATTATTACATGGTTATCAATTATATTAATAGCTCCCCTGAATCCTTCAGAGGTATTAATTTCATCTGATTCTTCGTAAAATAATTCGTATGATTTATTCATTTCCTTTTCAAAACACTATACTTTCCCTTTTGCAACTTTAACTATTTAGATAATTCTTTCGCTCTTCTTTCTGCGGCCAGGATACCATTGATTAATCCTTCCGGCAATTGGCTTTCTTCAAAAGTACGTAAGGCTGCCTCAGTAGTACCACCTTTTGAAGCTACGGCTTTTATCAAATCATCTAAGCTTTTTTCAGCATTATTAATCAGGTGATAAGAACCTAACATGGTTTGTTTTACCAATAGGCTTGCCATACCCTCATCAAAGCCCATTTGTTTTCCTGCTTCTATCATATGCTTTACCAGATAATAGAAATATGCCGGACCGCTACCGCTCAGTGCCGTTACGGCATCAATCATGCTTTCGTCTTCTAAATATACCGAGCGTCCAGTGGCATTAATCAGGTTTTCTACCTTACGGAGTTTATGAGCATCTACTTCCGGAGCGGCAGTAAATCCGGTAATACCCATACCCAACATAGCAGGTGTATTAGGCATAGCCCTTACGACTAATTTATGATTAAGTACCTCCTGAATCTTGCTCATAGGAATACCCGCCATAATAGACAATATAACCTGTTGTGGTTGGATAACTGCCGTCAATTCTTCTTGCAGAGAGGCAAAATCCTGTGGCTTTACCGAAAGAATAATTAGTTCGTAGTCGGCTATCTGGGCATTGATGGTACTTACTACTACACCCTCTTTAGCACTTTTAAGTGTTTCGCTACGCTCCTGACTTTTTTCAATTAATAAAAGGTCTTCTTTACGTACTAAATCATACTGCAAAAACGAACGGGCAAAAGCCATTCCCATATTTCCGCAGCCTATAATGGCAATTTTCATGAATTAACGTCTCCTTACCCTTTATCGGAGTATTTTTTGGTGAAAAATAGATTACCTTTATAGGGTAGAAAGGTAATTTTACAAATTTAGCGATGTTTATAGATAGTTAGTTCATCGCCTAACAAGTTTTGTTTTTCAGCTATATCAACATTTTTAGGAATAACGGGTGCAGCAATGCCTTGATAGAGTTGCTTAGGACTACGAAAAACCCTGATTTCATCAAAGAGGTTAGCTTCAATAAAACTCTGCAACAACGTTGTTCCACCTTCTACATAGACAGACTGTATTTTTCGTTTATACAATTCTTGTAGCGTATTTTCAATAAATGACTCCCCAAATGCCACTTTGATATATGTATTTTTATCCTCTGTTTTATCTGTCTGTTCGTTGAGTATCCATGTATCCTGCGTATTATCAAACAAGTTTAATGATGGGGATAATTGTAGTTTTCTGTCAACTATTATTCTTATCGGATTTTTAGCTCCTTGCCACTCTCTTACATTCAGTTTTGGGTTGTCGTAACGAGCGGTATTAGTGCCTACCATAATGGCGTCTTCTTCACTGCGCCATTTATGGGCTACTGTATGTGAGAGTGCATTGGTGATTTTTACAGGTGCATAGTTTTCTCCTGCAATAAAGCCGTCGGCGGTCTCAGCCCATTTCAAAATTACATAAGGACGTTGCTTTTCTACATAAGTAAAGAAGCGAGCATTAAGTGCGCTGCCTTTTTCAGCTAATAAACCTTGTACTACTTCAATCCCGGCATTTTTTAGTTTTGCAATTCCTTTTCCGGCTACCAACGGGAATGGGTCATCATTACAAATAATTACTTTTTTTACCTGATGCTTTACTAATAAATCGGCACAGGGAGGAGTTTTACCAAAATGAGAGCATGGTTCAAGCGTAACATAAACGGTTGATGCAGATAGCTTTGAGAGGTCTTTTACCGAATTGACAGCATTTACTTCAGCATGCCAACTACCATATTTCTGATGCCAGCCTTCTCCGATTATCTTATCATTATGTACAATTATACAGCCTACCATTGGGTTAGGGCTTACCTGACCCCTGCCAATTTCAGCTAATTGTAACGCCCGGAGCATATATTTTTCTTCCATTCTTAATTTCTTGCGTTAATTTTGCGGCAAATCACAAAGTTTATATTTTGAAAGATAACCTCACAAGCAAACAACTCTTCGACGCATTGTTACATCAAATTACGGTGTATGAAACACAGGAAGCAAAAGAAATTGTTTTTTGGTTATTAGAACATACCTTAGGGCTCAGGAAAATTGATATTCTGAGCAATCGACCTATCAATGACTCAAAAAACATTGACTGGGATTCGGTAGTTAACAGATTAAACAGTCATGAGCCGATTCAGTACATTTTAGGTGAAGCAATTTTTTATGGCAGAAGATTTCTGGTGAATGATTCAGTATTGATACCAAGACCCGAAACAGAAGAACTGGTAGCATATGTGTGTCAATGGGAGAAAAAAACACAGAAAACCGAAACTGAAAAAAAAGTTTTAGATATAGGCACAGGTAGCGGATGTATTGCTATTTCATTGGCAAAAGAATTAAACAATGCACAGGTTTTGGCCTATGATATTTCAGAAAATGCCCTGTCAACTGCACAGGAAAATGCAGACCTTAACGCAGCCGCTCATGTAACTTTTGAAAAGGTAGATATATTGCAATACTTGTCAGATAAGGTAAAAACCGAGCTTCGTTTTGATATTATCGTGAGTAATCCGCCTTATGTAACCAAGAAAGAAGCAACGCAAATGCGTAATAACGTACTGGATTTTGAGCCACATCTGGCGCTTTTTGTTGAGGACAATGACCCATTGATTTTTTATCAGGCTATTGCCCGTTTTGCTTCTCAGACATTGAAGAAAGATGGAATGGTAGTAGTAGAAATTAATGAAAATCTGGGGCAGGAAACGGCAGAAGTGTTTAGGATGGCAGGTTTTTCAGAGGCTGTTGTTATAAAGGATATTCATCAGAAAAATAGATTCGTTCGGGCTTCGTTTAGTAAAAAGATGAAAAAGGATTAAGTGTTTTTAAGGGATTTTCCTATCTTCACACTTTTTACACAAGATTGGCTCAATTTATTTGATTTTGGAAAACTGAATTTCTATAAAATCAAGGTATCTTATCATTTATTAATCCAACGATTTTGCTATAATCTTATCTAACAAATGGAAGGTTCGAGAATTTTACATAAAAAAATAAGAGAGGTTTTTTCAGAGACAAGTAAAGTAGTAATAGGACAAGAACGGTTAATTAATCGACTGTTGATTGGGCTTTTTACGGGCGGGCATATTCTGCTTGAAGGTGTACCCGGACTTGCTAAAACAAAAACAATTAATACCTTAGCCAAGGTATTAGATTTAGGTTTTAATCGTTTACAATTTACACCCGACCTGTTGCCTTCTGATTTGGTCGGAACGATGATATATAACCAGAAGTCTGGTGATTTTGAAGTAAAAAAAGGACCAATCTTTTCGAACCTGATTTTAGCTGATGAGGTAAACCGTGCCCCTGCCAAAGTACAGTCAGCTTTGTTAGAAGCAATGGCAGAAAAACAGGTAACTATCGGCGATGAAACTCATCAACTCGACCGCCCGTTCCTGGTAATGGCTACTCAGAATCCGGTAGAGCAGGAGGGAACCTACCCACTACCGGAAGCACAGGTTGACCGTTTTATGATGAAAGTTTTTGTAGATTATCTCGACAAAAACTCTGAATTGGAAATGGTACGTAAGATGGCCAATCTGAATTTCAATTATGTGCCCAAACCAATTTTAGACAGAGAAGAAATTTCAGCCATCAAGCAGGAAATAAACCGGATTACTATTTCTGAAATGCTGGAGCGATATATCATTGAATTGATTTTCTCTACCCGTCGCCCGGCTGAGTATGGTCTGAAAGACGAAGCCCGGTATATTCAGTTTGGCGTTTCGCCCCGTGCAGGTCTTTCCTTATACAATGCCGCAAAAGCGCTGGCTTATTTTGATGAAAGAGATTATGTACTACCCGAAGACATTAAGGCATTGGTACATGATGTATTTAACCATAGAATTATCTTAAACTACGAAGCAGAAGCAGATGGGATAACTACCCGTCAGGTGATAGATACTTTGTTGAAACGGGTGGCAATTGGGAGGTGATAATATTGAAGTCCGTAGAGACGCATTGTATGCACCTCTACAAATTTATAATCCTGCACCATCTTCCTGATACAATACCTGTACAACGGTCTGCCCAACGGCTTTTAAGGTATTCTTATCAATAATACTCATATTATCACCGTGTGTATGATGAAATGGACCAAAAGTACGATTACTATTTAATTCCTGATGCAGAATATCAACCATCGGAATTTTGGCTACTGTATTTACATATACGTGGTCGTCGGTAATCCCCCCGGCTTCTTGTTTAATAAAATACTGGCTATACCCCAAACGTTCGGCAATGTCCCATATCTGATTATTAATATTTCCGGCAAATTGCACCGACTGTGCCTCTTTCGGAAAAGTAGCCCCTTTTGCCCCTACCATATCTAACAGAATACCAAAATAGGCCGAATAATTAGGTTTGTGCAGATTGCTTGCCCAGTATTGCGAGCCCAGACACCAATATACTTTTTCCTGAGAAGGCTGCATATCATCTTTTTCACCCCAGTCTTCAGCATCGAAAAAGATAATGTCAACACCAATAGTTGGTTTTTGTTGGGTTGTATGAATGGTGCGTGCTACTTCTAATAATACCCCTACCCCACTTGCACCATCGTTGGCGCCATCAATGGCTTGTTCTTTTTTCACAGAATCTTTATCGGCAAACGGGCGGGAATCCCAGTGTGCTGCCAATAAAATTCTTTTGGTAGCCGATGGATTGTAAGTGCCTATAATATTGCGGGCATTCAAGGTTTTTCCATCAAATGTTACAGGTTTAAAAGGCTGCTCTATTACTTCAAAGCCATATTCTTTGAGTTTCTTTACTAACCAGTCGCCCCCTTTCACATGAGATGATGTATTAGGAACACGAGGCCCAAATTGTACTTGTTTATCGATAAAAGCATAAGCCGAATCAGCGTTAAAGGCAGGCGCATTGGCCAGTTTTATTTGTTCTGCTTCACTCTCGCCGGAGCTTGGCTTCTGTTTACACGAAACAACAATAGAGAGCGATAATAGTAAAATTACTAACCTATCATAGGGGAATCTTCTACTTTGAATTGTCTGTTTTTTAAACAAGTTCATCTTATTTATTAAATAATTCTATTGACTATAATCTGTAATCAGCCACAAAGGTATTCATTTTCAATGCAGCTATTAAAAGAAAATTAACTTGTCTGTTGTCAGACTTAAAGACTATTCTTATAAATCTCTGACTACAAGCAACTTATATATAATTTTACAGCACACTTATACCGTTTTGTTCTAAAATAACGTTGCCATATAGAATGTATTTCCGGAAGCACTTTTTTTCCTTAGTTTTGCATCTCAAAATATATTCGATATGACTATTGCAGAAGCACAGGCAGAAGTAGATAACTGGATTAAAACCATTGGTGTGAGGTATTTCAACGAGCTTACCAATATGGCTATGCTGATGGAAGAGGTGGGCGAGGTAGCACGCATTATGGCTCGCCGCTATGGCGAACAATCTGAAAAAGAATCGGATAAAGACAAAGATTTAGGAGATGAAATGGCCGATGTATTGTTTGTGCTGATATGCCTGGCCAATCAGACCAATATTGATTTAACAGAAGCACTTCGCAAAAACCTTGAAAAGAAAACAAAAAGAGATAAATTGCGACACCAAAACAACGAAAAACTAACCTAACCAATATGTAATATGTTTACGATACTTTCTCAAGCATTTAACCGAACTGCCCGAAACTTGAAAATGGTTCTGACAGTTTTTATCGTTAATATAGCCCTTGGTTTAATCTTAGCTGTTCCCCTTTATAATGTACTGCAAGTAGAAGCTGACAGTTCTATCGAATTTAACAGACTGATTAACGGGTTCGACCTGACCGTTATCATTGATTTTTTAAATAAAAGTGGTAAATCACTGCCTCCTTTCTGGCTGTTGGGTTTTGTGTTATCGCTTATATATTTAGTGCTGAATATATTTTTTGCAGGGGGTATTCTTTCACAGTTTGCTTTAAGAGGGACTTTCAGAATAAGTGAATTTCTTAAAAACTCTATGCAATATTTCGGCAGGTTCTTTCTCGTATTTCTTATAGAAGCGGTTGCACTTGTAGGCGTTTGTATTGTTGCTTTTATCCTTTTGGGCGTTTCTCTGATTGCCTCCGGCGATAGCACCGAGCCTGTGCAAATGGCATGGCTTACGCCATCATTATTGGTTTCTGGTTTTTTGTTTACCGTTGTGCTCAATATCGGTAATTATGCGAAAGTCATTTTATTCAAAAATCTTTCTTTAAATGCCTGGCTGGGTTTCTGGAAAGCCACCAGTTATATTTTCCAGAATTTCAAAACCATGCGTATTTACTGGGCTATTCTTGTGGTAGCAGTCATATTGGTACTGGTATATCTGTTTCTTGAATCAGCCATTGGCATGAACTCCGCATTGAAGATTTTTGTCATGTTTATTGTGCAGCAAGCCTTTGTTTTCGGAAGGGTCTTTATGAAAATGTGGATGCTTAGTGGTGCGTTTGAATACCTTACTTTAAAACCCGTGCCAATCCCTCCATCGCCTGTATTGGTAGTTTCTGGTTCAACCGAAACAGCAGATAATACCTCAAACAAACTTTCTGAGTAAAGAAAGTGTTATTTCATTAACTACAGGATTGTACAAAAATCTGTGCCATTTGATGCAACTATGCAAATAATGGTGCTTTTTTATTTTAAACAAATGGAAGAAGAACTAATCATAAACCGGGTAAGCAAGAGCGGCCTGATTACGCTTGACTTAGAGGATTTTTATCATAAAGGCGACCGGATAGTATATGATATTAAAGACAACTTATATATGGGTCTGATTCTGCGTGAAAAAGATTTTCGTGAGTTTCTGAAAACCCATAACTGGGCTTACTACACCAATAAAAATGTTGCTATTACCTGTACCGAAGAAGCAATTATCCCTACATGGGCTTATATGCTGTTAGCGATACACTTAGAGCCGTATGCCAATATGGTTGTATTTGGCACACTTGACGAACTGGAGACTAAACTCTATGACGTTGCCATTACTAAAATTGATTTTAAGGAATATACCAGTGCCAAAGTAGTAGTAAAAGGCTGTAGCAAAGTAGCAGTACCCACCTCTGCCTACGTTGAAATCGCACGTCGTTTAAAACCTTATGCCCAAAGCATTATGTTTGGTGAGCCTTGCAGCACAGTTCCTTTGTATAAGAAGCCGAAAGTATAGCATTTTCCTCACCTCACCCCGTGAGGCATCCGTTATAAATCTCCCTTTCTTGCAAGAGAGGGAGATTTTTTTAGCCCCTCTCCAGTTGGAGAGGAGTTGGGGCGGCCGCCGCGCAGTGAGGATTTTTTTCGTAACTTGCGCTCCGTTTTCATTTAGTGTCATAAATACCAGTATTTTAGATTTTGACGATTTAGAAAATCGTCCGTAAAAAATTATGTCTGTTCGTGTAAGATTTGCTCCGAGTCCGACAGGTCCGCTTCATATAGGTGGAGTTCGTACGGCTTTGTATAATTATTTGTTTGCTCAGAAAATGGGCGGTAAAATGTTGCTTCGCATAGAAGACACAGACCAGAACCGCTTTGTACCCGGAGCAGAAGAGTATATTTTAGAAGCCCTGAACTGGATAGGAATTAAAATAGATGAAGGACAAGGTGTAGGCGGCCCGGAATCTTCTTACCGTCAGTCGGAGCGAAAAGAAATCTATCGGAGATATGCCGACCAGTTACTGCAGGATGGCAAAGCATATATTGCTTTTGATACAGCCGAAGAACTGGAAGAGATGCGTAAACGCCTCGAAGACGCAAAAATAGATAATCCGTCTTACAATGCGGTTACGAGAATGCAGATGAAAAACTCTCTGACGCTATCGAAAGAAGAAGTAACTGAAAGAATTGCCAATGGAGACCCTCATGTGATACGCTTGAAAGTACCCCTGAAAGAAGAAATCCGTTTCAAAGATATTATCCGTGACTGGGTTGTAGTACATTCTTCAACGATTGATGATAAAGTATTGCTGAAATCAGATGGTATGCCAACTTATCACCTCGCTAATATTGTTGACGACCATCTGATGGGAATTACCCATGTGATTCGTGGAGAAGAATGGTTACCATCGGCACCTTTGCATATTTTGTTATACAGAGCCTTTGGCTGGAAAGCACCGGAATTTGCGCACTTGCCACTCCTGTTAAAACCGGAAGGCAATGGTAAACTTAACAAACGTGATGGTTTGTTAGGCAATTTCCCTGTGTTTCCGTTAAAATGGACAGACCCTTTTTCAGGCGAACAAGCCCGAGGTTTCCGTGAAGATGGCTATTTCCCAGAAGCACTGGTGAATTTCCTCGCCTTTTTAGGTTGGAATCCCGGCACTGAACAGGAAATTTTCTCTATGAGTGAATTGGTTGAATCTTTCAGTTTAGAGAAAATACATAAGGCAGGTGCCCGATTTATGGTTGATAAAGCCAAGTGGTTCAACCAGTATTATCTGAAAGAAAAATCAGAAGAGGAATTAGCCGCCTTGATTCAGCTTCCGGCTGGCGCCCCTGCTGACATTGCCCCTAAATTAGTTCGCCTGATGAAAGACCGTGTTACTTTTCCGCAAGAAATAGTAACCGAAGTACCTTTCATTTTTGAAGCACCTGCTACTTATGATGAGGAGATTGTAAAAAGCAAATGGAACGATGATGCCCGCAAGGCAATGGGAGCTATTAAAGAAGCTATTCAGGGCATGAGTGATGAAAACTTTGTGGCACAGTCTATTCATGATACTATTTTCCCTGCCCTTGAAGCCGCAGGGCTCAAACCAGGTAAGGTGATGCAGGCTTTCCGCTTGTCTATTACAGGGGTAGGCAAAGGCCCTGACCTGATGCTTACCTTGGAGATTTTAGGTAAAGCAGAAGTAATCAAAAGAATCGAAAAGGCAACAGAAGTCTTAGCGTAAATAATGCGACTCTACCTCGTGTGTTTCTCTGTGAACTAAAGCAATCAGGAGAAACACACGGTAGGCCACCGAACTGATGCGTACCACTGCAAAATCGTACTCATAAGGTGAAATTGAGTGCCTTAAAAAATTAGCTCCACTTGAAATTATCAACATCCCCATTGACATAGTAATATAGAATTGGCTTTTTTCAGAGAACGGGGCATAGGCTGATAAAATACTTAAAAACATCATCTGTATGATGTAAAACCCAAATAAGATAACCGGAATCCATTGCTGAGTGGGAAGAGCAACAAAAAAGAAAAATAGAACCGGGATAATAACATAGGGAACTAATATTTTATGAAAAGTCTTTCTCTTAGTAGAAAAATCAAATTTAGCTCCTTCTCTTATAAATATTGCAATAATTAATTGCTGGCTTAACATTAATAAGGCAAATTCTATTACCTTGCCTGTGATAGAATTATTGATATAGGCCGGTAATGGAGAAAACATCAGTATAAAACATGCCCAAACAAAAAGTTTATCAGTCAGATTGATTGAGGCATTTTGTTTTCGCTCCTGATAATACCAGTTGGCAAGATATCCATATATTAATACCCTCGCAGGGTAAGAAACAAACTTGTTGAAGCTATAATAGAGTACTAACTCGGTTATACTTAACAAGAGAATTACAATAATTTTTTTCATAATAGGTTAGTCTTATATTGCACAACAAATTAATTACGGTTTAATAATTTTAAAACTATGGCCAAAAAGAAATCAGACGAAAAATCGCCAGCCGAAAACCCTCGTGTACACAAAGATTTGAATGGTTTTGATATCAAAATCAACTCTTTTGGTGAAATCCAGATGAGCTTTGAAATTGATAAAATCAACAGTTTTTTAAATAATACGGTGGATGATAAAAAACTTCGCAATCGGAAAAAAGACAGCGAAAAATAAGGTCAGACTAATTTGGGAAGAAATTCCTCTCTTTTCATACGATTCAGTAAACCAAAAATAATAAGTATCCGACCAAGATTGGCCGTTATTCTTACTATGCCATAGTCAAACTCATAAGCTGCCACATATACCCGATGAACACTTGCGCCACTGGCAAATAAAATAAAAAACATTCCTAAAGATATATAGAGCTTACTTTTTTCAGGAAAAGGCAGATAGGCCGATAGAACGGCCATGTACATAACCTGAATGAGGTAAATAAAGGTAATGAGTAAAATATCTGGTTTTAGGACCGGAAAAACTACAAACAAAAAATACGTAAGCGGAAAAACTACACAAGGTATAAATACTTTAAAAATAGTATTGAAATTAGTACGAAGCCTGATTTTTGCTCCTTCTAAATGATAGATTCTGATTAATAGCTGATAACTAACCAAAAGTAATACTGCTTCTAAAAGTGTGCCCCAGGTAAAACCAAATACATAAATCGGGATTGGCGTAATGGCCGGAATAAGACAAGAAATGAGAAATAGTTTATCTGTCTGGTTAAGTGAGCCTTTTCTTTCGGAATAATACCAGTAAGCCATCAATAAATGAATACCTCCTCTGAAAGGATAAGCAAGTGTTGAGTCGATTTTATAGAAAATAGTAAGCTCAACAACAAGCAGTAAAGTAATTACGGCAACTTTTATCATGGTAGGTTCGGTGAGTACGCAAAGCAATTGAGCTTATTTATTAAAGAAATAACTCAATACAATTCTTGTTTAGCTTAGGTTAACTATTACGCCTTATTAGCTTTTAATAAGAAAAATCTCTCCAAATTTGGAAAAATAATAATAAAAAAGAAAGAAAAACAATTAAAAAATGCAGATTTTAATCTAAAAATGAGTAATTATACTTGCTTACAATGTAAGTAAAGAACACCGACAACAGGATTATTCTGCAAGGGTAATGATTTGTTGTTGATAAGTCTGTTGCAAAGCCTTCAGGCAATTGATACACAAACAAGTGTCATAATGTTGATTAATAAAGGCGGTCTGTTCTTTCGTTAGAGAAATGGCACTACACTGACAAACACCAATCTCATGGGCTTTGCAGACAAAAGACTGATGACAACGAGGACAAATATCGGGGGAATGTGTAGGTACCTGCTCAGGCATATCAGTTAATTTCTTTTTCTATGGCAATATAATGAGTTACCTCGCCTTTTGCGTTCTGAATCGGAAAAATCTTAATACTACACCAGTAAGATTCTCCATTTTTGCGATAGTTTAAGATTTTGGTTTCAATGTTTTCCAGTTTAGCCAGTTTCTCTCTGATTAACGCTTTTATCTGAGGATTCGTTTTTTTACCTTGCAGAAATGAAGGGATCTTCCCGGTAGCTTCTTCTGAACCGTAGCCGGTCATAGCCTCAAAACTATGGCTTACCCAGACTATCTCCTGCGCAAGATTTGTAATAACAATAGTATGGTTTTCTGCAATTAGTTTTTTAAAGTTAATAGTTGACTCCCAGTTATAGGTAAGTCTAAGGCTTTCAACTTGTTCAATATCATGATGTATCTGAACATGTTTTTCTAACAAGGGATTAGCGATATCCCAACATAGTAATGATACTTTTACAGGTCTTTCTTTTTCTTCCTGATAAGCAAAGGCAGGTATATCTAACATAATGATTCATTTTTTCAAGGACTACCATTTGTTTAATACAAATGTTTAGAAATTTTTCAGGTTCAGGTATTATCTGTTCCCGAACCAACACTCATATCTATCCTGATTCATAAAAAGACAGGAAATTTTAGTAGATTTGCACCCGTTTTCAAATAAAAAATCATGCTTTACCCGCAAAACATAGAACAAAAAATAGGGTTTGATAAAATTCGTGAACTCATTGCTGAACAATGCGTGAGTTCGCTTGGACGAGCTTTTGTTGAAAAAATACGTTTTTCTGATGACTATAAACTCATTAACCGATTAATCAGACAAGTAGCAGAGTTTAAACTAATTCTGCAAACCGAGTCGGGTTTTCCGGAGCAGAACTATATAGATGTAAGCGACGCACTGGCACGTGCGGCAATTGAAGGCGCATTTATAGGCGAAGAACAGTTTTTTGAAATCAAACTTTCGCTTCGCACCATTCAGCAGATTATCCATTTCTTCAAAACAAAAGAAGAAATGATTTATCCTGAACTAAAAACATTGACCGCCAATTCATTGCCTGTTTCAGAGAATGACGGTTGGGGTGGGGTGATATCGCAGATAGACCGGATTATCGATGAAAGAGGCAAAGTAAGAGATTCTGCATCGCCAGAGTTAGCCGATATTCGCCGCAGACTAATAGCCGAACAAAGCGATTTAAGAAAAACCCTCGAACGCATTCTGCGCACAGCCCGTAACAGCGGATGGATAGGAGACGAAATGTCATTAACTATTCGTGATGGAAGAATGGTGATTCCTATTTTGTCAGAACACAAACGCAAGTTAAAGGGCTTTGTGCATGATGAATCGGCTACGGGCCAGATGGCTTTTGTGGAACCTGCCGAAGTACTGGAAGCCAATAATGAAATAAGAGAACTGGAAGCCCGTGAACGCCGGGAAATAGTGAAGATTCTTGAAAAACTGACCGCATTTCTACGTCCGCATGTTCCGGCACTACGCAAGGCGTATCTGTTTTTAGGCTTGATTGACTTTATCAGAGCCAAAGCTAAATTTGCCTTATCTATCAATGCTACCGCTCCTCTATTGGTTGAGCATCAGGCTTTAGAATGGTACAGAGCAACACACCCTTTGTTGTATCTGGCACATCAGAAACAAAACAAAGCCATTGTGCCTCTTGGCATTAAGCTCGACCCCGAGAACAGAATAGTATTGGTATCAGGCCCAAATGCCGGAGGTAAATCGGTTATGCTCAAAACCATTGGTTTGGTGCAATACATGGCGCAATGTGGGCTATTAGTGCCTGCATCGCCTGATTCCAAAGTGGGTATATTCAAGAATATCTTTATTGATATTGGTGATGAACAAAGTATTGAAAATGACCTAAGTACATATAGTTCGCACCTGACGAACATGAAGCACTTTGTTAATTTCTCTAATAAATTTACTTTATTTCTGATTGATGAATTTGGTACAGGTACAGAACCCAGCCTGGGTGGTGCCATTGCCGAGTCTATTTTAGAGCAATTGTTGCGCTCAAAAGCTTATGGCGTTATTAATACACACTATACCAATCTGAAAGTATTTGCCAATAAAAACAGTGGTACTATCAACGGGGCGATGAAATTTGATGCAGAGCATCTGGAACCTATGTATGAATTAGAGATTGGTAAACCGGGTAGTTCTTTTGCCTTGGAAGTAGCCCAGAAAATTGGCTTGCCTAAACAGGTTGTTGACAATGCTAAACGTAAATTAGGTACTCAGCAGATTGATTTCGAGAAACTGATTAAAGAATTAGAGATTGAAAGAAAAGTCTTTGCTGACAGAAACAAGGAGTTTTTGGAGAAAAACCAGCAACTGAAAAATACCCTGGAGCAATACAATGGTTTGAAGAGTTTCCTTGAAATAGAAAAGAAGAAAATTCTGAATGATGCTAAAGCACAGGCCAAAGAATTGCTGAAAGAGACTAACCGGAAAATTGAAATTACTATTAAAGACATAAAAGAAGGTAAAGCTGATAAAGACCTTACCAAACTGATTCGTCAGGAATTGCAAGAGTTTGAAACTAACGAGTTGAAGCTTGAAAAAGTAGAAGAGCAAAAACCTGTATCGGAAGAATGGGAGACAGAAAAAGGCGAAATAACCATAGGTAGTTTTGTGAGAATTAAAGGGCAGGCTACTATTGGTGAAGTGCTCTCTATGAAAGGCAAAGATGCCGAAATTGCGATTGGTGAATTAAAAACCAATGTAAAACTCAACCGTCTGGAGAAAATGAGCCGTAAGGAATTCAGAGAGGCGGTGAAGGAGAGTATCAAACCGAAAATGGCAGGCATTGATTTGAACGAAAAGATGGTAAATTTCAGCTTCAATCTTGATTTGAGAGGTAAGCGTGGTGAGGAAGCCTTAGGAGCAGTAGACAGTCTGATGAATGATGCAATCATGTTGGGATACCCCGAATTAAGAATCATTCACGGAAAAGGTGATGGTATTTTAAGAAATCTGATTCGCCAGCACCTGCGCAGTTATAAACAGGTAGCAGGCATGAGCGACGAACACGCCGACCGGGGTGGGCAAGGGGTAACGATTGTAAGAATGAAATAAACAAAATGGCAGTAACGGAGGAGACTGTAAATTAAACTGTGTCAAGGTAAAATTTAGTTAAAATGTTAATTTTACTTTAAACACAGTTTTTTTTATGGAAGAGAAAGAAGAATTTGATTTTGAAGAGTTCAAAAAGCAAGCAATTGCCGGCATGTATGCTGGTAAACCTTTTAGTGGAGAGAAAGGGATTTTTGCGCCATTGATGAATCGGATCGCCGAAGCGACATTTTCTGGAAGCAGCTTTAGCGGGGGA
>NZ_SEWF01000081.1 GCF_004168285.1 Emticicia agri | reverse complement strand
GTGCTTATAGTTGGTCGGGGCCTGTTGCATTCAATAGTTCAAGTCAGAACCCTACTATTCCCAATGCGCAATCAGGTAATGCAGGGATTTATACAGTTACAGTAACCAATGGTGTTTGTTCAGCTACTGCTACAACCAATGTTGTTGTGAGTGGAATTGACCCTTGTACACAAATAGTTGATTTGCAATATGTAAAAGCAGGAGACCCTTATGAAAATATGTTCTCATTAGAAGATGGTATGGTTATCCAGCAAATCCCTGAACAGGTATCAATTATCGCTAAACCTATTTGTCAGACTATCCCCATAGGAAGCGTTGATTTAACTATTACAGGCCCTGAAATAAACTGGACTATTTTGCAGAATGTAGAGCCTTATGCAGTATTTGATAATTTGGGAGTGAATGTATATGGCCGGAACTTTATACCGGGTACTTATACAATGACCGTGACAGGTTATCGGGAAGATAACCGTATAGGCGGAACTGTCTATGGCCCTGTGGTAACTACTTTTACAGTAGTAGGCACAATGGCAGTAATTAATGCCCCAACTATACCAAACAATCGTTTATGTGCAGGTAGCCCGGTTAATGTTACCTTTGCCACAACTGGTTCGTTTGATTCAAGTAATATCTTTAATATCCAGCTATCAGATTCAACAGGAGGTTTTACAAATCCAACCCTTATAGGAACAAGTACCACAGCCGGAACGATTTCCTGCCAGTTGCCACAGAATCTGTCCCCCACGGGACGATATCTGATTCGGGTAGCATCATCTAACCAGGTGGTAGCCAGTAACCCGACGATGCAGTATTTGTCAGTAACTCCGGCTGTCAAAAGCCTGACTACTAACATCAGTACAGGGACAGTTACCGAACAGGCATCTTTACAGATTAATGCAGGCAATAAAATTATTTCTCCGGCCAATGTAACTTACAATGCAGGAAAGGCTATCATCTTGAATCCGGGCTTTGAGTCATCAGAGGGTAGTATCTTTAAAGCACAGATTCAAGGGTGTGGTAATTAAAACGTTATCTTAAAATACGTGAAGAGAGGGTACTTTTTTACTTTATTTTGGTGATTCATTTTAATCGTTAGCGATTAAGCAATGAAAGAGGCTCGTATGACCAGTACGAGCCTCTTTGTAAAATTAGAAAAATTATAAGTTTAGTACTTACTTAGCTCGGGCATACGCAATCAATGAACCCCTGCCTGTGTAAGCCGCCCGGTATCCGAAGGTTTGAGATGCCCTTCAAGGTTTTCAATACGGCTGCCCATTTGTTGCAGCAGGTGTTTTAACTGCTGGTTTTCTGTGGTCAGTTGCAAGAATTTCCGGGTACTTTCATCGCTGTATGCTTCCTGAGTCAGCACCCGTTGTTTCAGCGTTTCGTTTTCGGCCTTTAGCTCCTGGGTGCGTTTTTCGAGAGCCTGTGCAAAAATAAACAACAGGCCGTCCATATTCAGGGTGCTCACGGTTGTATCATTGCCGATGGTGCCATAGATATCCCGACCGAAAGCCGCAAAAACCTCCTGCGCCATAGGGCCATAAAAACGTTCCGGGCTGGTGTGCTGCTTCTGCTTATAATTCCATGACCCAAGCCGCAGGCTTCGCAGCCTGAACAGGAATGACTCCCCGTCGGCCTTTACAAATTTTTCTTTCCGGGTCGAATCACTGATGGCACTCCAGGCTGTTTGCCCATGCGCAATCTGCACCCCTGTGCGGTTATCATGATGATTGGTTAATAAATAGTATCCGTTATAAAATCGGGCCATAAACTGGTTATCAAGGGTATTAACTACCTCTCCTTTCTGCTCAGGGTCTGAGTCTCCGATAATAAACGCACCCGTATGCCCGCCTGTGCCTACTTTGCTGCCCATAGCTGTCGAAAAATCCCCGCTGGCATTGGTGCGGTGTCCTATGGCAGTCGCATACATACCACCCGCAAGGGTATGCCCACCCACGGCGGTGGCATACAGGCCATCGGCTTTAGTTCTGAAACCCATAGCCGTAGTATGGTTACCAACCGCCTCACTAAAATAGCCCATAGCCGTCGAGGCCTCTCCGGCGGCGATAGTATTTTGCCCCATTGCCGTAGCAAAATTTCCTGTGGCGTTTACCTCTGCGCCCATAGCCGTAGCATAACCACCTCTGGCGTTGTTTCGGGTACCCAGTACAGTAGCATAGGCTCCTTGCGCAACGGATTTAAATCCGAGTGCGGTTGAGTAAATCCCGAGTGCCGAGGTAAGTGTTCCCAATGCGGTGGTTGATACGCTGCCGGCAATAACTCCCTGCCCCATTGCGGTTGCATGATTGCCCGATGCCACAGAGTTTTCGCCGAAAGCCGTTGCAAAACGCCCTTCAGCTGAGGTATTGTAACCAGCTGCAAACGAAAAAAAACCTATATTGATACCCGACCATACGGTGGTATCGGTTACTGTTCCTACCCTGAAAGCCGACCGTCCGGGTATCCACATAAGCCTTGTACCGGGTTTGCTGGTTGGCACAGTGGGCGGATTACTGCTATTTTCTGCCATTCGTTCTACTATCGTCGGATTAGCCGACCAGAACCCGCCTGCATTCATATTTCTGATTTCATTGCCAGCCATACCCGATAATGTCCAGAAATTATTCTTCAGTATATCTTTTGCAAGCTCTACCCATCTGCCGGGCAAAGAATCCATCTTGATACTTACCTCTTGCTGCGGTGTCTGGCTTTGCCAGTACCAGTAGCTCTGGGTATCGGTATCAAACACGAGTGTGCCGTTCGACGGATTACTGAGCGACAAACGCGCGGCCTGTGTCATTTGAGGTAATACCGCCCCCTGTGGCAAAAAAGTGCTGCTCTGGCCACATACGCCGCCTGCCCACAGCAAAGGCAGCAACATATACAATAATAGTTTTTTCATTGATTTTTGTTGATGTAATGATTTTTTTCCTGACAATTGTCTAACCTACCGCAGCTACCCTCTGAGAGCCGGAGAGTAGCTGCCTACTATTACTAATCTACCCCTACGGCTGTTGGCCTGTTAATTTTTTAGTATCCTGAAAGTATCGGGGTTATTGCTGAGTGCCTCCCCCTGAGGAAGGTGATGAGCCGAAACGGCCTCGATGGTTCCAACACGTTCCACTAATTGTTGAATCAGTGTTTTCAATGCCTGTGTTTCATTCCGCCAAGCCAGGGACTCCGCCCTCAGATGCTCGTTTTCGGCCTTTAGCTCGTGGGTGCGTTTTTCCAGTGCCTGTGCAAAAATAAACAGCAGGCCGTCCATATTCATCGTGCTTACGGTCGTATCATTGCCGATAGTGCCATAGGTATCCCGGCCAAAAGCCGCAAAAACCTCTTGCGCCATAGGGCCATAAAAACGCTCCGGGTTGGTGTGCCGCTTCTGCTTGTAATTCCATGACCCAAGCCGCAGGCTCCGCAGCCTGAGCAGGAAAGACTCCCCGTCGGCCCGTAGGAATTTCTCTTTTTTGGTAGAATCACTGACCGAACTCCAGGCCGATTGCCCGTTGTGCATCCTTACGCCTGTTCGGGGGTTGGCACTCCCACCGGTATATAGATAAAAACCGTTTCTGAATCGGGCTACGAACTGTTCAGGTGTATCACAAAAGGTAGTTCCCTCATTATCGGGGTCTGTATCACCTATCACAAAAGCCCCCCACTGACCATTGGTACTCAAGGCGGTGCCAATAGCGGTAGAGGCATATCCACTTGCCACCACTGATGCCCCGATGGCTGTCGACAAATCGCCTGTGGCATAGGCATAATCACCCATAGCAAAGGCATTTCTGCCCGAGGCAATAGAGTGTGAGCCTGCCGAAAGTGCGCTCAACCCGCTTGAGGTAGTATTGTAACCCAGGGCTGTGGCATGGGTTCCGGTGGCATGGGTATAATTGCCCATTGCGGTAGAGGCATACCCCGAAGCCCTTGAACTGAGGCCGGCAGCCATTGAATAATTCCCCTCGGCAACGGTGTTTTCGCCTATGGCGGTGGCACTCATGGCAAGCGCTTTGGTGGCTGTGCCGAGTGCCACAGCACTATGTCCATTGGTAAATGTATTGGTTCCGATGGCCATAGAACTCTCACCCAGCCCGAACGAACCAATCCCGATTGCCACCGAGAAATTTCCGGCGGCTCTCACGTTTTTTCCCATAGCTGTGGCATTATAACCACTGGCCACGGCAGACTCACCACTGGCAAATGACATTTGCCCCTCTGCTTTCGACCGAAACCCCAGTGCAGTAGAAATCCAACCACTGGCTTTGGTATCAAGCCCCGCAGCCATCGAAAACAACCCGATGCTGTCGGCAGCCCACTGGTGTGTATTGGTAACAGTTCCTACTCTGAATGCCGAACGACCAGGAATCCACATCAGGCGTGTGCCGGGTTCATTGACAGGAACAGTCGGCGGGTGGCTGACATTATCTGATGTCAGGCTCAGCCCGGTTGGGTTCTTCGACCAGAACCCTCCGCTATTCACATTGCCAATCACATTGCTCCCGTTGCCTGTTAGTGCCCAGTAATTGGCTGTTCCTCCTGCTCTCGGAATCTCAATCCAGTTGTTGGCCTGCCAATACCAGTAACTTTGGGTATTGGTATCAAACACCAGCATGCCATTCGTTTTGGTACCTGCATTGATGCGCTGGGTAGTAGTCATTTTGGGCAGTAGCAGCCCGGGTTCGAGCGTAATACTCTGGGACATCGCATTGCCTCCTGACAGCAGGACGCTCATTAAAAGTAGTAGCTTTTTCATCGTTTTTCATTCGTATAATTCTTGCTTGTGTAGTGTCTGTCTGTAAAGTTATCCTATGCCGGGTAGTATAGCCCTGTTTATCGGGCTAACTGCTTGCCGGGATTTACCTGGTGGTTGGCTTCAAGGCTCATCAGCCGCTCGTCTATCTGCCTGATGAGCATTTTCAGGGTCTGATTTTCTGCCTCAAAACGTTGCCTGATATGCTGGTTTTCTTCCTTCAGCTTTTGGGTGCGCTGCACCAGTGCCTGTGAGAAAATAAACAGCAGCCCGTCCATATTGGTAGCATTCAGTGTGGTATCATTCCCGATAGTGCCATATTTATCTTTGCCAAAGGCGGCAAAAATCTCTTGTGCCATCGGCCCGTAAAACCGTTTTGGGTTTGCCCCCTGGTTTTTGTAGCTCCAGGAACCCAGCCGCAGGGTTTTCAATTTTTTTAGAAACACCTCGCCGTCTGCTGCCAAAAATCTTTCTTTCCGGGTCGAGTCGCTGATAATACTCCAGCCTGTCTCTCCGTGCAGCATATGCGCACCCGTACGGGGTTCGGCATCTCCGCCTGTGATGAGGTAATATCCACCATTGAACCGCCCGACAAACTGGTCATCTGCGAGTGGTGCTGTACGAGGGCCACCCACCGGGTGCGAATCTCCCAACACAAATGCCCCTTTTCTCCCATTAGTGGTTATATTGCTCCCTATCGCCACCGATAGCTCACCGCTTGCCTCTGCGTTGTATCCTATGGCAATTGATGCCTGGCCAGAGGCCTTGTTTATTGCGCCAAAGGTTACTGCCTCTGCCCCTGTGGCCTGATTGCCATAGCCAAGCGAAGTAGAGAAACTGCCACTGGCTACCGACTCATAACCCAGGGCTGTGCTGCTTATGCCGGAGGCAGATGTAAAATATCCCATTGAAGTTGAGGCATTGCCGGTTGCTTTGGCATTCATGCCCATTGCTGTCGAACCTTTCCCGCTGGCCTCGGTATCAAAACCCGAAGCAAACGAGAAAATACCAATGCGGGCAGGTGCCCATACGTTGGTATTGGTTACTGTACCCACCCTGAACGCCGACCGCCCCGGTATCCACATCAACCGTGTGCCTATCTCATTTACCGGAGCTGTCGGCGGGTTGGTTGTTTCATTGTTATCATCAATTACCATTGTCGGGTTTTTAGACCAGAATCCCCCCGTATTGGTATTCCTGATTTCGTTGCCACCTGAGCCTGCCTGTTCCCAGTAGTTCACAGGGTTGGGCCCTTTGGGTAGTTGTACCCACGCATTACTTTGTCTGTACCAGAAGCTTTGGGTTCCGGTATCAAACACCAGCATTCCGTTGGACGGATTCACAAGAGCATTGCGTTGGGTGGTGGTCATTTGCGGTAAAACCAGTCCGGGCTGCAGGAGTGTGCTTTGTGAGAAGGCATGTAGAGGGATAAGTACAAGCAAAGTACAGATGGATAGTAATTTCATGGGAGTTTTCGTTCTGTGGGTAATAGGATATTTCTTACCGGCAATCGGGCTGTGGTACCTGCCTCCAGCACAGCCAGACGGGTATTCATTTGCAGTATAATGTTTTTAAGGGTCAGATTTTCGGCTTCGAGTTGCGCCTCCAGTAGTTGGTTTTCTTTTTGCATCTGTGCCGTCTGCGCCTCCAGTGCCTGTGCCAGAATAAACAGCAACCCGTCTGCATTCTGGGAGCTGACAGTCGTATCTGTACCAATTATGCCCCATTTATCATGGCCATAGGCTGCATATATTTCCTGCGCCATAGGGCCATAATATCGGCGGGGGGTGTTTCCCTGCTTTTTATAATTCCATGAGCCTAATCGCAGGCTTCCGAGTTTCTGTAAAAATAGTTCGCCATTGGCTGCAATAAATTTTTCTTTACGGGTCGAATCGCTGATGATGCTCCAGCCTGACTCTCCATTGAGCATCTGCGCTCCTAAAGGATTCTCTCCTCCTGTGGTTATCAGCCGGTATCCTCCGTTGAATCTTCCCACAAATTCATCAGCAATACCTACGGTGGTGCCGGTGGTGCCGGAGCCACCTCCGCCAGGGTTATGCGGGCTTGAATCTCCCATTATAAAAGCACCCGCTTGTCTGTTGGTATCTACATATCTCCCGATAGCCGTTGAGTAAACACCACTGGCGATGGCATAAGTACCCATAGCCGTAGCGTGCGAAACCGTAGCTTTAGCATAGCTGCCTATGGCAACGGCATAATTGTCAAGTGTCCGGCACCCAACTCCAAACGTCACTGAACCATCGCCGAACGACTGTGTATCTGACCCCAGTGCTACCGAATAATACCCATCGGCTACGGTATGCTCACCCAGGGCAGTGGCGGTAAACCCTGCAGCTACAGCCTCTGTACCTATGGCTGCTGCATTAGAGGCACGGGTATCCAGCCCTGAGGCAAAAGAGAAAGAGCCGATATTCTCAAACGACCAGCAGGAAGTATTTCTGACGGTTCCGACCCTGAAAGCCGACTGATTGGGTATCCACATCAGCCGTGTGCCCACTTCATTAAGCGGAATCGGATATGGGTATTTTCCGGCCTTGCCTTCCGGGTCTGAAGGCGTTGGATAAGCCGACCAGAAACCACCAGTTCCCATATTCCTGATGGCATTTCCCGTTCCCTGAAGCTCCCATCTGTTGACAGCATTGGTTGTTTTAGGTAATTCAGTCCACTTTCCGTTTTGTTTACACCAATAGCTTTGTGTCTGGGTATCAAACACCAGAGTGCCATTGGGACTATTAAGGTCCAGCCGATCCAGGGTTGTCATCTGGGGTAAAACAAATCCTTGTCCGATGGTTGTATTTTGAGCCGTCAAGGAATACTTCGTCAGAAGAAATACCAGGCTTATCATTAGTTTTTTCATACCTCATGCCATTACCGAAGCATAAAATTAGAATAGAAGATGCCCCTGATGCAAACAAAAACTAACAATTTGAGGCATCGGTAAGGCTCCATCAAAGCATCAGACCCTACGGGCGTTTCCACAATAAACGCCCGTAGGGTCTGATAATATCCAAAAGATGCAGGAGTTACTATCGGTCTGATTAAGGGGTTGAAACCCTTCTGTAGTTTTTCGACTCAAGAATATCCAATCGTGCTTCCGGTTTTTCAATCATAGCTTTCAGAATGCTTTTTGCTTCCTGCCTCAGCAGGTGCGATTCTTCAAAGCAGTCATTTCAGTTTTCAGTCTGTCATTCTCTGCCTGCAATTGTGCCCTACATTAGTCATCTGCCCTGATAACCCGCTTGGGTCGGTCGGCAGTTTCAAGCGATGTCAGTCGTGCGTCCAGTTTCGCTACAATTCCTTTCAACTCGTCATTCTCTGCCTGCAATTGTGCCGTACGTTTCTCCAGCGTCTGGGCAAATATAAACAGCAACCCGTCCATATTCAGGGTGCTTACTGATGTATCCGTACCGATGGTACCATATTTATCCTTGCCATAAGCCGCAAATAGTTCCTGTGCCATCGGGCCGTAGAATCGCTCGGGAGATGGGTTTTTCTGGTTTTTATAATTCCATGAGCCTAACCGCAAGCTGCGGAGTTTAAGCAGAAAATCTTCGCCGTTGGCTAATATAAACCTCTCCTTACGGGTCGAATCACTGATGGCACTCCACGCCGTTTGCCCATTGCTGATAGACACACCTGTGCGGGGGTTAGCATTACCACTGGTCATCAGATAATACCCGTTCTTGAACCGTGCCACAAACTGGTCGGCCGCTCCCACCAGCGATTGCCCTTCATTGTCAGGGTCAGAATCACCAATGGCAAAAGCTCCCTTTTTATTATTGGTATTCATATAAGTCCCCATAGCTGTAGAAAACTCCCCACTGGCCACACAGAGCAGCCCTGTTGCCAAAGATATATCTCCGTTGGCTCTGGTAGAGGCACCCAAGGCAGTAGCTGCGGTACCGTTTGCCTGGGTACTATGTCCGGCTACCAGTGCATAAGGGCCATTGGCAACGTTCATGGAACCCAAAGCAGTAGAGGCAACCCCCAATGCCTGTGTTACAAAACCGAGGGCAGTGGCATACTCTGCATGAGCATAGGCATTGTAGCCGATGGCAACAGCTCCATTAGCCGTAGCATGACTGTTATAACCCAGAGCTACCCCAGACTTTCCCGAAGCACTCGAAAAATTGCCCATGGCAGTAGAGCCAAAACCACTGGCTTTGGTATTGATGCCACTGGCAAACGAAAACAAGCCAATGCTATCGGCAGCCCAGTAGTTTTCATCCGTAATGGTACCAACCCTGAATGCCGACCGCCCCGGTATCCACATCAGCCTTGTGCCCGCTTCATTTACAGGAGCTGTGGGTGGGTTAGAGGTATTATTTGAACTATAATTCATACCTACTGGGTTTTTGGACCAGAATCCCCCTGTATTGGTATTCCTGATTTCGTTACCTCCCAAACCTGATGTCTGCCAGAAATTGGAAGTACTTCCGCCTTTGGGTAGCTCAACCCACGCCCCCGATTGCCTGAACCAATAGCTCTGGGTAGTTTTGTCAAATACCAGCGACCCATTCGTCGGGTTCACCATATCTGTGCGTTGGGTGGTAGTCATCTGAGGCAATACTACCCCCGGCAGCAGTTCTGTGCTTTGCGCAAAAACCGTATTGATTGAAACTAATAACAGAAAAGTAATAATTTTTTTCATAATTATGAATGCTGTTTTGGGTAAATTCAATAATATAGACTATTGAATCAAAAATAGATACAGCCATAAAATCAAAAAAAAATACATCACTCAGTCGTTGGAATAGCCCGGTGAATCGGGGGTATATCGAAATGAATCGTTAATAAAAATGCCGCTTCGCTCCCTGATTTCAGGCAGATTTGGTTTTCGGTTCAAATGTCTCTATATATCAGAGTAACCAACCCATAATGGCAGTAAAGTCTGGTAAAATAATACGCACCTAAAGAGGCAACCGACGGGAATAATCAAAAATACCCGTAAACGATGAGTTATGCCCGGCTTTATCAGCTGGAATAAACCAAAACCCATAATCCACTCGGCAAAGCCAAAAGCTACACCCAGAATAATTTCGGACAAGACCTACGCAATTTTGAAAGATTCCTACAATTTGCTAAAAACAAAGGCACTACTACTGTCTGGTTTGATTATGGGGGAGAAGGGGGGATATGAAAGCGAATATTCAGTTTACAAGCCTATGCTTTTGACATGGATGATTTTTAGTTAAGATTTTATTACCTTATCGGATATTAATTATTCTTTACTGTGTATTATTAAAGAGTAGCTTTACTATTCCTATCATTTTCTCTTTATCATTTGGGTCTGATTCCGCAATAAGAATTGTCAAAGTTGTAAGAGTCTCCGGGCTTATTTTTTTTCTGAAATCATAGCCTGCTTTTTGCAATAGCCATATAAAACTAAATGCTCCGCTACGCTTATTGCCATCATTAAATGGATGATTCTTGATAATAAAATAAAGTAAATGAGCTGCTTTTTCCTCTATGGTTGGGTAAGCATCTTGTCCGAACACGCTCTGAAATACATTTCCAAAAATACCTGCTAAATTTCCTTGTTTCTTTTCTTGTGCAAAAAGTAGCGTTGCTTCTCCTTTGTTAATAAGTTCAGATTTAAGCTGTTGCAAATCTTGGGATAGCTCCTCTGCCGAAGCATTTATTTCTTCAATTGTGCCGTTTTGTGGAAACTCATTTTTATCATAACTATTTAAGGCAAAAAAAGCACTGGAAAATGATTGAATTAACGATAAAATGTCTTTAGTATCTACTTGTTTATTATCGGTAAGCAGTTTTAAATCTTCAAGTGTTTGCAGAAATAAGGTTTTATTTTCTTCTACTCTCTTTTGATTGATTGTAAAACCTTGGGTAATATGCTGTTTTAAAGTTGTTGTAGCCCATTGACGGAACTTTGTAGCAATTTTTGAATTTACTCTATATCCAACAGAAAGAATAACATCTAAATTAAAATTTTCAATATTACGAACAACCTCTCTTTTGCCTTCTTTTTGAACTGTTGCAAAAAATGCAACAGTTGACTTTCTGCTTAATTCTTCTTCCGAATAAATATTTTTGATGTGCCTTGAAATCACAGACTTATCTCTATCAAATAGCACAGAAATCTGGTCAAGACTTGCCCAAATTGTTTCCTGGATATTATCTGTCCGAAGCTCTAATGCACCACTTTCTATTTGATAAATTGCTAATTGATTTTGTTGATTTGCCATTTTTTACATCAAATATTTGTGTTTATCATTACTATAAATGATTGCTTATTTGATTCATACTATTTAAAATAGTCACAGAGCTAAAGCGATTGCCAAATAACCAAAATTCAAACAAATCAGCAAATCCCATAACAAAAAAAGCCAAGATTTCTCTTGGCTTTTCGTTTTTTGAGCCCCCAGCCGGGATCAAACCAGCGACCTACTGATTACAAGTCAGTTGCTCTATCAGCTGAGCTATGGAGGCATTTATTTTTGATTTCAGATCTTCAAGTTGCCTTTTGTTCTGATTTCGTGATGCAAAATTACGGCTTTCGGATATACTACGCAAGCGTTTTTTTGAAATATTTTTTAACAATTTCTTAACTCGTTGAAGACCAACGAGTTAAGAAATGAAATATTTTTAGAAACTGTTTGAGTTAAATTTTAAAAATAAAAAAGAATGATTTTTGAATCAAGACAAGATTTAAAAACCGGAGTTTAGCAGAGCTAAATGAGCGGACGCCGCGCGGGATTTTTAAAGCGAAGTATTGAACAAAAAGCAACTTTTTTATCTTAAAAGATTAATTCAAACAGTTTCTTAATTCGCTGCTACGATAATTTTTAGCTTTTGCTTCAAATCAGCGAGTTCTTTTTCTGCGCCTTTAATCTTCTCTTCGTACTCGGCACGCACGGCTGAGGCGTTTTTAGAACGGGCAAAGAATTCGATATTGTTCTGCCACAGACTGATGTCGTCTTCCAGTTTCTTCATCTTTCTGCGCAAATCGTTTTCTTTCTTATCTAATTCTTTCGAGTTGCCTTTGTCGCCTTTCAGGGTTACATCAACCTCGTTCTGCAACAGTATCTTCTCTTTTTCAGAACCGCTCACACCTGAGCTGGCTTTTACATAAGCATTGATGGCATCAACAAAACGACGTTGAATGGTCTGCATTTCTTTGCGAGGTACAAAACCTATTTCGTTGTAGCGTGCTTTGTAGCTTTGCAGTTTGCTCAAATCGGCTTCTCCTGCTTTGGCTGCGGCTTCAATCTCGTCGCAAAGGGCTATTTTTTGTTGAAGATTGGCTTCATATTCTTTCTCTACCTCGTTGCCTTTGGCACGTTTGCCATTGAAGAACGCATCACACGCCTTTTTGAAACGGTCGTAGATTTTATCCTTGAATTTCTCAGGTACATGCCCGATTGTCTTCCAGGTTTTTTGCAATTCTACTACTCTGTCTGTATTGGCAGGAGAGAAGTCGCCCGACTCTAACAAAACTTCTACCTGTTCGCACAACGAAGTTTTAGCTTTCAGGTTGCTTTCTCTTTCGGCTTCTAATTTATTAAAGAAATCGCCTTTGTTACGGAAGAAAGTTTTCAGCGACGACCAGAATTCACGGCTGATGTCCTTACCTTTTTCTTTCGGCATAGCACCTTTAATGGCATTCCATTGGTCTTGTACTGCCAGTATTTCTTTGGTTTTGGCGTTCCACTCGTTGATACTATCTGTATTGAACGCTATATAAGGTTTCAGGTTCTCAACCAGACGAGATTTGGCCTGATAGATTTCTTCCTGTAAAGCTCCGGCCTGTGATGATTGCTCACGACGTTTGTTGTGAATAATATCAAACGCGGCTTTCAGACGTTTCCATAGTTCGTCTTGTGCTTCACGTTGTGCCGGGCCAATATGTTTGTATTCTTCCAGCAAATCGTTTGCCTGACGCAGCGTAGTATTGCTCAATCCGCTTTCTTCCAGGGTTTTGGCAATGGCTTCAATGCGCTCGGCTATCTCGGTTTTGGCTGCCAGGTTTTTCTTGCGGTCAAGGTCTTTCAGTTCGTTCTGGATATGACGGATACTGAAATATCTGTCAACCAGCGCATTGTAGGCCGACCACAAAGAAGTATTGTGCGGAGAATTGACATTGCCTGCACCTTTCCAGTCTTCCTGTAGTTTCTTGAATTCCTGCCAGTTGTTTTTTGAGCCGCCTTGTTCTTCCTGCTCTACAATTTCACGCAAACGTTGTAATAAATTGGTTTTACGTTCGAAATAGTCTTCTTTCTGGCGTTCTATTTTCTGGAAGAAATTGTTTTTTGCATCACGGATTTGCGCACTCAATGATTCAAAACGCACCACAAAATTGTCGTTTTTATACTCAAAGCCTTCGTTGTTACCGTTATCTGCAATATATTTTTTCAATGCCTCCGATTTGTCACGTGCTTTCAGGTCATCAAATATCGGTTTGATTTCCTTCATCACATTGTCGGCATTTTTAACGTCTGATATACTTACCCCCTCGGCTTTGATAGAAGCCAATAGTTTTTCACCCAGGTCAACAAAATCCTTTTTAGAGAAACTGCTGTAGTCCACCTCTTCACCAGGTTGAACAGTTGCCTCTTCTTCAATTAAATCGATGGTCTGAGGGAGTTCTTCTATTACTGCTTCTTCCGGCTCGATAGGTTTGGGCGATACTTCAACCATCACTGTCGGGTCGGTGCTTACAACAATTTCCTCCATCGGGCTTTCGTCTTCACCCAAAATAGGTTTTGTAGTTTCGTCGGTTGCCCCATCAGTATCAGTAGTAATGGCTACATTTTCTATAGGCGCATCTTCTATGTCAGAGGATTTGCCAGCGGCTGTATCCACAGCGGCTGTATCCACAGGGGTAGGGGTATCCAAAGTATCTGTAGCAGGCTCGTCAGTAGTAGTATCTACTACGGGCGTGTCAGTTGTAGTGGATACTGCCGCAGTGGATACTGCCGCAGTGGATACTGCCGCAGTGGATACTGGGGTTTCATTGGTGTTTTCAGCAACGGGGGCTTCATCTTTCACCTCTATTGTGCTGGCTTCAACAGGTTCGTCAGTCGAAGTGTCGATGGAATCTTTCGGTTCGTTCATAATTTCTTTAGAGTCTTGAGTATTGGCCGAAGCCTCTGCATCTGTCAAAGACGAATCTTTCACTTCTGCAGCATCAGAAACGGGTTCTGCTAAATCCAGTTCTTTATGCGTCATTTGTAATGGTTACGATTCGTAATCTCACGGAATGTTTTGATTAGATTTGCAAATGTAATAAATATACAAATACTTTTGCCTAACAATCCGTGTAGAGTATGGTTAAAATTTATTAGTCGGAAAAAAAGATGTTCTTTTCGTCCGGATAATTAACTTTTATACAGATAAAATGATTTTTGTAAATAATCCGCCTATATTTATATACGTAAAAAATGCCTAAAACGTTGCACAAAATGAACAAAAAAACAGATATAGCCGCACTCCGACTTAATTACTTACTCAACGAATTATTGGAAGAAAATGTTTTAGAAAACCCCTTTAAACAATTTGAAAAATGGTTTAATGAGGCCGTTGACTTCAAGGTACTCGAACCCAATGCCATGCACCTGGCTACTATCTCAAACGGAAAACCACATGGCCGAATTGTTTTGCTGAAAGGATTTGACGAGAACGGGTTTGTTTTTTTTACCAACTACGAAAGCAATAAGGGCAAAGAAATAGCCGAAACGCCTTTTGCTTCACTGACTTTTTTCTGGGGGGCTATGGAGCGACAGGTACGCATTGAGGGGGGCATTGTAAAAACCACGCCATCAGAGTCAGACGAATATTTTCAGGCTCGTCCACGAGGCAGCCAGATTGGGGCATGGGTTTCTCATCAGTCAGCAGTGGTAACAAGAGAGGCATTAGAAATTAGACAAAAGGAACTGGAAGCACACTATGGCGATGGTTTTATTCCCCGTCCGCCTTATTGGGGAGGATATCGGGTGATACCTGAAAGAATTGAATTCTGGCAAGGCCGCCCCAGCCGCCTGCATGATAGAATATTGTTTACAGATGCAGATGGGGTTTGGAAAATGGAGCGATTGAGCCCGTGATTCAGGCGTTTTCGTAGAGACGCACGGTTCGCCGCGCGATTGCATAGTCTTCAGAGGGCTGTAAATCTTGAGAAACTATCTATTATTTTTGTATCATCTTACCAGAATAAATTATCTGGTTTGCATAGACCTTTGTGAGCCGTAATGCATTACGGCTCTACGAATACATTACAATTAAAACTAACCTAAAAAACTATTCAATACCATGACCTACGATTACATCATTATCGGTGCAGGTTCTGCCGGCTGTGTGCTGGCAAACCGACTCTCTGAAAATCCTAACTATAAAGTATTGCTGATTGAAGCCGGAGGACCGGATAAGAAAATGGAAATCCATATTCCGGCAGGGTATGCCAAACTGCATCGGAGCGAGGTAGATTGGAGTTACTGGACTGAGCCGCAAGCACACGTACTGAACCGGAGAATGTATCTGCCCAGAGGCAAAACTTTAGGAGGCTGTAGTTCTACTAATGCGATGGCCTATGTAAGAGGTAACCGGGAAGATTATAATGATTGGGCAGGTATGGGCAATGAGGGCTGGAGTTATGAAGAAATATTGCCTTATTTCAGAAAATCGGAGCATAACGAGCAAATCAATAATATTTTTCATGGCAAAGATGGGTTGCTGAATGTAACTTATGCCAAGCATTACAAAACGCCGTTTACAGATGCTTTTGTGCAGGGTTGTATAGAAAATGGTTTTAAAATGTGAATCAAGGATTAAAAATAAATAGACAAATGGCAGCAGTTATTCTACCTAAACAATGCGACCATAGAGCATTAGCAGAACGTACCTTTGAAGCATTTTGAATATCTGTTTTGCTAATGAGCCACTTAAAGAAAGATTCAATAGGTTGCCTAACAGAGCTAATATACTTAGAAAATAGGCTATCATCCGATTGTAGATATTGTTGTCTTTTTTTCAATTTTATAGGCGTTAAAACGACCGTGTTATTTTTAGAAAGTTGTTGGTTGAATTTTTCTGAACTATATGCTTTATCACCGACCACAATTTGATTTTTTAATTGGCAAATCATGGGTTTTATAGCTGTTAAATCATTCACACTGGCAGGCGTAAAATCAAAAAAGTTAGGTTTAGGTATTTTTTCAAATCTGTCCTTACCTATCAAATGGAGCTTTACTCCATGATAAAATTGTTTTTTTGCATCGCAATAACCCTTATCTGCTATCTCAGATGCTACTTTAGCTGTATAAGGGTGTTTGGAAAGCATGATAGGCAATGAATCCACCAAAGATACATTA
>NZ_SEWF01000080.1 GCF_004168285.1 Emticicia agri | reverse complement strand
TTTTACAAGTCGCTGTATAACTGTAAGTACCGGCTGTGGTTGAGGGAACAGTCAGTGTGCTGCCTGTTGAGCCACCTGTCCAGCTGATAGTGCCACCTGTACAACCTGTCGCTGTCAAGGTCGCTGTCTCATTCAGACAGACTACCACATCTTTTACCTCAATGCTTACGCCCGGATTTACTGTTACTTTTCCTGAAGCTATAGCTGAACACTCTTTACCATTGGTCGTTACTTTACAGGTAGCAGTGTATGTGCCTGTTGCATTTACACTTAAGGTTGAACCATTTGGCGTACCTCCACCAGACCAGGTGATTGTTCCTGTACAACTACTTGCCGTTAAAGTACCTGTTTCTCCTGCGCATAGCGTAAGGTCATTTACTGTAATTGTTGGTAATGGATAGGTCATTACTTTTCCTTCAGCCTGTGCTGTACATCCATTACTTGCTGTACAAGTAGCCGTATAAGTAGTTGTACCTGCAGCAGTTGGTTTAACAGATAATGTACTACCACTTGGTGTACCACCACCTGACCAACTTACTGTACCACTACAGCCAGTAGCAGTTAAGACTGCTGTCTCACCTAAACATATCTTTACAGTATTTACACTGACTGATGGATTAGGTTTAGCTGTAAGTGTTACCTGAAGCGTTTTAATACAATCAGTAGCGTTTTTATCTCTGATAGAGATGGTGTAGCTACCTGCCGGTAATGAGAATATATTTGAAGCCTGCCAGATATTATTGCCACTGCTATATTCATAACTTCCGCTTCCACCTGTGGCAGTTACTGTAACGGTTCCGTTGGTCTGTCCACACTCAATATCTGTTTTTACCAAAGAGCCTCCCACTGCATCATAACAGGTTGTAAGCACTACTGTATCAAATTTCAATGCTCTTCCATAGCTATAACCCACAATCCTGATTTTTGTAGCACCACTTGGGGCTTCCATAGAGATCGGAGAAATTGCTACTAAATTCGACCCATTATAAGCATTGGTAATAGTAGCTTTAGAAGAAGTTCCTATTACAGTATTACTTGCGTTTAAGAACTCGAAGTAAATCTGTGCTTTATAAGACGAATTACTTGCATTGTGCGTAGCGGCTATGGCAGAGAGGGTATAATGCTTACCAGCTACAACATTGCTTGTAATGGTCTGATAAATTTTATACGGCCCTACAGCATCTCCATTATTCAGGATAGCAAAGCTCCCCGAATTAGCATTTGATGAGCGTTCAAATGGTGTGCCTGAATTTTCCAGTACCCAGTCATTTGAACTGATAGCTGTATCGAAGTTAGGATTCTTTACAAAATTGTTAGATACGCAGATACATGGCGTACAGTTTAATGTAATAGACTTGTTTGTCTTACAGGCAGCAGTACTTGTATTTTTATCTTTTACATAGATAGTATAGGTACCTGAGGCTAAATTTGAAAAAATATTTGATGACTGCCAGGTACTATTATTTAAACTATATTCATAATCACCACTGCCACCGTCTGCTGAGGCAGTAATAGTTCCTTTATTCTGACTACAGTTGGGGTCAGCCGTTAAAGAAAGTGTGATAGGGTCATAACAGGCAGTTAATACTACATTATCAAATTTCAAAGCCCGACCTTTTGAGTAACCCACTATCCGGATTTTATTGGTATTATCCGGTGCTGTATAAGTAATGGTAGAAATAGGCAGTAAGCCGTCTTCATCCATATCATTTACCACATTGAACTTAGCTGATGTACCAAGGAGTGAATTACCATTATAGAACTCCATGTATATCTGTGATCTTACAGAACTACCACTTGGAGGATTATGTGTGGCAGCAGTAGCATTTAATGAATATTTTACATTATCTACTACACCATTCTCTATCAAATAATAAGCAAAGGTATCACCTCCCCCATTTCCGTTATCAGTATTATTCAGAATAACAAAGCCACCAGATTGAACACCAAAATCAATAGACGATGGGCTCTTCGTCCAACCGTTCGTATTGACTGCTGCAAAATCTCCATTACTTACAAAAGTATTGGAGATACAATTGGTACAACATTCAACAGGTTGTGTTTTGAAAGAGAAATCTGTATAACACGCATCTTTTCCACCCCAAACACGTACAGTATAATTGGTATTAGGTTTGAGGTTTTTAAAGGTAATGGTAGTTTCATTTTGCAGTAACGCAATATTTGAGCCTGCACCATAAATAGGAGTTGTACCATAACTTGTACCTTCTTTAATATCGGCCCTTATTTTTTCATTTGCATTATAAGTCAGGTTTGAAATGGTAACATAACCATTGTTGTTTGGATTAGAACCATTACAGGTTCCTCCACTATAACCTACGTTTACAGTATTAATTACAGGTGCATTGCATATACATTTAAAGTTACCGCAAACAAACGTGATAGATTTACCAGACACTCCTGCCTGATAGTCGATGTATGTTCCGAAACCTTGGTTGGAACCATTACTTAGTGAATTATAGGTAATCTTGGTAACACAGTCTCCGGCAAATGTAGTAACATATATATCACCCCCTGGACCGAATGCTATATCAAAAGGGTTAACATCTCCCTGACTTGCATTACCATCATGACTTGCGGGTGCCGGAAAGTAGTAAGTACCTAAAATTGTTCCATCGTTGGCATTATACTTCATCAGACGGTCAGCCTGATTATTACCATTGGCCAAAACTGCCCATAGAGTTCCGTCAGGTCTGAAAGTAATACCTCTATAATAAAATCCTGAAGGTGCTGTTCTGATTAAAGTACTTGGGCCTGAAAGATTAGCATCGATTCTTTCAATTGTACTTGCACCTTTACCAAATTGCCAGTTGGTTGTAAAATATACTCTTCCTGAATTTGAATTACCGCTGATAGTTGGGTGAATGGCTACTCCCCAAAATTCTTTGGCTTCACTATTTTTAGCATTCGCTTTAGCAAAAGTAGCTACAACAGCTCTGGGGCTTGTATTAACACTAATCTTAAAAACTTTATTATAAGTAGTTACATATAAGAAGTTATAGTCTTCAGATAAAGTAGCATCTAATAAATCCTCACCATCAAGTTTGATAGGAGTTTCAAAAGACGCTGTACTATAGTTATAAACACGCACTTCTCCCTGATTACAACAGGTAGCTATATAGGCAATATTTCTGGTAGGGTCTACACACATTCCTTCTCCACCTCCACCGCTTTCAAATTTACAGGTGGTGAGACTGCTGCTGCCAAACTGATACACATCAGTACGGGCAGTCTGAGTACCATTTTTATCGACAAGTTCTCCTACCAACATGTAATATTTATCACAGTTGAGCGGAGCGTTTTGCGCATGGGTTATTGAGGTAGTAAACCATGAGAATAATACAGCCATAAAAGCCGTGATATATCTCCCTGCCATCAGACGCTGCGCCCGCGCTTTGTTGCGCTGAGAGGTATTGTCAGAGACAGGAGCTAAAGCAGGCTCGTAAAGTAAGCCTTTTAGCTTTAAAGGTAATAATAGGTGGATTAAAGTCATTAGCAAAGTATCTGACTTTCTGAAGATGAAAGTTCTGCTAACACTTGTGAACCAAGATGTAAAATTTCTCATGGTAATTGTAATTGTTACACTCAATAGTTATATAATATAAAAAGACCTTAACGGTCAGATTTATTCAAAAATGAATTTAGCCTTGCCAGGGCAAAGCATTTACGTTGTTGCCAATTTTACTTCCTTCTTTCAGACCTACCTCGTTATCATGACAGGTATGAATACCGCCGTACATACGGGCATCGGCCGTCTCTACAGCTACCTGCCAGAATGAACTGAATTTCCGGGCTTTATATTCTACCACACGTTGGGTATCCATCGGTCTGCCTACGTGTGAATCGTCTATTAATTTGAAAGGGTTACCATATATACCGGCAAGAACTGTTGCTGTTGCGGCTGCCTGTGCGGCATGCCCCGAATAAAAAGCCGGGAAAGGAGGTTCAGGCCAGTACAAATCCCAAAGGGTGGCTATGTTATAAAAAATAAAATACCAGGGGCGTTGCGCATGGTAATAATATTTGCATTTCCAGCAGTTAATAAAAGCATCAGCTACGGCCATCCCTACTTTTGCGTAAGTCTGCGTAGCTTTGAAAAAATCTGCTTTGGCAGTAACAATAGTAATAGTAGCTAAATTATAAGAATGTCCCGGAGGCGAAAACGTCTCGGTTGGGTCATCGCCCCACCAGTTGGCAATTTCTTTTTGCTCCTGCGTTAGTGTACTTCTCATTTTGTACACTTCATACATCTGATTGTAGTAGTCAGAATCTTTCAGGTAGCTATAAGGGATTTTTTTAGGAATTTCTAATTGACCATTGGCAGAAATGAAGGTGCGATTCTTACCCCAGTATGGGTGCAAAGGCAAAGCTACCGGAGATTGTCCCTTAGGTGGCGCCTGCCATAAACCATCTTCTTTAGGTAAAGCGTAGGTACTATCAAAATTACGTTTGTAGCCTTGGTAGCCGCCATCAATTTTTGACCACTCGAAAATGGCCTTGGCAATTTCCTGACCGTATCTGGCAGAACGCTCGGCTACTTCTTTATTTGCTTCTGAATTGTAGATGGAATTTTCTAACGAATCAATGCTGGCTTTGTTAGCGGCAGGAGTATGTTCGTACAATTGTTTTAAAAGATATGCCTGACCTGCATTCAGGGCAAGTGCCCAGTTATACTTCAAATCTTTATCCGGTTGTGGCAATACAGCCAATCCATTCAACTGACCTGCTAAAGATTTATATGCGGTATTACCATGCACAACACTTTCGTACATAGTCAGACCCATGTAACCTAACGAGCGAGAACCATAAGTAGGGGATCCTCCTTTCGTGCCTTTCAGAATTTTCAGAGTCATTTTGCCCCATTTTACGGGAACTTCTGCACTCAACACATTTTTTTCTGATATTTTCTGAACAGATTGATTTCTATCATTCGCACGAGCGACAATACAACCCATTACCATTGTGGTGGTAATAAGTAATTGTACCATGAGGTGTGATAAAGGTTTAATCTTCATTTTAAATAGTATATCTCAAAAATTCACTCAAATTCTAATTCGGCAGAAAAATCAATTCATTTTCCTGTCTTGAATTACCATTGGGATATTACTACGAGTACAAAAGCTTTGGAGAGCAGATTGTGAAGAAACTTTAGCAGCATACACACGATTGTCTGTAAACATCAACTTACCTAAAACCCCTAAGGTTTCAGAGTTAACAATTGATAGAAGGTTCAGAATAGAAGAAACAGATGCACAGCATCTACCCATAAAGGTATAACTTTTCTTCATCGTGTAAAATAGTAAAGGTTCACTCAATAGTAAAAATGTATCTGGAATTCAACTAATATAAATTAGGTATTCAATGCTTTTTGATATAGACGATAATAATTGGGACACGTCACAAAGGCAGGCTCACTCAAACAATTATTATTCTTCACTTTTGGTTGTTACGAAAAAAATCAGCAAATAAACACACTATTCGCATGTACTGGCATAGTATTTGTGATACTAAGATACGGGATTTAACTAAATCCGTGCCAAAACAATTCTTTACTGACTTTATTTCTATGCTGTACTAAAACCCTCTGAAATAGCTTCTTTTCACTCAATATAAATACTGTACTTTCAGGTTCATACAACGATTGTCTTTTAAAGAGTGCAAAAATCGTGCTAAAAAAGTTGCACGGCTATGCAATCATTAAAAACGTTATAAAATTTTATTACCAGCGCATTTCATCTTTATATTTGTGTTCTAATCAAACCGACACATTGTGAAACTCTGGCAAAAGGAAAGCAGTAAAAATACTTCAGAAATTAATGTAATTGAAAACTTTACGGTTGGGAACGACCGTGAGATGGATTTGTACCTGGCAGAGTTTGATGTACTCGGCTCAATGGCACATGCCATCATGTTAGAATCTATTGGCTTGCTTAAAGCCGATGAGTTAGGTAGTCTCTTAAAAGAGTGCCGAAAGATATACAATGATATTGTAAATGACAAGTTTTTGATAGAGAAAAATATCGAAGACGTACACTCTCAGGTAGAATGGTTACTCACTCAGGCATTGGGCGATACAGGTAAAAAAATTCATAGCGGCCGCTCACGTAACGACCAGGTTCTGGTAGATTTAAAACTATTCATGCGCCATCAGATACGTGTTATTATACAGAAAATTGAATGGGTGTTCAGGCACTTAATTGAAAAAAGCGAAATACATAAAGATGATTTATTGCCCGGCTATACCCACCTGCAAATTGCCATGCCTTCTTCATTCGGGCTATGGTTTGGGGCTTATGCCGAAAGTCTGGTAGATGATGTAAATATCTTACAGGGTGCTTATAAGGTTGTTAATAAAAATCCGTTAGGCTCCGGGGCAGGCTATGGGAGTTCGTTTCCACTGAACCGAACGCTTACTACTGAACTATTAGGTTTCGACGACCTTAATTATAACGTAGTATATGCACAGATGACAAGGGGTAAAACCGAGTATGTAGTTTTATCTGCCTTGACTTCTCTTGCCACTACCCTATCGCGTATGGCAATGGATATTTGTTTGTACAATTCACAGAACTTCGGATTCTTGACTTTACCTGATGATTTTACCACAGGTAGTAGTATTATGCCACACAAAAAGAATCCTGATGTGGCTGAGTTACTAAGAGCCAAAACCAACCGATTGAAAGGCTTACCTACTGAGTTAGCTTTTGTAACCAGTAATCTGCCAAGTGGCTACCATCGGGATATGCAGATTCTCAAAGAAATTCTGATGCCTGCATTCGACCAGGTTATTGAATGTCTGGATATTACGGCTATGATGTTACCGAATATTCAGGTAAAAGACGATTTGTTGGCAGATAAAAAATATGACCCGATTTTCTCGGTCGAAAGAGTAAATGAACTGGTCATGCAAGGGTTACCTTTCAGAGATGCCTACCTGCAGGTAAAAGACGAAATTTTCGGAGGCACCTACGAGGCACCAAGAGAATTAAACCATACCTTAGAAGGAAGTCTTGGCAACCTGTGTAATGGTGAGATTGTACAAATGATGAACGACGTGATTAAAAGTTTTGAATTTGAAAAAATTGATGCCGCATTTGTTAAACTCCTGAATTGGGGAGCAGACCAATAAGATACTATATATATAGGTAGGGGTATTGACGAACTAACCCCTTCGCTTAGATAGGCATTTGTATAGATTAGTTCATTGCCGGAAATAGATACATTTTCTACAATATTGGTATCATAAGGCCGGAAGTCTTTATCGGGCATAAATCCATTGGGTGGCAGAGACCATTGCTCGGTCAATTGATTATTTTCTGTAATTTTATAGATATGTATCCCATTGAAAAATTTCAGTAAATAATCATTGTTCTCTGAGTCCTTAACTCTGAAACTTCTGACATTATAATTGGCATTACTTGTCCAGTCCTCCAGTCTGGCATTTTCTTGGTCATTGGCTGGCTTATGGTAGAATTTCCAACCCTGATAAGTATAGAAGAAATAGTAATCGTGGTTATTTTTTGAGAAATAAATAAAAGAGAGTAGTTGAGCTTCGGGGTTACTTATGATATTTACTATGTGAGTATTATCTGCATAAATTTTATGTAACTCGTAATTTTGAGAGATGCTATTGTGCTTAATATAATGTAAGGTATTATCAATAATCTGAAAGGATATAATGCCATTCTCCCAGATTTTTACCTGATTCAAAGAATCTAACCAGCCAAAAGAGGAAACATTTACATTAGGCTGACCGGGTGTTTGTTTTATGTATTGAAAGTAAACCAATAATTTATTGGCAAACAGTTGGAGACCACGCAAGGAATCTCTTCCAATCGGCAGTTCATAGATTTTCTCTCCATCTGTTTTCCAGAATCTCCCAAAATAAATGTAACCATATTTCTTAATCGTTCGGTCATAGTAAATTTGTGGCGATTCTCCGAGGCTATCTTTCAGTAGCTTGGTTCCCTCTTTAGTCCCATCAGACACCCACAGATGAATAGCCTTTTCAGGCATATTGGCGTAGAATAAAAGTTTGCCAGAAAGGGTATCTGCGTAAACAGTTTTATTAACACTTCTGGTAGAAGCGTTTGCAAAATCAGTAATTTTCTCCTGAGCAAAAGTGAGGAATGGTAAAAATAAAAACCATCTAAGGAGTATAAGTCTTCGCATAAATTTAGCTTTATGCCCTTCTGACTTATTTTTCGCTTAGATGGTTGTAATGAGGTTTTATCTATTTCTTATCACTGACAGCTACTGCAATTTTAGAATCGGCCGTGCCATAATAAAGAAACCAGCGGTCTTTAAAGTTTACCAGACCCTCTACAAAAACTACATTGTTTACTTGTCCGGTTAATTCATAAGGTTTGTCAGGCTCAAAGAAAAAGGTTTTCGAGCGGTCTATAATTTTCGTTGGGTCGTTTTTATCAAACAATACCTGCCCGGCTCTATAGGCATTTTTGGTATCAGTTGCCTTATTCTGAAAACCCTTATTGGCACTATTATAAATCAACAGGATACCTTTATCGGTTATAAAAGCCGCAGGGCCTGACTCTACCAACCAGCTATCAAAATTATCGTCTCTTGGTTTTACTATTGGTTTAGGCTTACCTGTTTCATCTTCTAAAATCGTCCAGTCAGTCAGGTTGTCCGAGCTTGCCAGAAATAAATTGGTATCTCCAAAATACATCCAGTATTTATCATTGATTTTCTTGGCAATAAATTTCTCGTTTACTTTCTCACAAATAATCGCCCCTGACTTCGACCACAGGCTTTCGTATTTGGCATCTTTAAAAGCCAATCCTTCTTTTTTCCAGTTCTGTAAATCAGGCGATGAGGCTACGCATAAGCGGGCGGTTTTACCATCATAGGCGGTATAGGTTAATATATATTTACCATCAGCAGTTTCTACCAGACGGGGATCTTCACAACCTCCCGGATACTCATATTTTTTCATAAAATCTTCTGCCGGATAAAACACAGGCTTAGGCTGACGGGTAAAATGAATACCGTCTTCGCTTACTGCTAAACCCAGGCGAGAAGTACCATCTACTACTTTCAGCGTGTCTTCGGCTCTGTATAGCAAATACACTTTTCCGTCTCTTACTACTGCCGATGGGTTATAGACATCTTTTGCCTCCCAGTTAATGGTTCTTTTTAAAATAGGGTCGTCAAAGGTAGTGGTATCATTAGCACTTAAAACGGGGTTGTCGGCATCTTGCTTTACAAAAGGCACTAATTGCCAGTCTTGTTGTTCGGTTTTATTTTCGCAGGCTGCCAGGCAGATAGAAAGAATGAAAAGGTATTTTTTCATAGATTTGTATTTTCGGTGAATAGAAGTTTTAATAAATAATGGTGTTGTATCCTTCGTCCAAATATATAGACAATCTTAATAAAACTAAAATGCTACGATTAATCTTTCTCTTCTCCTTCCTGTTAAGTACTCCTTTACTGGCTCAAGAGCGTTTAATTATGATAGGTGGCGGCAAACGCACGCCTGATGTAATGACAAAATTCATTGAATTGAGTGGCAAAGAAAACGGAAAAATATTAGTTATTCCTTGGGCAAGTGGCGTGCAGGACGAAAGTTTTGATGCTTTTAATAAAGATGTTGCAGCCCTTTCAACAATCAAGGTTGAAAAAGCTTCTTTGTCACCACTCACGCCCGAAACCAAAGCTATCTTTCTGAATCAGTTAAAATCAGCGACAGGCGTATTTTTTTGTGGAGGAGACCAGACTCGGATTATGGCAGTATTGCAGGATGAAGAATTATTTAATGCCTTGCATGCCCAATATAAAAACAAAGTAGTATTTGCCGGAACCAGTGCCGGAACTGCTATTATGAGTCAGAAAATGATTACGGGTGAGGGTGATTTTAAAGTGATTGACGGCTCAAAAGTAGAAATAAAAAAGGGTTTGGGGCTACTAAGCAATATCATTGTTGACCAGCACTTCATTAAACGCCAGAGACAAAACCGCCTGATTGGCTTGATATTCCAGAATCCTGAATTATTGGGTGTGGGTATCGACGAAAATACGGCTGTGTATGTAGAAGACAACCGCATAGCCGAAGTAATGGGCGAGAGCCAGGTCATGATTTTTGAAGCAGAAAAGAACCGTAATGAAATGAAATTTCTGCTTTTGGCAAAAGGCGAGAAGTTTGACTTAGCCAAACGTAAACGTGTAAAATAGCTGAAACGAAAGATTTATTTCGGTACACAAAAGACATTTTTCTTACCTTTGCAGCAAAAACCAATTATAGATGAGTACCGACCGTTATATGCAGCGCGGTGTTTCTGCCGCTAAAGAAGATGTTCACAAGGCTATTGAAAAGCTCGACAAAGGATTATTCCCAAAGGCTTTCTGCAAAATTTCACCTGATACGCTGGGCGGAGATGCTGAGTATTGTAACATCATGCATGCCGACGGTGCAGGTACTAAAACTTCTCTGGCTTATTTATACTGGAAAGAAACCAGAGACCTATCGGTCTGGAGAGGAATTGCTCAGGACTCTATCGTGATGAATACTGATGATTTGCTATGTGTAGGTTCGGTAGGCCCAATGCTAATCTCGTCAAGTATCGACAGAAACAAAAACAAGATTCCGGGAGAAGTAATTGCCGAAATTATCAACGGTACGGAGGAATGTTTAGAGATGCTTCGCAGTCATGGCATTGAGATATACAGCACAGGTGGCGAAACGGCCGATGTGGGAGATTTGGTAAGAACCATTGCCGTAAACAGCACATTGATTGCCCGCATGAAAAGATCTGACGTAATCTCTAATGACCGGATAGCAGCGGGTGATGTAATTGTAGGTCTGGCTTCTTACGGACAGGCCACTTATGAAAAACAATACAATGGTGGTATGGGAAGCAATGGGCTAACCTCTGCCCGGCACGATGTATTAGATAAAATCTATGCCGAAAAATATCCTGAAAGTTTTGACGGCGATATTGATTTTTCACTGGTATATAGTGGCAAAAAATCATTGACTGATGCTACTGCCACAGAGCCTTACAATGCGACACTTGATAAAGAAACCTTAGATACATTGCCCGACGTAGGTAAATTGATCTTATCTCCTACCCGCACTTATGCCCCGGTAGCCAAGGTATTTTTAGATGAACTTCGCCCACATATTCATGGTATGGTGCATTGCAGTGGTGGAGCGCAAACCAAGGTTCTACATTTTATCGATAAACTCCAAGTGATTAAAGATAACCTTTTCCCGATTCCGCCTTTGTTTAAAATGATTCATGAGCAAAGTGGTACCAGCTGGCAGGAAATGTATAAGGTATTTAATATGGGGCATCGTTTAGAAGTATATCTGCCGAAAACATACGCTCAACGTATCATTGAAATTGCCCAGTCTTTCAATATTGATGCACAGATTATTGGCAGAGTAGAGCCGTTTGCTACCAAGCAAGTAACTATTCAGAGTGAGTTTGGGAAGTTTGTGTATTAAGACAAAAAACCTAATGACTTTAGTTTCTATTTTGCTTCAAGATATATTTTCTTAACGATGTCCTCTGTTCCGCCGGTGGCATTATTTTGAAATGCAATTACGCCAGTTTTATCAATTGGGTTAAATAAAAGATAAGTAGTAATACCGGGGTCTCCACCACTATGACCCCATAATGAAATAGTTTCTTTAGCTACGATATTCTCAAATTTTTCCCAGCATAAACCTCTATGCTTGTTTCCATCAATTTGCAAGGTAAGCATTTTTGAAATAGTAGTTTCATTCAGAATTTTGACATCATTAAGTTTACCCCCATTTATCATAGCTCTTAAAAAATAAGATAATTCTCTTATGCTTGTTCTGATAAGTCCATCAGGGTAGTTCGGAAAACTATATAAGCAATAAGGCACAAAACTACCGACTTTAAATTCAGATTCTGCTGAAAATAATTCTTTGTTTTCTAATAGCTCATTTCTATTCTCTTTGGTAACAAAAGCATAAGGAATAATATACTTACTTATATCCACTTCATTGAGCATCCAGCCTGTTTTGATCATGCCAAGAGGTCTGAAAATGAAATCTCGGCAATAAATATTAAAAGGTTGTTTAGAAACCTTTTCTACAATAAGCCCTAAAAGCCCGAAAGCAACATTTGAATATTCTTCTTTTTCTCCCGGTGCGAAATCATGGAAATTATCCCCACTACCAAAGAATTTACCTTTATTGTTAAGGTTGCCATATATCCAGTCATGAAGGTTCGTGGTTGGGTCTCCGCAGGAATAGCTTTCACCGTATGCTTTCCCGTCAAGGATAGATGAAGTATGCGTTAATAATTGAAAAACAGTAATAGGCTTATCAGGGAATTTCGGGTTTCTGACTGTAAACCCTATATAATCATTTACGTCTGCCTCTAATTTTACCTTTCCTTTTTCCCATAGTTGCATGATGGCCGTAGCGGTAAAAGTTTTTGAAATGGAACCTATATTCATAATTCCATCAATGCTCATGGGTATTCTCTTTTCAACATTGGCTTGTCCGAAAGTTTTTGACCAGATAATTCTATCATTTTCAATCTTACATGCAGCAAATCCCGGTATATACCGCTCAACCATAAAACTCACTATTGAGCTATCTAAATGGCTTCTCTGAGAGAAGCCATTAGATTGAATCAAAAAAAACAGAATTGCAGATTTTCCTAAAAGACGGACAATAGAGTAATAAGTTTTAAGAAGCATATCTTTATAATTGAATGTATGTTTTAAACAGGCTATATTTTTCTATCAAAGCTTCACTATTTCAACGGCTCCGTTTTTTCCTTTTTCGCCGTATTTTCTTACAGACTGATTGATACTTAATGCTTTTACAGAATAATTACCCTCTGAAAGTTTTATATCTTTATCCATCGGCACCTCTTCTCCATCAATCACTAAGTAATATACCTCACCCAAAAAAGAAACCGTACCTGTGGCATTAAACTTATCCTTTCCAAACTTTGCTTTCATCGCAATACCCTTCATATAAACCTGATGATTCTTAGACGACCAGGATATTTTTGAGGCATTAAAAATCCCTTCTCCTTCTTTTCTTTTTACTACAAATTCATCTTGCGGTTCCTGAATCTTAGGCTCTTGAAAATGAATATCTGGCAGTTTCAAATCTGACCCAAGTTTAAATCTTGGGTTTGCGGAAGAATCAAATCCCATACTGGTGGCTCCTGCCAATAATAGTGCGCTTACTGTGTTTAACCTTTTCATATCTGTATTATTTAAATTGTTTTCATCAGGTATGATGGCATTATCAACAATAGTTGCACTGGTAGAGTCAGAATTTTGAGATATATTGATAGGTGTTGTATTTTTGTTTTGAAAAGTGATTATACTATCCTGCTTGTCTGCCTTTGTTTCTATCGCTTTTTTATCGTCAGCAAGGCTTACCTGCATTGTCAATTCTTTCTCTAATCCGTTTTTAGGTTCTTGTTGAGAGGAAACTACCACCACAAATAAACTGACTGCCACACCTCCCAGGACTACACCAGACCCTATAAAACTCTTTGAAACAACAGGATAAGGATTAAATTTGGGTATCGGCCACGAATTCGAATCATAAGCATCTGTTTTCAGGAAATTAGTTGGTTCTAATTCAAAATTACAGAAGGCTTTCTGATAGGTTTTGTCTATATTCCAGATTTTTATTGGTAAAAAGAAAGCAAAAACTGTTCGTTCTTTTTCTTTTTTAGCCAATAATATGCTTCTGATTTTCTTTCTTGCTCTGGCCAGATGTGATTTAGATGTATTTTCATTGATGCCTAACTCTTGTGCTATTTCAGCATGACCGAATTTATCAATCACAAAAAGATTGAATACCATCTTATGATGTTCAGGCAATTGATTGATGGCATCTAATAATTCTTCTTCGCTGAAATCCGTTGTCAATGCCTCTTCATTTGATTCCATGTTTTCATTTTCATATTGTATCCATTCATTATGATACTCCTTTTTCTTTTGTTCTCTTAAATACTGCAAAGCCACATTTACTGCTATCTTTCTCAGCCAGGCATCAAAATGCCCTTCGCCTCTGAAACCTGCCGATTTATCAATGGCATTTAGAAAAGCATCATGCGCCAGGTCTTCGGCCAATTGCTTATCTCGCACATAGCGATAGCAAACGCCAAGCATTTTACCAATATTCTGTTTATAGGCAATTTCCCAGAAATTCTGCGTCGGTTCAGTCATATCAGATTTTACTTTACGCTATGATGCACAAAATCTTAAAAGTTGCAGTTGAAAATAAACTTTTTTTGCTGATGCTATTTTAGGTATCCGGCAGGTTCATGTTTAACCACATTACTCAACCATTTACAGAGCAAAAAAAATGATTGAGTGGCACTACAATAATTATTCCAAATCTCTTTTTATATAAAGCCAGCTATATCTCAACTCATAAAACACTCATTATCAACAACTTATGTTTAATAATTTATATTTTCAAGAATATTCCTTTTAGCACGATTTTTGCATCCGCTTAATAATAAAGTTGATGAATCTATACTCGTGCCCCTATGAAGACAATTACTATTGGTGGATTACTATGCCTTTTGGTTTTTAATCTTTGTGCGCAAAGCTCTAAAAAATTATCAGAAACCGTTTATCGTAGCTTTTACAATCAGACTATTACTATCTACCCGGATAATCCTGATAAGATGATTAAAAAAAGACACGGTGTTTTTATTGACACAACGCAAAACTCTGTTTTCTCTCAGAACCTGATAGAGAAATTGGCTTTTGACGATTATCATGAATCCCTTATTCAGCGAGCCTGCCGGGATTTTAAAGCATCTAAAAAGATAAACGAATTATGGTCGTTTAAAAACGATCCATTGTTGAGTCAGGTTCCCAGAAAATGGTTTGAGGCACAAGAGCTCAATGGTACTACATATATTTTCTGCCCTAAAGTCTTAAAGAATCATTATTCTTTTACCATAACCGATTCAACAGTCTTAGTCAGTAAAGGTCTTGGGCCGGATACTTATTTTATCAAATCTGTTCAGAATTCTGCTAATGGTATTGTTATTGACTGTTTTCAGGGAGTAAAATTTACTATAAAAATTCTTAATGAGCAAACGAAGTTAGCTATCTGGAAAATGGAAAACAAAAGCCTTGATAATACCGTGCTTTATCGCTTGTCTGTTCCGGTCGATAGTTTTTCTCATTACAGCATGATTGTGAATCATAGTGCCGAAGATAAAATTCCTGATGATTTAATTTTTGATGAAATAGATTATGAAGGAATATTGTCTATGCCCAGCAACTTGTCAGTTCAGAGTTTTTTACCTACCGGTAACCGGTAACAGTATTAATAATTGATAATACCAGCTATTCAATAATTTCTACATAGATTCGTTACAGAATTTGAATTGTATTCTTTGTCCCTACATTACTACCTTATCACATCAATGAAGTATTTATTTTCAATCGTTTTTATTTTGACTGGACTATCGGTTTTTGCGCAGAATAAAGATGCTTATTCTTTAACTGTCAACGATTTTGATAATAAAATCAAAGCAATTGGTCCGACCGCTCAATTGGTAGATGTACGCACGCCTTCTGAATTTAGCATCGGTCATATCAAACGTGCAGCTAATATCAATTTTACTGATGATGATTTTGAAGAAGTAGCTAAAAAGAGATTAGATAAAAACAGGCCTGTACTTCTGTATTGTTTTTCAGGCAAACGGAGTACTGATGCTGCTGCCTTTCTAAAAACGATGGGGTTTAAAGAAGTATATGACCTTAATGGTGGGTTTGCCCAATGGACTGCTTCAAGTAAACCTTATGTATCAAGTACTACCGATACTAAACCTATTGCGGCTTTAACCTTACAGAACCTTGATGATATTGTAAAGTCAAATGAAGTAGTGTTGATTCATTTTTATACAGAATGGTGCGATGTATGTAAAAAAATGACTCCTTTGCTCAACAAAATTGCGGATGAAAACAAGCAAATAAAACTGCTGAAAGTTGACTCTGAGAAAAATGATATTGTAGCTTCGGTATTTAAAATAGAAGAAAGCCCTACTTATGTGATTATAAAAAAAGGCAGACGAACCTGGAGTGGCACAGGCGAAATTAGTGAGCAGGAATTAAAAGAGGTGTTATTGAAACTCAATAAGTTATAAAGCAAAACATGAGTCATCCCGAATTTTGGGACTGGTAAATAAAAAAAAAGAACCTTCTGGTTAAATTTGTGAATCACTACAAACACAAATCAATCAGGAGGTCTTTTTATGTTTACAATATTATCAAAAACTAAGCAAACACACAATAAGACAGGTGCTTTTCTTCTAAGTCAATCCAGTCAATATCTTCAAAGTATTCTCACAAAACTTGATTCTCAAATAGATAAGCGTCTAAGCCGTACATTTTTTGATTTATTTATGGCCATACTGGTTTTCCGCAATCAGAAAATGGGTTTATTATTAAGCGAGTTAGGGGCTTACATCTGTGGTTTTGCCCATGCCCCAGCAGGCACCAAACGCATCAGTAATCTACTTCGGAGTAAGAAATGGGAAAGTAAATTAGTTGACAATTTTTTGTTTGCAAAGGCCAAAGAACGCATCAGAGATTTACAGGCAAGAGGTCTTCGTCCACTGTTATTGTGGGATGATAGTCGGATAGAAAAACCAGAGTCTTGGTTCATGGAGGGCTTATGTAGTGTAGAAAGTAGCAAAGGGAAACGATTAACCAAAATCAAGAAAGGTTTTTACCATCCACCAGCCAGTCGGATTTGTGTACCAGGTTTTCATTGGACAGCTACGATGGTATCAGCTTTGGGAGAAATCCCCTCGGTGTGTCAAATGAGTTGGTGGACCAGTAGAGGTAAATACAAGGAATTGGCTTCGAATATCATGTTCCGAATGCTCAAAAAACTCAACAAGTCACTCATCGTAAAGGTTTTACATGTACTTGACAGAGGCTATGCTTCTGCATGGACTATTGAATGGATGATGCACTTTGAACAGGATTTTCTGGTTCGTTGGAAAAAGAATATTTTGCTCATTCATCCACAAAA
>NZ_SEWF01000079.1 GCF_004168285.1 Emticicia agri | reverse complement strand
TAATGTATCTTTGGTGGATTCATTGCCTATCATGCTTTCCAAACACCCTTATACAGCTAAAGTAGCATCTGAGATAGCAGATAAGGGTTATTGCGATGCAAAAAAACAATTTTATCATGGAGTAAAGCTCCATTTGATAGGTAAGGACAGATTTGAAAAAATACCTAAACCTAACTTTTTTGATTTTACGCCTGCCAGTGTGAATGATTTAACAGCTATAAAACCCATGATTTGCCAATTAAAAAATCAAATTGTGGTCGGTGATAAAGCATATAGTTCAGAAAAATTCAACCAACAACTTTCTAAAAATAACACGGTCGTTTTAACGCCTATAAAATTGAAAAAAAGACAACAATATCTACAATCGGATGATAGCCTATTTTCTAAGTATATTAGCTCTGTTAGGCAACCTATTGAATCTTTCTTTAAGTGGCTCATTAGCAAAACAGATATTCAAAATGCTTCAAAGGTACGTTCTGCTAATGCTCTATGGTCGCATTGTTTAGGTAGAATAACTGCTGCCATTTGTCTATTTATTTTTAACCCTTGATTCACATTAATAGTAAATAATTAAATCGTACCAATCGTACTTTTTTTACAATAGTGCGAAAAGTACGATTTGTACGAATAGTACGATTGTGACTTATAAGACCACGTGAATCTATTAACCCATAACCAATGATAATCAATATATATTTATTGATAAGAGTATAATATAGCTAATTGCACTTTTTTGTATTAGTGCGATTGCAAGATACACAATCAACAATAAATAATCATACATAAATAACTTACTATCAATACGTTATAAGATATATCGATAATAAACCATTGAATCGTACCAATCGTACTTTTCGCACTATTGTAAAAAAAGTACGATTGGTACGAATAGTACGATTGTATAATCTTAAAAATATCTTCTTGATTATCCGTTAAAAGTCTCTGTTAATGATGGCTCTAAGAGTGCTATAAGTCTGACTATCAGCTTCCAAAAAGATTCTTCCCGATAAAAGCATTTCTGAATTTGCCTTTCGGGTCATATTGAGCAATCAACTTTTTGAAATCGTCTAATTTTTCAATACGAGACTGCAAAACCTGTGGAGACATGGTAAACAATTTACCCCAGTGCGGACGGGCATTGAACGGGGCTAATTTCTGTTCTATCTGCGGTAATAATTTCATCACAGCATCTTTCTCCTGCTTCCATGTAAAGTGAATAATCGCACAAGCCTGTTGGTAGCCGGGGCTCATCCAGAGTTTATCGGCAGCCATTGTGCGTACTTCAGTAATAAATAGATGAGGGGTTATCTGCTCGTGTAGTTCTTCAATAGCCATCATGGCTTTGTAACCATGTTCTAAAGGCACAAAGTATTCAGCCTGTAACTCTTTGCCACTACTTGGTGTAAAACCCATGCGGAAGTGTGGCATACGCTCATACCAGGGGCCTTTTACACCCATTTGTTCTGTACAATTCTCAGCCGAAAGGGCTTCAATCGGATGAACATTTTTGGTATAGGCCTTTGCTCCATAAAATTCGGGGGCAATGGTATTTGTATCTGTTTCTTCAAAACGGCTTTTTATCCAGACCTCATTGATATTCTTATTACTCCAATCGGTAAACAAACTGACACTATATCCGCTCGACATGATAGTTTCGAAATTCTTTTCCAACTCCGCCATTGGCATATTTCTGTAAACCACCTGTTTCATACTAAAGGTCGGCATCAGATTCAGTGTAAGTTTTGTTACGACTCCTAATGCGCCTAAACCTACTACTGCTCCATTAAAAGTGTCGCCATCTTTAGCAGCAGAAAGGTTTACTACATTTCCTGCGGCATCAACAAACTCTATGGCAGATACTGCTGTGGCCAAATTACCGTTTTTTACGCCTGACCCATGTGTAGCAGTAGCACAAGCTCCGGCAACAGATATATGCGGCAAAGAGGCCAGATTATGCAAGGCAAAGCCATTATCGTCCAGATATTTACATAGCTCTCCGTATTTTATTCCACCTTCTACCGTAACTGTACTATTGGCTTTATCTAAAGACACAATTTTATTTAGTCCTGCTGTCGATAGCTGATTATCAAGACTATCAGCAATGGTATTAAAAGAGTGCTTAGAACCCAGTGCTCTTAGTTTATCATATTTCTTTACCGTTTCCTGTACTTCCTCTACCGTTTTGGGAGTGTACACATTGTCGGTACTATAAGTAAGGTTACCTGCCCAGTTGGTACGGGCTTCTCTTTCTTTACAAGCCATCAATTGTGAGATAATACTTCCTGTTACCAGAGCGGAAGAGGTTTTAAGAAACGTTCTTTTGTTCATAGGTTTTTTAGGGTAATGAAAGAAATAAGCAGGCAGGCAATTTATAGAAATATTGTGTAAATGCAAAAACATACAGCTTTTGTTATATAAATAATCCATACAAAAACTAAACGCAAACAGGGGTGACAAGTACGCATACCTGCCACCCCTGTTGGTTCATCGGGTTTTAGTCATTTCCTTACCTTCTATGCCTCTCCTGCTTTCTCCTCCTTTCTTTCATCCCACCTGCCCCAACGGTTTCTCATTCTTTGCTTAAATGCATTGCGTTCTTCAGTGTTCATTTTATCCCAACGTTCAGCCATTCTGTGCTTCCAGAATTGGCGACCGCCACCATAACAACCACCGCCCCAGTGTCCTCCACGAAACCCTCCGAAAAGGATTTTAGACAACACCAAAAGCCCTAAAGCCTGCACAAAAGTAACTGTACCCAAACCAAATATGACCGGTATAAGCCAGTTCCACAGGCTCATTACAACGAAACCGCCTAACAGAACAAAACCCACGATGAAAATAAAACCTTTAAAAAACCAGAACTTTCTCATTTTCTTATCTATTTAATGGGTAAAACTACCCTTAATGAATACTATTTTTACTTATTAATTTCTTTGTCGGTTATCAGAGGAATAAATCTTCGTACAAATACCGAAGCCTATCTCTCAGAAATAAAACAGCCTGCCGTTTCTCCGAAATCAATTCATTGACTTTTACGCCTGTTAGGACCGAAATTTCTTTAAAAGGTTTCCCTTCCAGTTCGTGCATTTCAAACACAAAGCGTTGATGGCTCGGCAATTCTTCTAAGGCTTCGGAGAGTGCTTCGAGAATGGTTTCCTGCATCATAGGGTCTTGCGAAGAGGAGTCGGGTAGTATATCAAACAACGATAATTCTTCTTCCTCACCTCCTATTGCCTGCATTAATTCTTCAAGGGTATCTGTTTTTCTTTTACGGTAAAAGTCATTGATTTTATTTCGGGCTACCGTAAACAACCAGCCAACAGTCTGGTCTATAGGCTTAGTTAACCTGTACATTTCTACCAGTTCATAAAAGACCTCCTGCAATACATCTTCGGCATCAGACAAAGAGGGCACCCGCTGTCGGATAAATCCTAACAGTCGCTGTCTTTCGCCACTAATGGTTTGCTGAATCTCTTTATTTTGTTCGGTAGTTGTCATTGATTATCTAACATAGCCATTTGATTTTGAAGACGCTTGGCATAGTTTTTTATGTAATTTTCGTGATGAATGGAATATACCGCTTATCAGTGGTAAATTTTATCTATTTTTGTCAGTACACTTATATTTAATTATATGCTCATGTTTATGAAAAAAATCGCTGTTTATTGTAGTTTTATTTTTGCTTTAGGTGCCTGTAATTCAAAAAATGCAGAAACCCAGACAACTGATAATACAACATCAAATGCTGACACAGTAGCTACGGCCACTGGTCCTGTTGCAGAAACCTTGTGTTTTGAAGAAAAAGTAGGCAAAGACTTAACTACTGTCAGCCTGACCATTGAAGGAAATAAAGTAACCGGAAAAATGGAATGGCTTCCGTGGGAAAAAGACCAGGCCAGAGGTACATTAATGGGCGAAAAGAAAGGCAATGAAATAATTGCCGACTATGAATATATGATTGAAGGCTCTAATCAGTTAGAAGAGAAGATTTTTGTATTAGAGGGCGATAAATTGCTGGTAAAGAGTGGAGAGTTAGAAGATAAAAACGGCAAATTGATTTTAAAAGACCGTAATAAAGCCACAATCGGGCAGACATTAGTAAAAGTAGCTTGTCCTTAATACAAAAAGGGAGAGGCGTTTCAAAGCGCCTCTCCCTTTTTTATATCGAAAAATAATTTGTACTTACTAATACACGTGCTACAACTATCCAAACAAATTACTGCTTAAATAACGGTCTCCCCTATCGCAGCAAATAAATACTATTACGCCGCTTTCTAATTCCTGTGCCAGTTTTATGGCTGCTGAGGCCGCTCCGCCACTACTCATTCCCGCAAAAATTCCCTCAGTTTTAGCCAACTGACGTGCCATATCAGTAGCTTCTGCTTCAGAAATATCCATTACTCTATCTACACGGGTAGGGTCAAAAATCTTGGGTAAATATTCAACAGGCCATCTTCTGATGCCCGGAATTGATGAGTTTTCAGTAGGCTGGCAACCCACTATCTGAATAGCCGGATTTACTTCTTTCAGGTACATGGATGTACCCATAATAGTACCTGTAGTGCCCATAGAACTCACAAAATGCGTAATCTGTTGCTCGGTATCCTGCCAGATTTCAGGGCCGGTAGTTTTATAATGTGCCAGATAATTATCAGGGTTAGCAAACTGATTCAATAAATAATATTCACCCGTCTCTGCCTGCGCTTCGGCATAATCCCGGCATTTTTCTATATTATCAAGCAAAATTACTTTAGCACCGAAGGCCTCCATCGTGAGCGTACGTTCACGGGTCGAGTTAGAGGGCATTACCAGTTCTATTTCTAAATCAAACAAACGGGCAATCATGGCTAAAGCAATGCCTGTATTTCCACTGGTAGCTTCTATCAGCTTCATGCCCGGCTTTATGTCTCCACGTTCAACAGCACTTCTAATCATGTTTAAAGCAGGGCGGTCTTTTACACTTCCGGCAGGGTTATTCCCCTCTAATTTACCATAAATCTTTACATTCGGATTTGGATTCAGTTTCTTTAATTCTACTAATGGAGTATTTCCTACTAACTCAATAATTGTTGCCATGCCAAAATTTTATTTCTTTAGGTTTGTTGTACCTATATTTTCAAGAAGATTATAATCAGACAGCCTCACGCTCTACTACTTTAATTTCGGGTTTATGATAAACCGTAGCATAGGCAGGAACCGATTTCGTTAACCAGACATTACCACCGATTACGGCATGCTGACCAATCACAGTATTACCCCCTAAAATAGTAGCTCCTGAATAGATTACCACGTAGTCTTCTACCGTAGGATGACGTTTGATATTCACCATTGATTTATCCACACTTAAAGCCCCTAAAGTTACCCCCTGGTAGAGTTTCACGTGCTTGCCAATAATACTGGTTTCACCTATCACAACGCCTGTGCCGTGGTCGATAAAGAAGTGTTCATCTATCTGCGCTCCGGGATGTATATCAATACCTGTTTTGGAGTGAGCATATTCTGTCAGGATACGAGGCAATAAGGGAATCTCTAACAAATGTAACTCATGCGCTATACGATAAAATGAAATGGCATAAAAACCCGGATAGGCTCTAATCACTTCAAATTCGCTTTTGGCGGCAGGGTCTCCTTCTATAATCGCCTGAATATCTGTCTTTAATGTCTCATATATAGAAGGAATTTTTTCAAAAAACTCATGCGCCCTTCTTTCCGGTTCGCAACCTTTGCACTGATAAGTAGAAATCAGAATATTTCTGAGATCCAGTTCAAGGTTCTTAAATTGAATTTCTATCTCTTCTTCCGAACGATAATAAACCTTGTTTTGCTCCGGGAAAAGCAAACGGATGATACGCAAAGCCCATGCTGCAATATCTTTGGTAGGTGGTACGGGCTCGGTATGCTGGTGTTTGTCAAAGATATGTTGAAAGAAAAGCTTATTCATAGTTGAGTTTTTAAAATGTATTCTAAGACTTACTATATATATACGATAACACCCAAAATTATGCCACCGTTCCTGATAGTAACGAAAATACAAAAAAAAGCATTTACTAATGTAAGGCATTTTTTGACACTAAAGCTAATAATTGCATTTTTGGCTTAAATACTCACATGCTATTTAGCAGGTTTCCTGCCAATATGTCAGATTTCAGCCTATGTCAACCCTCTTGGAATATTAATTGATGTAGGCAGAACAACGTTTTTAAAATAACATAAAATTATAGATATACTTATGGTAGCTGAAAAAGGCACGATTTCGATTAACACCGAAAACATTTTTCCCATCATTAAAAAGTTTCTTTACTCTGACCACGAGATTTTCTTACGTGAGTTGGTTTCTAATGCTGTCGATGCCACACAAAAGCTAAAAAAGTTAGCTTCTATGGGTGAGTTTAATGGAGAATTAGGCGACTTAACCGTAAAGGTTTCGGTCGATAAAGAAGCAAAAACCATTACCATTTCAGATAAAGGAATTGGTATGAGTGCCGAAGAAATCAAGAAATACATCAATCAGATTGCTTTCTCAGGCGCAAAAGAATTCTTAGAAAAATACAAAGACACCCAAGATACCAACCAGATTATCGGTCAGTTCGGATTAGGTTTCTACTCTGCCTTTATGGTAGCGCAAAACGTAGAGATTATCACTAAATCATTCCGTGATGAGCCTGCAGCCCGTTGGATATGTGACGGCAGTACCGAATTTGAAATTACAGAAGCAGAAAAAGCAGACCGTGGTACTGATATTATCCTGCACATTGCACCAGATTCGGAAGAGTTTTTAGAAAATTTCAGAATCAATCAGATTCTTGAAAAATATGCAAAATTCTTACCTGTTGAAATTGAGTTTGATGGCAAGGTAATCAATAATCCGAATCCTATCTGGACAAAATCTCCTGCTGAACTGACAGAAGAAGATTATAAAAATTTCTACAAAGAACTTTATCCTTTCAGCGAAGAGCCTTTGTTCTGGATTCATCTGAATGTAGACTATCCGTTTAATCTGACAGGCGTATTGTATTTCCCGAAAATCAAGAAAGATTTTCAGTTGAACCGTGAAAAAGTACAACTCTATAGCCGCCAGGTATTTATTACTGATGATGTAAAAGACGTAGTACCTGAGTTTTTGCAGATGTTACATGGTGTGATTGACTCACCTGATATTCCGTTAAACGTTTCCCGCAGCTATTTACAGGCAGATAGTAATGTAAAGAAAATCAACTCTCACATTACTAAAAAAGTAGCTGATAAACTACAGGAATTGTTCCGCCAGGACCGCAAAGGTTTTGAGGAGAAATGGGAAAGTGTAGGTATTTTTGTGAAATATGGTATTATTTCAGATGATAAATTCTACGACAGAGCCAAAGAATTTACTTTATTGAAGAATGTAGATAGCCAATACTTTACGCTTGATGAATACCGTGAGAAAGTACAGGCAAACCAGCATGATAAAGACGACAAAGCAGTATTCTTATATGCCAACGACGCCAATCAACAAGATGCATTCATAACATCGGCCAAAAAACGTGGTTATGATGTATTGATTATGGACTCGCCTTTAGATGCACACTTTATTAATGCCATAGAGTCTAAGTTAGAAAAAGTAACTTTTAAAAGAGTTGACTCTGACAGCATTGAGAAACTGATTGACAAAGGGCTGGCAATGGAAAGCGTGTTGAATGATGAAGAGAAAAAACAGGTAGAAGAATTATTTAAAGAAGTAGCGGGTGCTAATACAGTTCAGTTAGAATCGCTACCGACAGATGAAATGCCCGTTACCATTATTCAACCTGAATTTATGCGTCGTTGGAAAGATATGTCACGGATAAGTGGTCAGAATGATATGTTTGGTATGATGCCTATGGGTAACAATGTAGTAATTAATACTAACCATGCTTTGATTGACAAACTCCTGAAAACAACAGATGCCGATGCACAAAAACAATTGGCTAAACAATTGTATGACCTGGCACTATTGGCACAAGGTATGTTATCAGGCAGTGATTTAACCAGATTTGTAGAAAGAACCGTAGCGGCTCTTTAAAAAATATAGCGGACTTGAGTCCGCATATTCAAGTAAAAAATATTCCTTTGTTATTTTAGACGGCGACCGCGACGGCGGACCGTTTTCATTCGCTGGCACTAATAGTACTGCAAAAATAAAGCCTCACGAGTCAATTGTGAGGCTTTATTTTTGCTTACTGTACTACTTCCTGTTCTTTCAATATTCTTTCATAATAGGCTTCATACTTAGGCACTATTTTAGAAATATCAAATTCCTGTGCGTGAGCCAAAGCATTTGCTTTAAACTTAGGCAGATTCTCATCTTGGAGAATATAGGTTGCATTTTTAACCATATCTGCCACATCGCCCACATTGCTCAAAAAGCCTGTTACACCATGTACATTCAATTCGGGTAATCCTCCTGTATTGGTCGAAATAACCGGAACTTCGCAAGCCATAGCCTCTAAAGCCGCCAGGCCAAAACTCTCTTTTTCAGACGGCATCAGAAATAAATCGGCTACTGACAATACTTCTTCTATGGCATCTAACTTACCTACAAAACGCACGTCTTCACCCAGGCCTAAATCACGGCTTAACTGTTCCATAGCTACACGTTCGGGGCCATCGCCTACCAACAATAGTTTACTTGGGATTGATGTTTTAAGTTTGGCAAAAACCTTAATAATATCATCAATACGCTTTACCCGACGAAAATTAGAAGTATGCACCAGAAGTTTTTCATCGTTCGGACAAATGATGCGTTTGAAATGCTCTTTCTTTTGTTTCTTGAATCGTTCAAGGTCAACAAAATTCGGAATTACTTCTATTTCTTTTCTTACTTTAAAAGCATTATAAGTTTCTTTCTGCAAATCTTCCGATACGGTAGTAACGCCGTCTGACTCATTTATACTGAATGTAACCACAGGCGACAAAGTAGCATCTTTGCCTACAATGGTGATATCAGTACCGTGGAGGGTTGTAATAACAGGAATATTAATTCCCTGACATCGTAATATCTGCTTGGCTAAAAATGCTGACGTAGCATGCGGAATGGCATAGTGCACATGCAGAATATCTAACTCTTCATACTTAACCACATCTACCATCTTACCTGCCAGCGCAGATTCGTAGGGCGGATACTGGAAGAGCGGATAACTGGCAATGTTTACTTCGTGGTAAAAAATATTTTCATTAAAAAAATCTAATCTCGCTGGCTGCGTATAAGTGATAAAGTGTACTTCATGACCATTTTTTGCGAGAGCTTTGCCTAATTCAGTAGCAACAACCCCACTCCCTCCGAAGGTGGGATAACAAACAATTCCAATTTTCATAGATGCGGTTTAAATACCTGTTTATCCTACAACAATTTTTTTTCAAAAAAATCTCACATCATTACATTAAGTATCTGTGTTTTTTAGACCGATACAAAATGTTTCAAACAATTTTAGTATTTTTGAGAAAATGAACACTACAGAATTCCTGAAAACGATAAGCGCCTTTTTTAGACTGGTTCGTGTCAACAACCTGCTCATAATTGTATTGACCCAATACATGGCCCGGATTTTTTTAGTAGGACCAAAATCAGAATGGCTTTCTTATATATTTGACTATAAACAGTTTATGCTCGTTTTTGCTACTGTATGTATTGCTGCGGCAGGGTATATTATCAATGATTATTTCGATATAAAAATTGATATGGTCAATAAACCGCGTGAAGTTATTATAGGCAGGCTTATTAAGCGCAGGTGGGCAATTCTACATCATCAGTCACTCAATTTTATAGGTATCGCTATTGGTTTTTTTTTAGGATTAAAAGTTTTTTTAATCAATGTTTTTGCGGTGTCGGCACTTTGGTTTTATTCTGAAAGGTTCAAACGGCAGGCTTTCATAGGTAATTTTCTGGTGGCATTTCTTACTTCTTTTTCGTTGATAGTACTGGCGGTGTATTACAAGAAAAACGAGATGTATGTAAATATCTATGCCCTCTTTGCTTTTTCTATTTCCTTAATCAGAGAAATTATCAAAGATATGGAAGACATCAGGGGTGATGCCCGCTATGGCTGCCGTACACTTCCTATTATCTGGGGTATCAGGCGTACGAAAATTCTGTTATATGTATTTATTGTATGTTTTGTATCTGTACTGTTTTTTATGGCTTATAGCCTGCACAACCGATACCTGATTGTGATTTTCAGTGGTTCTATTATCGTCTTTAGCTGGCTAATGAATAAACTTTACTGGGCCGACCGCAAGAAAGATTTTACGTTATTAAGCAGAATCTGTAAAATTATTATGTTAGGGGGCATTGCAAGTATGATTTTTGTTTAAACAACCACTATTTATATATCCATACAGGAGACAACAAATCTATTATGAATAGAACTCAAAATATCGAGCGTATAAAGACTGAAGAATTTGACATTTGTATCATCGGAGCAGGTGCAAGTGGCGCAGGCTGCGCTTTAGATGCCGCATTACGTGGGTTAAAAGTAGCCTTAATTGAAAAAAATGATTTTGCCGCCGAAACCTCTTCAAAATCTACCAAACTTATACATGGAGGCGTCAGGTATTTAGAACAAGCCTTTAAGAATTTAGATTTCGGGCAATTACGTCAGGTCAGGCATGGTCTGGAAGAACGCCACATTGTTATAAAAAATGCGCCTCATCTGGCTCATCCTTTAGCACTTATTACACCCGTTTATAGTTGGTTAGAAGGTATGTATTTTACCATCGGGCTTACGATTTATGGCTTTTTTGCCAAAAATGATACGATGCCCAAAGCGCAATGGTTGAGCAAAAAACAAACCTTTGAGCGAATTCCGACACTTACACCCAAATTACATAGCTCAGTAATGTATTATGACGGGCAGTTAGACGATGCCCGATATTGTTTAGCCATTGCTCATAGTGCCGATAATCAAGGCGTTGCAGTAGTGAATCATGCAGAGGTGGTCAATTTTGGAAAAGATGCTACAGGCAAAATTATTTCGGCAGAGGTAAAAGATTTGTCAGGCAATAGTTCTTTGACAATCAAATCAAAACTTTTTATCAATTGCACAGGCCCTTTTGCCGACAGTATCAGGTTGTTAGCTAATCCTGCCTTAGAAAAACGCCTGCGCCCCAGCAAGGGCGTGCATATGATGCTACCAGCCGATGTATTGAAAAGCGCAGACGCTATGCTGATTCCTAAAACTAAAGACGGGCGGGTAGTTTTTGTGATACCATTTGAAGGCGAAGTAATGGTAGGTACTACTGACGATGAATATAAAAATTTAAAAAAAGAGCCTGTCTTGGAAAGTCAGGAAATTGATTTTCTGTTAGATACACTACGTCCCTATCTGGCAAAAGTTCCTGACCGCTCTGCTATCAAATCTGGTTTTGGCGGCTTGCGTCCGCTTATTGCTTCATCGGGTTCTAAAGCCACTAAAAAATTGGTAAGAGACCATGAAGTTGAGCACGACCATACTTCTAACTTAATAAGTCTTTTAGGTGGTAAATGGACAACCTATCGGTTAATGGCGAAAGATACCATTGACGGGGCTTGTCAACTATTAGGTATTGACAAGCCTTGTACAACCGAGCGGCACTATCTGATAGGTGGCGAAAACTACCAGTTTGAAGAGTGGAAAAATATGGCAAAAGAGTACCAGTTAGATGCAGATATATGCCAGCATCTATTACAGAAGTATGGTACCCAAGCAAGAATGGTATTAAAACATTCGTCTAAAGAAAGGCTTCACCCAAAATATCCTTTTATTGAAGCAGAAGTAATCTATACTGTGAAGGAAGAAATGGCTTGCACGCTCCGTGATTTTTTTGCCCGACGCATACGCATGGAATTGCTCGACTGGCAGGCAACCTATGATACAATACCAAAGGTTGCCGACCTGATGAGCGAGCAGTTAGATTGGACAGAATCGCAAAAACAAAGTAACATTTCAGAATATCAGAAACTGCTGAAAGGTTTCATGAAAAGTGCTGAAATTACGCAATAATAGCTTTTCAATCAGTGCACCCCTTTATCTCTGCTTTAAATACAGCCCCCGAGGTTTCAAAACCCGGGTTCATCAGAATGGCTTTCCCCGCCTGATAGGCTACTCTGGCAGGTGCTGTTAATTTGTTGCTTCCTGTTAACTCTCCTGATACCTTTATTAGATTATCCCCCGAAGTAATATTGTCAGTCAGATTTCTGTTCAATGGGTTAATTACCAAAGTACTCATTGTCGGATTTCCGGCCAATGTCTGGTTTGATGACGCAACCCTTATCCGATAGCCTGGCCCTCCGGTTACACTTAATGGAATAGTACAATGAACCACCCCTACCGTATTAGTTGTACCTATGATTGTCGGGGCAGGTGCTTCAAAATTTCCATACTCGTTTGATAACTGCACTTCAAACGCATTCCCTCCATTAAAACTACCTGTTGTAGTAAAACTTACATCAACATCAGTGCCTGCACATAAATTAGTGGTAGATAGCGTAGGTGATGATATAGTTGCTAAATTACCTACAATTGTAAATCTGATTATTACAGGGCCATAAGTGCGCACTCCGCCTTTATTATCTTCGGCATATCCTGTGGCAGTTAAGGTATATTGACCCGGTTGAAGATTCATCCCATAAAAATGATTGCCCAGATTGTCGAATACAGTATAAGGGAAAATATTCTGTATAATATTCCAGTTTAAATCTGGCCCCTGCATATTCAGTTCAAAACTCCCTATTGTAAGTGTATCACAAACGGGCACCAGGGAGATAGTTGTCTGAAAAGAAACCTGATCAATAACCATACCGTCAACCAGCGGAAACAACGACTGATAAGGGTTTCCTGATTTGTTATAGTAATAGTCTACCAGTCTCACACAGGGGTCTAACCCATTAATTACTACCTGCGTTGTAGCTGTTGCACTACACCCATTACTACTTACAGCAACTGTGTAAATCCCTTCATTTCCTTGTAAGGCATCTGGTATAGTTGGCGATTGTACTGAACTACTGAATGAAGCTGGGCCAGACCAACTATAAGTTGTCCCCCCTGAAGCACTCAAGGCAATGGTTTGCCCAACATTATAGGGGCCTGTATTACTGGCTGATGCCTGTGGTGTCTGATTAATTGTCAGGTTGGTAGCATTAGACAAAGAATTTACGACCGGACTTGAACTTCGTACTCTGATACGATACCCGTTTCCTGCGCTTGTATTCAGGGGAATAATACCCTGAATATTTCCTGAGTTATTACTACTTAAACTACCTAAACTGACAGGGCTTGTAAAATTCCTACTGGCATCAGATAGTTCGGCAGTAAAAATATTTCCACTCCCAAATATATCTATTGCGGTAAAAGGGATATCAATAGGATCGCCGCTACAAAAAGTAACCAGGCTAATAGTACCAACGCTGATACTACTTGTATTCTGCTGAAATCCTCTTGAAACAGAACTGGTATTCGTTGGGCCTGGCACAATAAAGGTTTCACCAATACTGCGGGATACCTGTATATTACCCACTGATACACTACCCCCTGCCGAAGATAAAACCTTGGGGCTTACACTCTGCGCCTGCGAATACTTCGTGATGAAGATAAATCCCAGACTTAAATATAATAGACATAATCTCTTCATATCTTTAAGTTTAGGGCTTATCTAATCAATACTAAGGCCTGCGCTGCCATACCCTGATATTGTATTGATCAGGCTTATTCCGCTGGCAGTTATCGAATATACCATTAATAAGCGCGTCTGAGACGTAACGGGGATAAATAATCCTGTTGTAATTCCGTTAGTAACCGAGCCTGTAGCTAACACTCCCGTATAAGAGGGTGATAAGTTGACTACTGCCCCCGGTACTGGAGTAAAGAAATTATCAGGCGTAGGTGAACTATACAACTGGGCAGTAACAGTTAGGGTTGTACCTACTAAACTCATAGCAGTACTATTAGTAAAGTAAGCTGAAATAGATGTAATTATTCCATCACGAGGCATCATGAAGGCATAATTAATATCCTGTCCGGAGCCTCCTGTAAGGTCAATCGCCCCACCCAGTAAACTAACCCCATGTGTACTATGCCCAAAACCTACTAATGCCACTGTTCCTGACAGTCCACTTGATTGAGTAGTCATAGAAAAAGGCAAACCTGAGGCAAAGGGAATGATAGCCCCTGCTCCATTTAAGCCATTTGCACCAGTAGCACCTGTTGCTCCTGTAGAACCAGTACTTCCAGTAGGTCCCGTCGGACCTGTCGAGCCAGTAACTCCTGTGGCACCTGTCGGACCAGTTGCACCTGTATCGCCAGTAGCTCCGGTTACACCCGTAGCTCCGGTTACACCTGTCAGCCCAACCGCTCCTGTTGGACCCGTGGCACCTGTATCACCCGTAGCTCCTGTTACACCTTGAATCCCCTGAATTCCTTGAGGACCTGTAGGGCCCGTTACACCTGTCGAACCAATAGAGCCAGTTGCTCCTGTTGCGCCTGTTATACCTTGAAGACCCTGAATTCCTTGAGGACCTGTCGGGCCAACTGCTCCTGTTGCGCCAGTAGGGCCTGCAATACCTTGAATACCCTGTGGTCCTGTAAGACCCGTTGCACCTGTCGAACCAGTTACACCTGTTATACCCTGAATCCCTTGAACTCCCTAAAGACCAGTTGCACCTGTTGAGCCAGTTGGACCTGTTGCGCCTGTTATACCCTGAATGCCTTGCACACCTGTCGAGCCTGTTGCTCCTGTTGCGCCAGTAGGGCCTGAGATACCTTGAATACCCTGTGGTCCTTGAGGACCAGCAGAGCCTGTAACTCCTTGTATGCCTTGTGCACCAGTTGGCCCTGTTGCTCCGGTCGAACCAGTAGCCCCCCTTGCACCAGTCAGGCCTG
>NZ_SEWF01000078.1 GCF_004168285.1 Emticicia agri | reverse complement strand
TTAAGTAATGCGACAAAATTATTTTAAAATTGTTAACTTTGCTCTATGCGAGCAAAACGATATATTAAATTAGAGCCAAGTGAGGTCATCACAATGGAAGAAGGGTACAAAAATGCTACCCATCATCAATTCAAACAACGTTGTCATTGTCTATTGCTAAGTCATCAGGGGTATGATATGTATAGCCTAAAATCTATATTTCAAGTAAGCCACCCTACCATCACTAACTGGTTTGACAGTTGGGAAACGCATGGGATAGTAGGTTTACGCAATCAATTGGGTCAGGGTCGCAAACCTATTTTCAATGCAGCTGATGAATCATTGGTAAAAAGCAAAGTAAAATCAAGCCCTCAGACTCTGAAAAAAGTACGTCAAGAACTGAAAGAAGCATTACAGAAAGACTTCTCTCAAAGAACATTAGAGCGTTTTTTAAAAACACTTGTCGAGCCAGTTGGAAAAGAGCCAGAAAAAGTTTAAAGTCAAAGCAAAACACTTCTGAGTACGCATATAAAGAAGACTGCTTAAATGACTTACTCGAGCTCCACCAACAAAGTCATATTGACTTATTTTATGGTGATCAGGCTGGTTTTTCGCTCAATTGTGTCGTACCTTACTGCTGGCAATTTCCAGATGAACCCGTTTATATTCTGCCACAAAAAGGCAAGAATATCAATGTATTTGGGTTGATGAATGCTGATGGAAATGAACTTTACACTTTTGATGTAAAAGGTACTATTAATGCTGATTTTGTCATCAATTCAATAGAAATATTTATTGATAAAATTAGAAAACCAACAGTTTTAGTAATTGATAATGCCAGAATTCATCACGCCAAAGTTTTTCAAGAAAAGTTAGAATTGTGGCAAAACAAAGGGCTCTATATTTTCTATTTGCCTGCTTACAGTCCACATCTAAACAGAATCGAAAGGCTTTGGAGGCATACTAAATATTATTGGCTTAAGCCTAGTGATTATCAAGATTTGGAAACCCTCAAAAAAGCCCTTGACAAAATTTGGTCTAAATTTGGTTTTGACTATCAAATCGACTTTTCTAAAATTAAAATTTAAAATAATTTTGTCGTATTACTTACGTACTTTTCTATTTCAGTTAAATTTATTACTTCTCGAATTTATTTATGCAAGTGATCTGTCTTGAAGAAGTTGCTTTTTATGCCTTGATTGAACAAGTGGTTAATCGGTTAAAAGAGAAAGATACTCATGCCAAAGAAAAATGGGTATCAGATGAACAAGCGATGGACTTATTAAAAATCAAGTCAAAAACCACCTTGCAAAAGTTGCGTGACGAAGGGAAAATAAGGTTCTCGCAACCACAAAAGAAAGTAATACTCTACGATAGAAATTCTATTGAAACTTATCTTGAAAAAAATGCCCGTGAAACTTTCTAATTATGGAAGAAACTAACAAAATAGATCCTGACTACCTAAAGGGATTTAATGACGGTTATATCATAGCCCAGTATGAACCTGAACTATCAGAAAAACTCTCAAAAATTGAAGCGGTAAGCCCAAGAATTTTGGGAATGCAACAAGGTCGTGAACAGTTCATCAAAGAACAATTGAAAGAAAAATTGCCCAATTGGTTGAAAGACAAGCCGACACCGGATAGGACTAACAACCCCTCCAAAGATCAGAATAAACAGATAGACAAAGAATAGAATTTTAGTCCTTATCGGGAGAAATATCTTTATTGTTTTTAGAAAAGTCTTTTACCAGTTTTTCTTTTGGTTGCTCCTTTGAAACAGGTTTTTGAAACTTCAGTTGATAGTTGAGTTGGTAGTTCAAAGACCCGGATACCGGAATAGGTTCTTTTCCATCAGACTTTTCCAGTTCATTTGTTTTTTCGGAGATTTCAGCTTTTTGTTCTTGCAACTGTTTTTGCTGTTTTCTTTTTTGTTGAATGAGTGAAAGCGTATAATCCTGTTTGGGTGGAGTTTTCTCTGTTTGGGATACATTGGTTAAATCAGCAGGATTCTCTACAGTGGGCTTTATAGACTCTGCTTCTTTATCTTCCTGAGCCATGTTTTTATCTTCATTGAGACTTTTATTCTCATATTTTTCAGGATGAACTTTTGCATCTAAAGCAGTCATGACTTGATTGGCTAATTCAGGTTCAACTTCATGCTCTTTCAAAATTCTTTCCACTCGCCCGTATGTTTTAGCCTGGTACTCTTGTACTTTCCCTTCCAGTTCTCTTATATTTTTCTGATACCCTTGAACAACTGCTTCATGATTTGAATAGTTCGGATGAGGCGGCAAGACGTTTTTCATATCTTTCAAAGCCTGTTGCCATTCTTTCTGGTTATACTCTAACTGATTCATAGCATTTTGTAAGCCAGCTATATCCGGGGCTAATTCCTGCTCAAAACGTTCAAACGGTTCAGGGAATGAAGGTGTTATTGTATGTTTATCTGCTTTCTCCATAAAAAAATAACTTGACTTTATTTTATTATGCCAATATACTAAAAAATATTGTTATTCGGAGTGAAAGATGGATACCAAACCCAACGATTATCTAAAGCAGCATTGTCTTTCCCCATTTGAATCAGCTTTTGGGTATGTGTTTTCAGATGCTGTTTCATGGGAAGATATAGTAATCAGGGAAAAGGTTTATCCTGAACTGGAAGTGCAGACTTTATCTCTCATTGAAAAAAGATTGGGGTATATTCCCAGGCCATCCATCACGATATTGTATGAACCGGATTTGAGGCTCTACTATCATCAATACCTTTTTGGGAAAATTGATCTGCAAGGCTTGTATTACCGAACGGACGAACTGCTGAAAGTGATGCGGAAATGGGATTTGAAAGCAGACAAGCCATTATTTGACGAACCGGATATTTATAAGCGACACTACCAGCAATACATGCCTTACGTGCAAATGGCACACCGCAGGATCAATCATATCATGGGCTATGAACCACCATTGGAATATTCCTTAGCGGCTGTTATCTGGCTAAGTCAGATGATTGCTAAAGACAATCGTCCGTTAGGTGATGAAACAAGTGCGATTGATTACCGGGTCATGACCAGTATCAGGTACAGGGAAATTTTAATAAAAGAAGGAGAAGAAGCAGCCAACAATTCATCTCTGCTGGCTATGCAGTCAATCATTTAAAAAAATACAAGCCGAAAAATAAATTTTCAGTCCACTAAATAAAAAATCTATAAATGATTGTTATCTTTGATAAACAATTTTTGTGTGCATAACCCTACCTCTTTTGCGTGAATACCTTTGACTTAGATAAGCCTCTCATTGAATTTCCATCCGGTTCAAGCAACGGACATTGGACAATCCGCCATGCGGTAGAAGGTGTGCAGATTTTCGGCGGTATTGGTTCCGGGAAATCAAGTGGTTCAGGTCGTACTTTAGCTTTGAAATACCTGAAAGCCGGGTTCGGCGGTTTAGTGCTGACTGTCAAGCCAGACGAAAAAGAAGTCTGGCAGGACTATTGCCAATTAACAGGCCGTGCAAAAGACCTGCTAATCCTTGAACCCGGCGGAGCCTATCACTTCAATTTTCTGCAATATGAAGCCACGCAGGCATCCGGTCAATCCATCACGGAAAATATGGTTGAGGTCTTAAAGACCGTTATCAGAGCCGGAGAAGAAAAGAACGGCAAAAGCGATGACCCTTTCTGGGAAACCGCTTTGGATATGCTCATATTCAATGTCATTGATTTGTGCCTGTTGGCCTATGGTCAATTATCTATCCAAACACTCTATGACATTGTTCAATCCATTCCTAAAGCTGATCAGGAAAATAAGGATTCAGAGACCCTCAATGCCTATCACCGGGCTTTCCAAAAAGCGCAGTCCAAGGTCAATGAGAAGGTTGACGACTGGTATCTGCATTTATCTAAAGAATTGCAAGAGGAAATGGATGAAGCAGGAACGCTGGAAGTGGAAGTAGAAAACGCTGTACCTGAAGCTCGCTTATACAACTTTGTCAGACAATTTTTCAATGAAAACTATATCTCCCTGAGTGAAAAGACCCGCTCGATTATTGATTTCACTTTTTCAGGTTTTCTGTTTCGTCTCCTGAGAGAACCCATTTATTCACTATTCTGCCGTCATGATTCCAATATCCAGCCGGAAGACTGCTTAGACGGTAAAATCATTCTGCTGAATCTTCCGGTGAAAGTCTATCAGAAAGTGGGTAGAGACTGTCAGATTCTGTTCAAATATATATGGCAGCGGGCAATGGAAAAACGTTCCATTAGTGCCAATAACCGACCTCTATTCTTATGGGCTGACGAAGCTCAGAATTTCCTACATGAACATGATGCAGACTATCAGGCAACGGCACGGAGTAGCCGGATTTCAACGGTGTATATCTCTCAAAACCTACCGAACTATTATGCCTGTATGGGTGGGCAAAAAGCAGAGTACAGAGTTAAAAGCTTCATGGGTACATTGGGTACAAAAATCTTTCATGCCAATGCAGACATAGAAACCAATAAATATGCCTCTGAACTCATTGGGGATGCCTACTTTGTAGATGAATCTTCTACACAGACGATTGGCAAAGAGTTTTCTCATTGGAGAGGGCAATCCTTGAAACTGGAAAGGATGGTTCGACCGGAAGATTTTGTGCGGTTAAAGACAGGTGGGACATTGAATGAAGGTAAAGTAGAAGGCTATCTGCACCGTCAGGGGGATCCTGTGCATAAAGGGCTGAACCATGTGAAAATGACGTTTAAACAACAGTACCAACCTTAATATTGTCTCACGTTTAATTTTAACCACTATGAAGAAAAACCTGTATTTCCGCTCGGTTTACAAAAGTTCTCAAGCCCTGGAAGAGGCGGTATTAGGCTCAACTCTCCGTCTATTATCCTTCCCCCGTACTTTACTGGAAGTATTCATTCGAAAAAATATGGGCGAACGTTTTTTCTCAATCGGAACGGCAACTCTATTGTTAATCGTCCTGGCTGCTTTTCCCATTGTGTTTGGTCCCCAGTTGCAAGCTTTATCAGCCTTAAGTGATACGGGCAGAAATAGTTTGGGTGATTACAACTCTATGCGTGAGATGAATGCCGTAATGGAAGCAAGAAATTTTGGCGGAAGTTCAAGAGGCTTTGACTGGGGGTATTTCTTTCTGCATCACTTCACCTGGTATCTGTTTTTAGGAGCCTTCTACTATTTTGCTTTGGAGCGTTACAAGGAAATTAAGCGCCTGCCCTCGGTCTTTGACTTCGGCCGCAGTAGTGTAGATCCGGGAGAAATCCACCCCCGCTTTCAGGATTTTAAATGGAAGAACCAAAGCGTTGACATCCGGATGATTGAAACAGTTTTAGAGCCTTTATTCTTTTTTGTGATTGGAGTGATACTCATTATCCTGAAACAAATGCTGGGCTATCTGATTGTTTTAAGTAGTATTGGGTACTGGATGAATTACCGGATTGCCTATTTTCAGGGTGATCAGTTTATCATGGATACCATTGATGAAATGCTGTTTTCGCAGGAAAAGGCCAATGCGTTTATAGCAGATAAAGACCCTAAAGAAACCAATGGGGTAAGGTATTATGGAAGGAAACCTGCCGATCCTGACACCCGCAGAAAGGTCGCCGACATGTTTGAAGAAGACGATTCCATTGAGGTGGATTAATGCCTAAGCTGTCCTTAGGGAAGATGTCTGATACTTTCTGCATTCTATTGACGGCCAATTTTACAAGACAGCCCCAAGTGTTAATCACTCGCTCATTTGTTAGCTCATGTTTAATCAGCATACTAATTATCAAAATAGTTCCTGTAGTGGAGTATAAATCCGATGGTATATGATACGGATGATACAAAGCAGTTCTGCCGCCCATGCCAAAGCCTATTTCAAAGATGAACTTTCCCGGTCTGACTACTATGTCACTGATCAGGAATTACAGGGGAAAGTACAGGGTCTTTTAGCTGAACGTTTAGGCATCAAAGGACAGGTCACCAAAGACCTGTTCAATGACCTGTGCGACAATATCAATCCGGCGACCGGAAAGGCTTTAACCCCCCGAACCAAAGACGACCGGACGGTGGGCTATGATATTAATTTCCATTGCCCAAAGTCCGTCTCCATCCTGCATGTCCTCTCCAAAGACGACCATATCCTGCAAGTTTTTGAAAGAAGCGTCAGAGCGACCATGCAGGACATAGAGCGGGACAGCAAGACAAGAGTACGTACCAGAGGCCGGGATGAAGAAAGGCCGACAGGCGAGCTGCTGTGGGTCGATTTCACCCATCAGACGGCAAGACCTGTGGATGGGTCGATGCCGGACCCTCACCTGCATGCGCATTGTTTCGTCTTCAATGCGACCTGGGATGAAACCGAACAACGGATCAAGGCTTGCCAGTTCCGGGACATCAAAAGGGACATGCCCTATTATCAGGCACGTTTTCAGAAATACTTATCGGATGATTTGATCAATCTGGGATATGGGATTGAAGCCACCCGGACCTCTTTTGAAGTCAAAGGCGTACCTAAATCCATCATCGGCCTGTTCTCCAAACGCACCGATGAAATCGGTCGGATGGCGAAAGAAAAGGGCATTATCGATGCCAAAGAATTAGACGAATTAGGTGCCAGAACAAGAAGTAAAAAACAGAAAGGTCATTCGATGGAGGATCTGACCATCGAATGGCGGAGGCAGATTCATGAACAATCAGAAAAAGAAGGTAAGCAGGAAAATCCGGTTATTCGCTATGCTAAGCAAAAAGAAGAACGCCTCCTGACCCCGGAACAATGTATAGATTTTGCGGTTCAACATGGTTTTGAAAGAGCATCCGTCTTACAAGACAGACGACTGCTGGCCTCCGCCTATCGTTACAGCATAGGTCATGCAAAAGTTTCATTGGAGGGAATTACTGAAAACTTTGCACAGGATTCCCGGCTGATCCATGTGGAAGAAAAAGGGAAATTGATGACCACCACGAAAGCCGTGCTGGCAGAAGAACAAAGAATGGTGAGGCTGGCTCGTCAGGGACAAGGGAAATTACGACCCATCTATAACCAATTACCGGAACTCCAATCAAAAGGGCAGCAAAAGGCAGCCATTGAACACGTATTAAGCACAACTAACCGGGTTTCGATTATTACAGGCAAAGCCGGGACAGGAAAAACGACAACCCTGCAAGAACTCGTTCCTTTAATTGAACAGGCAGGTAAGACCATTACCATCATTGCGCCTTCAAGTGAGGCTTCCAGAGGGACACTCAGGGAGTCAGGATTTAAGCAGGCAGATACTGTCAGCCGTTTGAAACTAGACAGGGACATGCAGAATAAACTGAAAGGACAGGTATTGATTGTCGATGAAGCAGGCATGTTAGGCACCAGAGACATGACCCGCCTGCTTGAGATAGCAGACCAGCAGAATGCCCGATTGATTCTGGTAGGAGATACCCGTCAGCATGCCAGCGTTGACAGAGGGGATGCCTTACGGATTTTGAATACAGTAGCAGGCATCAAGACCGCAGAAATCAGTAAGATTTATCGGCAAAAGAATGAAATCTATAAACAAGCCGTAGAAGATTTATCTGTGGGAGATGTGGCCAGTGCTTTTGAAAAATTAGAAGACATGGGAGCCATCAAAGAGATAGACCCGAAAAAACCCTATGAAATGTTGGTGAATGATTATCTGGATACCCTAAAAAATAAAAAGACAGCTTTAGTGATTTCTCCGACCCGTCAACAGAGTGATGAAGTAACGGAAGCACTGCGGCAAAAGATGAAATCATCGGGCATGCTGGGCAAAAAAGAAAAGCAAATGGTACGTCTGCAAAACCTGAACCTGACTGAAGCACAAAAAGGCGACTGGCGCAATTTGCAGGAAGGCCAGGTAGTACAATTTAACCAGAACCTGCCCCATATCAAAAGAGGTAGTCAGTGGACGATTAGTGCATTTACAGAGAAAGGGATTCATATTCAGAACGAGGCCAAAGAAACACGCATTTTACCCACAGAAAAAAGCAAGGATTACGAAGTCTATGAAAAAAGTTTGATTCCGATAGCCCGCAAAGATATTGTTCGTGTTACCCGGAATGGCTTCGATTTGCAAAAGAAAGATTTGCTCAACGGGCAAATGTTTGAAGTGTTGAAAGTCAGTAATTCAGGCAAAATTCAACTACGAAATCTGATAAGCAAGACGGAGTATGAAATCAATCAGGACTTCGGGCATTTATCCCATGCCTATTGTATTACGTCTCATGCCTCGCAGGGAAAGAGTGTAGATCAGGTGCTGATTGCTCAACCTGCTGCCACCTTTCCGGCCACCAGTTCCAAACAGTTTTATGTGTCTGTTTCACGGGGTAAGGAAGGCGTGAAGATTTATACAGACAAGAAACAGGAATTAATGGAACATGCGGCAAAACTTGGTGATCGCCAGTCAGCCATAGAACTGATAAGCGGTAAAACTGATACAGATTTAATTCATCAGCAAATCCGGGACAAAATCAACAGGGAGATGCCTAAGACAACTCCAAAGAACCCACAGAAAGGAGACAGGAAACCAGCACCTAATAAAGACAATCCTTATGAGCCAAAATTATAAATTGCGTTTTGACCAGATGAAGGAAAATAATCCGGGTCAATCGGATTCAGAGTCACAAGAGAATGACCCTACATATTATTCTGGTGAAGGCTCGATCCGTAATTTTTGTCTGGTATGGAAAGACGGGAATATGGATGACTTCCCTTATTCGTATGTGGTGCATACCCAATTCAGGATAAGCGAGGAAAAGAATACGATGATCATTGAATTACCCTCCAAACTGATCACACTTTCCGGCTATGGTTTAACCTCCTTATTTTTAGCATTCAAAAAACAGTTGCCACAGTTCATTTATCAGGTAGATGAAAGATATGGGGAGGAGGCAGAAATGGTGGTAACAGACATACAGATAGAAGAGAAAAGTTAGGCTAGGCAGAATCAATCTGCCTAGCCTGATTTTATTACTTATTGGTTTTGGGGCTATACGGTCTCATCACATATTTTCCGCCGGGAGTTATAGGATGTTCAGGGACAATATTAAACCCTTTACCGTCTTTGTTTGCCCAAACGGCCGCAACTTTTAGCCAATTCGATTTTTCACTACCTGGAATGGGCGTAACGAGGAAAATCTGGTGTGTGGGATATTTTTTTTCAGTGGTTTCGTTTGGGTTTGTCATCAGCAAATCTCCTTTGTTTGTGGTTGATGATGGCAGCGAAAAAGGCTCGAAAAGCAGTGACAGCTCCCCGAATGACAAAAAATCGATGCTTGCCGTCTATTTTTTGTCAGGAGTCGCAGAGTGTCCACTCCAGGATTATTTTACAAAGTAAAATAAGGGATAAGCGCAGGCACAGCGTTTGAGCCAGACTGACAGCATTCAATCACCCATAAACAAAAGATAATTTGTGTACTTACCCAAAGCAACAAAACCTGAAATAGCCACTCTTCTGTTTGTTTAGACCAGTACCGGACTTTGCAGACTATGTAGATATTCAGTGGCCTTCTGGGCATAGGAAGCAGCAAAGACAATGAGTTTTTTATCGTCCTGCAATGCCTGTAACCAGGATTGGATATAAGCGGCATGTTTCTCCTCCGGCATGGGTTCAAAACCTAAATCAGCAGCCAGAAAACAGGCTCCGATTTCTGCTACCAATTCTTCTTTTGCGTAGCCCTCATCGCCCCAGACTTTTCGGCTAAAATCCCGATTCAATCGTGTTGGGTGCTTCGTCCAATGGGTGATTTCATGAGCCAACACCGCATAATAATCTTGGGCTGTTGCAAAACTTTCAATGGGAGGCATATCCACATAATCCTCACCCATATAATACGCAGCCTTATAGCCTTTGCGAATATCAGCTTTGGTTTGTGCAAAAAAAGTTTCAATGCCCTCCATTCGTTGGGGTGTATTAACCGGGACAGGTTCAGCCATTGTATAAAAATGTTCAGGCAACCCTTCAATCTGATGGGCATTGAAGACGGTGTAGGATTTCAGGAAAGGAATCTGAATGATTTGTTTTTCACCATGCTTGTCTTCTTCTTCTTTCAATAGTTGGTCTGCATAAATGATTTGTGTACCTTTTTCTCCTTTGCGGACTGATGCTTTCAAATCTACTGCCTGATTGAAGGTCATCCAATGCGGCAAGTCATAACTTTTTTCTGCTGCCGTTGACCATAAAACAACGGTATTAATGCCTGTATAGGGGATATTATTCCAGCGCAAAGGACGCTGGACATTTTCAGACAAGTGCGCACTATTCCAGGGCTTTCGCCAGGTCAGTTCGCCTTTTTCAAGGTCGGCCAGAATTTTATTGGTGATGCGGGTATAAATGTCATCGGTTTGGTTCATTGAGAAATCCTGTGGAAACAGATTGGCATGGATCGGAGATTGATTGATTAAAACAATCGCAGTTGAATTCCGGGTGAAGGCGTTTTTTCTGTAACAGATGAGAGAGCGGCGTTAAGATCAGAGATGCTTTCTTTTTCCAATTCATCTGTAGTTCTATTGGAAATCATTTCATTGAGTGTCAAAGAGCTGGCTTTTCGTTTAAGCTTTTGATCCCAGAAACCAAGCGTGTGTGCTGGTGTGTACCAATAGCTGAATTCTTCCAGGGAAAGGCTATTGCCATGTACTACTACTGCCGGAATATGGAGCAAGGAGAACTGGACATAGGCGGCATGCACACAGGTAGCATCTAAATCAACAGCCGTTACATGAATGGTTTGCTGATAATTAATTCCGTTGTCTTTTAATTCCTTGGCTGCGGCAATAATCATGGCTCCTGTGCCACAGGCAGGTTCTGAAACAGTAATGAAACCATATTGATTGATGATGTTCTGTTGACTATCACCCACAATCATTTTTGCCATCATCCGACAAATAGGGAATGGAGTAAAGAACTGTCCTTTGCGTTCATTGTGCAATTCAAGCGCATGGAAAACCTCGCCTAATACATCCTGTGGTACTTCTTCCAGATGATTGACAAGCATACCTAAGAGTTTGGGAAACTCATGGAGTTCTTCCGGTTTGTAGTGTTTGACGATCTCCAGATAGCGTTTTTCTCTTGGTTCATATTGGGTTTTATCAGTAGCATTACTCAAGGTAATGGCTGACATTTCCACAAAGTCTGCAAACACCTTATTTGTACTGTGGCGATAGGAGAGTTGATGGATCAGTTTAACCATGTCTTGCATGAGATTCCCTTTCTGGGTGGTGGATAATGGCAGCGAAAAAGGCGCAAAGAACGGTGATAGCTCCCCGACTGCCAAGCATTGGCATGAGTCGCCTCGGAGAGCTTTTTTACCCAGTAAAAAAGAGGGATAAGCGTCATCACCGCTCTTTGAGCCAAGCTGACAGCATCAAACCACCACCCATGAAGGATTAATGCGATTAAATAAGCTCTGCTGTTTGCATTTCAGAACGGTATTGATGAAATTGGAGGACTTTTTTAGTCACAGCAAAAGTTGTTTTGGGTTCATCGGGGGACTGTTTTGTTCCCCTTTGCCTTTTTAAAAGAGATAACATATCTAAGTGGTTGGTCATACGTGTGGGTCTTTGAAAAGATAAGGCAGTTTTGAAATCATATCAGCAAAACCCATTTCACCTGCTTGTTGCTGAACAAACTCAAAACTTGTCCCGAATAAATCACCTTGATAGGTTTGCAGTTTGTCTTTGATAATTTCTATGTAATCAGGACTGATTTCATAGGAGATAGAATTTCTGCCGTTGTTCTTCGCAGCCAAGGCAGTTGTGCCACTGCCACCGAAAGGATCAAGCACCGTTTCCCCGACAAAGCTGAACATGCGGATTAATCTGCGGGGGAGTTCCTGAGGGAACATAGCTATATGTCCCTTATTTTGGAGCGTTCCCGGAAAATTCCAATGTCCTGCAAAGTATTTTTGCCATTCCTTCAGAGTCATTTTTGAAAACTCTTTTTGTAATGGGGTAGGTTGAGGGCTATTCCCTGATTTTCTGAATACAAGAATATATTCATAGTCCATCTGAATGACCCCATTTCTGGGAAAGGGATAAGAACCTAAAAAGACACCTTTGTCATTGCCGATTTTCTGCCAGATAATGGCTCCCATATAATCAAAGCTGATAATCTCACAGAACTTGATGATTTCAGAATGAATGGCCATGAGTTTGTTACGGCCATAATGGGTTTTAACAGCAATGGTATCAGCAATATTGATACACAGCCTACAACCATCCATCAAAGTACGATGGCATTCCTGCCATACTAAATTCAGGTGGTTGATATAGTTTTCAAAACTCTGATAAAAGCCAATCTGTTGTATAGTCCCATAATCTTTGATATTCCAGTAAGGAGGTGAAGTAACAATTAAATGAACAGAGCTATCAGCTAACTCACTCATCTTTCGGCAATCACCCTGAATAATTTTGTGAAAAGTCTGCAAGGCCTCTGTCCTTTGGTGGGAAAGATTCAATAAAAAAGTGCAAATGATTGATTGCTATTTGGGCATCAGACCATTGTCAGCGAAGGAGTAATAACTTTGCGGAGAAACAATGAGATGGTCGAAGATGGCAATATCTAAAATCTTACCTCCTTCACAGATTTTTTCAGTCAGTTTTTTGTCATTTTCACTGGGTATCAGACTGCCTGATGGATGGTTATGAGAGAGAATTATTCCACTGGCTTTAGCCTTCAATGCCGCAGAAAACAGGAGTCTTGTATCGACAATACAGCTATTGATGCTACCGGAAGCTATATCGACCAGTCCCAGACAATTACTTCTGTTGTCGAGCAACAGGATTTTAAACTGTTCCAGAAGTTCAAACTTATTCTGATCCCATGCCAATCTGAGCACATCATAAGCAACGGAGGGTGAATTTATATGAACTCTGTCTTTATAAGGAACTTTGTATTTGTAATGAATCCCGATTTCTGAAACCCGGTATAAGGATTTGAGTTGTGCGTAGTTCATGGTACTTCCCTATGATTTATTCTGCGATTGTTGTTGATACCATTTACTAAGGTCTTTATAGGAAGCATAAAGCATATTCATAGGCTTGTGCTTTGATTCCTCCTCTGCACTGACAAGATTCTGGATATATGCTTTCGCTTGTTGTCCGGTTTGATCATTGCTCATCCAGGAATAAACCTGTTTATAACCATAGTTGCAGATATATGGATTGATTTGTTCCAGACAGGTTGTGGCATGTAAAATGATGGTGTCAGCCAGCAGTTTCTTCCCACCCAGTTTGCTTAGGAAAGACAGGAAATCCAGGCTGTCTTTAAAGAGATGGATACTTTCGGGCTTAGGCATTGTCCCACGGATAAAGGAAATGGCTTGCGAACCAATGGTTCCTCTGAAAAAGGGATTGATTAGTTCAAAGCCCTCCTCTTCATTCCGAAAGCCAAGTGTTTTGAGTTTTTCCTGTGTTTGTTTATTATACACACAGACTTCATGAAAGTAGTATTGTGCTATTTCGCAGGAGATGCCTAATGTTTTCAGGAAGTCAAATAACCCTTTGCTTTGAATGCTTTTTCGTTTACTTTTCATGACTAATGCTGAACCTGGATAATGCTTCACGGCCGGGAAAACTAAAACCGGATTGACAAAATTTTGGGGTAAATGTTTGGTTTCCTGTGAAGAGGATTGGAAAATTCTTTCAATGTCAGTCATAGCGGTAAGTTCCGCCTTTGGTTTAACCATTGCGTTCTCCTGTTGAGTAGGGATGGGATTGAATGAAAAATTAATCAGTGATTATTCAGGACTTACGAATCCGAAGTCGTGCCAGATTAAAGGCCAACAGATCATAAGGCCGATAACGGACAGCCCTGCCGATTTTGATATAAACCAATTCTTTTGTTCCGGTACTATTCCAGACCTCTAAAGTGCCTAAGGTAGAATTAACCTCATGGGCTGCTCTTTTGCGGTTAAGCAGTGGTTGGCAGAGATGCGGATTTTCCAAAGATTGAGAAGCATGTTTGGTAATAAAAGCATTTAAATCCGAGAGACGGTAATAAATGATTTTACCTTTTTTTTGGTAGGGTAAATGATGACGTTTGCCGGAACGCCAGGCCGCTAAAGTGCAGGCTGAAAAGCAAAGATACTGAGCGGCCATTTCGGTATTTAAAAGAATCCGGGAAAGGGGATATTTTTCTATTGCTTTTGCCAGTTCGTATTCGAGTGATGAATCAGCTAAGTCAGGATTAAAAAGGAAGGGCTTTGTATTGGCAGTAGGATTTTTCGACATTTCTTTTCCTTTTATCCCGGAACAAATTCGTGAAGCAAAAACTTCGGACATCTGGGTAAAGGATTCGTGTACTTGCTGTCAAACAACTCATCAGTTCATTAAACACAAACCAATAATGCTTTTGAAAAAGACGATATTATCTTTCGATTTCCTGACTTGAAAAGAACACATACGATAGCATGGTTGCCTGAACTATCTATGTTGAATTTCTTTATTGCTATGGAACTTAATGATTTTGATTTTTTATTTCTTTTTGAAAAAAGTATTCATACTGCACTACTAATGTTTTCGACTACAAATCGGAGCCATATCTAATCAGGGAGCATTGAGTTGACAGATACCAAACATTTCAGTCAGGAATCTTTTGGGTATATGCGTTTAAGTCAGATTCTGAAGTTGATACCAGTAAGTAAAGCAACCTGGTGGAATGGTTGCAAAACCGGACAATTCCCTAAACCCTATAAATTAGGCCCACGTATCACGGCCTGGAAAACCAGTGATATTTACCAATGTCTGCAACAATTTCAACTTTCTCGTGAAAATAAATCCGGTTGATTCACACTCATTATTTTTTCTTTTGCCCAATAGCCAATAAATATTGCCCTAATTTTTCAAAGGCTTCTTTCTGTTCCTGAATCAATGATGCACGTTGATAGGTTTCAATGATTTTATCTTCAATTTTTTGATTGAGACATTTCTTGACAATGTGGGGCATAATCCCCAATTCCTGCATAATAGTTCCGGCAGTACGTCTGAGATCATGAATGACCCAACGACCTTTCGGTAGTATCAATGCCTGAGGGTTATGCACCCTGTTTTTTTCAGAGGATTCCTGTTGCCTATCGGTAACCTGTTTGGTCAATACCTGACGGGTGATCGGTCCATCTGATTTGCGATTAGGCACAAGGTATTGGGTTGTTCTTGTTTTTTTCAGCATGATTAACTGTTTCAAAGCAAACCTTGACAGATAGACTTCATGTTTCAAAGTATTCTTGGCATGTTCAGCAGGAATGACAAACATTCTTCTGGATATATCAAAATGTTCCCATTTGGCACGCAAAACTTCATTGACCCGACATCCTGTAGATAGTAGAAACCAAATTAAGGCTTCATATTCGGTTCTTAAACCTGATTGAGGCAATAACTCTTTTAATAGAATTAGTTCTTGTTCCTCTAAATACCTTTTACGTGATTTTTCTTTGCCACCCACTCGTTCTTTAGTCAAACGTCTGGTTGGATCAAGGTTGATTAATTCTTCATCCTCTGCATAGCCAAAGAACTGTTTGAGATTGGCAAGTAGACGGTTCGCCATACTTTTGGCTTTACGTTTGGTCAGACGTTCTAAAATACTTCTAATCTCTTGTCTGGTTACTTCATTGACAGGAGTATCACCGATAATAGGAAAGACATCTTTCGCAAATGCACGTTTGATTTCTTTGCCTTTGTCTTTTCGGTTCTGCAATTCGTTTTGTTTCCATGCTTCAAACACGTTCCTGACAGTATGACTTTGTTGCCTTTTTCTTTCCGCTAATTCCTTTGTTTCCTTTTGGAGTTGTTTATTTGCTTCAATTAAAGGATCAAGGCCAGATTCAAGCAACGAACGTTTTTGAGAAGCTAACAATCTTGCTTGTTTAAGGTTAGTATCTGAATAAGAACCAATTGTCTGTTTGTGTCTTTGATTAGTAATAGGAGAGGTATAGCGAAAAACCCATTCTTTTGTTCCATTGGAACGAACTCTTAAATATAAACCTCCTCCATCATTATACATTTGGTCATTTGTTGAATGGGTCAGGCGTTCGGTATATAGAGCAGATAAGAGGTGCAATTTGTTTTTAGGCATTATGTCTCCTTTTTTGGGTACCATCCTGGGTACCAATAAGACTTCAATCTGTCTGAATCTTATTAAACTACATTAGAGAGGAAATGCAGTAAAATCAAGTATTTTTAAACATGAACTAAACACTATTTTACCATACTAATTGATAGATTCCATTTTTGACATGGAAGAGGTCACAAGTTCAATCCTTGTTACGCCCACCAATTTTTTCAATGAGTTATATAATGTGATAGTTTAACATATTCTGAAAAGCTTTTTGTTGGGTACCATTTTGGGTACCAATTATTTTATTAGAATGTGGTCTTACAGCTCGTATAAGTCTGTTGTAGCGGGTAATGTTAAGTTTTATAAGAAAAAAGTAAGAATTTTTATAGGGCTAAGGTTGATGTCTGAAAAGTCTTTGATAAGGGTATCAGGTAAAATCTGTTTCAAAATCGATTAAAAAGAAATATTTTTGTTTCGTATAGGAGGGGCGTACTTTCTGCTTGATTACATATTACTATGAAAATTTTCTTTGATACTGAATTTACGGGCTTGCACCAGCAGACTACGCTGATTTCGATTGCGTTGGTGAGTGAAGATAATGATGTGTTTTATGCAGAACTGACAGATTATGCTACTACTCAGCTTAATGACTGGATAGAGGCAAATGTAATGAGGCATTTGTTTTTGGTGGCAGATATTTATGAAGACAACCGAACATTTATAAAAGGAGATAGCTCTAAAGTAAGAACTGCTTTAACCACATGGTTAGCCAGATTTGAGGATACCGAAATATGGGCTGATGTGTTGGCCTATGACTGGGTTTTGTTTTGTAATCTTTTTGGTGATGCTTTTGGCATACCCGGCAATATTTTTTTTATTCCATTTGATTTGTCGACAGCATTTAAGATAAGAGGTGTTAAGCCTGATATTAGTCGTGAGGCGTTTGTGAGTGATTTTTCTACTTCGAGTATTAATTTCCCTCTTAGCAAGCATAATGCCCTTTATGATGCTTTGCTGGTGAAGGCTTGCCACAAAAAACTATTCTCTTCTTTTAAACCTTAGTCTTGTTTTTCATAATATATGTTAACCGAGGCACTTTCTTTGTTAAGCAAATAATTGTTACTTCAATTCTATCTACTCTGAATGATGTATTTCTACATCTTCATAAGAATGGCAAGGTTTGGGAAGTAGTCTCAATTCTATCTACTCTGAATGATGTATTTCTACAGTGTGGGAGCTGGTGCTGGTGTTCATTATACTGTCTCAATTCTATCTACTCTGAATGATGTATTTCTACATTAAAGAATTCGCTAAAGAGTTCCTTTTCGTAGGAATGTCTCAATTCTATCTACTCTGAATGATGTATTTCTACTTCAGACCATTACGATAGTCATAGCATTAGGTGTAATAGACAAGACTTAATCTGACAGAAGGGTGCTAAAATTAACTGTCAGATAGCATATTAATAGCATTCCAGTTAAACTCTGGATTAGATGACTGAACTGGCACTTCAGTCATTTTTTTATTGTCTTCTAAGATGTTTATTTTAAAGACCTCTTCCAAGAGCTTGTCTTTAGCTAACTGTAAACTATCCATAAAAGTTTGCATTGGTGTTTTACCATAGCAATATTTACCAGTATGAGTTCTCTGAGTATTATAATGATTCAGCCACGAATCTAAGTCTTTTTGTAGTTCTGATAAAGAATGATACAGTTTTTTACGAAAGGCAACCGCATAAAATTCATCCTGAATAGTACGATGGAAACGCTCGCATATACCATTAGTTTGAGGACTTTTGGCCTTAGTTTTAGTATGGTCAATATCTTCTATAGCCAAATATAATTGATATTCGTGTTGCTCCCTATTACCACAATATTCTGTACCCCTATCAGTTAAAACTCTTAGTAGACGAATCTGATTTTGCTCATGAAAAGGAATAACCTTATCATTGAGCATATCAGCGGCTACTAAAGCG
>NZ_SEWF01000077.1 GCF_004168285.1 Emticicia agri | reverse complement strand
AAAAGAACTGTCAGCTTATGTAGGACTGATTCCTAATAGTCATGACAGTGGAGAAACCAAAAGAGTGGGAAGAATTACTAAAAGAGGGAATGTATATTTGAAATATATCCTTGTGGAGGTCAGTTGGATGTGTATCAGATATGATGCCTCCTTGTTATTGGCTTATAAGGCTGCCATCAAAAAGATGGAACCTAATAAAGCTATCGTCAAGGTAGCCAGAAAATTACTGAACAGAATTCGATTTGTACTAAAGAATAAAGAACCCTATCGAATCAATCAGGGTCTGTAGAGAACATATATCTATTAAACCATTATCAGGTGGGGTAACGCTTGAGGCCGTCTGTGACCTCTAATAAAGAGTGTTCACTATTTTGAGTTTGCGTCCCACACCTATATAACATAATAGCTAACTTGTGACTCTCCATTGGAGATGTTCACTCATAGAAGATTGGTTTATAGTTAAAAAAAGTTCTGTTGAAATATGGATAAGCTTGCAGCTTACCCACATTCCAACAGAACAATAACAACTATTGCCTATTATTTAAATAAACCAAAAAAAATCAACTCGAAGCTTGTTTTTCAACATAGAAGCCTCTTTTATGTATCATGATTTTTACGGTACATCGTTACTGAAATCATGCTCAAAATCATACTCAATCAGTCAATTCATACCACCCTTCCCCCTTGCCTTTACCAATGACCCCACGCCCTCTGCCCCACGCCCCATGCCCCTACTTAAACAACTCAATCAAAGCCCTGCGGTAAGTTAGCCCTACGGGCAAAGAAACCTCATTGATATACAAATCATTGCCACTGATACGGCTTATGCGCTTGATAGACACCAGATAAGACTTGTGGATACGGATAAACTGTGTGCCAGGCAGTCGCTGGTCGAGTTCAGCGAGTGTAAGGGCTGTCAGGTAAATGTGCGTATCTGTAAAAATTTTCACATAATTGCCCCAGCTTTGCGCATATCTGATGTCGTCCAGTTCTACCCTCAGCCAATCGCCATCAACCCTGATAACAATCGAAGTTTCAAACTGTGCTGATGGCGGCGTATTCACGGTTTTATCGGGTAATCCTAAACCATAATGATAAAAAACCTTATCAACAGCTTTCAGAAAACGGGTAAACTGAATGGGTTTCAGTAAATAATCAACCACATCGTAGGTATAACTTTCTAACGCATATTCAGAATGAGCCGTGGTGAGTATCACTAAGGGTTTATTTTTAAGAGTGCTCAATAGTTCCAGTCCGCTCATTTGTGGCATATTTATATCTAAAAACAGCAGGTCTATTTTGGTATGGTGCATCAGATTAATGGCTTCCAGGGCATTTTCACAAGTGCCTGCCAGAGTCAGGCGGTCTATCTGCGACAGGTAATGTTGCAGCACCAGATGTGCGCCCCGTTCGTCGTCAACAATCAGGCAGTTCAGGGTCTTTGTTTGCGGAATATCAGCCATGCGTATTTGGGTTAAGGTCTAAAGTGAGGCGGGTTTTATAATGATTGTTGATTTCTTCCAGTTCAAGCTCATAAAGACCGGAATAAAAAGCCTCTAACCGCTTTTTGGTATTGGGTATGCCAAAACCCGTTGAAACCAGTTTTGGCCGATGCACAGGTATTGAGTTCAGAATATCTAATGTAAGTACACTACCCGACATTGAAATATTAATAGATACAAAGCAGCTTTTGATAGACCCGCTACTGTGTTTAAAGGCATTTTCGATGAGCGGCAATAAAAGTAAAGGCACAATCTGGTAAGACAATAGCGACTCAATGGGTTTAGGATATTGATAAGTTACTGTGCAACGCAACCCTATCCGCTCTTTTTCTAAATGAATATAACTGTTCAGGTAAGTAATTTCCTCACTTAGTTTTACCTGCTGTTTTGAGGCCGATTCTACCTGATACCGCATCAGTTGCGACAATTGCATAATCATCACAGGCATACGGGCAGGCTCCTGGATACTGATACCGTAGAGGTTATTGAGGGTATTGAACAAAAAATGCGGATTCAACTGTGCCTGTAAAAGTTTGGTTTGGGCTTCGCTCAGTTGCAGCATCTGGTTGGTACTTCTGATTTGCTGCCGGTAAAAATATTCGAGCAGAAAAATGGCCTCCATTGTAATAAGGCTCACGGCTGTATTTACTATATACAATAATACCATTTTAAGCCAGCTCTGCGACTGGTGAAACTCGGGGTAAAAATAGAAATAATCGGCCACAAACAGGAATACCCCACCGGATACCAGCACTACCACCGTAAAAAATAAAAACTTACTGAAATGACCTTTGGTAAATAACGGAAACACAAACACCCGATAGGCAATAGCAAAGGTATAAAGGATAAGAAAATGCAGAAAACCCTCCGTGATTTCGTCAACCGATGAAAGGAAATTCCAATGACTGAGAGACATCAGAATAAAAAAACCCCAGAAAAAAATCATTTCCCGAATCCAGTCAATTTCAATTTTACTTTTATCTGATTTTTTCATCTGATGCACTTTTTACAAAAAAAAATAAATGATGATATATCTCAAAAAACAAATGATGAACCCGTAATATCATCAAAAAACAAGGATACATCATTCATATTTTTATTAAAAATCGCATAAAATTAACTTGTGTCAATAATTTTAATTCTATTTTAAGGCAAAAACTATTATATTTGTACAAATGACACTTATCCAATCTTTATTTATGTATCAGATTGATACAATAAAGATGGGTTAAGGTCTAAACAAAGCTCAATGAAAAAGTTATTGGCTACTTTGCACCCGTAAAAACTGCCTCGTAGGTCAATCTGCTTAAACTATCATAGACAATACCGATAGTGGTATTAGCACTATCAAATCAGCCATAAAAACAAAAGACATTTGCGCCTCTACAGGCACATAAAGAAGTTAGATTCTACATGAATCTTTCATACGCTTGTAGCAAAAAGCCCCTTCTTTTAGGGGCTTTTTTGTATTTTTGGCGTTGATTTTGTACAAAATCCTGCACCTCAATTAAATTGCTAACTTATAATTTCCGGCTTATGCCACTTGATATTTATCTTTTTAAAAATCACGAACCTAAAAAATTTCTTGGTTCAGTCAATATAGAAAATTCCGCTGTATGGGAGGTTATATGGGAAAAACTTAGTGAAGCATCTGCCCTATCTATTGACCCATACGGTACTACAAGATTGTATGCCAATCATGTTTCCACTCTACTTCGGATTTTAAATAACTTTTATCAATCTGAATCGACTGTTTTACAACTCAGAGAAATACTGGAACCTATAAATTTAGGAAAGAACGACTGTGTACTTTTCGAAGGAGATTAAGCAATTGGTAGAAGTTCAAAACTTTGAGCCTCTGAAAAACGCTATTCCAACAAATCCTTACCCGTAAATGTAGTAATTAAATTCAGTAGCAAAAAAGTGGTTATTATACTTAAAACTATCATCACCAACCAGTAAACGCCCTTACTACGAATAGTAATTTTATTGCCTATGAGTCGGTTTAATACCCATAAAACTCCTGCATTAATCAATAGGTAAAAGCCTAAAATCACAAAAACCGCACTATCAGTAAAACCAGTCAGAAGCATAGGGTGACGGACGGTTAAACATTTCATCTAAATTTATCTTTACTTTTTCTCTGGCTTCTTCGTAAAAAATCATGATTGTTTAATGTTCGTTTAAGTCAACTACTACACAAAAAAGGTCTAAGCCCGCCGGCTCAGACCTCAGAAGGAATGATTAGTTCCCAACCAGACCCTTTGATAGTGTGCGTGTCTTACAGATTAGCATTTTTTCTGACGTATCAGAAAGGTACATCTCCATAAGAAAAGTAAAGGTTGCTTTGAAACGTTCTATCTTCATCCAACACCAGTAATTGGGTATTACTGCTATTTTTGTCTGGGATTCATATCAAATTAACAAAACAAATTCTGTATTTCAAAAAAGAATTATGCCCTGTGTCTTTCTTCTTTTTACCCTGCTGTTCCCAACGGCTTACATAGGCACTTTGTAGCCGTAAAATAAAATTCATCCATAAAACAATCTTCATAATTTTCTGATTCTGGTTACACCTCAATTCACTATATTTGATAAATTTTAAATCTACGGTCATGCTTTTAAAACAACTCAGCCTTACCAATTTTCGTGGGCTTTCAGATATTTCTATCGACTTTGTCAATGAAAACGGCAAGCCACGCCTGCTGACACTTTTTTTAGGCGAAAATGGCACGGGTAAAAGTTCATTTCTGAAAGCCATTGCCCTGATAAGTGCCGGAAGCAATGCCCTCAGTAATTTACTGGGGAACCCCAACGACTGGATTACTTTCGGAGAGTCTTTCTGTGAAGTAAAGGCCGTGTTTGTAACCAAAGATGCCCGAAACCCTAAAGAAAGAAACGTAAGCCTGAGAATCAACCGTGGAGAATCTATCAAAGATATATTGGTCAACAACAGCGAGTCGCTGGACGAAATAGACAAAGCCCTCGACTACGCCGAGCGTAATTATTTTATCTTAGGCTACGGGGCATCGAGACGACTCAATAAAAATCAGAGTTTTAACCAGCCTGAAAGTTCTTACAACAACGACCGCACCGTAAATGTAGCTACCTTGTTTAATACAGAGGCCAACTTGTATCCGCTGGCAGCCTGGGTAATGGAGCTTGATTACCGAAGCGATGGCAAAAGTATTGATGCGGTAAAAAATGCCCTCAACGAATTTTTAGTAGATGTTACCTTTGACTCCATTGATAAACAGCAAAGAACCCTGCTGTTCTCCAATGGTAAAGACCTTATTCCGTTGCATTTACTGAGCGACGGCTATCAGAACGTAAGTGCCTGGATTGGTGATTTGCTGTATAGAATCTTTAATACCTTTGGCGAACAGGCCAATCCGCTTCAAACAAATGGTATTTTGTTGATTGATGAGATTGACCTGCATCTGCACCCTAAATGGCAAAGAAGATTGATAGGATTTCTGAAAATCAAATTGCCCAATTTTCAGATTATTGCCACTACGCACTCTCCGCTTACTGCTCAACAGGCGGGTGAAGGTGAGTTGATTATCCTGAGCCGGAACGAAGAAAAAACCATTGATGCACAGCCATTCACGGCTGCCCCTAATACCATGCTTCTGCACCAGTTGCTGCTCTCACCTGTGTTTGGTATCAGCTCTGATGAATCGTTGGAAACCGAGCAACTGAAAGCGGAATACGAAGAAGAGAAAAACAAGCATGGCAATACCAAAAGAGTAAAAGAACTAAGCAAACAAATTGAAGCCTTGCCACAGGTAGTGCGACCTAATATGGTGGCTGATGATGATGTATTGGATTTATTGAAAACAATCAATGCTGAGTTACAAAAATGATAGCCTTAGAAAGAAACCGCACCAAAAAGAAGTTGCATGATAAAGACCGGGTTCATTTAGACTTTACAGGCAAAAAACGGATTGCCTTTAACAAGGAATTGCTTACTAACGAGAAAAATTTTCTTTTGGATCCTACTAAGGTGCATGACTTTAAAGCTGCCAGATGGAAAGGGGCTAAAGAAAGGCTGTTTATGGAGTCGAATAATAAATGTGCCTATTGTGAAGCAAGCACCAAAATTGTGTCTCCGGGAGATGTAGAGCATTTCAGACCCAAAAGCAAATACTGGTGGCTGGCCTATTGTTACGATAATTACCTGGTTTCCTGCTCGGTTTGTAATTCTGTTTTTAAAGGCAATAAGTTTCCCTTGCTTGATGAAACCAAAGCATTGATACCTCCGGCTGTTTTAGCCACCATGACAGAAGCTGAAATCGATGCGCTAACAGACTTACTGAATCCTGACGCCTTTGGTGTAAAAGGTTTAAGTCTTGCTGATTTTACCACAGCCTATCACCTCGAACGACCACTTTTACTGAATCCTTATTTTGATAACCCGGCTGATTATTTTGCGTGGGAAGTAGAAGACACTCTCAAGCACGTGATTCTTGTTCCTTTAAAACCGGAGTTTAAGCCTTATGTAGAAGCCGCAGAAGTAAATTATGGGCTCAACAGAAAGGAACTGAAAGAACTGCGGTATTTTCACTATGATATTTACAATACCTTTTTTCTTACCTTAGCCGATACAAGTTCAAGAATAAGCGCAGCTACGCAGCAACGGATAGAAAATAAGATAGTCGAACTAAAAGATAAATCAGCCCCGTTTGCAGGCATGATTCGGTATTTTGATTTTAAAAACAGGGGGATATAGGTAGATTAGGTAGGTTTAGGTTCTTGAAACCTTTTTATAGAAAATTGGTAGGAGGTTGTCTCAAAAGTAAAAGGGTCAAAATATTATTTGGCTACACACAACCCCACACCCTAAGTCCCTCTCTCCAACTGTGGAGAGAGGGACTTTTTAGCCATTCCCCATTGTTGGGGAAGGGTTGGGGTGGGGTATTTTCCAAATATTATTTGGCTTGGTAAACTTTTGAGACACCCTCTTGTCGCCAGAATAGCAATTATTCTCTGCCAAAAACAGACAAGGCAGTGCCTTGTCTCTACCTCAATAACAAATCAATTCCTTTAATCCAACGTCAAATCTTCACCTGCAAGGTCAGATAAAAACTTCTGCCATCAGACGGGAGAATGCCCGGGCCGGGGTATCCCGTGGCACGTCGGGTAAAATACATGCAGTTAGTTAGGTTGTTAAGGCTCCCTTCCAGTTTAAAACGTTTAAACTCGTAAGAAGCACTTACATCCATAATATCATAGGCAGGAATCAGCCCCACAACGGCGGATACCCCTCCATCAACTGCATTGGTTGCTTCCGAAAACTGGTCTGAAAGATAGGTGTATTGAAACGAGCCTTTCAGGTTTTTATAAGCGACCCGTAGCCCGCTTTTCAGATTGACTTTTGGTACAAATTCTACCTGTTTGCCTTTAATACCCGGCAATTCGCTGGCTTTATAAGTAGAACGAATAAGGGCTATATTCGCAAATACTACCCCACTCCACGCTTCGGCTTTCGGTTGGGCAATTTTCAGCAAGTCAGCTTCAGCATACGATTCTATACCCATAATAATGGCCTGCCCGATATTCCCCCTGCGGCGCAATACCCGATTACTTTCGTCATAAAACTGTACTTCACCAATGCGATTATCGTAATTGAGAAAGAATCCGCTTACGTCAAAATTATACAAAGTTGTCTGTTGTGTTCTGATACCCAAATCAATCGAATAACCTCGCTCATCTTTCATATTCGGGTCAATTACCGACGACGGATTGGCTGTTCGCATATCGCTGAATGTAATAGAGCGGTAGTTTTGCGATATATTCCCATAAACATCCAGTTTTCCGGTAGGTTTATAGCTTAAGCCTACCCCTCCCAATACAAACTGTCGGCCATTGTTTCTGACTTCGTTGGTACGGGTAGCACTGATGATGTTTCCGGCTAAATCAAACAGAATAGTACCATAAAACCCATCAGCTTTGGTATGAATGTATTCAAAACGTACACCGGGTGTAATAGAAAACTTATCGTTTACATAAAAGATATTTTCAGCAAAAACTGATACATTTCTATTCGGAAACACATAATCGTTGGCAATGCCCTCTTCCTGATTGATAAAACTAAAATCAGCCTCTTTTCCTCTACTGCCCAACCCCTGAATACTGTGATTGAAGCCCTGATAGTAACGTGTACCTGCCAGAAAAACCAGTAGTTTGTCTTTGATAAAATAGCGTTTCAGGTAACGGGCTTCTGTTCCCCAGTTATTAAAATCACCCTTAATTAAATCCCGTTCGCTATTGTCATCAACGGAAGCAACCCTGTTCGGGCGAAATCCCAAAGAATAACGATAAGCCGACAAACCAAATACCCGCACATTAAACTCATTGAGCGTATTAAACTTATGGTCGAAATGAGCCGCCCACAGATTCCAGCCTACTTTAAACCAGTTACGTTCCCGGTTGGTCTGGCGTGGGTCGGCGGCAAACATCGCATCAGTCAGTCCACCCGGCTGATGAGCCAGATAGCCCATGTATGTAAAGTCTACGCCAACACTTGTTTTTTCGCTGAATTTATAATCAACATCGGCATAATAGGTATAGCTGTCAAAATCAGAATTGGCACGCCAGCCTTTGCCAGTTTTGTACTGAAAATAGGTATAATAGCACAGTTTTCCTACCGTACCACTGGCACTTGTAAAAGCATTGTAAAAACCAAAAGAACCCACACTCTGCCTGGCTACCAGTTCCAGTTTGCGGTCAGTAACAGGCTTTTTCATCACAAAATTTATGAGTCCGCCAAACTGGGTGCCATATTGGAGCGATGCCGCCCCACGCACTATCTGAATCCGCCCTACGGCTTCAATCGGCGGTGTATAATAACTTTCAGGATACCCCAAAGCATCGGCACTGATGTCGTACCCATTCTGACGTACATTAAAATTTGAACTGCGGTTGGGGTCAAGTCCTCTCCCACCAATGCTAAGTTGTAGTCCGGCTCCGTCATTCTCCCAGATATTAAGCCCTGCCACACGGGCATATACCTGACGTGCATTGTTGGTAGCCAAGTTAGCCACTAATTGCTCAGGCAGAATCACCTCCGTTTTTTTCCCTTCATAAATGCCCATACTTTCTACGGCACGCATACGGGTAAAACCAAAATCGCTTTGCTTGTCTTTTACCACCACTTCGTTGAGTGTTGTATTGAGCAAATCAATATAAATATCGAGGTGAATATCCTTATCTGTCAGGTTAATTTCCTGCTTATGAGATTGATAATCGGTTAATAAGGTTTGTAGCTGATAAGTACCTTTAGAAAGATTTCTGAATCTGAAACTGCCAGTTTCGTCGGTATTGGAAGTAGGTGAGCCTGCATTGAGTATAATCCGGCAATCGCTCACGGCTGTACTGTCTTTGCGGAAGCGAACCGTACCCGTCAGTTGGTATTGTGCATAAGCACCCGAAACACTCAAGCAGAGTAGAAATATATTAAAAGCCTTTGATAGTGTCATTAAATGGTAAAATCCATGATTTATGTTGAAAAGAATCTTCCTTTTTGGCCAAATCAGTCTCAGGACTTACCAGAGGCTTGCCCATACGGCCATTAAGGGTTACGTAAGAATCGACATATACCTGTGGCGATTCAAAGCCATGCTGTGCATAATAATCACGTAAGAAATGTGCATATTGCAGCAACATATCCGGTTGCGTTGACATCATTTTTTCCTGCAAAGTTGATAAGAAATCGTTGTTATTTACAACCATACGCTTATCATTTTTACCTATTACCGTAAACTGTGCATAACCTGCCTTCTCCATCAGCATCACCCGCCACGAAAACCGATACCCCTGCTCTGTCCAGAATAATTCTCCCGGATACAGCAGATACCGGAACGGGAAAAGAATCTGAAACGAAAAAAACACCAAAAAAACAGGCAGGATATACGACCGGGGAACATAAGTACGGCTATTTGCTGTGCCTGTCGTTTCGGGTACCCTGAACCAACGACTGAGTTGACGAATGATTCCTTTGTGAAAATCAGGCGAGAAAAATATTAAGGCGGCAACAATCATGATATGCGGAAACATACCAATCGGAAACAGCAGGGCTGTAAGTACATGAAACACAATTACTGCTACATAAGCCAGCCATCTTGTACCGGAGCGCAACAATAAAAACGGAATGGTGAGGTCGTAGAGACAGCCAAACCAGCTAAAAGCATAAGGCACCCAGTCTTTATTGAACAAGGGGCCGATAATGGGCATATCATTACGGGCAGGTAACCATATCCTGAGCGGTTGTGCATGCAGTAACCAGTCTGAATTTAGCTTGGCAAGCCCTGCATACACATAAAGAATGCCTATCATGAGCTTAATGGCATCGACACACCATTGTGGAATATAGGCGGCGGCTATCCGGCGGTTCCGGTAGGCATCTATAGAAAAATAGACGTGCGCAGGCAGAAAAACCATGAGCAAACAAACGAGGCTGATAAAGTAATAATGATTGAGGTAAGTTGATTTATCCATGAGTTCTATATAAGTAAAACTCAGAAACAGACCAACCGCAGCAACCCGATAAAACCAACCCAAAGCCACCAGCAGCGCACACAATGCACATACAAAAAACAACAGATAGGTAGCATTACCCAACGGCTTTACAAACTCAAAACCATAGAAAGGGAAAAAGTATCGGGGCTTGATATATAAATCAAAAATCCAGCCCTTAGCCCAGAACCGGATGATACTACCCAGCAACATGAGGCCGAAGCCGATTCTGAAAACCGCCAGAGGTGCCGCCGGTATTTTTTGTTTCAGGTATTGCTGCAATTTCTTGGGTGGTTTTGAAGAGATTTACAACAGATTTTGTAGAAAAGACCGCATGGTTTCAACCCTATCCCAACCCTTCCCCAACAATGGGGAAGGGCTAAAAGTCCCTCTCCCCACTGTTGGGGAGAGGGATTTAGGGTGAGGGGTTGAAGCCCTGCCAAACAATATTGCCAAGGTGAACAATTTTGCGCTATATTTTTTTAACCGCCCTGCCACTACCAAACACAATCATCACGCCCTTACCAGATTCAAACATCCCCTACCTCAATCACCATCATTATCTGTATAGGTAATTGTGATACTCATGGCTGAGGTCATGTCAACTTTGAGCATACGAACAGCTTTCTGCATTTCAGTATATACCGCTACCATTGCCGGGTTATTGGTTTTTACTTCCTCATACAAATTCGGTTTCAGTCCCTCCATTTTGCCCTTACTTGCTGCAAACTGGTTATTGATAATTTCGGCTAATGACTGACCCGTGGCACTGTCTTTAGCACCCAGAGCTGTCAGATAGGTCTTGAAAGACGGGCCATCGGCACCTGTTTTGATATTCTTTCCATTGAAGAAATCGATAACAGCCTGATGTGCGGTCTGTGCAAGCGTGCGTGATATATCTTTCTTATAAAAAGCCTCCACTTTTTCGGGTGAAATTACGCCATTGAGCATCGCGCCTGATGGAATACCAAATTTACCCGAACGGATAAAACGCTCGTAATGCAATACAAAACCATTCACCATCAACGAAAAAGAAGAGCCAATGTCAAGCCCGGTTTTGCTGATATAAGTTTCACGATACGTTGTCCATTCTGTAATTACCTTGTCTAACAGCGTATTCATACGGCTTGTCAGGCGTTTTACGTAGGCAATTCTTTTGGCGGCATCGGGGGCAGTTGTATAAAAAGCAAGAATGGCGGTATCGGTAGTGCCGAGGCCATTGAGCAGGTAATCTAATGCCGGAAAACCCTGTTGTGCAAACGAAGCAGGAACTTCCAGATTGGCCGTTGGGTCGGCTATATTATCATTGATTCCTTTTTCGCTGGCCGGATAAATATTAAAAAAACTCCGAAGGGTTTGTCTTTCAGCCGGACCGAAATCAAATAGTTCCACTTTCTCCCACTCTGTATAAGCCTCTACCCACGAAGCCCGAAAAGCCGTTAAGGTAGTCATATCAGGTTTAGCCATAAAAGCGTCACCATTAGACACCATCAGGGTAAGTTTTGCTTTGAAATTGCCATAAGCCGGAATAATGATATTATCGGCAAGGTGGGTCAGTATCAGTTTTCTATCTTTACCTTCATCAACAGGCGTAGGTGGGTCTGTTGTTTCGCCGCCTCCACCGCAAGCCCATAGTAAGCCTGTCAGTATCAATAGTAAGATGTACTTTTTTTCAAAAAAAGACTTCATGATTTATAAATGAAAGAGTGGATTGACAGCATTTAAGGCTATCAATCTACTAATATAGCAATAAAACAAAAATTAATTGTTCAACTTGAATTTCGCAGTGATGGCATCTGCCGCTGCATTAACTTTGTCGTTGGTTAAGTCCCAGTAGCCACCAGCTGAACCTACTAGTCCGTTCAGGATAGCATCTGAGAAATTAGCATCTGCTCCATTGATAGTACAGTAGCGTAACGAATAAATGAATCCAAGACCTTCGCCAATAGCATGCGCACGAGCGGCATCAGTAGTACCTGTTTTCCATTTACCAAGATAGCCTATGGCTGCCGAAGCAATCGCTTTTTCCATTTCTGTTCTGATAAAGGTAGCCTGAGTTTTTACCTCAGCCATATCATTGTTCACAATAGCCACACGACCTCTTAGAAACGCAGGGTGGATTTTTGCATAATTAGCTTTGTTATATTCCCAAAGATAAGAACCTAAGAAAGACTCAGAAGTACCACGGACAGCATCGGTAGAACCTGCCAGATACACCGGATTCAGTGTTAATGACGCATAGGCTTCGTCCCAGTTATGCTCTAACTGAGAGTATTTTTTACCCGATACAAGCATGGTATTATCAGCCTCAAGACCTTTGTTAAGCAATACATTGCCGATGTAGTCAAGCTGATAAGCACCAATCAAAGATTTCTGAATGATTTGCGCAATCTCAATACCTTGAGCATCTAACAGATAAGTACCTGCTTTTCCGGCTACACCTTTAGAGGCAGTAGCACCAACCGATTTGCTCGCTTCTGCCATTTGCGCAAATGCAGCTTCTAATTTTGCTCTTTCTACTTCAGCTTCTGCGGCAGATTTAGATGAAGCCGTAAGGCTACGCAATTGCACACCAGAGGCGTTTAATACCGAACCAGAAATATTCAGCGACGGAACATCAGTGAAAGGGTTTCCGGTATTGGCATACATGTTTTTCATAACAGCCGCTTCAATCGCTTTATTTTCTCTTACTGCCGAACCTAAATAATAATTAAGTGCCTGGTAGATTTTGTAACGATTGTTGCCTGACGTTAAGTCAACTGTTGAGTCTCCGTTTGCAGCTACAAAAAGGCTTTTATACGGCGTAGTAGACGTTACTTTAGCGTAATCAATGCTGGTACGCAATGGAGGAGCAACTTCATCATCTTTACAAGCTGAGATACTTGCAACAATAACAGAAAGTGTAATTAATTGAGTTTTACCGAAACGTTTAAACATGAGTGGAGTAAAAAATTAAGTTAAAAGATTAGACTACGCCGCAAAAATAGTATAATTAGACTTAATCTAAATAAGAATAACTGGATTATTTTTTTATTTTTTATTTAAACGGCTGTAAATCAATTAATTAAGAAGGGGAAATTTTTACACGTTGATAAAAGACAGCCCATAACTTCCTTATTATCAGGAAATAGCATCGCCAAACAGCCCAGATTTCTTATCTGGCTGGCACATTATTTTTAGCAGTAAAAGCAGTTAAATCAGTATTCAAACCAATACACAAAAAACTATGGCAACGTTACAAGGAAAGAAAAAAGAAGGTGCCCGTAACTCTGCTTCACAGAGTTCAGATGCAGCCAACAGTGTGGCAAAAGGCACCAATCAGAACAACAGTGGTTCTGATTCACGACCACAAATAACAGGTGCGAGTCCGAAAAAATAGTCGGTAAAACTATAATAGGCAGGTGTATTTAGCTGCTTAGCTGCTATGCAGGCTAAATACACCTATGGTTTAAAATCAGTAAACAATAAGATGGATTAATCCGGTCCGGGATTGAAAAGAGGATTTGAAATTCAGATTTAAAGCCGCCAGATACGAAGTAAACTGCTTCAGATTAGAAGGGTCAGTTTCTCTCCCGAGGGTAATAGTAAGGTGGTTCTGACCCTCAGAAACGGCAATATGACTATAGGAAACCTGGTATTTTTGCAACGCCTGCAAAACAGCCTCGCCACAATTGATAGGAATGCTCATTAAAAAAAACTATAATTTAAGGTTTTACAATGTTTGGTTGTCAGGTAAATTCTTAATTACAGATGATTTAATGATTAGTAGTTGGTTAATACATAACCGGAATGGTACCGCAAAGGTAACATTATCGTTTGACTCTGACAAGGTTTAAAAGGCATTTAATTAAGTCAGCTAAAATCAGTAAGTTTGTCAAAACAAACTAATCTCTATGCTTTACAAAGCCCTTTTTCACTGCTGTTATGTAATTATTTCATTTGTAACAGCCGCCATTTTTGCTATGGCCATGTACACCTTTGAACTGGGCAAACTCACCCTCAGTTTTTATGCTGCTTTTGCTTTGTTAGAGGGGTTGCATATCGTGTTTGTGGTACAAAAACAATTCAGGCAGAAACAAAGGGCTTTACTGCTTAATCATATCCATTTTATAGTAATGGCCATTGTATCATTATTTGTCCTTTACTTCTATTCCAACCTTAATTCGTGGCGAAACGCAGGTGATAACAGTATTGAGTTCCGTACCTTCTCTTATTTTTTCGATAATATCTTTCTCATCAACTTTGCTTTCTTTTTTGTCAACTTCTGGTTTCTATGCCGTAATTTGATTATCTGGAGTTTTAGAAGACCAATGGAAGATTAAATCACGAATGCTAAACATAGTTGATTCATGGATAAAGAAATGGCAAGGTACATTATCAATTACTTTCCGAATCTCCTGACTGAAGCGGAGAAGGCAGCCAGAAAACACCATACTACATTAGATAAGCATTATTTTTCAAGTCAAGTTCCTGATTCAAACAGAATTAAATTAGCCTATAAAAAAGGGTGGTTAAGTAACGACCCACAAGTAATTGATTTATTAAAAGATGGCTATGATGCTTTTGAGTTGAATGTGATACAAAGAATCTTGACAGAAACTCCGGAAAAGATATACTTCAATAATTGTGTAAAATGTGGTCGGTTAGCACGAACTCCCTATGCGCGGCAATGTCGCTGTGGTTTCCAATGGCATCATATTATACAAGCTCAATTTCGTTTTGAATCAGCTATTCAGATTACTGGACGTGGATTTTTTCTAATTGGCACGTTAAACAAAGGAGAAGTAAAACAAGGTCATTATATTGACCTCATCCCAATTGGTTTAAATTGTAAACCAAGAATTGAAAGTATTGAATTTGCCCTGAAACGACATGACGGCAATGTATGGGACGATATGGCGTTAAAAACAAATGAACTGAATGATGAGCAGCAATTATACATTAAAAAAACAGGTTCATTTGCCCTGCCACTTGATATTCTAAATGAAAGGTAGTTACCTTTACCTACCCTTATAATAAGCAATCACCCGCTCATCTACAATTACATCGCTGGGGCGGATTTCTTTGTTGAGCACAATGCCTTCCAGGGTTTTGCAACGGCTCAGGGCTACATAGGTTTGTCCGTGGCTGAACGCCCCCGTGCCTATGTCAATCACCACTTTATCAAAAGTCTTGCCCTGGCTTTTGTGGATGGTCATAGCCCAGGCCAGTTTTACCGGAAATTGTGTAAAAGTACCGAGTATATTTTCTTTGATTTCCTTGCGTTTAGAATCGTACTGATACGTAATCTCTTCCCAGTTTTCCTGCGCCATTTTATAACTTTGTCCGTCAATCTCTACCCATATATCGTGCTTGTTCAATCGGCTTACAATGCCCACCGTACCATTTACCCACCGTTTCAGGCTATCGTTTTTAATCATCATTACCTGTGCGCCGGGTTTCAGTTTCAGAAACACATTGGTCGGGAACCTCATTTCAATTTCATCTTCAAACTCGGCCTCACTCATTTTCTTGTCGGCCAGTTGCTCTTTCAGTTTCTCAAATTCTTCTCTGATTTTTCCGGTCAGCACGGCTTCAAAAATCATTTCTTTTCCGGGCAGATTTTCAAGGTTTTCCTTGTTTATCTTCTTCACATTCTTGTTGGTAGTAGTCAGAAAAATAGCACTGTTATTATCGCCCACATTGTCCCGATGCCGGGCGTTCAGCAACACAAAATCTTCAAACTTTGCTTCATTGACACGTATGCGATTCAGTACTTTTTTGAAACGCTCATCTTTCTGACGGAAAATATGTGTCAGTTCTTTCAGGTGATAGCTGAACCCTGCCTTAAATACAGGACTGTCGAAAAAGTAATTACCTCCGTAAGTAGTCGTAAAGTATTCCTGTAAATCGTTTTTTACCACAGGCGGCAACTGAAACAAATCGCCGATAAATACCATCTGTAACCCTCCGAAAGGTTCATCAGGTCTGTTTCGGTTCAGGCGCAGGGCTGTATCAATGGCTTCCATCAGGTTGGCACTTATCATCGACACTTCGTCGATAATCACCATATCTAAATTTTCGTAAAGAGCATTTTTAGCATATTCAGGCTTTAGTTTGTCTACCTGAATCAAACGTGGAGGAAGTCTGAAAAACGAGTGGACGGTCTGTCCTTTAACATTCATAGCAGCAATGCCTGTGGGTGCCAGTATTACATATTTTTTGTCAGTTCGGGCAGTAAAATACTGCAAAAGGCTCGATTTCCCTGTTCCGGCTTTTCCGCTGATAAAAACCGACTCCCGGGTATCGTTCAGGATATGCAGAATATCCTTAAACTCATCGGTCAGTACAAGCGTATTTTTTTGTCGGGAATAAATAAAAAAGCAAACGGCTACAACTAAAACAAAAACCCCTAAAACAATTAATTCCTGCATGTGGCTACAAATCTGATAACAATTCTATTATACCGCAATTTAGCAGGAATTATTGTTTTTGAGTAGAATTTATGGGGATGATTTCTCAGGTATATTATTCAGCCACACATTTATTTTCTTCAACCTCACAATAACCTTAGCGCAGATAAAATCGTTACTAATTATGTACGGGCAATGGCCCTTACTTATCCCATAAAGTATCCATGCGCTTTTAGTATCTTTGGCGCAATAGTTAACCTGATAGTATGAAAATAAGTCTTTTAAGATTTCAATCCCATTGTATCAATTCTGAAGCCACTACCTTATTTAATCCTTTCAAGTGGCGTATATGGGTAGTATTCCTGTTTTTTTTAACGCTTGGTTCATCAGTCATTGCTCAAAAAACAGCTATTGATACCTTAGTCAATGTAGGTACTCACCAACTGCATTTCAGGGTTATTCCGGGCAAAGGTACGCCTATTTTGTTTGAGGCCGGGGGAGGTAACGATGGACAGGTATGGAACAAAATTATTGACCCCATTGCCACAATCACCAAAGCACCTGTAATTACTTACGACAGAATCGGACTGGGTAAGAGCAGTAAAGACACTGCGAGGCTTACGATTGAAAAAGAGGTGGCAGCACTTACGGAAGCACTTAAAAAGTTAGGCTTCTCTAAAGACCTTATGTTGGTTTCGCACTCAATGGGTGGTTTCTATCAAACACTTTTGGCGAGTCAAAACCTTAGACGTGTAAAGGCAATGGTAATGATTGATGCCAATTTGCCTTGCTTTTTCACAGAAAAACAGCTTACCACCATGAAGGCGTCTCCGAATTTTCGGCATACGGTTGAGGTTATCAGACAAAATCCCTTACCAACGAGTATTCCGGTAGTGGACATTGTCTCTGAACTGACACTATTTGAAGGCGCGCCTGATGCCCAGCGGTGGAAAGATTGTCATAATGATTTTGTGGCAGCTTATGCCAACCGCTCAACCTTGATTGCTTATCAGACCGGACACTATGTTTTTTTCTCAAACCCTCAGCTGGTGATTAATGCGATTGTTACGCTATACGCCAATAAAATTAAGCCCAGTGCCAAAGCAGCTATTTTTGAAAGAGGCTATAAACAGGAACAAATGGCCGCCAATGATGACAGACGTAACCTGATGAAATACCGACACTCGGAAGAAGACCTGAACGAATGGGGTTATGCGTTGCTTAAACGACTGGAAATATTGGAAGCAATAGAGGTTTTTAAACTGAATGCTTTGTTCTATCCGAATAGCGCAAATGTATATGATAGTCTGGGAGATGCTTATCTGAAAGCAGGACAGAAAAATTTAGCCATAGCCAATTACACAAAAGCGTTAGAGATAAATCCTAAAAAAGAAAATGCGCAGAAAATGCTAAAATTGCTTAGTGATTAAGAGACATTCTTTTAGCCAACGAGGCTGTCTTCTATGTTGAAAAACAAGCTTCGAGTTGATTTTTTTTGGTTTATTTAAATAATAGGCAATAGTTGTTATTGTTCTGTTGGAATGTGGGTAAGCTGCAAGCTTATCCATATTTCAACAGAACTTTTTTTAACTATAAACCAATCTTCTATGAGTGAACATCTCCAATGGAGAGTCACAAGTTAGCTATTATGTTATATAGGTGTGGGACGCAAACTCAAAATAGTGAACACTCTTTATTAGAGGTCACAGACGGCCTCAAGCGTTACCCCACCTGATAATGGTTTAATAGATATATGTTCTCTACAGACCCTGATTGATTCGATAGGGTTCTTTATTCTTTAGTACAAATCGAATTCTGTTCAGTAATTTTCTGGCTACCTTGACGATAGCTTTATTAGGTTCCATCTTTTTGATGGCAGCCTTATAAGCCAATAACAAGGAGGCATCATATCTGATACACATCCAACTGACCTCCACAAGGATATATTTCAAATTATACTACTATACAATTTGGATTATTGAATATTTTTTTTTCTTAATAAAGGACAAATATTTGTTCAAATCAAACCAGCTAATTATACAATTACTAATAGCTTGCAATCCATTTCTAAAAATAGAGACGGCAGGATATTTATCTCCATTTTTGTATTTTATTGTTCTAATTTTTTGCACTTTTTGTTGAATAATTCCTTCCCTTATTGCTAAAATATAGGCGACAACTACTAAGCTAATCATCAAACGGATTTTTTTCAAATCAGTTAATGACATATCCTCTAAGTTAAATCCATTAGTCTTCATATGCTTAAATCGGACCGCCGAAGCGGCAATATTCAATTTTCCAACGTTTTGCATACTGTTTTCCGATTCTTTTTTTATTTAAAACATTGGTAATCAAATAGATAATAGGCTCACCTTTATTATCAGAACGCCACATCTCAATTCTGTATTTTTGTCCACAAACAGTAAAAATAGCCTGAGAATAGCCTTTTCTTGTTGCTTTCATCTCTAATTCCTCATAACTGTAGCCACTATCTTCGATTGGTTTACGATACATCCCCTTACGTAAGCGGATAACAAAATTTAACTCAAAGGCAAGCACATGGCTAAACCATTCTTTTCCTATAAACTCTCTATCGGCTATCAATAATTTGCCATGCAAATCTATGAGTACAAATGCCTTACGAATGAAATTGATACGATCCTTTTCTGATAATACACCTTTATGTTCATAAACTTTAAAGTACACAGGTAGGGCTACACCTTTTACTTGTGCCGCCAATACTAAAACGTGTAATTCAAAAGAACCGATTTTCCATTCTGTTGCATCCAAAAAAAATTATCTGCTTTCTTAATAAGGCTGTTGATAACCCATAGTAATAAGTCTATAAAAAGCCTCGT
>NZ_SEWF01000076.1 GCF_004168285.1 Emticicia agri | reverse complement strand
TCCCCCGCTAAAGCTGCTTCCAGAAAATGTCGCTTCGGCGATCCGATTCATCAATGGCGCAAAAATCCCTTTCTCTCCACTAAAAGGTTTACCAGCATACATGCCGGCAATTGCTTGCTTTTTGAACTCTTCAAAATCAAATTCTTCTTTCTCTTCCATAAAAAAAACTGTGTTTAAAGTAAAATTAACATTTTAACTAAATTTTACCTTGACACAGTTTAATTTACAGTCTCTCTTGACCTGTTGTTTCTGTTGTTTCGTTTGATAGAAAACCTTATAAGTGAAGAGATTGGATTGAGACAACTAAGGCGACTTCTCCAAAGCTAGCGCTTTTAATATAGAAAACCTTATAAGTGAAGAGATTGGATTGGGGCTTTTTATACGATGATGTTGCCTAAGCACCAGAATTAAGGATATTTTTCTATATTTGCTATACGTGATTTAAAAAAGTCCTTAGATGCCTATTCAGCCCAATCAAATAGTTAAAAACCTGATTCCTTCCGAACCTGTTCTTATTAATCAGATTCAACCATTAGGAACAATGGTAAATCTAAAATATACAGGTATCAATTCTAACAAAGTCAATTCGAAAGTTATACCACTTGCTGATTTTGAAAAATTAGAAGTACTAACCGAAGAAGGCAATTTTAATTTCAAGGGTAATCCAACCAGGTTTGCTTTATTTGCAGAGGCCGAGCGTATTAATTCTGCCTATCAGTTTGACCCTCTTTTTGCTGTAAATTGTAGCATTGTTGACCCTCTGCCACATCAGGTAGAAGCAGTCTATAAGTTTCTTCTTCCATTACCTAAAATCAGATTTTTACTGGCTGACGATACCGGGGCAGGTAAAACCATCATGACAGGTCTTCTTATTAAAGAACTTATCATGCGCAATATCGTTGATCGTATTCTGATTGTTACCCCTGGTGGTTTAACCAAACAATGGCAGGAAGATGAAATGGGAGTCAAGTTTAATATTCCTTTTACGTTGGTTAATCGTAGTATTTTTTCCTCTGACCCTAATATTTTTCAGACGGCAAACCATATTGTTACCTCAATTGATTTTATCTCCCGTGAAGATGTACTGAATGTAGCCGGAAATTCTCATTGGGATTTAATTGTTTTCGACGAAAGCCATAAACTCTCTGCCTACGATTACGGCAGAAAACAATACCTTTCTCAACGATATAAAGCAGCACAAACGCTTTCGCAACAATGCGAACATATTCTGTTACTGACAGCCACACCACACCGTGGTAGAACAGACACCTTTAAAAAGTTATTGCAATTGCTCGATGAAGACATTTTTGCTACTAACGAAATAGCCTCAACCCGAATTAAGGAAATCGAATCCAATGGTATTAACAAGTTCTTTATCAGGCGTCTGAAAGAAGACATGAAAGACTGGGAAGGTAAACCTTTGTACAAACAACGTTTTACTAAAACCGTAGCTTATGAGTTAACTCCTGAAGAAAAAGAACTGTATGATGAGGTAACAAAATACCTTTCAAAGCAAAAAGAAGAAGCCTCTGAATCAAAAAATATCCATGTTTCATTGGCGCTTACGGTTATGCAACGCCGTTTGGTAAGTTCTATTTTTGCTATCAGAAATACACTTGAAAAACGCTGGCGGGCCTTGCAAGGAATTGTAGATGAGGTGAATAAAAACCCTAATCTATGGAGCCAGCGCCACAAGATTGAAGAGTTTGATGTAGATAATATTGATGATTACGAAGAACTGGACGATGATGAGCGCGAGGCACTGGAAAATATTCTGGCTGATCCACGAAAATTCAAGCTATTTACCACGGCCAAAAGTCTTGTTGAGATACAACAAGAAGCCGCAGAAGTAAAAAGGCTCTTCGAAATGGCTCATTCGCTCTACACCAGAAATCAGGAAGAGAAAAAGTTTCAACAATTGCAAGAACTCCTTACTTCAAATGGTGTACTTGACAATAATGAGAAACTGGTAATTTTTACTGAACACAAAGACACTCTTATATACCTCGAAAAAAGATTATCTGCCAGTGGAGGCTACAACGTAGTAACTATTCATGGCGGTAAAACCGTTGATGAACGCCGTAAAGCTCAATGGGATTTTGCCCGCACTGATACACAAATACTTATTGCTACCGATGCTGCGGGCGAGGGGATTAACCTGCAATTTTGTCGTTTACTGATTAACTGGGACATTCCCTGGAATCCTAATAGATTAGAACAACGGATGGGACGTATCCACCGCTATGGACAAAAACAAGATGTGCTTGTTTTTAATATGGTGGCAAGTAATACAAAAGAAGGAAATGTTTTGCAGCGTTTACTAATCAAGCTCGATATTATCCGCGAAGGCATAGGAGACGACCGTGTATATGATGTGATTCAGGACGTGCTGGAAGATGTTCAACTCAATTCTATTATTGATTCGGTTTTTAATGGCAAACAAACAGAGCTTGATACCTTTCTGGCACAAGACGAAGAACAACTGAAAATCAGATTCCAGCAAAAAATAAAAGACCAGAAAAACAAGCTTGCCCATAGCCGTGTAGATTTCAGAGATGCCCGGACACTTAAAGAAAATTCTGACGAAAAACGCTTGCAGCCTATTTATATCAGGTTATTCTTTGAGAAAGCCTTTAAGTATCTGGGAGGACAGTTTGTGGAAATCAGAAATTCCATTTATCGTATTGAAAAACTACCCGATGAAGTTTCACAAACCTTGCGGTTCGATTATAATATTTATGCTGATGCCATCAGAAATATTAATTTTTGCTTCGATAAACAGATATTTCTTGACTATCAGAATGTAGGCGATTTAGGGATTGTACATTATATTAACCCGGGAAATCCTATTTTCGATAGTTTAATCAAAGTAGTTCGTCAGAAGTTCAGAGAAGATATGCTCAAAGGCACTATTCTGATTTCTCCTGACGATAAAGCAGATTTTTTTGCCTTTTTTGTAAAATCTCAGATTATTGATAATCGCCCAAGCAAGAAAGATGATAGTGTAGCCGATGAACGCCTGTTGATGGTTTGTCAAGCTAAAGAGGGCGATTTTAGTATTACCTCTCCGGCAAAATTTCTTGACCTCCATCCGCCTACTACCTTCGCCAAACCTATTGAGCCGCCTGCAATAGTAAATCAGGAAGCAGTAGTTGAATGGAGTTTTGTGAATATTACCCAACAACAGTTTGAAGATACCCGAATACATGTTGAAAAAGATGCTGCCGACCGTAAATCTTACCTTGAATCGGCTTTTACACAAATCATTGTAGAAATTCAGGCTGAAATTCAGGAACTCCAGACAAAACTGATGTTAGGCGATTGGCGGGTACAAGAAAAAATACAAAAGAAAGAAGAGCGGTTAAAAGAACTTATTCTCAAAAAACAAACTCGGTTAGCTAATCTTGAACTCATGACTCAATTAAGCCCTAAAGCACCCGATGTTTTAGGCTGTGCGTATGTTATACCACTCAATCAGGTTGAATATCTGGGGCATTATGGCATGAGTCGTGATGATGAGGCAGAAGCCATTGCTATGCAGACAGCCATTGATTACGAACGTAGTGTAGGCTGGAAACCCACTGATGTATGTAGTGAAAATAGAGGTTATGATATTTATAGTGTAAGCCCTGAAGAACTTAAAAGATATATTGAGGTGAAAGGGCGTAGCGGTGCTGATGGTAGTGTAATGCTGAGCGAAAACGAAAAAAGCCGTTTAGAGCAATTAGGCGATACCGCCTGGCTCTATATTGTTATTAACTGCAAAAGCAAACCTGAACTGCATCGTATTCAGAACCCTTTTAAAAATCTGAATTTTGAGTTAAGGTCAAAAGGGGTGCAATACTTTCTGCCTATGAACGAATGGAAATCTAAATAACTGCTGACTATCATAAACCTATGAGCCAACCAATCTCTTTATTTGCTAATTACAGCCAATCCGAAAATTTGCTTACCAACCATTGCGGCCTGATTATGAAAATGCTTTATGAAGAAAGCCCAAGGTTGTTTCAGGAGTTGCTGGCTAATCTGACCGATGCACAAACCCCTGTAATTATTGGCCCCATTTTTACACAGCAAGCACGAAAACAACAGAGTATTCCCGATTTATTGATTGAGCAAGCCTCTTTTGCCATCTTTTTTGAAGTAAAGGAAACCAACTGGTTTTATGACGACCAACTCATTCGGCATATAAATAGTTTTGAAATAAATACAAAGACAAAAATTTTGTTTATGTTGAGTGATTTCAATGAAGATAGCCCTACTGCCGAAATGAAAGAAAGCGTTAAAAAAGCCCAGGAGAGTGGGGTAATCTTACAACACCTTACTTTTGAAAGATTGACAGATTCATTAACTGAAATAACCCGTAATACAAGGTTAGCATCAGTAGCACAGGAATTTAACGATTTCCTGAGCGCAAACAATTATCTACCTAAATGGAAATACCTGCTTGATGCTGTAAATATCTCCCGGACATCTGACGAAATCGCCGATAATGTTTATATGTGCCCTGATTTGGGTGGGGCCTACAAACACCAGAAAGCAAAATACTTTGGGGTTTATAATAATAAAAGAGTGAATGCTATTCACGAAATCAGAGCTGTAGTTTTAGTAGAAAAAGATTTCAACCAGACAAAAATCAGTTGGAATATCAGCGGAGAGCCTGCTGAGCAACTGATAACCGAGGCTTTGGAGCATATCAGAAAAAGACCAGGCCGAACTGCTGAAATTACACAATTTGGCTTACAGGTATTTTTGTTAGGCCAAGGCCATATAACTGAGTTTATTAAAGATAGCCCCGGCGGGATGTATCAGTCTAAAAAATATTTCAGAGAAATTGCGGCGGTTTTAAAAGTTGATACTGCTAAAGATTTGGCCAGGGAACTTAAAGGTAAAAAATGGAGTGAATTTAAATAAATGGGGGCTTCGGCTAAGAGTATGTTTAAATTTTGTTTTTCTGACCGAAAGAAATAGATTTTTTAGATAGGCAAGGCGCATTTTGCAGATGTAGCCGGCAGCTACATCGAAAAAATGCAACGCAACATAGCTGAAAAAGATTTTCTTGAAGGTCGAAAAATGAATTTTAAACATACTCTAAATATTATCTTAAATAGTTTTGGAAGTCTATGAATAAAATCTCTATTTTGTTTACAAATTATATATGTTTACGTTTTCGTAAACAAAAATATTAAGTAAACATGACGAAAGAACAAATTGTACAGCAAGCCTTAGAAAATTTTCAGATAGCCACACAAATACAGGCTTTTTGGAATAGCAACGGTATGGAACAGTTAGATGGGAAACTCCGTTTAAAAATAGAAGATGAAATTTTTGATTTCAATGTCGAAATCAAAAATGAATTAAGAGGACATATTCTACCAAAAATATTTGAATTTAATCAAAAATATCAACCCTTTTTATTAATAGCGTATAGAATTTACCCTGAAATAAAAAAACAACTCCGTGAATATAACATAGCATATATAGAAGCAAACGGAAATTTTTATTTTAGAGATAGAAATAAATGGTTCTGGATTGAGTCTAATACACCTCTGAAAGTAGAACAGGATAATAGAAACAGAGCGTTTACTAAAACCGGACTAAGAGTTTTGTTTGAGTTTTTAAATAATCCACAACTAATTAATCAAACCTATCGCCAGATAGCAGAGTATACAGGTACTTCTATAGGTAATATAACCCATATTATGAATGGATTGAAAGAAGAAAACTTAATTCTTTCAATTGATAAAAATACTTTCAAGATACAGGATTATCAGAAAGTGCTCATTAAATGGGCAGAGGCCTATCAGTATAATCTGAAACCCTTGCTAAAGTTAGGCACTTTCCGGTTCCTGAAAGAGAATGATTTTTATAATTGGCAACAAGTTGATTTAAAAAAGAATATAACACTGTGGGGGAGTGAGCCAGCAGGTGATATACTGACTAATTATCTGAATCCTTCCGAACTAACCATTTATACTGAAGAGAGCCGAAGTGACCTGATGAAAAACTATAAGTTGGTACCAGATGCTAATGGTAGGGTACAGGTCTACCAAAAATTCTGGAAATCATACCCTGATGAATTAACAGTGCCTCCTGTATTGGTATATGCCGACTTAGTTAATCAAAATGATAGAAGATGCACAGAAACAGCAGAAAAAATCTATGAGCAATACCTACAAAATTGACTATACACAAATTAGACAGCGTCCACAAATAAGTACAATGCTTGATGCTTTAGAACGTGGGTTGGCCAATTTTGAGATAGATTTTTATCTGGTGGGAGCGGTGGCAAGAGATGTATGGATGAATGCTATCAATCAGACAGAGCCCAGGCGAGCTACCAAAGACATTGATTTTGCAGTATTTATTAAAAATACAGAATCGTATACGCAGCTAAAAGATTATTTAATTCAGAATGAAGGGTTTGCACCATACAGAGGCAATGATTTTGTCTTAATCTGGAATAATTCTCTACAAGTTGATTTACTACCCTTTGGTGAAATCGAAGACGTTGATGGTAGAGTTACAACAAACGGGGTTGGCCTGGCAAGTATATCAATGCCAGGATTCAGAGAGATTTATGAAACAGGCTTACCTGAATTGACACTTGATAATACGCATACTTTTAAGTTTTGTACACTACCTGGAATTGTTCTATTGAAACTCATTGCATTTGATGACAGACCTGAAGCCCGGCGCGATGATATTAAAGACATTAGCGACATCCTCAAGCATTTCTTTGATATGTATGCCGAGGAAATATATGAAAATCATAATGAGTTATTTGAAGACGCCAATGATAACCTCATGCACATTGCTGCCCAGGTATTAGGCAGAGAAATAAAGAAAATAACTTATAGAAATCCGACACTTAATCAACGGGTGGATAATATTCTTATGAATAATACTAATACGCTTGAAAATAGCCGCATAGGGCAGATTATGGTGGAGTATTTTAATAACACAGTAGAAGAAAATGTGCTACTACTCAGGTACCTATTAAAAGGATTTACAGAATGATACAAGCTAAAAAACTAATAGAAGTAGCGATGCCGATAAAAGAAATATCGGCCGAAAGTGTGAGAGATAAATCAATCAGACATGGGCATATCAGTACCCTGCATTTATGGTGGGCACGCCGCCCGTTACCTGTGTGCCGTGCCGTAGTATTTGCCAGCCTTGTGCCTGACCCTCTCGACCCCAATTGTCCTCCGGCCTTTCGTGAGGCAGTTGAATTGCTATTAGGTAGCCCCGAAAAGCCTTTAACAGAACCCGATATAATAGTTGATGCCTACAAACCCTATAAGGATATCCCCTGGACTGCCGTACATGACCCTATGGAAGATAACCTGCGCAACAGGCTACAGATGTTTATAGGCAAATTTACTGAAGACATGCAACAGGCTATGCTACATAACAAGCCAATGCCTGGGGCTGGCAAACAATTGAGCGATTATAGCCTGATTAAATGGGATAATAAAAACAACGAAAAAATTATTAACAAGGCCCGGAAACTGATTTTCGTAGCGCATAATAGCCGTTCTGCTCAACATAATGCCATGAGTCTGCTGGCTGAGTTTGATACGCTTTATGCAGCCATTAAAAAGGCTGAAAAGGAACTCTATAGCCTGCCGGACAGACACCTTGATACAGAGGAATGCCAGATAAAAACCGCAGCCTTACAGACAGCCTTAGATACCTTCCTCGACCGTATGCCCAAGGTATTTGACCCTTTTGCCGGAGGAGGAGCCATACCGCTTGAAGCAGCCCGTTTAGGTTGCCGCAGTTATGGCAACGATATTAACCCGGTAGCGCATATTATACAAAAGGGTAGCCTTGAGTTTCCACAGAAATATGGCAAGCCGATTACCTATAGCAAAGAAGAGTTTATTAAACTCTATGGAAAAGAAACTTTTGAGAAACAACCTCACGACCAGAAGATATATGTAAAAGGAGAAGTAACAGCTATCAAGATACCAAACCGACTAAGTTTTGACGTTGAGTTTTATGCCAAAAAACTATTAGCCGAAACCGAAAAAGAGATTGGTCATTTGTACCCCAGTACCAAAAAACTGGTAAAAAAAGGCAAGAACCAGATAGAAGAAGAAGTAAAACCCATTGCCTATTACTGGGCAAGAGTAGGCAATTGCTCAAACCCTTCATGCCGGGCAGAAGTGCCTTTGCTGAAACAATTTTATCTGGCCAATACTAACTCAAAACAAGTATATCTAAACCCAATCATTACTGATAGGCAAATTGATTTTGAAATAAAAACAGGGAAATATGACACTAAAGGTTGGCTAGATAAAGCTTTGACCTGCCCCTGCTGTAATTCTGTTACTTCTATAAAAGAGTTGAAGGAACAAGCTAAAAATAATCAATTAAGTGAGAGACTAATATCTGTTATATCAGAGGGAGACTCTGGGAAAGACTATCGTTTCCCTACTAATGAAGAGAAAGAGATCGCAAGGATAGAGGTAAATTTACTAGACCCACTAATTATTCCTAATGAAATAATGAAAGAAATACCTGATATGGTAAGTGGAAGAGGATGGGGTATTAATAAATGGTCTCAATTATTTTCTCACCGCCAACTTTATACCATACAAACTCTAATCAAAAGCTTGTATAATATTAAATCAACACTAAATGGTGCTTATGAGAATAACTACACTATTGGGTTATTTACTTATTTAAGTTTATGGCTGGATAGAGGCTTTGTAATAAGTACTACATTCGGTAGATGGGACGTTTCAAGAGAAAATGTACAAAGTCCTTTTTCCAAACAAGCAATACCTATGATTTTTGACTACCCTGAAGCTAATCTACTTGGCAGTACTACTGGTAGTTTAAATAATCAATTAGAATGGGTATTGCGGTATATTGAATCTGAGAATTCTTATCCATTTTCGGTTCAATTGAATAATGCAAGTAGTGGAGACAAGTCGCAATTTCCTGATAAGTATTTAACGGCAGTTATTACAGACCCACCTTATTATGATGCTATAGCTTATGCCGATTTATCAGATTTCTTTTATGTTTGGCTCAAACGTACTTTAGGCGATGTTTATCCATTGAATTTTGCAACCCCACAAACTCCTAAAGCCGAAGAGTGTACTGCGCTTAAACACCATCATAATGATAGTAAAATTGAAGCAAAAGAACATTTTGAAAATAAGCTAACTCAGATTTTCGATGCTATTGAACATCAAACTTCTGATATTGTTAGTATCATGTTTGCCCACCAGAGTACCGAAGCCTGGACTACCTTATGTAACTCAATTCTTGGCGCAAGAATGAATATTACAGGCTCGTGGGCTGTAGATACCGAAATGGCTAACCGAAGCATTGGTTTAGCAGGTGCGGCTTTAGCGTCTTCTGTAACTGTATCTTGTCGTCCATCTGTTCAGGAGGGCTACGGAAATTATCGCACGGTCAAGCGAGCCATTGAGGTTACAGTTGAGCGTGAAGTAGAACAACTCTACCGTTTAGGTTTTCGAGGAGCCGATTTGCTGACGGCTTGTTTTGGGCAGGCAGTATCTGAGTTTGGCAAATATAAAAGTGTAGAGAAAGCAGATGGGAGTGAGGTCTCAGTAGCCGAATTACTTGAAATGGCGCGCGAGGCGGCCTTCAATGCGTTATTAAAAGGTTTCGATGGCGACGACCAGACCAAATTTTACATTGGCTGGTTGCAACTCTATGGCTTTGCTGAGTCAGACTTTGATGATGCTGCCAAATTCAGTCGTGTAGGGCTAACCATCAATGTCAATGAGCTATTTACCGAGCATTTATTGATCAAAAAAGGTAATAAGCAGATATTAGGTAACTACACTGATCGGATAGCCCTGAATAAGCGCTTAGGCGAAAACAAAAGCAGTACATTGATTGACAAAGTGCACAAAGCCATGTATCTTTATCAAGGTACTAATCGCTCAGAGCTTTTAGAACATATTGCCTCAGTGGCTGATTCAGCCGATAAACCTTTCTGGAGGGTACTTACCTCATTGTTAGAGTTATTACCAGCAGGCAGCAACGACCACAAACAGGCATCAGGCTTATTAAGTAACCGCGATAGCCTTATCAGAGAAAGTAAACAAGCCATTGAAAATAAAGGAATACAAACGAATTTATTTCAATCATAGTAATCATGAATATTGCTCAATCTAAAAGAGACAACCTTAACAAAGCATTAGGCTTTTTTATAGAAGCCTTCAGACCTTATATAGTTTCAGTTCTTCAGAAAGAATTTGGTGACAAATGGCCAGGAGAATATGCCAGAGCGGTATTATTGCCCGACCAAAAAACCAAATGGGACGAGGGATTGCGGAGTGGTAGCAAACCTATGGGGCTTTTAGATTATCCCCATTTTAAACATTTTGCTATTAAATTCAAAGACCTGCTCAGACCTGATTTTCAGAAAAAAGTCAGTGATTTGCCAAACTGGTTAGGCGAAATCTATGAAATCAGGAACAAAATGCATCATTACAACGAAGTAATAGAAGAAGATGATGCCACCAAGACCTGGATTCATATGCGTGGTATTGCCAGGATTCTGAAAATGACCGATCTGGAGGAAGAATTAACAAATTTGCAGGAATCGAAAGAACAAAAACCTGTTATAAAATCAGAAAACACGGCTATTACGTCTACAGGTCAGCAACCGTGGTTCAGAGTAGTGCAACCTCACCTGGACATCAGACAAGGCCGACTGGACGAATCGGTCTTTGCGGCTAATCTGGCAGAAGTAGCCTTGGGTAACGGACGGGAAATTTATAATAATCCGGTAATATTCTTCTCAAAGACCTATTTTACTGCTGGTCTAAAAAACATTGCTAAAACTGTTCTGAAAGGCTTGAATGGCAAAGAAGATGCAGAAAATAGAGTAATATCGTTACAAACAGGATTTGGAGGTGGCAAAACCCATACCTTAATTTCCCTTTTTCACCTTTGCCGTTGGGGGAAAGGAGCGGCGTCTTCTCCGTTTATGCAAGACATGCTGGCATTTACCGGCATGCCCGAATTTGAATCGGCCAATATTGCAGTCTTTACAAATACTACCAATGACGCTGCCAACGGACGGGTAGCTATTGATAAAGATGGTAGTAAAATTCATATACAAACGATATGGGGCGAACTGGCTTACCAGTTGGGTGGCAAAGAAGCCTACGAAATAGTAAGAAAGAATGATGAACAACTTATTGCACCCGCTGGTTTGTTTAAGCAAGTACTCGAAAAAAGTAAACCTGCGCTTATATTAATTGATGAATTGGCCGATTATTGTGTAAAAGCGGCTGCCCGCAAAAGTGGTAATAGTAGTCTGGCCGACCAGACTATCAGTTTTATGCAGGAACTGACTGAGGCCGTAGCCGGAACCAATAATTGTGTGGCTGTTATTACCCTGCCAGCCAGCCCGCAGGAAGTAGGCAATACGCCGGAGGCACAATCAATACTTAATAGCTTACAAAAAAGAGTGAGCCGTATTGGCGCAGATACACAACCGGTAGCCGATGATGAAATTTTTGAAGTAATACGGAGAAGATTATTTGAAGATATTGGTGATAAAACTGTGATTGAAGCCGTTGCCTCTAAATATGCTGACTTATACCAGCAATTCTCGACAGAATTACCTGCCCATGCTGCCAAAGTTGAATATAAGCAACGTATTTTAAAGTCTTATCCGTTTCATCCGGACTTGATTGATATTTTCAGAATCCGCTGGGCCAGCCATCATGATTTTCAGAGAACCAGGGGCGTATTACGCTTACTGGCCTCTATCGTGAGTGATTTATGGAAAAGGCAGCAGTCATTGGTTGGTAATAACCTATTAATTCATTCAGGGGTAGTAAATTTTGCTAATCTTGATGCCATGAGCGGCCAATTGAAAAAACTCTATGGCAATGGATATGATGCCGTTATTACTGCTGATGTAGCAGGAGCAGCCTCAAATGCGTTCAAAATTGATACTAACAAAAGAGAATATGGACAATGGTATCTGACACAGTCTATTGCTTCTGTTATTCTTATGAACTCTTTTGGTAGCGATGGGGCTAATAAAGGTATTTCAGTAGCAGAGTTGAAACTGCATTTACTGACCCCCGAAGGATTTAATCATAATAATATCAATGGGGCATTGAACGAACTGGAAAGTGTTGCCCATTATTTATATTATGCGCAGTCAGGAGGCGCTGGCAAACGTTATTGGTTTCATACGAAGCCAAATATTAATATTCTGATTAATCAGGCCAAAGGAGATATAAAAGATACCGGTGTATCAGCCGAGATAATTAAAAGAATTGAAGAGAAACGAAAATATATTCAATTTTTTAATGTGCTGGTAAACCCTTCGGAAGATATTCCCGAACAACAAAAACCAACACTGATTATTTTAGGGCCTAATCATTTAGCCAGTCCCAACCAGATAAATGGACATACCAAACCATTAATAGAAAAAATAGCTACCAAAAAAGGGAATAGTGAGCGGGTTTACCGCAATACCATTTTGTTTCTGTTATGTTCCGAATTGGGTATTGGTCAATTGAACTCAAATATCAGCGAATATCTGGCTTGTCAGAAGATAAACCAGGATTATCAGGGGCAACTGGAGAAAGACCAGAAAGACGATTTAAGAAGACGGATGGAGGAAGCCTCAAAACAATCGGAAACCGCTTTAGTGGCAGCCTATTCTATTGCTGTGAAGTATTCAGTCAAAAATGGTATAGATAAACTGGTTATCAAGCAATTTAAAGATAACTTAGAAAACCAGATTAATCATACACTACTTTCAGAGCTAAAAGAAGAAGAATGGTTACTTGAATCAGTAGGTTTAGGGACACTTCGCAATAATCAGCTTTTACCTACTCCAGAACTATCAATCAAAGCCAAAGATGTATATGAGGCTTTTATTCGTTTTGACGATAAACCTATGATAATAGGCATAGAAGCTGTTCAGAAGAGCCTTTTAAGATATTGTCTTAATAACGAGTTCTGTATTGCAAGTGGTGATGGAATCAACTTTACAAAATTCTATTTAGGAGAAAATGTTCCGTTTTTTGACTTAACTGACACTACTTACTGGTTGGTTGATAAAACACTAAAGCCACAGCCTCAGGCAACTCCACAAGTGGAGCCGGCAATTCCTCAAAATCCTGATACTGTTGTAGCAGAGCCAACTATAGCACAACCAGGTAATGTTGCACCACAGCCCTTACCTACTCAGAAATCTATAAAATCAGTAACTATCTCTGGTAAAGTTCCTTTCGAAAATTATACGCAATTATTTACGAGCTTTATTATGCCATTAGCCCAGAATAATGTTGAGATAGAAATCAGGATAAAAGGGAAGTCAACCAATGCGAAGCCTTTGTCTGAGAGCAGTCAGGAATATAAAATTGTGAAAGAATCGGCTAAACAATTAGGTTTAAATTTTGAGGAGGAGTAAAAAAACTTTAAACCAATTCATCTGGTTGCATAATGAATAAGCAACAGGGAAGACATAATACATTCACAGCTAATACCTGCATTTTTATTTTATAGCGCGAAAAAGGCTCAAATCTATGCACTTAATAACGATTATGAAAAGTTTCTCAATATTTTGCTTTTCAGCCAAGGAGTTAAAAAAGGATAATCAAAATAGTAAATACTGATAGCAATTTTCAAAGTATTGACGAAAAAATTGAAGGGGAGATTTAAGCAAAGTGTTATAACGAAATATCAAGCAAAAATTATGTTACTAACTGAACAAGACTTTGAAAAAAATCAAGATCTATTTTGGGAATACATGGTGGCAGATACAAATATAAAAAAGAAATTTAGTGAAATAAGCCATTTACCCAGAGAGCAACAACTTAACTTTTACGAAAAGATATTTCAATCTATATCGAATTAGGAAATAAAGTACATAAGCTATTAGAAAATATTGCTTTGGATTTAACTCTATTAGAATACGTAAAGAGAATAGCTATAAAGTCAGACTTAATCTATTCTGAAAAATTTCACCCACTTTTTTTGAACTTTCAAAAGAAGATAAATGACTCAGAGTATTTTGGTTTAAAAAAGGAAGATATATTCTTTTCAGAAACAGCAAGTTGGAAAAGACAACTTGAAAATGAAAGAAGTATTCTTTTACTTCAAATAGGTAATGAAAAATTAAGAGATATTTTAAAAAAGATAGAGTTTTATAGCATAATGTTGGATTTAAACACAGATGCTTCAAAAGATATTAATGAAAGATATAATCATTTTATTAATCCTACGCCTAATGATTTTACAGAAGCTGATATGAGACCTATGTCTTCTGATAGCAATGAGTTTGAGAAAGATATGCAAAGGATTAGTCTACTAAACGATAAATTTTCATTATTTATAAAATTAGTTTCACAAGAACTTTTATTGCTAAGTTTTCAAAAAGAATATTTTGAAAAAATGAAAAGTATGAAAACATCCTTCTCAAATGAAGTTCAAACAAAAGAACCTGGTAAAGAATTTACTAAGGCAAGACAAGTATTGGCAATATATTATTTATTAGAAGTTTTAGGATTTGAAGCTGAATTTAAAAATAAGACTGATGTTGCACATTTAATACATCTTTTAGGTGCGGTCGACTTACCGTAAAGTGGAAAATTAGATGATTCGAGTATTTATCTAAAAGTGAAGAATATATTTAAATCTAATGAAAAATTTGCGTTGCAGGATATTGATTTCGTTTTAAGCATATTTAATAAAATTAAAAGTAGTGGTTCTGAGGGGATCAATAAAATTATTGGTTTGATAGAAAATGATAAAAAAAACGCAAAAAAGTAATAAAGTCGGATAATCCGATCCCCTATCCGTCATTATAAAAACCATAAATATTTGTTTTCGAAATCGGACAATATAAACCGATATGTCTAAAACATTTATGGAAATTATAATCACAACTTCAATCGAACTATCAAGGATAGTTCAGAATGCAATTCGTACAGTTTTAACTGAACATTCTTCAAAAAATAGTGAGAGTTCAACTATCAATGAGTTTCTTTCTATCAATGAAGCTGCTAATTTTCTCAAAATTCCAAAAGCCTCTCTTTATCAGCTTACCTCCAAGCGTGAAATTTCATTTATGAAACGCAGCCGAAGAATTTTTTTTAAAAAATCAGACCTTGAATTATGGCTTGAAGGAGGTCGTAAAAAAACTCGTTCTGAAATGGAACAAGAGGCTCTATCTGAACTTTCAAAACCCAAAAGAAAATGAAAGGAGAAACACCAAAATGTTCTCAAAGTAACGAGGTGTTATTTTGGGAACATATTTTGGAAAAGAACCTCCAGAATATCGACAAAATTCTTGCTAAAAAACAAGCATATCTGGTTAAACTAACCTATCTCTCATTAGATTCTCTAATAGAAACTAATGCCAGACACATTCAGTTACTCGAAAATGAAATTGGTGCATTTGTGGAGTGCAAAGAGACTATCAATAATCTTAAAATAGCTTATGTCTCAGCTACTATCAAGAATGCAGAACTATTGATTTTCTTTGTGATACATGAAAACCCAGGAAATGGAAGTGAAAAGGGTAGAGGACATTTAGGAACAGAGTTGAATAACAAGGCGAGCCAAGTAATGCAGATAGGCTTTGAAAAAGACAACAAAGGCAATGATACTGATTTGATACGTCTGAAGTGTTTGCATGCCCGAAGTACAAAGAAACTTGAACCTGTCTATTTAGAATATTCAGAAGAAGCCAAGGGATTAGTATTAGCCTCAAGTGATTTTGTAGCCGAAAGAATGGCACAAAAAAAAGAGAAGGCAACTTTAGCAGAGATACAATCATGGATTCAGGAAAACATGGGTGCTGAGATGAATAAAGAACATCTGATGAATAATCTGATAGCATATTTTGATTGCAGCAAAAGAACTGTTGAAGAACGCTTGAAGGAGTTAGTAGAAAGTAATTTCCTCACAAAAGAAAAGCATGGCAGAGAAGTGGTTTATGCGCTTACAATTCCCTTCTAAACAATGTTTGCAATTGCAAATGTCAATCAAAATTAAAATTTAAGAAACGATGAGAACAAAATATAAGACCTCAACTCGTTCGGCCTTGGCAGAACAATACAAAGTAAGTTTACCGACCTTCAGAAAATGGTTGATGAGGATTCCTGATTTAGAGTTATCAGAGACTCAACGGACATTGACACCCAAACAAGTGGAGAAGATATGCACACATTTAGGAGAACCACCAGATTAAGTTGTATTAACCTAAAATAATTTGAATTAATGTGAGTTAACGGTGATTAACCTCAATTAACTGAAAAGCGGTTTCTTGAGGTTTCTTATTTTTGAGGTGTACTAAAACGAAAAATAATATGCACCCAACAATGAGAACAGGGAGAGCTTTGCAACTGGAAGAAATTGCAAACTCACCAAACAAGGTAACGTTAGGATTCAAGTGTAATGCTCAATTGAAGATTAGTTTGGCTATGGAAGCTCAGAATTATAGTATGAGCCTTTCAGAGTATGTAGAAACGCTTGTAGAGAATCGTCATGCACAGTCATCTCAACAGAATGTAGCATCCACACAAAGAACAAATGAAAGTGGTGAAATCTGGCAATTGACTAACCAGATTAAGGAATTGAAAGCGAAACTTGCTTTTTTCTATGAAGAACCTATAATGAAAAAAGCTTTTCAAGAAAGCAAGGGGAAGATTGTGCCATACATTGATAAAAACGGAATTCCTCGAAGAGATTCCATTATAACTATTGAGGATGTCTATAAGATTTTATTTAAAACCAATAAACTTTAATAAACCATGTTTCAACAAATAGAACAACCGTTTACAAGTGTGTCCTACACTGAGCCTTCATCATTAGAGTTTACCACAAATTATATGGAATATGATAAAAAAGAATCTAATAATTTAGGTTGGATACTTGCTCTTTTCCTAATCATCTGCGGAATTTTAGGATTTCTTATTTGGAAAATTAGAGATGAAAAAACAAAACAGCTTGAAATAGAGGAAGCTGAGTTGATTGAGGATACATAAAAGCAAATAAATCCGATATTATTCCAAAGCATCATGACTCAATAGTTGTGATGCTTTTTTTATGATGAATTTTAATAAGCAATGTTTAAAATTCAGTATTAGTAATTGCAATACAAAACGTTAATTCGAAATTGAATAGAAAAGAAGATAATACTAAAACTGATTCTATGTTTTTAAAAAAACTTTAATAAGGTAATTTTGTATTGCAAATTGTATTGCAACTTTTGATGTAATAGACAAGACTTAATCTGACAGAAGGGTGCTAAAATTAACTGTCAGATAGCATATTAATAGCATTCCAGTTAAACTCTGGATTAGATGACTGAACTGGCACTTCAGTCATTTTTTTATTGTCTTCTAAGATGTTTATTTTAAAGACCTCTTCCAAGAGCTTGTCTTTAGCTAACTGTAAACTATCCATAAAAGTTTGCATTGGTGTTTTACCATAGCAATATTTACCAGTATGAGTTCTCTGAGTATTATAATGATTCAGCCACGAATCTAAGTCTTTTTGTAGTTCTGATAAAGAATGATACAGTTTTTTACGAAAGGCAACCGCATAAAATTCATCCTGAATAGTACGATGGAAACGCTCGCATATACCATTAGTTTGAGGACTTTTGGCTTTAGTTTTAGTATGGTCAATATCTTCTATAGCCAAATATAATTGATATTCGTGTTGCTCCCTATTACCACAATATTCTGTACCCCTATCAGTTAAA
>NZ_SEWF01000075.1 GCF_004168285.1 Emticicia agri | reverse complement strand
AGTCGCTTATACGTCAGTAATGGCAAACATAAGCGACTCTGCTGTTTTATAGGAGTATCTATATGATTTTAATAGTAATTATATACTCATTCGGCTGCCTGGGGTTCTTTTAGTTCAGTCAATTGGTTTCTGGTGCTTATTTCGGCAATCCGGTCTTTTCTTACAAAAACCCTTTGCTGGCCAATCTCTGTCAGAAAACTGTATTTTTCGTCAATCAGTTGTTTAAGCTCCGGTACGGTTTCGTAACCACAAGCTTTGCGTACAATAAACGACCCCTCATTTACATGAGTATCAATAAACACAGGGGCAGGATTGGTTCTGAGTTCTTCTACATAGGCCTGTTTAAAAAGTCTTTGCAGCGAATCGTTATACATGCCCCAATACGTATGGCTCCATCGGCTACCCTGTTTGAGTTTGGTTTCTAAATAGTACTTACCCGATTCGCCCCATATTACGAGGGGTTCGTGCGGTAAAGTATATTTCAATACCTCTTTACTTACAGGCGAAAGTGCCATTGGTCTGGCCGCCTGCGGAGCAGTTACGTACATGTTTTTTGCCTGAATATTCAAAGTAAACCCTAAAACAACTACCAGTATGACCCCTGTTGTGATGCCTTTCAGATAAATATTGCTGAAACCCGAAAACTCGTTAAGAAAATACCCAAGCAGAAACGCAGTCGGGAAAACTAAGAACAACAGGTAATGATGAAACATGAAACCGGGTTTGAATACAGCAAAAATACTACTGCCAATAAAGGCCATCATAAACAGACTGATAGCAGTAGGCCTAAACTGCTTTTGGTAAAAAAACTGATAGGCTATCAATAAAACCCCTAATATCAGCATGATTTTAGTGAAAACATTGATAGGGTCGCCAAGAGAATGCACAAGACCACCAAGCACAGATACCCGGCTGCCATAGCTAAGATTATGCTGTATATAATAGACCCAGATTTCTTCGGCAAAACCAAAAACCATACCAGCCGAAAACAACAGAAACGGTACAAAAAGCCCGCCTAAAGTAAGCACAGCTAAATAAGGTGCCGATTGTTTTTGCTTTTTCCGGTAAATGAGCCAATAGGTAACCAATACAATAAAAAAGGCAATAGGGGCAGCCTGTAACTTGGCAAACGGCACCATACCGGCCACAAAACCAAGCCAGAAAAGAGGCATTTTTTTTGGTTCATCGCTTTTGGCCGATAAAGCAAACAGGTAACTCATAACGCTAATCAGGAAAAGCGGTAGATGCTCGCTGCTATAATGCACAAAATCGGGGTGCTGGTTTGTACTGAGCCAGGCTACCACACAAAAAATACAAATAGCAGCGATAGCCGTAGAAAAGAGCTTACGGAGCGTAAAAAAATTCAGTACCATATTACTTATCATCAGTCCAAGCCCTACAATGCGTGCAGAAACATAATCGTAAGGTTGTCTGAAAATCTCACAAAAGGCAGTAAGGGCATAGAAACTAAACGGGCCGCTGGTACACCCATCAACCGACTCCCAATACACAGGATTTTCGGCAAGGGTCATAGCTCCTACTATAAAAACACTTTCGTCCGGATTCAACGCCACATTATAAACCACTACAGGCAGGCGGAAAGCAACGAAAGTAATAGCGAACAGGGTAAGAAGCAGGGAGTTAAAAAACCTTAGTTTCAAGGCTGAATCTTTTATCAACGGATAAAAGCTTAACAGAGCAGACGCAACAAGTAATAAATTACAAATCGCCAGATATAATCTGGGTTCAGAGTCAAAGTTTATCATATGCAGTTGCTGTAAGAATGTGAAAAGGGATTCCTAATATACATAAAAACTCTTTGCCATAAAATAAGTTTTTATGATTTAATAAAATTTTTTTTATTAAAAAGCGTTTTAAGGGTCTTTGCATCTATCCGTTGTCTCGCAAAGGCATTTTGAAGCAGATAAAATTGATTGCGAAAGGAACAGGAGGAAGGAATAGAGAAACACAATTGGCCTGCTATGCGCTGCTGTCAAGCAAAAAAAAACACCCGATTGCTCAGGTGCTTTGGCAGATATTTTTCAGAAAACAGTCTTAGCTGATTTTCAGTTTTTGTCCGGCTTTTACGCTGTTTGAACGCAAACCATTCATTTTCTTGATTTTTTCGATAGAAATACCACCGTACCGTTGAGAAATTTTCCAGAGCGTATCACCTCTTTGTACTACATGATACTTAGGTTTGGTTCTTTCTATTTCTTTCTTCGATTTTCTTTCCGTTTTTATGGTACGCTCTACTTCGGCCACCTCTTCATTATCATCGTCAAGAATTACCAGTTTCTGGCCTTTCATGATTTTTGATGATTTCAGTTTGTTCCATACCTTAATGTCATACACATCTACATCAAAGCGGTCAGCAATTTTGTTCAGTACATCGCCTCTTTTAACTACATACACTCTTTTCTTTACTTTGTGTATTTTTTTTACATCATCGTCAATTTTTACAGGTTTTACATGGGCTTCCTGTTCCTCTTCACCACCATCATCTTCTCTCGCAGAGCCATATTTATTATTGCCCCCAATGATAATTACGCCGTCTTCTGTCTGCGGATTATTATTGGCCAGCATGGTAGAACCGTGGTCTTTCGATGCCGAATCGAGAATCATCTGTCGGTTGGCTTCAAAATAAGCAAGGCTTTCGGCAGGAATCCGTAATTCCAGCCCTCTGTTCCAGGCAGGTACATACCCTTTCAGTAAATGAGGGTTAAACAATTGAATATCATCCATACTGATACCGCTGGCACTACAAAAAGCCTCTACATCAACATATCCGTCAATAGTTACTGTCTGAAAATCTCTTGGACCCATTTTCAACGAATCTTCGGCTGTAATACCATATTCACCGGCATGTTGCATCATATACATAATAGCTGTGAACTGCGGTACATAAGTACGGGTATCTTTATGAAGATAAGGGTGAAGCTGCCAGTAGTTAGTAATGTTTCCGGCACGGCGAATAGCTCTTCTTAAATTGCCTGGTCCTGTGTTGTACGAAGCAAGCACCAGTTCCCAGTCGCCAAATATCCGGTAGAGTTGTCTGAAATAGCGACAGGCAGCATCTGTTGCTTTTTCAATATCCATTCTTTCATCTACATATTCGTCAATTCTTAATCCGTGTTCACGTCCGGTTGGTTTCATAAACTGCCACAACCCAACGGCTTTGGCTCTTGAAATAGCTTTCGGATTAAGACCCGACTCAATAAGCGCTAAATACTTCAGCTCGTCGGGCATTTCGTACTTGGCAAGGTATTTCTCAAAAATCGGGAAATAAAAGTCTTTCCGTTCAAGCATACGCTTGGTAAAGCTCGGCTTTTTATAGATAAAATAATCTACAAAACTGTGAACGGCGGCGTTGTATTCCAGCGGAATAGTCTTTTGCATTTTCTGGAAACCTTCACGTACAGTTCTCACGTCGGCAGACGGAATGAAGGCTTCAACAGCAGGAAGTTGTTCAGCGAGGGTGTCTTCTGAAGAAACTGTGATAGCTTCTTGAGGGATTACAGACTGGGCTTGCGACACAAAGCCGGCACAGCCAATAAAGCTCGTTAAAACGAGGAACTTCTTGATTAATGTCATAATTTCAATCTCTTATGCTAAGGAGACTTAGCTTGTGTTATGGATATAGGAAAAGCAAACTTTTTCAAAACTAATCCATAACGGCTTGTTTGTCAAGTAATTGTACGTTTTTTTTTGATACTTTCAATTTATTCTGAAAAAATAATAAACCGAAACGGTCAATTATTACTGCAAAAATCTGGCAAACGCGAGCATTTCGCTTTCCTCAAAATTTCTGCCAAGCACCTGTATTCCAATGGGTAAACCCTCAGCATTATGGCCGTTTGGTATCGAAATACACGGATTTCCAATCACATTTGCCTGCACTGTAAAAATATCAGCCAAGAACATCTGCAACTGATCCTCCGATTTTTCACCAATTTTAAATGGCGGTGTAGGAGTAGTAGGCGAAATCAAAAAATCGTATGACGATAAGATTTTTTCTGTTGATTCTTTTATTAAACGACGAACCCGCTGTGCTTTGGTATAATAGGCATCATAATAATCTGCACTAAGTACAAAAGTGCCTAAAATAATGCGTCTGCGCACCTCTGCACCGAATCCTTCTGCACGGGTTTTTTTATAAAGGCTTTCCAGGTTCTTGATTTTATCGGCTCCGGCCCGATAACCGTATTTCACGCCATCGAAACGGGATAAATTAGAACTGGCTTCAGCGGTGGTAAGTATATAATACGTAGGAAGTAGATATTTCAGCAATGGGTAATCAACAGCGTCTACTGTGTGCCCCTGGTCTTTTAACCAATTTATTTTCTCAAAAGTTCGTTGCTTCACCTCTTCGTCAAGTCCTTCACTTTCAAGAGCTTCACGCATATAAGCAATGCGGTATTGTTTTTTTGGGGTCATCAACTGAGAATATGGCGGTACTTCCCTGGTCGAAACGGTAGTATCATATTCGTCTGCCCCGGCTATAATTTCGAGTAAAAGGGCGGCATCATCAATGCTTCTCGTAATAGGTCCCACACAGTCGAAAGAAGAAGCGTAGGCTATCAGCCCCCATCTTGATACCCGTGAATACGTAGGTTTTACCCCGATTACACCACAGAAAGCCGCAGGCTGACGTACCGAACCACCCGTATCAGAACCTAATGATGCCAGACACATATCGGCTTGTACTGCTACTGCCGATGCCCCCGATGAGCCACCCGGTACACGAGAGGTATCGGCAAAGTTACGCACCACACCAAAGGCCGAGTTTTCGTTCGATGAACCCATCGCAAATTCATCACAGTTTTGTCGGCCTATAATAATTACATCTTCGTCAATCACCCGTTGCACGGCTGTTGCCGTAAACTGCGACTCAAAAGTGTCAAGTATTTTGCTCGCTGCCTGTAGCCCGTGGTTTTCGTATGCCAGCACATCTTTCACCCCTATTACCATTCCGGCCAGGCGTCCGGCTGTTTTGTTTTTTATTTTATTGTCAACCTCCTCTGCACGTTTCAAAGCCTCGTCGGCATATACTTCTAAAAAAACATTCAGATTTGTATTTTCTTCAATCCTTTGCAGATAATATTTTACCAGTTCCAAACAAGAAGTCTCTTGTTTGCTAATCGCCTCCTGAATTTCGCTTAATGAATTGTATTTCGCCATTTTGTAGGGTTTTTGCGCTTTTTCTTAAAGAAACCTGCTTTATCTGCTGTAAAATCAGCCCTGAAACTGCCTGTTTAATGTATAAACGGTTGAGCCTGAAAACTGTTTGAAACTGCAATTTCTTAAAAAACTTTTAAAAATTAAAGAAGAAATGGAGAAAGCAGTATGAAAAAAGAAGCAAAGGTAAACCAAATGTAGTGCGAACATCTTGTTCGTGGCAGGTACTCAATAACCAAGAAATATACTTCGAGTATTAGTATATGGCCATCAATTACTACCTGTTATTATAAGGAAACTTTAGTAAACATATTAGGTGTTATGTAATAAATATAAGCTAACTTGCCAGTACAAAAAGGCAACTGTCTTAAGGGATTGAATTAGTAAAAATACATACGTAGTTAATACTGCATTACAACAAAAAATATGAAAGTAGAATTAGTAAGAGTAGACGATGCTTTTCATTTTGAAGCTAAAGGAGTTTCAGGCGTAGGCGTACATATAGATGCGAACGTTGATATTGGCGGAAACAACCTTGGTGCAAGACCAATGGAGTTACTATTGATGGGTTTAGGCGGTTGCACAGCCATAGATGTAATACTGGTATTGAAGAAACAACGTCAGGTAGTTGAAGATTTAAGAATCTCGGTAGAAGGCGAACGTGTACAGGTAGAAGGTACAGAAATGAAACCTTTCAGAAAAATCAATGTACATTTTGCTTTCAAAGGCACCATTGACCCCGAAAAAATTGAAAGAGCCATTAAGCTCTCGATGGAAAAATACTGCTCTGCCACAGCCCAGCTATCACCATCAGCCGAAATCACCCACTCATATTCATTGAACCAGTAAGGTGTATCACGACTTTTTAAGGCGTCCGTTTATTAATTATCGGAAAAGTAAAGAGGATAAAGGTTAACATATAGGAGAGTATAGGCCAATTGTAATTTTACACGACAAATTACAATTGGCATAGTGTTTGTAACTACAAGAATATACGTGTTTTTCAACTATAAACGTGATTATTCCTATGAAAACCTCATTGTATCGTCGTGTCCTTAGTATTACGCTATTAAGTGTTTTTGCCGGAGTTTCTGCTTACGCCCTCGATTGGACAAAACCTAAAAAGAAGAAAGAAAAACAAGAAGCCAAGTGTTGCAACAAGGCTATGGAAAAAGAATGTGCCAAAGAAATGAAGCAGGCGGCTAAAAACAAAGCCGCATGCGAAAAAAAGACCACTGAATAATTGTGAACCTATATTACCTTAAAATATTATTTTTCTGTTTTTGATTATTAAGAAATGGTCCCCGAAGCGTTCGAGGACTTTTTTTTGCCTGACAATTCAACAATTCCTTTCTACGTCCAAAACGAGACAAGGATTAGGCATCCCCGCATTGCCATTGTCTCCACCATATCAATCCTAAATTATTCAAAATAACCAGACAAACTGAATAGAAACTATTAACCACGGGGTTACACTAAGTAAAATTCACAGAGTTACACAGAGATTTTATATTTGCCTTTACCTATCTGGTTCTAAAATGAGTTTACAGAGTAATAAATTGTTGATTCTAAGATAGATTTATACTTTGTGTAACTCCGTGAATTTTACTCTGTGACCTCCGTGGTTTTAAGTTTTAGTAGCAAATAATATAGTAGAGACAACGGCAATGCGGGGATGCCTAATCCTTGTCTCGGTTTGGACGTAGGAAGGATTTATTCATATCTTTATAACAAACTATTTAAAACACAACAATGGCTTATAATGAAAGCGTATTGCAACGCATCAGAGAAATTCTGATAAGTAAACAATTGGATTTCTCTGAAAAGAATATGTTCGGTGGGGTTTGTATTTTGATAGACGACAAAATGCTCTGCGCCACACATACAGACAAAAAAACAGGGGAAGACGTATTACTCTGCCGACTGAGCGAGCAAGACTATGAAGCTGCACTGGAAAATGTCAATTGTATACCAATGGATTTTACAGGCAAATCTATGAAAGGCTACGTTTATGTAAACGAAAACGGATTCAAATCCCAAAAGAACCTGGAGTATTGGTTACAACTTTGTCTGAACTTTAACCCTTTAGCTAAAAAATCGAAAAAATAATGGATATACCTTTGATTGATGAGGATTTTCTGCTTGAAAGATTTGAAGGTAAAGGCGGTTGGACGTTCGCACAAATTCCACAAATCCCCCGGAACAGTAGTTTGCCTTTTGGTTGGGTAAGGGTCAGAGGCACTATTGACGGCTTTGAAATTAAAGGCTATAACCTGATGCCCATGAGCAATGGGAAACTGTTTCTGGCGGTTAGGCTTGAAATCAGAAAAAAAATAAAAAAAGAGGCAGGCGATAAAGTAAGAATCATTCTCTATGCCGATGGCTTACCCGTTGAAATTCCTGATGAATTAAAAGAATGTCTGCAAAATGAATCAGGACTATATGAAAAATTTCTGACTTACTCGGAAGGAGAAAAAAAAGGCTTCATCAACTGGATTTACTCAGCCAAAACCGACGAAACCAAAGCCGAACGCATTGTAAAAACAATGGAAAAAATAGAAAAAGGCCAGAAGTTCTATATGTAGTAAGAACCATTTGAAGTCATTATGCAGATATGTAAGTTACAGATATAATAACAACTAAAATTGTATCCTTAACTGGCCGTCCGCAAAACATCATTCCCTGTTTGAGGCGGAAGGCAATTCTACAATTAAAAATCTTGAAAGAGTATAATTAAAAAGAAAAGAATTATCAGATTTTTAATTGTACGAGTTTAAATGATGCCTCTTTTGCGGACGGCCAGTCTTGTTTACTTTTTTTCAGGTAAAAAAAGTAAAAGCCTTCCAAATTAGAAAATATAATTGAAATATGCTTTAGAGAATAACCTTTCGACTTTTCAATTGCTTTTATGTACTACCTCTCTTAAATTATCATATTCACCCGCGCGGCTTCCGCATTCACTAATTCACCATTCACTAATTCACCATTCACTAATTCACCATTCACTAATTCACCATTCACTAATTCACCATTCACAATTAATTCCCTATATTTACCCACATCAAAAACACAACAAACATTATGGAGAACACAAAACTGAAAGCCTTTCTGCCACTTTTTTATATAGTCTGGTCTGACGACCTGCTGACCCAGAAAGAGCTGAGTACGCTAAAACAATTTATTGACGACCAGACCTGGCTCAGCCAGCAGGAACAGAAGCAACTGATGGCAAAGGTTGATATTGCTACTCCACCCTCAAGACAGCAGATAGCTGAATGGAAAACTGAAATAGAAGCAGGCTTGCAGGCATTGCCCGAGGCCAAAGATATATTCGATATTTCGGTCTGGTTAGCTGAAAACGACAAAACCATCATTGACCTTGAATCGGTTTTTACCAATCTTGAACTCAATCTGGGCATTGCAGGCGAAGAAGCCATCAGTCAGTTCAAAACCTTTGAGAATACCTTTACCTCGGTTCATCATACTGCAAGCAGTTTCGATACCCAAAAACTGACACAAGTGCTTGATGGCGAGTATGCCGATATTATTAAAAGAGTAAAAGACGTTATCAGTCGACCTGAATTTGCCTACGAAACATCAACCGATATTCATGTCTATCGTGAGAAAGTATTGCAATGGTGTCAGATTTTAGCTGATGAAAACTTAGGCAATATGGCGTATCCGAAAAAGTATGGTGGTGGAGAAAACATTGCCGATTACTTTGCCATTATGGAAACCCTGAGCTACCACGACCTGAGTCTGGTTATTAAATTTGGTGTACAGTTTGGCCTGTGGGGAATGAGTGTGATGTTTCTGGGTACAGAGAAACATTATAAAAAATACCTGAAAGCTATTGGTAGTTTAGAAATACCCGGTTGCTTTGCCATGACCGAAACCAATCATGGGTCTAATGTAAAAGGCATTGAAACTACGGCTACCTACAACCACGAGAATCAAACCTTTACTATTCATACGCCACACCCGAAAGCACAGAAAGAATACATAGGCAATGCAGCCGCACACGGGCGCATGGCAACAGTTTTTGCCAAATTAATGATAGATGGCAAAGACTATGGCGTAAATGCCTTTGTGGTGCCCCTGCGTGATAAAAAAGGAAAAACCCTGAAAGGTATTACCATCGGAGACTGCGGCCACAAAATGGGGCTGAACGGGGTGGACAATGGTACGATTGTTTTTGACAATGTGGTGATTCCGAAAGAAGATATGCTTGACAGATTTGCCTCAGTAAATGAGGCAGGCGAATTTGAAAGTCCGATACCGAGCGATAACCGACGCTTTTTTACGATGTTAGGTACACTGGTAGGAGGGAGAATCGGGATTCCACGCTCGGCACTTTCAGCCGCTAAATCAGGGCTGACCATTGCTATCAGGTATGGCGACCAACGCCGACAGTTTGGCCCTGAGGGTGGTTCGGAAGTACCTATTTTAAACTACCGGATGCACCAGCGACGCTTGATACCACTATTAGCCAAGACCTATGCCATGCACTTTGGTTTGCAATACCTCACCAATCGGTTTCTGCAACGTACCGAAGCTGAAATGCAGGAAATTGAGGCCATAGCAGCCGGAATGAAATCTTATGTAACCTGGAGTGCAAGAGATATTTTACAGGAATGTCGGGAGGCCTGTGGCGGTAAAGGCTATTTATCTGAAAACCGGATTGATGCCCTGAAAAACGATACAGAAATCTATACCACTTTTGAAGGCGATAATACAGTGCTGATGCAACTGGTAGCCAAAAGTCGCCTGGCCGAGTTCAGAAAGTCTTTTGAGAATATGGATAAAATGGGTATGCTGAATTATGTGTATGAACAGACCAAGACCGTAATTATGCAGAAAAACCCGATGGCTACCCGCAAAACCGACGAGGCTCATTTGTTAGATGATACGTTTCACAGAAACGCCTTTGAATACCGTGAAAAGGTAATTTTAGCCTCGGCTGCCAAACGTCTGAGAAAACTAATTGATGGTGGGCTTGATTCTTACGATGCCTTTAACGTGGCACAACATCAGATGATTGATGTTGCGCAAGCCTATCTCGACCGTCTGATGCTTGAACAGTTTCAGGCAACTGTAACGCAAACGGAAGATGAAGGCACAAAAAACATTCTCACCAAACTGAAACAATTATTTGCCTTATCGCAGATTGAAAAAAATAAAGGCTGGTTTCTGGAAGAAGGCTATATGGAAGCACCCAAAACTAAAGCCATCAGAAAATTAGTGAACCAGCTATGTTGGGAAATCAGAACCGATGCCGTACCATTAGTACAATCATTCGACATCCCCGACTCATGCCTGTCTGCACCTATTGCGTTTTTATAGGGTGTTTTGAGAGCATAGTAGGTAGGGAAAATGAAAGATTTTAACATTCAAAGGTGGAGACAAGGCAATGCCATTGTCTCTACTAAATCTTATCCATTGCGAATGGGCATAGTACAAAAATAACAACTAAAAATGGTAACCTTTTAACATCATTTCCTGTTTGAGTACGATTAAAAATCAAGAAAAATAATTAAAATTTGGGACATGAATTGTCAGATTTTTAATTGTACGAGTTAAATGATGCCTGCTTTTTTGTTTACTTTTTTTCAGGTAAAAAAAGTAAAAGCCTTCCAATAAAGAAAGATTTAATAAAGATGCTCATTTGAAGAATAGTATCTAATTATGTAATTTCACTACCTTTGCAAAACAAATATCTCAGGCAAACCTCCCATGAAACAATACCAGGACTTATTACGTCATATCCTCGAAAACGGAACACAGAAAACAGACCGCACAGGCACAGGCACTATCAGCGTTTTTGGCTATCAGATGCGGTTCAATCTGCAAGAGGGTTTTCCACTCGTTACCACCAAAAAAGTACATACCAAATCTATCATTCATGAGTTGCTGTGGTTTATTAAAGGCGAAACCAATACAGCCTATCTGAAAGAGAACAATGTATCTATCTGGGACGAATGGGCAGATGCTGACGGGAATCTTGGGCCGGTATATGGCAAACAATGGCGCAGTTGGGCAACAACCGACGGCAGCACCATCGACCAGTTGAAAGAAGTACTGAAACAACTGAAAAACTCTCCCGACTCTCGTCGTATCATTGTTTCTGCCTGGAATGTGGGCGAACTTTCTCAAATGGCATTGATGCCCTGTCATGCGCTTTTTCAGTTTTATGTAGCAGATAACAAACTGTCGTGCCAGCTATACCAACGCAGTGCCGATGTATTTTTAGGCGTACCTTTCAATATTGCCTCTTATGCCTTACTGACCATGATGATAGCACAGGAATGTGGCTTAGAACCATACGAATTTATCTGGACAGGCGGCGATACCCATATTTACTCAAATCATCTGGAGCAGGTAGAGTTACAACTCTCAAGAGAACCACGTAAACTACCTAAAATGTGGATAAATCCAGCCGTAAAGAGCATCTTCGATTTTAAATACGAAGATTTCAAATTAGAAGAATACGACCCATACCCGGCTATCAAAGCCCCGGTGGCGGTGTAGGATATTTCGTCTTAGACTCCTCCCAATAAATGCAACCTTAATATTGGTGAATGGGTTATCGTCCCCCTCCACATTGTTGGGGAGGGGTTAGGGGTGGGGTTAATCACTTCAACACAATCTCCAGCGTTTTATCCGCTTTCAGCCAGAATAAACTTTCATTAAAATCAGGTGGTCCCATGATGGCCTTTACATTGTTCGACATACCCCAGTCCTCTTTCGGAATCCCGAACATACCTGTATCTAACTTCTTGTTATCATTTTCATCATGAAAAACCCTGACCGAATATTGCCCTGCTGAAAGGTCTTTAATTTCTACAGACACCTGTTTATTAACAATCGGTTGCATTAGGCGTTTGAGTGATTTTTTGCGGGCATCAAGCACCTCAAGCATTAAGGTGCCCTTATTATTTTCAAATCCTTTGATGTTTACTTTCAACACCGGATTCTGTGCCAGAACTGTGGCAGAAATTAGCATAAAAAACAGTATTTTTTTCATCTTTTATTAGTTACTTTGAGTTTCAGTTTTAAGAACATCCAATGAGAGATGTTCAATAGGTGCATACAATTTAATAAAAAAACACACATGGTTACTAATTCCTATATTGTAGAAACACTCGAAATTACTGCAAAGTTAATGGAACTGCACGATGCAGACGAATTCAGAATAAGAGCCTACACCAATGCCGTTTTTTATATCGACAAATATACGGGAGATTTGGCTACCCTTGATTTCGGACAATTAACGCAGATTCAGGGAGTAGGCAAAATGATGGCAGGCAAAATTCTGGAAATCGTGAGCTCTGGCACACTGAAGGAACTACAGGAATTACTCGCCAATACGCCCGAGGGTGTCATTGATATGTTTAAAATCAAGGGAATTGGGGTAAAAAAGATAAAAGTGCTTTGGAAAGAAGTAGGTATAGATAACATTAACGACTTACAAATTGCCTGTGAAAACGGCAGCCTTGCTAATACCAAAGGGTTTGGAGGCAAAACACAGGAGTCCATTCTGCAATCTATTGCTTTTCTGAATAGTCAGACAGGCAAGTTGCGCATGGATAAAGCCCAGGCATTGGCAGAAGTGATACAGGAAGACCTGAAAAAATACTTTGCCAGAGTAGAAATATCAGGCGAAGTGAGAAGAAAAAATGAAATTGTAGAATCACTATTGTTTTTAGTGAGTAATGCGGATACGCATGCCGGAGGTTTCTTTGGCGGTCTACCCGAAAGTTTTGTAGAAGACCCCAAAGCCTCTTCTCCATTTACGTGGCGAGGGCGATACCTCGACAACAAAATTGGTCTGGAAATCAAATGGGTGGCTACCTATCAGTTTTTGCATAAACAATTCATTTATTCAGCCGATGCCAACCACCTGAAACGCAAAAATGAAAAAGGACAAACCTTGCTGAAAGTAAGCAAAACCGATGGACTTGCCAGCGAAGAAGAAGTGTATGAAAAATATGGGATTCCTTATATTATTCCCGAAATGCGTGAAGGTGATTTTGCATTTGACTGGATTCAGACACGCAAAAATGAGGATTTGGTGAGTTGGGAGAGCCTGAAAGGAATCATGCACAACCACTCTACTTATTCAGACGGACGCCATTCGCTGGAACAGATGGCAACCTATTGTCAGGAATTAGGTTTTGAGTATTTAGGCATTGCCGATCACTCGCAATCGGCGCAATATGCTTCGGGACTTTTAATTACCAAAGTACAGCAACAACACGCCGAAATAGAACAACTCAACAAAAAACTGAATGCTTCGGGTGGCAAACCATTCAAAATTTTAAAAGGCATAGAATCTGATATTTTAGGCGATGGCTCATTAGATTATCCTGATGAAGTGCTGGCCAGTTTCGATTACATCGTGGCATCGATTCACTCAAACCTGAATATGACCGAGCCCCGTGCCAATGAGCGACTCGTCAGAGCCATCGAAAACCCTTATACAACCATATTAGGACACCCTACCGGACGCCTGCTTTTATCCAGACAGGGGTATCCTATCGATTATAAACTCATCATTGATGCCTGTGCAGCAAATGGGGTAATTATAGAAATCAACGCCAGCCCTTACCGCCTGGATTTAGATTGGCGATGGATTCAGTACGCCTTAGAAAAAGGCGTGATGCTCAGCATCAACCCCGATGCCCACGAAATGGAGGGCTACCACGATATGCACTATGGTGTAGCCGTAGCCCGCAAAGGCGGTCTTACCACAGATATGACATTCAACGCTTTAAGCCTTGCGGATATGGAAGCGTATCTGGCAAAGAGGAAGGGGAGGTAAGGAATTGTTTTTTCAATGCTGGAAATAGGCGTTCTTTATAAAAATGCAGTACCAGGTAGAGACGTATTGCTATACGTCTCCAAAGGACTATCCTATTATGGAAACGTATTTGAGGAGGTAATTTTGAAAGGATAGATAATTATTTTTAGCATATAGGCCAATGGAGCGGACGTCGCACGGACGTATTGCAATACGTCTCTACCTAATTTGGAAAAATAATTTTTAAACGGATGTATACCTACCAACCTCACACCTTTGGCAATAACAAACCCATGCAAATCCAACAAATCCTCACACAAATTCATCCACTCCCTGAAGCCTCACAAGCGCAACTGATAGCCTGTATCTCTGAGGTACATTTCCCTAAGAAACATTTGTTATTAAAAGCCGATACCATCGAACGAAAAATCTATTTCATCAAAAAAGGGATTGTCAGGGCCTATGCGTACCAGAACGACAATGAAATTACCTTCTGGTTTGGCAAAGAAGGGGAAACCATTATTTCGATGAAAAGCTATGTAATGAACCAACCCGGCTATGAAAACATTGAGCTATTAGAAGCCTGTGAACTCTATGAACTGCAAACAGACAAACTGCAAGCACTCTTCCATAAGGACATAAACATAGCCAACTGGGGTAGAAAATTTGCCGAACAGGAATTAATAAAAACCGAAGAACGACTGATTGCCCGACAATTCAGCACGGCAGCAGAACGCTATGCGGCGTTACTAAAAAATTACCCTGACTTACTGCAAAGAGTACCATTGGGTTATATAGCCTCGTATCTGGGTATCACACAGGTAAGTTTAAGCCGCATCAGAGCAGAAATAAAATAATGCACTTTCATAAACAGCCATTGCTTTTTAACATTTGTTAAAGGAATCTCTCTCCAATAGCCGGACTTTTGTAGCCTATTTTAAGTACAATAAATTACAAAAGGACATGAATTGGATAGTTTTAATTGCAGCAGGATTATTTGAGGTAGCTTTTGCGGCCTGTTTAGGCAAAGCCAGAACAAGTACAGGTAATGAAGCCTATGGGTGGTATGCAGGTTTTGTGGTAGCTTTAATAAGCAGTATGTTATTGTTGATGAAAGCCTTACAAAACCTACCCATTGGCACAGCCTACACCGTCTGGACGGGGATAGGAGCTATCGGAACGGTATTAATCGGTATCTTTGTATTCAAAGAACCCACTAATTTCTGGAGAATTTTCTTTTTATTGACTTTGGTGGGGTCGGTTATAGGTTTGAAAGTGATTTCGCATTAATAAAAATAAACTCAATCATATTTGCCTTATATGAAATATAGAAAAATACTCATAATAGTAATTATATTAGTAGTTTGCATTTTTTTAGGGTTAAATGCACTTCTAAAAAGTCTTTCTGTTGAAAATGACGATGAGTTTAATTCTATTAGATGGAAAAATGACCTTGAGATAAGAAGTTTTATGTTAGCCAGTTTAGAAGATAACTATCTAAAAAAAGGATTATCAAAAAATGAGATTTTAACATTACTTGGTACACCCGACGGCCAATTTTCAGATGTAGAAAATGATACATTGAATAATGAATTAGGTTATAATTTAGGAATTGTTTACTTAGATCCCTGCGATTTTATTATTTCTTTTGACAAAAACCAGAAAGTAGTTTCTTGGGAAAAAAGCTGCAGATAATATGAATAAATGATTAAAACTTCATCCATAGATAAATAGCATTAGCAGTTTTATTATAAATGTGTATGATAATTCCCAAACTCGCACATACTCTGGACGCAATCTTAATATTTAATTCAAAAAGAAAGAAACTAATATGCAAAAAACCACCACTTTTCTCATGTTCGTAGGCGAGCAATTTGGTAAGGCCGAAGAAGCCATCAATTTTTATGTTTCATTATTCAAAGACTCAGGTATTCAAAACATTGAATATTTCAAAGCCGATGAGCCGGGAGGAAAAGAGGGAGCAGTTAAACTCGCTACCTTTACTCTGGCAGGACAAACCTATATGGCAATAGATAGCAACTTTGACCACAAATTTAATTTCACGCCTGCTATATCTATTTATGTCAACTGTGAATCAGAAGAAGAATTAGAGACGCTTTATAATAGTCTGTCAGAGGGTGGCAATTTGCTCATGCCATTGGGAGACTATGGATTCAGTAAAAAATTCGGTTGGGTATCAGATAAATATGGGCTGAACTGGCAGTTGAATTGGGCATAATTTGAATAATATCTTTTGAAAATGTGAGTAGTCCTGAATTTTATTTCAGGACTATTTTTATTTTTGGAATAGTAGAAAAATAGCTCATAAGTTGTTTGACAGATTTTACATAATTGCGTATATTGGTAAGTATAATAAAAGCTGTACTATGAAAGCCCTGCTAATCTTACTACTTACTTTTCTAACCTCAATAAGCTTTGCCAATGAGATAGACCAATTGCAGACTGCGGCAGATGTGAATCAGTTTCTTGGTGAAAAGGTACATAAAATTTATCAAAAATATCCGCTCATAGATATTACCGACACTACTCAAACCAGTTTCCCTCGATTTTTTAAGATTGATTTTGATAACAATGGTCTGACAGATTTATTCATTAATGGAAATTATCTGCTTCTGGTATTAGATAGAAGTAATAACAAATATGACATACATTATTTTAACAATGGGTTTAATCGGGTTTCGTTGCTTGGTGTCGATTTTATGAATCAATCTAAAAAGATAATAATCCATCAAAGCCGAATGTCTGTTACTAAACCTGATACTTTGATTTTCAGATTTGGCGGCTTCATTGAAGATAAACCACAGCAGTTGGTGAAAGATTTTAAGTTAGATACCTTACGATTAAGAACCTATGATTGTTATGGCGAATGCCCTGTTTTTCATATGACTATTCATAAAAACAGAACCGTCAGGTATAATGCCATTCTATTTAATAATCAGGAAGGAATGTTGTGGGGAGAAATCCCTGAAAAAGAATTCGAAGAATTAATAGATTTGCTGAAGTACCTGAATATACCGGAACTCAATGATAAATATGCAGTCAACTGGACAGACGACCAGCCAATTTATACCGACATCATCTATAATAACACAAAAAAATACATCTATGATTACGGAGGTATAGGCACATTTGGCTTAAGACTTTTATACAAAAAAATGTTTAACTGGCGGGATACTATTGATTGGAAAGAGTAAGATTGAACTAAATAAACTATGAACTGGAAAGCCTTTATATCAAACCTTGACTCCCTCAACTTACTAACTTCTTTTCAGTTCAATTCACCCGCAACAGATAACGAACTGAAAGAATTACAAGATAGCTTCAAACTCAATGAATTGCCTGAAGAATTAGTCGGACTATACAAGCAATCAAATGGAATTGAAGAATATCTGGATAATGTAAAAATCGGAGAACTTATTTGGCCGATAAATAGAGTTATTGAAACAAATAAGGAATTTCGAGATAGCCCACATTTTAAAGATTTGTATATGTCATTTGAGCAACTTCTTTTTGTGGCTGATGCTGGTAACGGAGATTTATTTGGTTTTATAACATTGAACGGGAATTTCGACCGCAACGATATTTTTGTCTGGAATCACGAAAATGATAGCCGTGAGTGGGTAGAACCAAGCCTTGAAAAATTTATAGAATGGTGGTTGAATGGGACTATTAAAATTTAGAAAGTAAAACCAGATTAAGCAAGCAATTATACATCTCAATATAAGAAGAATTACTTCATTCTCTCCTGAAAATTAACCATTTAGTAAATAATTGAAAAAAAAATAGTTGAATAGTAGCGAATTAGTAATTTTTGTAAAAACATATATATAATACGCTATTATTTATGAAAACAACTCTACTTATTTTTTGCTTAGTCATAGGTGTTTATCAGATGGCTCATGCCCAATCTGCTACTGTTCTTCCTACTTCAGGTGAGGTTTATAGCAACAATACAGGTAATAATGCTTCAGCTATAAAAGGTGTGATGACCAATAGTACAAGTAACACCTTTAATGCTGCTGTAAGAGGTGAGCATCTTGGCGCAGAGGGATACGGAATGGGGGTATATGGTTCTCATGGCGGATTAGGTTATGGCGTTTTTGGTATATCAGGCAATGGTATCGGCGTGTATGGCGAATCAAGCAATTCGAGCGGTTTAACAGGATATTCTAACGGGAGTTCAGGTATTGTAGGATTATCTAATAGTGGTTCTGCGGGTTTCCTGCACAGTATAGCCGCAGATAATGTTGCCCCTGTTTTAGAACTGAATCATTCGGGGATTGGTAGAGGTATCCTGATTCGTCTCAATAATGCTACTAATGCGGCAAATGGCTTATTCATCGACCATCTGGGTACAGGCACAGGGGCCCATATCCGAAAATTTGATACATCAGGTCTTGGGGCAGGATTGATTGCAGAAAAGCGTACGCCCTATACCGGAAATTATACTACCGACCCTCATGCCGAATTAGAGGTGAGACATGGCGACGGTGGCGTTGTGGGCATGTCTGGTTTAAGAATTGTCAACACAGGTCCAAACCTTAATAACTGGACATTATGGACAAGTAATACCAATGGTTCTTTACTTTTAATGGCCAACGGAATTATCAGAGGTTCATTCAATCCCTCAACAGGGGCGTACACGCCTGCTTCAGATATACGCCTGAAACATAATATCAAGAATTATAGCCCTACACTGACTAATCTGTTAAAAATTGGTATTAAATCTTATCAGGTACACCATTCAGCTAAAGCAGAGGTAGGTTTACTTGCGCAGGAAGTTTTACAGTATTTCCCCGAACTTATATATGATGGCGTAGATGAAAAAGGCGAGCAACGCTATTTCATGGATTATGCCCGTATAGGTGTACTGGCTGTTAAGGGGATTCAGGAGCAGCAAAGTATCATAGATAAGCAACAAAGCAAAATCCAGACGCTTGAAAAGGAAGTACAATTGCTGAGAAATGAAATGAATGAATTGAAGAAGATGCTGATGAAGGGAAAGTAAGTGGTTAGGTTGTGATAGGAATGGCTGATAGATAAGAAACGTTTGGCTAAATTTTAATTTAGTCAGTGTGTCTGCTGTTCTTAGAACAGCTTTTCTATTAAACCAATAGTTATTGAAGTCAACACCAAGTTAATTTATTAATGTTTAGTAAATGCCGTTCTAAGAACGGCTGACACACTGACTGAGGGAGTATTTTCTAAACTGTGTCATGTAGGAGTAATTAGAGCGAGTTATAAATTCTGGTTTTTTCAACCAGAGTTTATAACTCGAAATCTTCATCAGCGATTCTATCAGCGAAAATAATACTGATTTCTGATAAAATCTCTTTCCAGCTAAAAACCTTCTTATTCCAGAGTTTATCCATGTTCATAATGGATAGAAAAGCCAATTTTAGCAAAGCATTATCAGAGGTAAATGCACCCTTAGTCTTGGTCAGTTTACGAATCTGCCTATGATATGCCTCAATGGTATTGGTTGTATATACAATTTTTCTAATGGCTGGGGAATATTGAAAAAAGACAGATAACCTTTCCCAATTATTAATCCAGGGCTCAACCGCCTTAGGGTACAATTTACGCCATTTCTCTTCAAGAACAAGCAAGTTCTCTTCACCAATAATACTATTGGGAGCTTGATAGACTGA
>NZ_SEWF01000074.1 GCF_004168285.1 Emticicia agri | reverse complement strand
AGTAGATGTATATCCGAATGGTGATGTAAAAATCATGAGTGGAGGTAATACACTTTTAAGCCTTGATGCCATAGCATTTAAAGTAAATTAGTGAAGTTTAAGACGATTCGATAAACCATGAAGATAGTATTTTTTTTCCTGTTTTGCTTCTGTGTGGTGTTGGGTGCATCGGCACAAAAACCCAAACAGCCTGTACCCAAAAACCAGGATTACGGTATTTTATATGCTTATAACGACAGCCTGCAATATGAAACCTATCCTCAACCTAAGGGCTGGGGTTACAAGTTATATATGCGCTACAAATTACTGGTCAATCAACCCATGATACCTGCGTTAGAGGGCAATCAGCCATTCAAAAATGAACAGGATGCCAAAAAGATAGCCAGGTTAGCATCATCAAAGATTGCTAAAGGAGAAATGCCTCCAACGCTTACCATTACCGAAATCAAGCACTTGTTAAAACTTAAATAACAATGAAAAAAATTTTATTTCTTTCTCTATTCACCCTTTCTCTACTGAGTTTAGGCGACCTTGCTGCCCAGTCAGGGACAATAGCTACCGACGGTATTTATGTGCCTCGTTTAACTACTGCCAGCCGAAATGCCATAGCTACGCCAACCAATGGGCAATTGATTTTTAACAGTGATGAAAACTGTTTCAATGTCTATCAGAATGGTAGTTGGCAAAAACTTTGTGGCTTTGATGTGCCTGCCCCCTCTGCAGAGGCTTGGACACAGAAAGCCAATTTTGGCGGTAGTGCCAGAAGTAATGCCATTGGATTTTCGATTGGTAGCAAAGGCTATATCGGAATGGCCAATGCCAATAATGATTTCTGGGAATATGATCAAGGTGCCAATGCCTGGACCCAAAAAGCCAATTTTGGCGGTACAGGCCGATATGATGCAGTCGGTTTTTCAATTGGTAGTAAAGGTTACTTCGGCACAGGAAACGATGGTTCATCAAATTTCCTGAATGATTTCTGGGAATATGACCCTACTGCCAATACCTGGACCCAAAAAGCCAATATAGGAACCGTGGGAAGAAATAATGCTGTCGGGTTTTCGATTGGTGATAAAGGATATATCGGAACTGGAAACACCCTTGTGATTCCTATTGGTTCGGAAGATTTAGGAGACCTTTGGGAGTATAATCCTGCAAACAATACCTGGACACAAAAGGCTAATTTAACCGGAGGAGTCAGAACAGCAGCCGTTGGTTTTTCTATTGGCGACAAAGGATATATTGGCACAGGAACTTCTACCTCTGCCAAAAAAGATTTCTGGGAGTTTAACCCAACCACTAATTCATGGACACAGAAAGCAGATTTTGGTGGAACTGCCCGTAACAGTGCTGTAGGTTTTGCCATCGGAGGCAAAGGTTATATCGGAACAGGTGCCGTAACGAACGATTTCTGGGAATATGACCCTACTGCCAATACCTGGACTCAGAAAGCAGATTTTGCAGGTAGTTCCCGTAATAGTGCGGTGGGCTTCGCTATCGGGAGCAAAGGATACATCGGCACAGGTTCATTGAGTGGAGGCCCAACCAACGATTTCTGGGAGTATACACCTGGCGGTTTGTCAAGCGAGATAACCATGCAGGGCAATACCTTCAACGGGCCGAACCAATTGGTACAATTAGATGGTGCAAATAGTTTCCCCGGTAATCTGACAGTTACGGGTAATCTGACAGTTGGCGGACAATTATTCCCATCTGAAAACTTTATTGCTCCTACCTTGTCTAATAACTGGATTAATTATGATGTTCCTAACGGTTATGCCGCAGCAGGTTACTTTAAAGATAAAGAGTCAATTGTGCATCTGAAAGGGCTCATAAAAAATGGCACAACCACCAATGGCACTATTATCTTTATACTTCCAACAGGCTATCGACCGTCTGCAAAAGTAATTTTTACAGTTGCCAATAGTGGAGCTTCATTAGCCAGATTAGAAATCGGTTCTGATGGTACAGTTAGAATTATCAGTGGTGGCAATACCTACTTAAGTTTGAATGGTATATCGTTCAGAGCTAATTAAGTGAAATTTTTGTCATTTAAATTTCACTTAACAGGCCTACAAGAATGAAACGAATTATAACAATTTCTCTGATACTGATTTTTCTGTGGGAGGGTTCTAAGGTATCTGCACAAACAGGCATTATCTCCCCAGATGGTGTATATGTACCACGGCTGACCACAGTTAACCGTAATGCCATTGCCACTCCAGCCAACGGCCAATTGATATATAACACTGATGAAAACTGCTTTAATGTTTATCAGAAAGGTGCCTGGCAAAAACTCAGTGGGTTTAATCCGACCCTGTCTGACACCTGGACTCCAAAAGCTAATCTTCCTGTAGGCAATGGTGTTATGGGGTTTTCAATTGGTAGCAAAGGTTATTTAGGAGAGTGGGAATATGACCCTGCTACAGATATTTGGACACAAAAAGCTGCTTTTCCGGGTGAATCAAGATTCAACGCAGTTCGTTTTTCGATTGGCAATAAGGGTTATTATGGAACCGGGTATTATCCTGATATTTTTTTTGCTAAAGAAGATTTTTGGGAATTTGACCCAATTGCAAATACATGGACAAGAAAAGCCGATTTTGGAGGCGGCGCAAGATATGGTGCTGTTGGCTTTTCGATTGGCAATAAAGGATATTTAGGAGGAGGAGCAAGATTTGACTTTAGTGGCGGAGAAGTATCCTTGGCACAATTTCAGGAATACGACCCAAGTACTGATACCTGGACAGCAAAAGCTTCTTTAGGGATAATAGATGCTGTTGGTTTTTCGATTGGCAATAGAGGATACGTAGGAACAGGATATGACAGTTTTAATGATGATGTTTATATCTCTAAACTCTTTTGGGAATATAATCCTGATGCCAATACTTGGACAAGAAAAGCCGATTTTGGGGGTACCGCCCGAATTGATGCCGCTGGTTTTTCAATTGGGAATAAAGGGTATATAGGGTTGGGGCAAAACAAGAAAGACCTTTGGGAATATGAACCTACAGATAATACATGGACTCAGAAAACAAGTTTTGGAGGTACAACTATCAATAGCGCAACTGGCTTTTCTATTGGTAAAAAAGGTTATGTCGGAATAGGTGGAGGTATCAATAATTTCTATGAATATGACCCTTTTGGCCCTCCTAAAAGTATAACCACACAAGGTAATACTTTCAATGGCCCTAATCAATTACTGCAATTTAATGCTTCCGGAAATATAGGTGAAAATTTGAACGTCAATGGTGATGTTACTGTAACTGGTGTAATCAATACCGAAAATTTCATAGCACCTACCTTGCTGAATGGCTGGGTTAACTATAATACACCTACTTATGTACCGGCAGGCTACTACAAAGATGTAGAAGCCAGAGTTCATCTGAGAGGAAGTATAAAATTCGGTACATCTACAAGCGGTACCGTTCTATTTACACTTCCGGTTGGCTATCGTCCTTCCGAAGTTATGATGTTTGCCGTTACTACTACTTCTTTGGCATTAGGCAGAGTAGATATATTCCCAAATGGAGATGTAAAAGTCATTAATGGCAGTAGTAATCATTTGTGTCTTGATGGTATCTCTTTCAGAGTAAACTAATAGCATTGAGCGGTCTGTTCAGAAGGCCGCTCAATGCTCCTTTATCAAGCCAATGCCTATTTCTGCCAAGTAAAACGCCATTTCCATAAAAAATAGTGATGCTACCGCTTGATAATTCACTATATTTAGGTAATATTGTTGCCTAAACCACTTTTCTATGACTAAACCTTTACCCGACACTATTGTTGCCCGCAATAGTAAAGCCTCCGTTAATGCTTCTGAAATTACTTTAAGAGAAGCTAAAATTAATTACATCAGGTTTCACTTTATTGAAAAAGACCTTTCATATCGAAAAAATTGAGATTACCCTCAAGATTTTCGGGTTCATTTGTATTCATTGATTGGTCGCCGCTAGTTATTCCCTCCCGCCATCCTCCTGCAACTTCTCTTCTTGCCAAAGCATAGAAGAGCAAGACCTTTTACACCTGCATTTCACCTAAAAATTACTTTTTCTATGACTAATTCTCTTACTAACCCAATTGTCTTTCTGAACAAACGAACGATGGTCTACGCCAATGAAATTACATTTCTTGAAGCTGATGTAAACTATACGAGAGTTTATTTTGAAGAAAAAGCGCCATTAATGGTAGCTGTAACCCTGAAAAAAATTGAGTCGTTGTTTGAAGAACATGGATTTCTGCGTATCCACAAGAAATTTCTGATTAATCTCAATTATGCCGACAAATCGCTTTTAAAAAACAAAATGCTGACACTGCCGGGAAATGTTGAGATAAAAGTTTCACGCAGAAAAAGAAGTACTTTAAGACGGAACCTGAAAAGCAAGAAATAAATTTATCTTCCTCTATAATGGGTTGTCTCATAATCAGCCCATTATTTCTCTTTCATGTACCTGTTTCCCTCTTTCATGTATCACAACCCCCATTTCAGAAAATAACGTTGCTTTATTTGAGATAAATTTGTACTTTTATACCTCACTGTGACCAAATACCTCAATGCTTATGACTAATATTTTTACAAATGCTGTTGTTTTTCTTAACAAAAAAACCAAAGTTAACATTAATGAAATACTCTTCTTAGAAGGTAATGTTAACTATACCATCGTCCACTTCCGGGAAAAGAACCCACTCATGATTGCCATCACTTTAAAAAAAGCTGAATCTTTACTAAAGGAGCATGGTTTTGTGCGGATTCATAAAAGTTTCATACTCAACCTGCATTATGCCGACCAGTCTTTAATGACCAATAATGAGGTATTATTCCAGAAAAACATTGCTATCAAGGTTTCCCGCAGAAAGAGAAACGAGTTAAAAGAGCGTCTTTCGGCAGCGTAAGCTGTTACGCCAATAAAAAAAGGTTGCCAGCAAAATAGTTGGCAACCTTTTTTTATCCATCAGGCTTATAATTCAATCAAAGTCTCTGAATCGCACTGAAAAATAAAATGTACGCTCTCAGCCAATTCGGCCTCCGACAGTTTTTTCATTTGTGTATCAAAACTTCCTGCGTATTTTCTGGTAATACTTTTTGCCTTTTCTATGATTTCGATAATAAACGGATGTTTTGATTTCCCTATTGATTGTCCGAAATCCTGAATATCGGCTTTAAACATAAGGTTAACCGGAATCTTGTACATTTGTCCATTGCGGGCTGCACATACAGGCACAGGTTCATAAATTGGCGACGAAGAGTACTCTCCCATTTTCTTCTGGGCTATCTTATATTGCTCATCAGACTCTCCGAACACAACCGCTACTTTTTTACGGGGTGTATTCACCCGCTCAGTAATCATATCGTCCAATCTTTCTAAGAGTTGGCGGAAATTCACGGTATTTTTACCGCTTCTGATACGCTCACGAATAGACTGGCGAATAAAATAAGTGATTGATTGCGTAACAGTCAACCCGATTTCTGCCATCTGCTTGAATATCAACGACGATGGAGACATACCCGGAATCGTGTTCGGGTCGTGTAATAATACCCGGCTATCAGGTGTCAGGAATCCGTCAATACGGGTTACGACACAAAAGCCGAGTGTATTAAAAGTCTTCAACAGACTTTCGTGTATCTTGTGCAGATTCTCAAGACTGGTATCTATCGGAATCCGTTTTTTGGTTACATTCGACTTATATTTCGATTTAAAATCGAAAGTCTGTATTTCGCCATAAATCTCTGTTGGTGGCAAGGCAATGGCTTTGCCATCGTCCTGCTGAATAACGCCACAAGAAAACTCCTGCCCTACTACAAATTCTTCTATCATCACGTAGTCTTCTGCATGTGCTGAAATCACCGTTACACTCTCAGAAGTAAACAATACGGCATCTAATTCTTCCATCAGGTCTGCCGGGTGCGCCAATATTTTCCCGTTTACCATTACAGGAAATCCTATCCCCTCGTCCAGATTCGATGTTTTTTCCATCATGTGGCGTTTCTGACGCTCGGTCATTTTTTCCCACTCGCTTTTTTTGAAAGTTACTTCAAAAAAGCATTGGTTTACGGCTCTGGTAAACTCTTCTAAACTTCTTTTTCTAACAATAGCTACGCCGATAGAAGAACCCTGATGCGGCGCTTTTACTACAAACGGAAACCCGATAGTATTGATTAAATCGGTAAACTGTTTAGAGCGGTCGGCAACAGCCCATTCTTCACGGGTAAAAGTAACCGATTTTTTCTTTTGTCCGGTTACCAGCGAAATCAGTTTGTTTTGCATGGGTTTATCAATCCCAACCGCCGACCCCATTAAGCCTGGCCCCATGTACGGAATACCATACCATTCAAGCAACCCTTGCACACTACCGTCTTCGGCCTGTGGGCCGTGCATAATAGTAAAGGCAAAATCGATTATCTGAGGGAAGTCGGCAGGTTGAACCTGTTTTCCTACCTTATATATCAGCTTGTAGAGTTGGGTTTCGTTCAGTTCACCTAAAGATTCGATATAAACCCGGAAACCACGGTTCAGGTTTTTTGACGGAAAAAAATCACGGATAGATTCTTCGTAGAGCAGTTCGGGGTTGATTTGTATAAAATGTCCCAGACTATCTACAAATATCGGAACAGGTTCAAATAAAGCCTTATCAATGTGTTCAAAGGCTGTCTTCCCCCCTAAATATGATATTTCTCTTTCTCTGGCCTGTCCGCCAAAGAAAATCCCGACTCTGATTTTGTTTCCCATTATTGACCTAAAGCTGATGAGTTATTGTGCGTAGTATGCGAAAACTAATTTGTGTGCAAGATAAATAAAAAAGCCACTTGTATCTACAAGTGGCAGTATATTTTTAGGTTTTTAGCCTGCAATCAGGCTATTAAAACGCAGGTGTCAGATTCAATGCCTCTACTTTACGTATTTCGGGTACAGCTTTTAAAATCGCTTCTTCCAGCCCCGCTTTAAAAGTCATAGACGACATAGGACATGAGCCACACGCACCCATTAATTCAAGTTTTACGGTATAGTCGTCGGTAATTTCTATTACTTTCACATTTCCGCCATCGGTTTGTAAGTAAGGTCTTACAGTATTCAGGGCGGTTTCTACTCTATCTATTAAATTTTCCATATCTGAACCAATCGGAGTATTGTCTATATACAAAAGTAAAAAAAATATAAAAAAGTTCAAATAGATATGTATCACGATTTTTTAAATCGTTCAGTAAACGTACTGCAAAATCAACCGGATTTTTCCATACATTCAAATTTGTTAAACACGATTTAAAAAATCGTGATACAAACTTTGATTCTTTACTATCTTTACACCTCTGAAACCCCTATAAACTCATTTTCTACAAACAATCAACAAACCATGCGTAGCTTTATTCTCCTCTGTTTACTCTTGTGTTCGGGTAGTATTTTTGCCCAGAACGCCGACGCCGATTATGTACGTGATAACTATAAAAAAAGAGAAATCTACATAACCATGCGTGATGGCGTACGCTTATTTACCTCTGTTTATCTGCCTAAAGATTCTACCCGCAATTATCCGATTATGTTGCAGCGTACCCCCTACTCGGTTGCCCCGTATGGCGAGGGCAAACTGAAAGCACTGGTAGGCCCAAGTGCAGAACTGATGCAGGATGGCTACATATTTGTTTACCAGGATGTGCGTGGCCGCTGGATGTCGGAGGGAGAATTTGTAGAGATGCGTCCGCATATTGATAACAAAAGCGGCAATACTATCATAGATGAATCGACTGATACGTATGACACCATTGAGTGGCTCACAAAAAATATCTCGTATAATACAGGCAAAGTAGGTATGTGGGGTATCAGCTATCCGGGTTTTTATGCTTCTGTGGGGTTGATGTCAACCCATCCGGCTTTAGTAGCTTCTTCGCCACAAGCCCCAATGGCTGATTTATGGCGCGACGACAGCTACCACAATGGCGCCTTTATGTTGCCACACAATTTTGGTTTTTATCCGGGATTTACTAACCGTACCGACAATAAACCTACCCAGAGCTATGGGAAGCGTTTTGATTTCGGCACGCCCGATGGCTATAAGTTTTACCTGAATTTAGGCCCGATGAAAAACTCGCTCAACTATACCGAAAGTCTGGGCAAAGACCCCTACTGGCGTGCCAATCTTGACCACCCGAATTATGATGAGTTCTGGAAATCACGTAATATCCTGAATCATCATAAGGGCATTAAACACGCCGTTATGGTAGTAGGTGGCTGGTACGATGCCGAAGACTTATACGGTACTTTCAAAACCTATCAGTCAATTGAGCAGAAGAATCCGGGTATTACCAATATTTTTGTGGTTGGCCCGTGGGTACACGGCGGCTGGGCAAGAGGCGATGGCGATGTGTTGGGCAATGTCAATTTCGGCCAGAAAACCAGTCTTTATTACCGGGCAAGCATAGAGCGCAAGTTTTTTAATTATTACCTGAAAGGACAAGGCGATAATGTTTTTGCCGAAGCCCTGATGTATGAAACAGGGACTAACAAATGGCGCAATTTTACAGAATGGCCACCCAAAATAGCAAAAGAAAGAAATCTGTATATGGGTGCTAACGGCAAACTATCGTTCAGCGAGCCTGACGAGAAAAAGAGTGCTACTTCTTATATCTCAGACCCAGGCAAACCTGTACCTTCTTCTGACTATATCACTTCGGGTATGCCACGTGAATACATGGTTGACGACCAGCGCCATGCCAGCCGCCGCCCTGATGTACTGACGTTTCAGACTGATGTATTAGATAAAGATGTAACGCTGGCAGGTAATATCTGGGCAAACCTGAAAGTGGCTATCACAGGTACTGATGCCGATTTTATTGTGAAAGTAATTGATGTGTATCCCGACGATGCCAAGGATAACCCGAATACGGCTAAAAACATGAAAATGGCAGGGTATCAGCAAATGGTCAGAAGTGAGGCCATGCGTGGTAAATTCCGCAAAAGCTTTGAAACGCCCGTACCGTTTAAGCCTAATAAGGTAGAAGAGGTATCGTTTGAATTACAAGATGTGCTTCATACTTTCCAGAAAGGACACCGCATTATGGTACAGATTCAGAGTACATTTTTCCCGATTATCGACCGTAATCCGCAAAAATTTCTGCCAAACATTCATTTCGCCGATTATTCAGATTTTCAGACAGCCACCCATACCATCTATCACGAAAAGAAAAATGCCAGTCATCTGAAAGTGAGGGTTTTGGAATAAATTCAGAATATTTAAAGACGACCGCGTGGCGTCCACCCCACCCTAACCCTCCCCAACAATGGAGAGGGGACAAAAAAAGCCCCTCTCCCCACAGTTGGGGAGAGGGGTTGGGGTGTGGGGTTGAAGCCTTGCCAACTAATATTCTGTATCCTTTCGCTTTTTACACAACCTCTCTTGTATAACTATCTTTATGTACCCGGTCGGCTTATTTCAGGGTTGTAATCCATTTAGCAATTTTCAATGCTTCGTCTTTTGGAACCTGAGCCATCGGAGCCATCGGAGGATACCCTTCCCAGTTGGCCGGAACAGGTTTGTAAATCAATTCAACTATCTGTTCTGGTTTATATTTTTTCTTTTTCATTACTTCCTTATAGGCCGGCCCTACCAAACGTGTATCTACTTTATGACAAGCCAAACAAGTATTTTTCTGTAATAACTTTTCTACATCTGGAGGGATTTTGGTTTGGGCTTTCGATACCGAAGCTATGCCAAGTACAACGGCAACGGTCAAAAATGTTTTTTTCATTGTTTACTTATAAAGATTAAAAATAATACTTAAGTCGAAGAGGAATTTCTTCCGCTAAATACGTAAACAAAACGTTAGAATGAAAGTTTTTGTTAAATTTTTAATAGAATATTTTGTTAATGAAAAGTTAAATCCCGTATATGGGTAGGCTAAAGTGTCTGGCAACCTATTACAGAGAGTTGTTTGCTTGAAAGTTTAATATTTTTCTTTTACTTTCGTTTAATTACAAATAGCTTAGGCTTCTTAAAGTTCGGTATTCCAAAAGTAGATAAATTGTATGAGCGTATTACCTACCCTGAAAACTGCTGAAACAAAGGTGTTTTTCCAAAAACGCCTAACCTGTTTTGGGGTCATTTTTCTGCTGTTTTTCACTTCATTCAAGGCCGATGCCCAATTGATACAATGGGCCAGTAAAGTGATTGGTTTTTCCTCTGAACGCACCGACCCCGCCTCGCAGGGGCCTGAGTATAGAGCTACTCAGGTATTAGGTAGCCCGAGTAAATTGCCGCAAACGGGAAATTCCAAGGCAGCGTGGTCTCCGGCAGGAGCCGATACCAACGGCGACGAATGGATAAAAGTCAGTTTCGAAAAACCCACTAAAATCAAGCAGGTATCTATCGGCGAAAACTATAATCCGGGGTCAATTATCAGAGTATTTGCCTATGACTCTACCGATACCGAACACCTGATACATGAAAACATCAACGACATACCCAAAATGGAAGGCCGTATGTGGAATGTGGTTGTACCACAGACAACCTATCTGGTGTATGCCATCAAATTAGTGATGTCGCCGTCGAGAGTTCCGGGATATAACCAGATAGACGCCATCGGCATTTCAGATATGGCTACGCCTTATGAATCTAAAATCAATTTAGCCAAAAATATGCCCAAGGAAATCATCAAGGAAAACCTGGGCAAAGGCGTGAATTCCAAATCGGGCGAGGTAGCTCCCATTATTACCCCCGACGGCAAAACCTTGTTTTTTACCCGTGATTCGCACGAGGGCAATATCGGTAAAAAGAAAAAACAAGATGTGTGGGTTTCTAAAATGCAATCAGACGGCACATGGGGCGAAGCAGAAAACATCAAGGCCCCCATCAATACCGAAGATAACAATGCGGTTACCTCTACCTCGGCCGATGGTAAAACCATTTATTTACTGAATGTGTATGCGGCAGATGGTTCGTTGTTACCTGGCTTGTCAAAGTCTAAAAAATCGTTGAATGGCTGGGAGTTTCCGAAAGAAGTAAAAATAAATGATTATTATAACAATGCCAACTTTACCGAGTTTTCTTTAGCTCCCAACAATAAGGTACTGGTAATGACCTGTAAGCGCAAAGATACCCGGGGAGGTAAAGATTTGTATGTATCTTTTCTGAACGAAAACGGCACCTGGTCGAAACCCATAAACATGGGTAACGACATTAATACGGTAGAAGATGAAAGCGGCCCTTTTATAGGTGCCGACTCTAAAACTATTTATTTTTCAACCAGTGGCTTTCCGGGATATGGTGATAATGATATTTTTCTGAGTCGCCGACTGGATAGCACCTGGACTAAGTGGAGCCAGCCGGAAAACATCGGGCCACTGATTAATACGGCCAAATGGGATGGTTTCTTTACCATTCCGGCCTCGGGTGAATATGCCTATCTGAGTTCGGTAGAACGTTCTATCGGTGGCGAAGACATTTTCCGTATCCGGCTTTTTCCTTCCATCAAGCCCGACCCCGTAGCTATTATTTCGGGAACGGTAATTAATGCTCTTGATAAAAAACCGATTCCGGCCGATGTGCTGCTTGAGGTAATTAACGATACCACGTTTAAAGATAAGAAAGATAAAATTGTATCGGAGTTTGACCCCGAAACCGGAGAATACAAATTTGTTGTACCTTTGAAGAAAAATTACAGCCTGAGCGCCACTAAAAAAGGCTTTATAGCTGTAAGCGATAACATAGACCTGACCAAAGATAACCGTTTTAGAGAAATCAGACGGAATATCAGTCTGATACCTATCAAAGAAGGGCAAACCATTATACTGAATAACCTCTTTTTTAACCAGAGTAAATATGATATTCTGCCCCCATCTTACCCTGAGTTAAACCGGATTATTGAATTGATGAAGGAGTATCCGACCATGCAGGTAATGATTGAGGGACATACTGACGGCAGCGATGACAACCTGATGCTGAATCTGAAATTATCGCAGGACAGAGCCAACGAGGTAAAGAAATACCTCGTAGAAAAAGGCGGGATTGATGCCAATCATATTCAGACCAAAGGCTGGGGGCCATCAAGACCCATTGCCAGTAATGCTACCGAAGAAACGAGAAAGAAAAATCGTAGAGTCGAGTTTTCGATTCTGAAATTGTAATCAATGCAGCTAAAAAATCCTATTATCCGCAGGGCTCTCACACTTTGCCTCATACTGATTCCGCTTGTTCTTTTTGGATATACCTTTCAGAAATACGCTATCAATATTCCTCACTGGGACGATTTAGCTGTGAGAAACTCTCTTGCCGAGTTTCTCACAGCCGATTCTTTTTCTCATAAAATCAGCCTGCTTTTTTCTCAGCATAATGAACACCGCATTGTTCTTACACGCCTATTTGCTTTGCTTGTCTTTCAGTTGAAGGGCACTTTAGATTTAAAATTGCTTATGCTATTAGGCAATCTGAGCCTGGTAGGTATTCTTTTTTTATTTTATCGGTTTAGTCGGCGCAATTCCCTTGGTTTATTGGCTTTAGTGCCTATGACATTTTTGCTTTTCAATCAGGGTTTATACGAAAATGTATTCTGGGGTATGGCCTCGGTACAGAATTTCTGGGTAGTCTTACTGGCCTTTGTTTCTCTGTATTTTCTGGTATTTTCTTACGACCAACCCCATAAAACCTATTTCTATCTGGCAATTGCCGCCAGTTTTGCAGGAACTTTTACAAGCAGCAACGGTATTCTGATTCCTATCATAGGCACGGCCATTCTGCTGTTTCAGAAACGCTACCGTGAGTTGGGTATCTGGGGCGTGGCATCAGCCTTATTTTTGTTTTTGTATTTTTTTCAGTACCAGTCATCACCCGATAAAACGACTAAAGCAGATTTTTCTTCCCCTACACTACTGCTGAAAGGTGTATTAGCCGTAATAGGCAACGCTGTTGACGTTTCGTTTGTAGCCCCCAACAAACACCTTGATTTGGCAATGGCTACGGGAGTACTATTGCTGATTATTTTAGGCTGGTTCAGTATTCAGGTATTGATCAGAAAATATAATATCAACCAGCGCAACAATGACCTTTTTCTGCTGGGTTGCCTGGTATTTTTAGGTATTACCTGTGTGGGTATTGCTGTGGGTCGTCTATCTTATGGGATTGAAGTATTGCTTACCAGCAAATACAAAATCAATTCGGTGCTGATACTGTGTATAAGCTATCTGATAATCCTGAATTCTCTTGCCGAACACCGAAAACCAAGGGTTATAACGATTGCTATTGCATTAAGTATCTGCTATAACTTTTATACCTATCTGGCCGAATTTCAGCACATAAGCTATTTAAGACGTGAGCGCATCACCGACCAGTTTAAGATACAGCACAGCGATAAAGAAATGCCTGTGAGTGGTATTTATGCCCGTTTGCAACAACCTGCGGCAACCTTTTATGATGCCCTGATGCCTGCCTTGCAGTCGGTCAAAGACACGGTGCAGACAAAAATCGGTATTGTTGAAAATGAAACCGGTTTTATACTGACTGATACACGCAATGACACACTTGATATAAGCTCGGCAGATGCCGGACAATACATCGTACTAAAATCTGACCATAACCTCTATCTGTTTCCATGCCGGACTATTACCGCCAGTGCCTTTCAGCTAAAAGATTATATTAATATCGGATTTCTTTTCAGAAATCAACTGAACGTCGGTAGCTTTGTGAGTGATTTCACCAAGTTTTATGTTCAGTCGGGTAAGTATCAGATAGGTACTATTGATGTAGAAAACAAAAAATCTATGCTTACCTGGACCAATCAATCAATCAATATTCAAGCAGTACAGAAACAAAAACCCGTGCAGAACTGGTAATTGGCTGTACGAACTCTAATCCTGATGTCGGCACAAAACACTTCCTACTTAAAACAATTAGATGGCATACGGTTCATAGCAGTATCAATGGTACTCATAGACCACTGGTCTGACGAAAAACTGAAACTTCCTTTAGGTTTTTTAGGGGTCTGCCTGTTTTTTGTACTCAGTGGTTTTCTGATAACCCGCATTTTGCTCAATGCCAAAGAAAAAGACGATGCCCTCGGCCGTTCACATGGTTTTTCGTTGAAACAGTTTTATATCCGCCGCACCATCCGCATTTTTCCCATTTACTACCTCACCATTTTTGTTCTCTATGTTCTTAATGTTCCACCAGTTCGCGATAAAATCGTGTGGTGTCTCACCTACTCTACCAATATTTATATAGCTGTTTATGAATCATGGTTGGGTGTCATTGACCATCTTTGGTCGTTGGCAGTAGAAGAGCAGTTCTATCTGTTTTTTCCGTTTGTGATATTTTTTATCCCCTCACGCTACCTGGTCAAGGTACTATTCGGGTTTATCGGGCTTTCTGTATTGCTCAGGCTGGTATTGTACCTCAATGGCGTAGCCTGGATGGCCTCCTATGTACTGATGCCTACTTGCCTTGATGCCTTTGGTATGGGGGGCTTATTAGCTTATTTTTTCTATCACAAAAATGAGAAAGTAAAGGCCTTTATTACCAATAAGCTTTGGCTTGTGGTAAGTCTGTTGCTCTATGCAGGCGTAATTATGTTCAGCAAATGGCTTTCAGAGGGGCAGAATATTATAACCATTGTATTTCTGCGTGTGTTTGAATCTTTGCTATCGCTCTTTTTAGTAGGCAATGCAGCTTATAATTTTGATGGCCTCATGAAAAAAGTCTTAGAAAACAAAGTAAGTATCTATATCGGACGCATCAGTTACGGGGTATATATCTACCATAATTTTGTCTATAATTTTTATCATTCCTCGCCCAACCACCCTACTATCAAGCTCCTGAACAAGTTGCCTTTCATTGCCAATCATTTGCCATTGAAATTCATTTTCTTGTATGCGCTGACCGTTGGCGTAGCCACCATTTCGTGGTTTCTGATAGAGAAGCCTATCAATCAATGGAAGGAGAAATTTGGTTATTGAGAGCCTTACGGAGATTTCACTAATTTTTTGGTAATAATCTGGCTTCCGTCTATGACTTTCAGCAGGTAAACACCATCTGGCAAATGGCTTAAATCTAAAGGGATGGTTTCGGAAGTGATAGATTGGCTTTCGATGCGTTGCAATGCCTGCCCTTTCATATCAAACAGTTCTATGCTTACATCACGTCCCTGATTGCGGAGCGGAAAAGCTACTTTTACTACATCGCTCACCGGATTAGGGAATATAATAGCACCCAATACAGGTTCAACCACATATTCGTTCGAGGTAATGGTATTGCCCTCTATCCCCACAATCTGCCAGCCCATATCTTGCAGACAACGCAACAATAAATCACCCGGCTGCTGATTGACTTCTGCAGAACGCACATTAGGCGACATCAGCGAATTAGGGTTTCCCTGCGGATAAAAGGATTCATCGAAATGAGAGATACTCGACCCCTCATTAAACGAAACCGGTGCGTAGAGTTTGGGCAAAAAATTGGCATATTTACTGTTTCTTAAACCAAAATACAGGGCATTGCCCGTCAGAGCGGCTTTCAGGTCAGTAGAAGGGTTTCCGAAAATACCATTGTTAGTGAGCTTGATTTTGCCTACATTCTGCAAAAACATATCGTAAATATAATTACTGCCCGACTGCCCGTACTGCCCTTGTGAATTATTATTTACCAATTTCATAGACGACGAAAAACCCAGGCCGTGTGCTATTTCGTGCATCACTACGGTAATCAAATCGAACTTGCCTGCCTGCGATTTTGAGTCTGTGCCAAAATACCAGTTTATGCTGCTATTGATTTTCATCTCAATTTCAAAATCGCCATTATTCAGGTCTTTGCCTGAAATAGCCTCAGCCAGTGAAGCCGGATACCAGACATTCTGGTATGGGGCATTCTGAAAGTTTTTGTAAATGCGGGTAGAACCCGTAACCGCTAATATTCCGGCAGAAAGCGCCACCCATGTAGCCTTGATTTTGATAGGTTGAGACGAGTACAGGTATTTAGACCAGATACTCATGGCTTTTTCAAAAGCAGTTTTGGCAGCCGCAGGAAAATCGATATACGATACCTGAATGGTAGAAGTAGAAAGCACTCTGGCATTTGATAGAATTTCTTTATCGGGAAGAATCTCGGTAAAACTATCTTCTTCGGTATAATAACAAATAACAGGCTCGGCAGGCATTGATTCTTCCTGCGCAAATACGGTCTGATAAGTCAATAATAAAAGAAAGATTTTCCCTAAAAAACGCATCAGTAAATGTTTAGGCTTTGTATATTGAGCGATTGAGTGAATTAGTGATTGAGTGATTAAGCGGTTAATTTTCTGGTATCTATCCTGTAAATACTCCTCTATTAATTCATCTTAATAACAAAAAAATAATCGCTGCGCGGCGGCCGCTCAATCACTAAATCACTCAATCACTCAATCACTAAATTCTTCTTATATAGACGGAAAAAGAGGCAAAAAAATTGCATGAGAATCAAAGCAATTATCGAGCCATCACTTTTGAGACGTAATCCCAACAGATAATTCCTACCGTTACGGCAATATTAAGCGAATGCTTGGTACCAAACTGAGGTATCTCTAAACAATGGTCGGCCACTTCAATGGCCGCATCATTGACCCCGAAAACTTCGTTGCCAAACACAAAAGCATATTTTTTAGCAGCCTCCGGCTGAAAGTCGGGTAATTGCAGGCTGTTTTCTACCTGCTCAACGGCTAATACCGTATAGCCGTTTTGTTTTAATTCTGTAATGAGTGCTGCAATATCAGCCCGATGCTCCCATGCCACCGAATCTGTTGAACCCAAGGCAGTTTTCTCAATCTCACGGTGGGGAGGTGTGCCTGTAATGCCACACAAGTATATCTTTTCTACGGCAAAAGCATCAGCAGTACGAAAAGCTGACCCTACATTATTCATACTTCTGACATCGTCTAATATCAGACAAAAGTTCTTTTTCTCCACCTCCTGAAACTCTTCTACCGACAGCCGGTTCAGTTCGTCCATTTGCAATTTTCGCATACAACTATTTTTTTCTGCAAAGTTAGGGTGTAAATATGGGGATTTGAAATGTTTTTTTTGGGGGGGAGATTATAAGGAATAAATCAAACAAATGAGGCTGTCTCAAAAGTTTTTTGTGCCAAATATTATTTGGAAAAATCCTCACCCCAACCCCTTCGCGCGGCGTCCGCTCCTGGAAAAGGAGAGGGGCTTAAAGTCTCCCTCTCCTGCTGGGTGAGTTTTACCCATAAGTACGGTTTTTTTGTAAAAATAAGTTCTTTGACATATTGAGACCATCAACAAGTGCCTGGAAATAAATCCAACCTTTCCAGATTGTTTGCCATCCGGGCATACCAGCCTGTTTGATACCCTGATGCCCTCCCATCCTGGCTAAAAGCAGCATAAACCATAAATTGGTATGCTTCTGGGCAAAAGTTAAGTCAATAGGCATCAGATATTTATCGGCAGCTATGTCAGCCATCATTAACTCATCCTGTGAGAGTAATTCATTAATCAGATGATTAGTCGTCTTCTGGGCATGCTCTTTGAGAGCTAAATATCTTGTTCTTAATAAACCAATCGCTATTAAACTCAATAGACTGATGGTATTAAAGAGTGCTTGTGGGGATTGTAATTGTCTTTGTTGGATACTACAACCCGTTTTGAGACATTTATGAAAATCTTCACAGGTAGTCCATCTGCGGGTATAGGTATCAATAATAGCTACCGCCTCTGCTAAAGTCTTTACCGGCACATTGGTAAGTATCATCCAATGGGCTAAGTCTTGTCCTTTGATAGGTTGAAGTTGCTGCAAGGTGAGTACATAAATAGGTTTAATTAAATCCTGTAAGTCAACTTTTGCAAAAGTAATCTGACACTCACATAGGTGTGCTTTGCCTTTGGCATCTAAGAGCGAACGTTCAACAATCCCACCAGGGGTTAAACTTTGCAAATAGGGCTTCAGGGTTTGAGTACTGTTTTTGAGTTTACGGTCATGTCTGCCATTGATAATAAAGAGTTGTCGATGGGTAAGTGCATAATTGAAGACCTCTGCCACATCAGCTTCTTTATCAGCTACTTGTACAACCGATATACCCGTTTTACGTCCATATTTACGGGCAAAATCAATGGCTTCAATCCATTTAGCACTCTCCTTTTCTTCAAAAGGACGCAGGTGTCTTTGATGACGTTTACCATAATCATCCCTATCTCTTTGTATGAACTCTTGGATGGGTAAGCCTAAAGGTACATAATGGTTGTCTGTCAGAATACCATTATGTATTAATACTCCATTATCGCTTCCGGTTTGAAGGTAGCCTAAATCCATCTGACGGGTAGGATAATTGCCCACTGTACTATCCTG
>NZ_SEWF01000073.1 GCF_004168285.1 Emticicia agri | reverse complement strand
CCGCATAAAATTCATCCTGAATAGTACGATGGAAACGCTCGCATATACCATTAGTTTGAGGACTTTTGGCTTTAGTTTTAGTATGGTCAATATCTTCTATAGCCAAATATAATTGATATTCGTGTTGCTCCCTATTACCACAATATTCTGTACCCCTATCAGTTAAAACTCTTAGTAGACGAATCTGATTTTGCTCATGAAAAGGAATAACCTTATCATTGAGCATATCAGCGGCTACTAAAGCGTTTTTCCGGTCATAGAGTTTAACAAAAGCTACCTTTGAATAAGTATCTATAAAAGTCTGTTGATAAATATGGCCTACTCCCTTAATATTACCTACGTAATACGTATCCTGTGCTCCTAAATAACCCGGATGATGTGTCTCTATTTCTCCATGAGCCTGTTTCTCAGCTTTGGCTCTTTCTAAGGCTGTTATTTGCTCATCTGTAAGGATAATTCCTTCCTGATTAACCTTCGCTTCCAATGCTTTTAAACGTTTCTTAAAGGTAGCTAAATCATGTCTTAACCAGATTGAACGTACTCCACCAGGAGAGACAACTATACCTTGTTTCTTTAGCTCATTTGATACTCTTAGCTGTCCATAAGCTGGTAAGTCCAATGCCATCTTGACAACGGCTTCTTCTACTAACGTATCTACCCGATTTTTCTCTATGGGTTTTCTGCGACTAATTTCTTGAAGTGCTAATTCACCACCTTGTTCATAGAGTTCCTTGAAGCGATAGAAACTATCTCGACTATAACCCATTACCTTGCAAGCCTTTGAGACATTGCCTAAAACATTGGCAAGTTCTAATACTCCTAACTTGTTCTTGATGATTTTTGCCTGTGTTGTCATTTGATTTAATCTTTAATTTTAAGTTACTAAATAAATCGTAACTGTCAGATTAAATCATGACTATTTCAGAAGAGCCTATTGAAAAAATACCTTCTTCTATCGACAAACGCATTTTCAATTATAAACTGAATAACGAACTTTATAAAAAGATAACTTATCAAGGCTCTAAAATATGATTGGGGCTACTTCCTTCTCCCACCTTTCTTCCCTAAAACCTTACCAATTGCCTTTTCGTAAGCATCTGCGTATTTCATCATCCCTATATCTGTTGGATGAGTGCCATCTACGGTTGAGGCTGAATCGAAGCCTATATCTGCGGCTGTGAGTAAGTGAATGTTTTTTATACCCTCTTTTTTTAGGGTTGTAAAGGTTTTGTTCATTACCTCGCTGCTCCAGGTATATCGGTTAAAGAAAGTAGTATCTACGCCTACTTCCGGCACTCCACAGCAATGCTCTACCAATAAAATAGGCACATCAGGGTGTTTGGCTTGTAGGCTTTTTACTGAGGTACGGATACGGTTTTCTATGTCTGCTCCCGGATATACCTTTTTATCTACTAAGTTTGGCTGGCAATCTAAAACAAAAAGTCTGGCATTGGTTTCATTGAGCAGGTCTATCACAGGTTGCTCTAATCGCCCATTACCTGAGAAGCCTAAATTAATGATAGGCAAATTGAGTTTTCTGCCTAAAATATTTGTCCACGCCAGACCCGGTCTGCTGGCACAGGCCCCTTGCATAATAGAAGTTCCATATAAAACCAAGGGTTGCTCATTACTTACCTGTAACGGGGTAAAATCTTTGTCTTTAGGCGTCCCTATCTGCATCCATTTAGGCATATTGTAGAGCGGCAGATATAACCTGAATTCTTTGATAGGTACATTGCTTATCACATTCGTGAATTTATATTGCACTGTATCGCCAAAACTATAAGCGCCACGTATCCATTGCCAGTTATTGTTGGCATCTAAAGCATATAAATCTACACCACTTACACCTGTAGCAGGCATGTGGTCCATACTTTTAGCCTTAGAAATCTGGTAACGAATCGTAATTTCAGTAGCATTGGTAGTGAATCTGATGTATTCTCCGGCTGTATTTTGTCCTAAAGACCATACGGCTGGCCTCACTGTTTTTTCTGCTTTGGCAGGCAATCGGTCGTAGGGTCTTACCAAATCAGTATGCCAGGCTCTTCCCTCAATCACAGGAAAAGTAGCCTGCGCCGGGTTCCACCATTTCATCTGTTGGGCAAATGAGGAGACATTAGCCAGTATCAGAAGTAAGTAAAGGCAACGAGTGAATTTCATATTGAGTGATTGAAGTTTTGTCTTGAACTGTGATTTAACTGATTTGATGATTTGCCTGATTTCAGATACGATTATAAAATGATAATTTAGGTAGTACTCATATCAGCGCAATCAATCAAACATACGAGACAGATATTAATTTATTCATTTAATAGTTTTTTAGCCTTTGCTACTGTTGCTTCTGCGCTTTCTATGGCTAAATCTTTTATTTCAAAAGTTTTTAAGGCTGCTTCCAGTTTGCTTAACTGCGCTGTCTGTTGTTTGCTTTGGTATTCTTTGCGCAAGAGTTGAATTTTCTCAAAATCCTGTATGCCTTCTATAATTTTCTCAAAACGTACAGACGATAATGCTCCCGGATACACCTGATAAGTATCTCCGGCAGGCCATGCCGTAAATCGGCTATCTGTCGATGGTGATTTAGGCCAACTGTTATAGGCCCAACGCAGATAACCATCCATTCCGGTTGCGGCTGTGTACCAACCCATCCAGACCATTTCGTCTGGTGGCGAGAATGTAAAGGCATTCGGGTATTTTTCAGCGCAACAGGTGTACCACGTACTTAGCTTATTTTGCTGCTTGCGCTTTTGCAAAACGTCATTGGGATACTTCCAGTTGGAAGCTACGCAATAATCATAAATATCGTTTTCAATCTCGGCATGATAATCTCCGGCTAAAGATACTTTCCATCCGGTATCAATGGTTTTCAAGAGTTTAATTACCGACTGCATGGCAGGCATTGGGCGTTCGTCCATTGCAATAGTGGTAATACCAAACCAGCCTTTTTGTTTCAGGTGTCTGGTAAAATCCGTCAGCATGGTTGCCCAGAATTCATTGTAAGCAGGTGTACCAATGGCTTGAGTAAAAACCGCTTCTTTGCTTGCCGCTTCATCATAATAAGTAAAAGCAATTTTCCAGGGTACCATGCTATAGCAGTTTATCTGCTTATTAATGCCACAACTCATCACAAAAGCCACGTATTTATCAAATAAGGTATAGTCATATGTCCATGTACCGTCTTTTTTCTTTGTCCACTTTATCAGGCTCGGAAAATCATCGTAGGTCTGGTGTCCCCAAGGCTCATTCACAATACTGGTCGTGATAATTTTTTGTCCGGCATCGGCCAGCATGGTGTAATACTTTCGCATAGTAGCAAAATGTGCATCGCTCCAGGGCTCTAATTTGTGTACACGGGCTATAGCAAAAGGGTGTTGCCAGAAATCTAATCGGTAAGTCCATTCAGCCGGAGGCGGAAGTGTTTTATCAACTACAGTCAAAACAACGTTTAATGTATATTTCTTATCAGCATTCACCGTTACAGTTCCAGAATAAGTCCCGGCATTTACCGTTTGAGGCACTTTTATGCTCACCCACACAGGCTGGGTTGTGTTCTTCTGTACCTGTATGCTTTTTAAATCAACATTAATGATATCTGCAACTTTCGACGAATCAAAGTCCTGTGGTTTTCTATACCCACAACCATTTCTGAACTCATCGGTCATCACATACTGCAAAAATCCTGTGCTGATATTTTCCTTTTTAATCAGCCCCCCTTTGGTATTTTTCAGGTCGCTTACCTCAATCGTAACCGTATTCAGGTCAGCCTTACTCCAGATTATCAACTGTTTATGTACTTTTTCACCTTTCCAGGCACTGGCAGTCCATATATTATTTTCTTTGATTTCGGGCGGTAATTCCTGAGCAAAACGTTTACTGCTGGTGGCAAAACTTACTTTGGTATTTGCAGGCACTTTGCTCCACTGTTCAGCTAATTTTGCAGGATTCGTATCCGGCTTTTTTTGCAGGGCAAGGCTCACATCCTGAGCCATTGATAGCTGTGTGAGCAGACAACAGGCAACTAAAAATCCATTTTTCATTCGTGTGTATGGTAGGTTTTATTTTATTGAATAGAGGGTTAAATTTCTTGTCAAATTAAGCAAAAATATTGTAGAGTTCTTAATACTTTAAATAAACACACAAACCTTAAAAGAATTATGCAACACACGTTTATCTTAAAATGATTAAATCACTTTTAAACAAGTATAAAAAATGTATATATTTACTTAACCTTAAACATTCAACTTATGAAAAAACTCGCCACTTTACTCGTGCTGATTGCGTTTTTCAGCTCGTTTACCTTCAAAGAAATTTCGTGGGTTGCCATTGGTGATTCTATCACTTATCTGAACGACCATCAGAAAGAAACCGACAATCGTATTACCAAGGGATATATGACAATGGTTACTGAGAAGTTGCCACACATCAAATATATTAACCAGGGTCATAATGGCTGGACTTCGGGCGGAATTGCCAATGCTATCGAAAAACTGAATCTGACTAAAGCAGATGTATATTCTGTTTTTTTAGGTACCAACGACTGGTGGCAGGGTCGTCCTACAGGACTATTGTCTGATTATAAAAACAATACGGGAAATAGTACCGTATATGGTTCTTTCAGAATCATTATTGATAAACTAAAAAGCCTCAATCCTGATGCACCAATTATTCTGATTACACCCATGCAGAGGGTTGATTTTGTGTATATAGCCAATTTCAAAAACAATGCTTATGGGTCTTATAAACCGAATAAGAACGGGCAAATGCTTGAATCATTCGCCTATGCCATTGATTCCATTGGTAAACATGAGAATTTTCCGGTTCTTGACCTTTACCATACCAAAGGCCTGGAAATGGAAAATCTGGTTAAATTCAAGCGTCTGAAAGACCCTCAGACAGGTAAATACGTTAATTATACTTTCCCTGACTTCATTAATATTCCTTTCAATCCTGCAACTGATGAATATCCTTATCCGGTAGAATCTATTGACAAAACCTACGATGGCCTGCATCCTTCTGACAAAGGCTATGAATTAATAGCCAAGCCCTTGATAAAAATCATGAAGAAATATTGATAAGGAATTACGTATAAGATGTAATTTCTTGATTCAGGAGTAGTCTTCCGGCAGGCAAAAGCATTAGAAGAAAATAATCATTCAACCCTAAAAATCCGACTGAATAATGTCGTCAAAAAAATCATACTATACTTCCGTTCTGATTCTGGCGGCCTTGTTTTTTATATTCGGATTTATCTCATGGTCGAATGCCATTCTGATTCCATATTTCAAAATTGCCTTCCAACTCACCAGTTTTAAGGCTTATCTGGTAGCATTTGCGTTTTATATTTCTTATCTGGTTATTTCGCTACCATCGTCTGTATTACTGAATAAATTCGGCTATAAAAAGAGCATTGTTTCAGGGCTATGGGTAATGGCTATCGGGGCTTTAGTTTTTATTCCGGCAGCCATGCTCAAAAGCTATGGTCTTTTTCTGACTGGTTTGTTCACACTCGGTACTGGTTTATCAATTCTGCAAACAGCGTCGAATCCTTATATTACTATCATAGGGCCTTTAGAAAGTGCGGCACAGCGAATCAGTATTATGGGTATCTGCAACAAGGGAGCAGGCATTATCGCCCCACTTATTCTTTCTTTTATTATTCTTAAACCGACAGATATTAAAATCATTGAAAACCTGAGTGTAGCAAACCAAATAGCAAGGCAAAACCTGTTAAGTCAATTACTCGACAGGGTGATATTGCCTTACGGAGTAATAGCAGCGGCCTTATTTTTATTAGGTACTTTAATCTATTTTTCTTCGCTGCCTGAAATAGAACACGAAAAAGATGAATATAAGGGTAATCAATCTATTTTATCACATCCTTACTTAATATTAGGGGCTATTGCTATTTTTTTCATGTCGGAACCCAGGTAATTGCAGTTGATACTATCATCAATTATGGGGTTTATCAGGGTCTTTCGCTGAATGTAGCTAAAGTCTTTCCGTCTTACGTACTTACTATGACTATCACAGGTTACATTACAGGCATTATTCTGATTCCGAGATTTGTTAACCAGCATACTACCCTCAAAATCTGTACATTGCTGGGTTTGCTATTCAGTATTTTAATTATTCTTACCAATGGGCAGGTAGGTATTCTGGGTATATCTACAGATATTTCCATCTGGTTCATTGTACTGTTAGGTTTAGCTAACTCGCTTATCTGGGCAGGAATATGGCCATTAGCTATCAGAGGTTTAGGAAAACTCACAAAAATTGGTTCTTCGCTCATGATTATGGGACTAAGCGGAAATGCCATTATGCCCATGATTTACGGATACTTTGCTGATATTTCCAGCCCGAAAGAAGCGTATTGGGTGCTGATACCCTGTTTTTTATACCTGATTTTCTATACGTTTTACGGGTATAATCTTAAATACTGGAAACTGAAAAATGATAAAACCTTAGTTGAAACAAACTAAGAAGCGTATAAAACCATCTGAACACAAAATTCAACCGAACATATTAAAAGATGAAAAACAATAGAAGAGATTTTTTGAAAATGGGAGGCGTTTCAGCCCTCACACTTGCCGGTAGCTTGAATACCTTACCCTTACAAGCACAAAAAAATAAAACCAAAGCAGCATTTAATATGTCAGGCTATGCAGCCCCTAAGCTCGAAACCGTAAGAATTGGGTTTATAGGCGTAGGGAACAGAGGTAGTGGTTCGGTAACCAGAGTCAACCGCGTTGAGGGAGTAGAAACAAAAGCTATCTGCGACAAACGAGAAGTAAAAGCCCGTGAATCAGCAGACAAGCTACAAAAAATGGGTATAAAGGTTGACCTCTATTTTGAAAAAGAAGACTCGTGGAAACAAATGTGCGAAAGACCGGATATTGATTTGGTCTATATTGCCACTCCCTGGCATTTGCATACACCAATGGCCGTATATGCCATGAAACAAGGTAAACATGTAGCCATAGAGGTACCTGCGGCTGTAACACTGGAGGAATGCTGGCAACTGGTTGAAACATCAGAATCAACTAAAAAACATTGCATGATGCTGGAAAACACCTGCTATGACTTCTTTGAATTATTGACACTTAATCTGGCACGACAAGGGTATTTCGGAGAGATTATACACGTTGAAGGGGCTTATCTTCATGACCTCAGAAATAGCCTGATGACCGATGGCAGCTATTCAGACAACTGGCGATTGAAACAGAACTTACGTAATGGCAGTCTGTATCCCACGCATGGACTTGGGCCTGTAAGTCAGGTATTGAATCTGAATCGTGGCGATAGAATGGATTATCTGGTTTCTACCTCATCGAATGACTTTACGTTACATGATATGGCCGTAGAAAAAGCCAAAACCGATAATTACTATCAGCAATTTGTAGATAAGAAATTCAGAGGGAACCTGAATGTAACTACTATCAAAACTATGAAAGGGAAAACCATAATGATTCAACACGATGTGTCAACCCCTCGCCCCTACTCCCGTATTCATCTCATTAGTGGTACCAATGGTATTGCACTCAAGTATCCTGAACCCGGCAGAATCTCAGACCATAAACACGAATGGTTGAATGAAGAGGCATTAACCAAACTTCAGGAAGAATATACACCCCCTATCGTAAAGAAAATAGGTGAAATGGCTAAACAAGTGGGTGGACATGGAGGAATGGATTTTATGATGGACTGGCGCCTGATAGATTGTTTACGCAATGGTATTCCACTCGACCAGGACGTTTATGATGCCGCACTCTGGAGTGCTGTAGCTCCATTGAGTGAAGTTTCGGTTAAAAACAGATCGAAATCAATTGATGTACCTGATTTTACAAGAGGCAACTGGAAAACGAACGAGCCTTTAGACATCACGATGTCGAAAGGAGGAAATACCGGAATAAGAAAATACAATTAATCAGCAATGGAGATAATAGTTAGCCAGAACAATAGCGAATTAGGAGAAAAAGCAGGTAAAAGTGCCGCAGAAAAAATCAAAAAAATAATTACTGAAAACGGGCAAGCCAATATTATTTTAGCAACAGGAAGCAGTCAGTTTGAAACGCTTTCAAATCTGTTAAAAGATAAGTCCATTGACTGGTCTAAAGTAAATATGTTTCATCTGGATGAATACATCGGCCTTTCAGAAACGCATCAGGCGAGTTTCAGGAAATATTTAAGAGAACGGTTTATTACTCAGGTACCAACTTTAATGAGTTATACCCTTATAAATGGGGAAGCGGATATTGATGAGGAGTTAAAACGTCTCGGTGAAAAAATACGACAGCACCCGATTGATGTAGCGTTGGTAGGCATTGGCGAAAACGGACACCTGGCTTTTAATGACCCTCCTGCTGATTTTGATACAGAAGAACCCTATATTATAGTTGATTTAGACACAGCTTGCCGTCAGCAACAATTGAATGAGGGATGGTTTGGTAGTATGTCGGAAGTGCCTGAAAAGGCTATTAGTATGTCTATCAGACAAATTATGCAGTCAAAAAGTATGATTTGTTCTGTGCCTGATGAAAGGAAAGCAGAGGCTGTCAGAAATGCAATCAAGCAAACAGTAAGCCCTTTGTTTCCGGCAAGTATTCTTCAGAATCATCCTGATTGCGAACTCTATTTAGATGTTGATTCGGCAAGCCTGCTTTAGGATAAATAAAAATACTTGTCTCTTAAAGAGTTGTTATGAGATTTACCAAAATAGTGAATGGCAGGGTAATAACCCCTCATGAAATTCTGGAAAATGCTACGATTGTAGTGAAAGATGGGAAAATTGATGGGGTGCTTACTCATGCGGTTGACATGGAAGAAGCACATATTATTGATGCGAATGGAAACTTCGTATCGCCCGGATTCATTGACATTCACCTGCATGGTGGAGGTGGGTACGACTTTATGGATAATACTATAGAGGCCTTTCAGCAAATTGCTGTTACACACGCCAGATACGGTACTACTGCAATGGTACCCACTACCCTCACTTCTACCAGAGAGAATCTTATAAAAACGCTTGAAACCTACGAAGCAGTAAAAAAGACCCATCATAAAGGAGCTGGTTTTTTAGGTGTACATATAGAAGGGCCTTATTTTGCCATGAATCAGCGAGGGGCACAAGACCCCAAATACATACGCTTACCTGATGCTGATGAATACAATGAAATTATACAGAGATTTCCGTTTATTATTCGTTGGAGTGCTGCTCCTGAACTCGAAGGTGCTATTGAATTTGGTAATGTTCTGAGTAAAAATAACATCATCGCTTCAATTGCTCATACCGAAGCATTATACGCCGATGTCATTAAGGCACAGGCGGTCGGATATTCATTAATGACACACCTGTATTCAGGAATGGTTGGAGTAATTAGAAAACAAGGCTTTCGCTACGCAGGTACTGTGGAGAGTGCCTTTTTATTAGATGATATGGATGTAGAAGTAATAGCTGACTTAAAACATTTACCTGTCGAACTACTTCAACTGGTCTATAAGATTAAAGGTTCTGACCGTATGGCTCTTATTACTGATGCCATGCGTGCAGCAGGAACTAATGTAACGACAAGCAAACTGGGAAGCCTTGAAGATGGACTTGATGTAATTGTAGAAGATGGTGTAGCTAAACTCCCGGACAGACTATCTTTTGCCGGAAGCGTAGCTACAACCGATAAGCTTCTGAAAAATCTTGTTGAAAAAGTAGGTATATCCATTCCTGAATCAGTAAAAATGCTTACGGCTACTCCTGCCCGAATCATGAAAGTACAAAATTCAAAAGGCAAAATAGCAAAAGGCTTTGATGCCGATTTAGTCGTTTTTGACAATGATTTTAACATCAATAGCACTATTGTTGATGGAGAAGTTGTTTATCAGAAGTTTTAAAAGGCAATGCACTACCAATTAAAAAAATAAGGTGCACAATGAAGCTAATTCGTTTACTTCTTTCTTACACGTTTACTCATTAATTCTCCCTCAAGTACTTTATTAAAATCCGTTTTTGCTTGTAAATGTTCTTCCAGATAAGCAGTTGTCAGCTTAGTAATAGTCTGATACAATTGTGCATTTTTACAATTTCCAGAGACCTTCACGATAGAGGGATAGGCTGAAAAATCACCATGCTCGGCAGAATCTACTTTCAGAATCAGGTAATCTTTAGAAATTTTTGAGAGAAAATTATTAACTGAATCTTTTGAAGGTTTCTGGTTTACGGGCGAGCTCTCAAATCTGAGATAAGGACTTTTCAGAAACATCTTTTCAAAGTCAGGACTATTTCGAATACCCTCAAAGTCGGCGTCTTCCTCTTTTGCATACCCATAATGATGAAACTCTGAACCCTCTAATGAAACTATACATTTTACATCAGGAAGTTTATTTGCTACTAAAACACCTGTTAACCCACCCCAGCTATACCCCATTATCGCTGCATTAGTAAACCTAATGTTTGACTCTTTCTCTAAATATTGAACAGTAGCCATCGCATCATTTACCTGTTCCATCACGTCTTCCTTTTTCATCGTCATATCTCCCGGGGACCTGCCTATGGAATTTACTGCTACTACTACAAATCCGTTTCTGACTAATGTTTCAAATAAAGGGTAGTTTTCATATCCCATACCATTATAACTTGCCAGATATAGAATAACAGGGAAATCACCCTGAATAGCTTCGGCATTTTTATAGGTTTGTGTGGAGAGGTTTAATAAACGTGTAGAATCCGAACAGTTGAAACCATCACTCAACATCTTGGCAAATTTTCCGGCCAGTCCATCGGCTGTATTAGAGGCGGTATAAAAATTAGCTCTTTGCTCAAACAGCCTTAAATAATCGCCAAAGGCAATAAGTGAACCCGACAAAGAATCCTGTGTTGGATACCATATATCAATATCTATCGGCCGATAATACAAGGCATTTGTTGAATCAACATCAGGTTCATATTTTCTTGTTTTATCACTTATACGAATGGTTTTAAATCCAACCTGATAGACTCGCTTTTCTTCTGATTCTGCATACTGACAACCATACAGGCCTATGGCTAAAACTAATAAAAGACGGCATTTCATACAATTGAGGTAGTTAGGTAAATAATAGCTTTTATTAGTCTATATGCAGAAATGCTGGGAGGGGTTGTCTGAAAGTGAATTTTATCAGAAAATTGTAGATAAATAATACTCTATCCGAATATTCCGGTTTCAGATGGACGGTTATTATGCTTTCAGAATATGCCATGATGCTTCTGGTATCTATTTTAGGCGTGATTTATTTTTAGGAGGTTGGAATATCCCTTTCCCAAATATAGGTTCTGTGGCATTGGCTGATTGGAAAAGCGGAACAGTGGGTGAGTGGTCGGGTAATTTATTGGGGCTTTCTGGTTATTGTCAAAATCATATTTCTTGATTTTTCATTCAGATGTGGCTTCGCTGGACACTCCCACGTTTACTTGTTGACCAGTTGATGCACTTATCATGGAAAATTCTTACCCCTTTCTGTCTGATTCTTTTATTGGTTTCAGAGGTATGGCAGTTGTTGATGGGTTAAATATCTATTCTGAAAATAGTACGACACATACATAACATAAAAATAGCCGACCATGCAAGTCGGCTATTTTATATCTATTCATTGTTTATTAGTTACATACCTGTATTTCTGCTTTAAATACAGCTCCCGCTTCTACTACAAATCCCGGGTTGAGCACTATCGAGCCTCCAGCCTGATAAGTTACGTTAGGCATAGGTGTGAAAGCCGGGTTACCGACTTTCTTATTTGATTCTATCGTTTGTGCAACTTTTACGAGTACTACTCCGGTAGATACATTATTAGTTACAGATACGCTACTCTCTGCCACATTTACCGTTACTGTAGCCGAACCACCGCTTGAACAGGTAGCCAGATAGGTGGTAGCTACTGTTGGCGAAACAGTAATACTTGTACCAGCCCCTGTTGCTCCGCCTGCCCATGTTATATTCCCTGCGTTACAACCGGAAGTTGTTAAAGTAATACTCTTGCCCGGACAAATAGTCGGATTCGACGGACTAATAGTTAAGAATTTACAACTACCGCTTGTGATGGTTATACTGCCTTCGGCACTCACACATCCATTGTATGTACAGGTAGCACTATAAGTACCCGGAGTAGAAATAGTCCGGTTACTGGTAGGGCGCTCCGAAATAACACCTGGTATACTGGTTACTACCCATGCAAAAGTACCCGTTTCACAACTTCCTGTCAGTAGGACTGTTTCTCCGTTACAAATAGTACTATTATCTGCTAAGATTGTCGGTGCGGCAGGTGTTGGTTTTACAGTAACGGTAGCTACTTCGCTCGAATCACTGGTACAATTCAATTGTGTACAAGTTGCTTTGTAAGATTTCGAGGCTGTCGGTGAAATTGTAATAGATGAACCTGATAAATCCCCTGTCCATTTTACTATTCCACCTGCACAAGCTGATACTGTTAAGGTTGCACTTTCTCCCATACATAACTCTAATGAACTTGCGGCAATTACCGGAGTGGTTGGAATAGGATTCACGGTAATGGTTGTTACACTACTTGAGTCACTTGTACAATCTAGTTGCGTACACGCTACTTTATACATTTTCGTTTCAGTAGGGCTTACCGTAATACTTGTTCCTGTTAAACCACCTGTCCAGTTCAAAGTACCGCCTGCACAAGCTGAGGCGGTTAGCGTAGTTGATGAACCTATACAGATAGCAGTATTGGCAGGCGTGATAGTAGGCTTGGTCGGAATTGGATTTACTGTTACCGTTGCTACATCACTTGAGTCGCTAGTACAACCTAACTGCGTACAAGCTACTTTATAAGATTTAGTAATACTTACCGAAATACTCGTTCCTGTCAAACCACCTGTCCAGTTTAAAGTTCCACCAGCACAGGCAGAAGCTGTTAACGTAGTAGAAGTTCCCTGACAAATAGCGATAGCTGTTGGTGTAATGGTTGGCTTGGTCGGAATCGGATTTACTGTTACTGTAGGAGTACCCGTAAACCCGGTTGAGGTAGCACAACCACTGGCATCAGTAATAGAAACAATTGAATACGTTTTTGTAGTAGTAGGGCTAATATTAATATTGGCACCACTTACATAGCTATTCACAGTTGTTTGTGTCGTTCCGTCTGTATACACTAAAGTAGATGGCCCGGTAGCACTGATAATATCAACTATCAAGGTTGTACTTCCGCCATTACAATAAGTAGATGGAGAACCTGATTTTATGGATAATGTTGCCACAGATGGTAAACAGATTTTCCCTAAAGCCACATTGTCAGGTTTATGTAGTAATTTTCCTTCTAAAGCAGTTCTTTCTACTTGAGTCATAACTACAGCTTTTTTCCCTCCGAAATAGGCACCTCCACCATCAATATTTGCTGTACTATTAACTAACTCTATATAATTTCCGGTTTGTCCGGTAAAGACTGTATTGTTTAAAGTACCTCCCGAAATGGTTGTATTTGCTCCGGTTAATACCAAACCTTTTGGCCCACCCGAAATAATAGTACTATCAGTCAAAGCGATCGAGGTAGCAGAATTATTAATGCTATTATCTACCGTGATGCCAGCAGTTGTTGAGTTTACCACACTTACACCACTAACAATGCTATTACTTGCACTACCTGCGCCTGCAAACTGAGGGTCGTTACTGGTAGCATAGATACCGTATTGGTTACCAGTTAAAGTACCTTTAGCAACTTTTACAGTTCCGGTCGATGGGATATTCCAAAGTAAGATACCGTATTTCATACCTGTTACAGTATTGCTATCGGCTGTAACATTGACTGTATTCTGAATAGAAGCCAACTCTATCCCAAAGTTATCGGCATGTGCTGCGAAATCTCCTGAAGTTTCTTTCGTAATAGTATTATTGGTTATTCTTGCACCTGTAGCACTTTGGTATTGCAAATTATGGAAGATACCTCTGCGATACGTACGGATATTATTATGCTCTACTATTGTTCCTGCACCCGGTGAAGCCAAGTAGTAATTATCATCCTGCCAGCCTACGTTTGCACGGGTTACAACGTTATAAGCGAATGTTCCGTAGTGGTTTTCTTCAAAGGCAGCTGCTCTACCACGGCCACCACCGAAACCATCACCCGATGGGATATTATCAAATTTATTGTAACTAACGTTAGTTCCGGCGATAGCTATGGCAGGTGTTGTACCATCAGCCAGAACTCCGTATCTTTCAACGTTCTGAATGATATTATTCTGAATAATCATCGTTGCATCAGAGCCACCCGGATTTGTATCAAACGAACCGATACTATTTACAATACCTGCACCTGTATGAACTTTAACTCCGTTTAGCGTACGTCCCCCAGTTAAAGAAGGGTTGTTACCATCCAGCTTAAAGCCTTTAATAATTACATTGAGATGGCCTGTTCCGGCTACTCTGATAATAGTACCTGAAGTGCTACCTTCCAAAGATGTTTGTCTCACAGCAGGGCGGATAATTGCCTCATCTACACGTATACCTGTATTCGGATTAATATTAGCGTTTGGTCCCAGAAGAGCCAATGATTTAGAAACCGTGATGTTTTCAATAAATGTTCCGGCATTTACTATTAATGTATCACCATTCATGGTATTAGAATCATCAATAGCTGTCTGTATCGAACAGAATGTTTCTTTATTCCGCTTATTTACTACCAATTCAAATGAGTTACTACCCACTGCGGTATTCATATTAGTTACAAGGTTGGCATTGAATATATTATCTATAAAGGTATTTCCACAAGCCACTGGTGAGTTACCACGTCCGAAATAATTCAATGATTTAGTATCAGCCTGGTCTGCATCTCCTGCATTGTCGGCCACATAATTGGCATTAGGGTGTAGACCTCCTTGCTCATGAATACCAAAGTCATTATTACCTACTGTATTTTTCTTTACGGTGTGATTGGTTCCTTCTACTACAATACCATAGCCTTTACTTTCTGATGAATTCAGATGTCTGAAACCTGTTACCGTATTGCTATCTATCACAACCCCTGTTGGTATGTTGGAGTAGTTTTCTGTATTGTTTACCAGGAACGCTCTGCGATACACTGAAATACCTGCATGGTCTCTGTTGTTCATTGCACCAGAAGCAGAGAAAGAAACCGTATTACCTTTCACTAAAACACTACCGTCTCCTGACGACAAACCTGTACCATTCGGGTTCTTGATTTCTATACCAAAACGTCCGTTGTTGATCACAGTATTATTAGAAATAAGGTTGGCTCCTGCTCCACCGGTTAAACCCGTTAAGCCCAGTCCATTGTCAACGTTGCCTATTACAAGGTTGTCGGTAATAGTAACTCCTGAAGCTGTACCATCCTGTAGTTCAATTCCGCAACAGTTGTTATTATACACTTTGTTATTGGTGATAGTAATGTTTTTCTTGAAACCATCCCAGATAACTATACCTCTTGAGGCAGCTACTGCATGATTTTTTGAGATACTATTTTTGATAGTCACGTTTTGGATACCTCCGCCACCGCCGAGATAAATACCTCCTCTACCTTGGTTTCCATCTACTACTACCTGATCAATAGTCAAATTACTGTTTCCAAGCCCGAAAATACCGCTACCTGCTGCGCCTGAACCTTTAAAATTCTTGATGGTCAGTTTCTTGATAGTTATATTCTGAACATTGTTAGCTAAGGTAATACCATTTGCATCGGCAATTGAAGATCCATTCAATATTACATTGGCCGAGTCAACCCCTTGAATCGTCAATGCTTTATTGATGGTGATGCCCTCGGCAAATGTCCATTCACTCAGTTCCAAAGTGTCGCCGGCAGCGGCCGCTGTAATAGCAGGCTGAATAGTAGCAAAATAAGTATCTTGTGTCAGATTATGTACCGGATTGAAGTAAGAAATTTGTCCTAAAACTGCATTATCCGGTTTATGGGTGAGCATGGTCTCAAAAGTATTTCTCTCCTCAAAACTCATGTCAGTAGGTAATTTCAATCCTGTGCCCAAATCAAATTTGTTGTAACGCACATTCAGGTTCTCTGCCCACGGTGCCATTGTTGTAGGCCAACTTCCTGTAGTAGGATAATTTGGCAAACCTGCTATTCCCGGAAAAACATAGCCATTGCTTGACCCTGTACTATTATCTAAGTATATAAAATCTTTGATACCTGCCTTAAAAGTGTTTTCATTACCGGAAGTACCAATAGTAAAGGTGCCATAAACATCGTTATCTGAATCCTGATTGAAGAAACTGATAGCTTTACCACCTGTTGCTCCTGAACCATTAAATTCATTATTAGTAAAAGTTGCGCCAATTTCTGTCTGAACAATAGTTGAGCTACTCGAACTATTCAGTTTAGTATTGACTGTTATTAATTGATAAGCTGTTGCACCGGACTTTGGAGTAAAAGTGTTACTATCAAGCGTAACACTTTTGTAATTCTCCATCGAAACACCCCAGATAACATTGCTGAAAGTGTTCTTAGAAACGATGGTGGTTTTATTAGCCTGATTGTTCTTTAATCTTAATTGATTTGAATACGTATTACCAAAGGCACCATTGAACGTATTACCTATAATAGTGATGGTGCCTGCACCTGCATTATGTTCAGAAATTTCGCTACCACCACCATTCATAATATTATTGCTTACCGTTACGTTTCCTGCACTGGCAAATCTTACTTCTACATCCTGACTGATGGCTTGTAGCGTATTACCTGTGATTACTCCACCACCTTCATCTATAGAAACCCCTGCTCTGAAACCTGCATCATCACTTGTTAGTGGTAAATTATCTACCCCTAAATCATAACTTACCGTATTGTCCTTAATTAACAATCCATTTGGACTACTGGCATTCACCCGATAGGTACCATAGTTGACGCTGATGGCATTTCTTAATCCATAGGCAGGACCATAAGCACCGCTGCGATACGGAACAAAGTCATTGTTTTTCACTGTCAGGTTACTGATATTAGCTGCACTTACCAGAATGGCACTTCCTATTTTTGTTAAATCAACTTTGAATTTTATCCCCTCAATGGTTACATTAGGAGAGGTTACTTCAAAAACAGTTAGTCTTGTACTTGCCAAAGCCGGGGTTCCTGTGAAATTGATTTCTGGCTTGGTTACTCCCGCACCTCTTATGACCAAGCTTTTGTTTACTAATACTTGTTGGTTATACGTACCAGAGCTAACTTCTATCGTATCTCCTGCTATGGTACTTGCATCATTAATAGCCGCCTGAATTGTAGCGAAATATGTATTACGGGTAATATTGATAATAGGTGTACAGATACTTGGTACTGGCTGAAAACCCACAGCATCTTTTGTATCTGTGCCTACTTCTAATACGGGTAAATGAGTAGGTAAGCCTGATGCCTCTGCCTGTGTTCCTCTGATATAACGATCGGGTGCTCCGGCATTAGGATTCGTTCCGCCAAACTGTGATGGAATCTGACTATTAGCAGGATTACCTTCTGTATAATAACCAGGCTCGCCTGCTGAAACTGCATTTATACCAACTGTTGCTGAACCAAACCAGTTACAACTAATCACTGCTCCTGTGAAATCTCCTACATTCGTAGGCGTCGGTGCTATGTTTCTCTGAAAATTAAGCTGACTAAACCAGTTACCTGCTATGTAGTTATTCTGAATCTTTATATTAGTTGCTGTCAGAAGGGCTGTATCGAAAGTAAAGCCAATGCCATGTGTGAAATTATTACGGATAATATTGTTGGTCATTACTAAGCCACTCACGTCATGTGTCAACTGAATACCTGTACGATTATCTTCTATCGTACAATTAACAATAGTGATATTCTGTGAATTGGCACAATAAATACCGTTTCTGTTCCCTTTTATTAGCAAGCCCTCTAACTTGATATTGGTAGTACTATTAAAATTTATACCCTGATTGACTGTACAGGCATACCATTCTTCTAAAGTGTTTCCATAATCTCTGGTAATTGTCAGGTTTTTTAAGGTTACGCCGCTACCAAGCAAAACTGTATTGGCATTCCCATTATTATAAGGTGCTTTGATGATAGTGGTTGCGGCAGATACGCCCTGAACGGTAATCGCTTTACTGATAGTAAGGTTCTCATTATAGGTTCCTGCACTCACCTCTATTACATCTCCTGCTACTGTCGCAGCATCATTAACAGCTGCCTGAATAGTAGAAAAAGTGGTATTTCTATTTAGATTCTTTACTTGTTGTCCAAATACAGCGCCTGAAATTCCTATCCCAACAAGTAGGCAGACGATCTGCGCCCAGATTCGTAAAAAATTAAATTGATAATCATTTGTAAAAGTTTTCATATAAAAACGGGGTTTTGAGGGTATTCTTCTTGATTTTTGGGCATAACAAAGCCCTCCGAGTAAATTTTACCCGGTCTATTTTATCTCTCACTTAGTCAAATAAGCATTTGCTAACAGATGGCTATATTGCTCAGGAGACCCACTAATAAGTATTATGTAAAAAAAGTCTTCATAAAGAGTATAAGGTTTTGAGGGTATTTTTTAATTTTTAGGCATAACAAAACTTCCCAAGCAAATTTTGCCCGGTTTATTTTTATCTCTCATTTGCTCAGGGTACCTTCATAATTGACTGGCGATATTGAGTAGGAGAGACACCATAAAAAGCTGAGAATAAGCGGCTAAAGTAGTTGGCATCCGAAAACCCAACCTTATAGGCAATACTGGAAATGGTTTCTGTATCCTTAAGCAATGATTCCTTTGCTTTTTCCATTCTTACCCGTAATATGAAGCCCGACGTTGAAGTGTTTAAAGCTTTTTTAATCTTCCTATGTACGTGGGAGCGACTCATATGCAGCGCATCACAAAGTTCTGGACATCCAAAATCTTCGTCATCGTAATTTGCTTCAATTATCGCTCTAGCCGAAGCAATGAAATTTTCATAAAGTGGTTTCATTTTTAATCAGCATTTTGTCTACACAGCGGTTGTTTTGTTTACTTTTTGGTGTATTATTCTAATATTAATCTTATTTATTGCTGTATTTATCCATTAATAATTTACGAAATTGATAAATTCAACTTAATAAAATCCTTACGTATTGTTTCTTTTATTAAACGGGCTAAAAAGCAAACCTCATTAATTAGTAGTTTCAAATACTTTTTTTACCATATTTAATTTCCGTCGTGAGATGGGCAGTATTGAGCCATTCTGCATGGTAGCTTCGCCACCTCTACCATTGTCTTTAATGGTAGCAATATGCTTTATGTTAACTAATGAGCCTCTGTTAATCCGGATAAAGGCTTTGTCGAAAATACGTTTTTCAAGAATCTTAAGCGTAAATGACGATAGGATTATACGATTGTCGATAGTATGTACATTGGTATAATTCCAATCAGATTGAAGATAGACAATGTCGTCAGTGTTGATTTGATTTTTACTGTTTAATCGAAGACTTTCAGTGAAGTCACATGGAAAGCCTAAGCTTTCGTTTGGCAAAAGAGTCATAGTTTTACTTTAAGGGTTACTAAATAAAAAATAGCGTTATTTATGATAAATAGATTATAGCAGACCTAAATGTATAATGGCATTATTTAATGAAATGTGTGAATGCAAAGTAAGAAAACCAACCAAAGGGTATGTGCTTTGGTTCTGTTTTTTCTAAAAGAAATAAGGAGGAAAGAACGGGTTTGGGTCTTATTTCAATACAAATCTATACAAATGAAGAAAAATAACTTCTTCACTAATGTTGTATTTATTTTTCGGCTACTTTTTTATAGATTTTTATAAAAGTGAGGGTAAAAGGACAAGATTTGCTGCTATTTTAACCTGTAATAGTCACGATTTAATCTGACAGTTACAAATGAATTATTTGGTAACTGTCAGATTAATTTCAAATTAAGGCATTTAGAAGTCAATTCAGAGGTGTGAAGAATATACTTTTTTTTATACTGACTTACTCAAATCTATGCTTAATAGTACTCACCCCACAGGTTTTAGGATTAATCCGTAATTTCCTTGCATCTGTTCTTTTAGTAAAATGCAAAGGTCGAATTATTTTACCTCCCCACAACTTTTGGGACTGATCCCTGATCCATGATAAAATGACGTGAAGATTTGTTTTAGGTATGTTTAAGGTTAAAACAAAAAAGGCAGTCACATTTTAATGTAACTGCCTGATAATCAGAGTAGCGGGAACAGGACTCGAACCTGTGACCTTTGGGTTATGAGCCCAACGAGCTACCAACTGCTCCATCCCGCGATGTTGTTCCTAAATCGGACTGCAAAGGTACGACTATTTTCGAAATAAAAAAACTATCTTTGCAAAAAAACAAATATTTTTTCTTGTGGATATAGTTTCTCCAAATCATAAGGCTGGTTTTATCAGTATTGTCGGTAAACCAAACGTGGGTAAATCTACCCTAATGAATATCTTAGTAGGTGAGCGTCTTTCTATTATTAGCTCTAAAGCGCAAACCACCCGGCACCGTATTATGGGTATTGTGAATGGTGTCCATAATGGTACTGACTTTCAGTTAGTTTACTCTGATACTCCCGGTATTATTAAGCCCGTTTATGAACTACATAAATCAATGATGCACTTTGTGCATGGCTCGCTCGAAGACGCTGACGTGATTCTGTTTGTAACTGATATTTTCGAGAAACATGATGAAAACGATGTTATTGAAAAACTGCAACATACACAAACACCTATTTTATTAATTGTTAATAAAATTGACCTGGCCAAGCCCGAACAAATAGAAGAAAAGGTAAATTACTGGAAAGAAAACTTTAAGTCCACCGAAGTGATTGCTATTTCTGCCTTACATCAGCAGAATGTGGATGATTTATTAGGTAAAATTGTTAATTTCTTACCTACCCACCCACCCTATTTTCCTAAAGATGAATTGACAGATAAGCCGGAGCGTTTCTTTGCGGCTGAAATTATCAGAGAAAAGATTTTTACCAATTATATAAAAGAAGTACCTTATAGCTGCGAGGTAGTAGTTAATAGCTTTAAGGAAAAAGAAGATATGATTGTGGTTAGTGCCGAGATTTATGTAGAGCGCACTACCCAACGTGCCATTCTGTTAGGTCATAAGGGAGAAAGGATTAAAAAAGTAGGGATGGAGGCACGTCTGGAAATGGAAAAGTTTTTTGGTAAAAAGATATTTCTGGAACAATACATCAAAGTTGAGCCTGACTGGAGAAATAAACGAAATAAATTAGAGAAATTTGGGTACGAATAAACTACCCATTACTTTTCATTTCCTTTAAAATTAACCACTATGCTATACCTTATCTTAAGTATAATTTTCTCGGTACTGCTCCTGATTAATTTTCGTATTTATCCTAAATACCAGATTAGTACTTTTCAGGCTATTGCTTTTAATTATCCGGTTTGTTTCCTTACCGGATTGGCTTTGATGCCTGAAGGACAACATTTTGAATTAAATTTCGCAGAAGACTGGCCTTATTATGCTTTGTTTTTAGGAGTAGGCTTCATTATCACTTTTATTCTGTCGGGTATTTCAACGCAAAAGATGGGCATTACTGCTACTTCTCTGGCTAATAATATCTCTTTGGTTATTCCGGTTATTTTCAGTCTTTTTTTCTTAAAAACTAATGGCCGCACTTTCGACTGGCTCAATTATCTGGGTCTTTTCTTAGCAGTAATAGCTGTCGGGCTGAGCACTTTCAAACCCAGTCATGAAAAAATCAAAGGCAAAGGATTTGATTTTCTGTTACCTGTTGCCGTTTTTCTGCTCTATGGTATCACCAATACTGCTATTAATTACCTGAATCTGAAATACATTACTTCTTCTGACCGCACTGTGCCTGTTACCTTAGTAATGGTTTTAGGGGCAGTAATTGCAGGGGCTGTAGCGTTGATTATTCAATTGATACGAGGGAAAGAAAAAATTGCAGGTAAAAATATAGTAGCCAGTATAACCCTTGGTGTACCTAACTTTTTATCCTTTTATTTTCTGATACATGCCCTTTCTGCTTTTGGCAACAGTGGTGCTTTTGTGTATCCTTTATACAATATCGGGGTTATTCTGGTATCGGCTACTATGGCGTGGTTGTTTTTTAAAGAGCAACTAACCGGCCTCAACAAGATTGGTTTATTATTAGCTATTATAGCCATTGCTCTGATTTCATGGCAGGATATTCAGGGAATTTTTTAGATATGAGTGAACCCAAAACCCTTGCAGGGTGTTGATACTCAACAGAAATCTCTCTGTTTTCCCTATCTTTGTACCCCATTTGCGCCCAAAACTTAAAGAGACTTAAAGACCTCTCTCTTTACTGGTATTTGGGAAAATTGTTTTTTATTATTTTTCAGAGGTCTTCATCTATAATTTATACCCTCATTGAGGGTCAGGGGTTTATGGCAAATATTGTTGCAATTGTAGGCCGACCAAATGTCGGTAAATCTACGCTTTTTAATCGTCTTATTGAAAGCCGTGTGGCTATCACTGATAATATGCCGGGTGTTACGCGCGACCGTCACTATGGGCACGCAGTATGGACAGAAAAATATTTTACAGTTATTGATACCGGAGGATATGTAGTAGGTTCGGAAGATACTTTCGAAGAAGCTATTCGCGAACAGGTAGAAATTGCTATTGACGAATCGAATGTGATCTTATTTGTAGTAGATACTATGACAGGACTCACTGGCTTAGATAAAGACTTTGCCAATATTCTACGTCGTTCTAAGAAACCTGTTTTTGTAGTGGCTAATAAGGCTGAAAGTTTTGAACGCCAGCAAACAGCATCAGAGTTTTACGAAATGGGTTTAGGTGACCAAATCTACGCTATTTCGGCAGCTGATGGTAGTGGGACAGGTGATTTACTGGACGATGTAGTAAAAGTGTTTGAAGATGATGGCATTGAAAATCCAAATGAAGGTATTCCGAGAATTGCGATTCTTGGCCGTCCGAATGTAGGAAAATCTTCATTTTTAAATGCACTCACAGGTAAAGACAGGAGTATTGTGACTGATATAGCAGGTACAACCCGTGATGCCATTGATACACATTACAGACTATATGGTAAAGATTTTATTCTGACAGATACAGCAGGTATCCGTAAAAAAGCAAAGGTTCATGAAAACATCGAATTTTATTCGGTTTTACGTTCTATTAAAGCTTTAGAAGAATCAGATGTGTGTATTATTCTATTAGATGCATCTAAAGGGATAGAAGCACAGGATATTAGTATCATTGCCAATGCCCATAATGCTAAAAAAGGGATTGTATTAATGATTAATAAGTGGGATTTGGTAGAGAAGGATTCTAAAACTGCTGACCACATGAAAAAGGAGATTTTAGAACGTATTGCTCCTATGAATTATATGCCTGTTATTTTTGCTTCAGTTTTAGAAAAACAACGTATTTTTCAAGTAATTGAAAAAGCCATGGAAGTGCATGAGAACAAAACTCATAAAGTTACTACTTCGAAACTGAATGAGGTAATGCTGCCAATCATTGAGAACACACCACCGCCAATGCTAAAAGGCAAGCAAATCAAAATCAAATATTGTCTTCAGTTACCTACTCCTTCGCCAACGTTTGTATTTTTCTGTAATTTACCACAGTATATCAAAGAGGCATACGAAAGGTTTTTACAGAATAAAATACGTGAGCATTTTGGTTTTGAGGGTGTAGCTATTACAGTATTTTTTAGAAATAAGTAAACTAATGTGAATCAAGGGTTAAAAATAAATAGACAAATGGCAGCAGTTATTCTACCTAAACAATGCGACCATAGAGCATTAGCAGAACGTACCTTTGAAGCATTTTGAATATCTGTTTTGCTAATGAGCCACTTAAAGAAAGATTCAATAGGTTGCCTAACAGAGCTAATATACTTAGAAAATAGGCTATCATCCGATTGTAGATATTGTTGTCTTTTTTTCAATTTTATAGGCGTTAAAACGACCGTGTTATTTTTAGAAAGTTGTTGGTTGAATTTTTCTGAACTATATGCTTTATCACCGACCACAATTTGATTTTTTAATTGGCAAATCATGGGTTTTATAGCTGTTAAATCATTCACACTGGCAGGCGTAAAATCAAAAAAGTTAGGTTTAGGTATTTTTTCAAATCTGTCCTTACCTATCAAATGGAGCTTTACTCCATGATAAAATTGTTTTTTTGCATCGCAATAACCCTTATCTGCTATCTCAGATGCTACTTTAGCTGTATAAGGGTGTTTGGAAAGCATGATAGGCAATGAATCCACCAAAGATACATTA
>NZ_SEWF01000072.1 GCF_004168285.1 Emticicia agri | reverse complement strand
AGATGCTACTTTAGCTGTATAAGGGTGTTTGGAAAGCATGATAGGCAATGAATCCACCAAAGATACATTATCATAGCAATCATTAAAATTCATTTGATTCATCAAATGGGAAATAATTACCTCAAAATGCCAGTATATTGCATTAATTCGTGCATTATAAGCTTGATATGACGGCAATTTTGGAAACCATGATGACCAATGATTGACCATATAATTATAAGTTGAGCGATGGCTATAATGGCCTTCGAAAATACCACATAGGTAAATCGTTATTGCCTCTTGGTCTGTAAATTCAGGACAATTATTATTGCTCTGTCTTTGGAAATGTAAACTCATGTGCGTATCATAGCACTCACAAACAAGGCTGTAAGTTTGTATTAATTGTAAAGGTCGCATTTTGCAATTTAACAAAATACTCCTTGTTTGTTTCTGATAATTTCAACCCTTGATTCACATTTTAAAGAAAACAAAGATTATAATGGCGATAAGCAGGAAGGCGTAGGCTTGTTGCAGTTTACGATTAAAGATGCCCGACGCCATAGTGCAGCTACCGCTTTTCTGAAGCCAGCCATGAGTCGCCCGAATCTGACGATATATACCCATACCATAGTCAGGCAGGTATTAATTGAAAATGACAAGGCAGTAGGAGTGGAGGTTATCAGGGGTAAAAATACTACCGAAAAAATTCTGGCTACCAAAGAAGTCATTCTGTCGGCAGGGTCGTTCAACTCACCGCAAATCTTAATGCTTTCTGGTGTAGGCGACAAAGACGAGCTTAAAAAAGCAGGAATTACCTGCAAGAAAGAACTGCCCGGTGTAGGTAAAAACCTGCAAGACCATCTGTTTATGGGTGTTACGGCATTATCCCGTCAGCAATTCGGACAAAATCATTATCTGTCTAAATGGAATCAGGCCAAAGCACTAATGCAATACCTTTTTACAAAGAAGGGTATCCTGACTATAGGCCCGTTAGAAGCCATAGCCTTTGGCATGACCGACGATAGCCCCGATAGAGTAGATTACCAATTTCATTATGCTTCGTTGCAGATTGGCGATGATTATACAGTAGATATGTATGACATTAATACCTTTCCGCAAAATGATGGATTTACAATTTTACCTACACTACTCCGCCCCAAAAGCAGAGGTTATGTGGGATTAAGAAGCAATAACCCATTAGATGCACCCATTATTCAGCCTAATTTCCTTTCGGAAGAACAGGATAGAATTACGCTTATTAAAGCCACCAAAAAAGCCGTTGACGTCATCAATTCAAAAGCATTCGAGCCTTACAGAGACCGATTGATTACGCCACCAGATTGTGGTTCAGATGAGGCTATCCTGCTCCATATCAAAAAACAGTTAGAAACCGTATATCATCCGGTGGGAACCTGCAAAATGGGGAATGATGAAATGGCGGTGGTTGATAATGAACTTCGGGTAAAAGGTATTGAAGGCTTAAGGGTAATTGATGCCAGCATCATGCCAACCATTGTATCAGGCAATACCAATGCTCCGGTATATATGATAGCCGAGAAAGGGGCAGATTTGGTGTTGAAGTGATAATTCTTGTTAAAACTTTAAACCACGGAGCGACCTACTCCCGGTTTCACAGAGTAAAATACACCGAGCTACACAGAGCGACTTATATATATTAACTATGAATCCTCAGTGCAACCGGGCGTCGGTCGCTCCGTGCGAAGTTCACTCCGTGAAACACCGTGGTTAATAATATTCGTTAATTTTGCACACTTGCTTATTCAGAACAAACATAATATTATTCCAATGACATTAGCTACTCTCAAAAAAAACATCCATTTTCTCGTCAATGCGAAAGGACAAAAAGTAGCAGTACAATTTGATTTAAGAAATAAACAAATACGAGAATTATTTGAAGACTTTTTTGATACATTAGCCGTATTAGAAAGACAAAATGAGCCAACAAAGAATTTTGATGATATAAAAGAAGAAATTTTAGCCAATCGTAAGAGTTTATCAGTAAAGAAATAACAATGAACAAAGACCTGAAATCCCACTGGGAAGCAATATATCAAAATAAAAGTTTTGAAGAAGTAGGCTGGTATCAGGCTGTGCCTGAGACTTCTATACAGTTTTTTGAAAAGTTGAACCTGCCTAAAACAGCCGCTATCATGGATATGGGGGCAGGCGAAAGTCGATTTGTAGATTACCTGCTTGAAAAAGGTTATACGAATATTACTTTAGTTGACATTTCGGCAGAGGCACTTAAAAAAACACAGGCCAGATTAGGAGAAAAGGGTAAATCGGTAAAATACATCGAAGCAGATGCAGGAACATTCAAGGCCACCGAAAGATATGATTTCTGGCACGATAGAGCTACTTTTCACTTCCTGACCGAAATTACAGCAATTGAACATTATACACAAAATAGCTGTCGCTCCCTTAAGCCTAAGGCACATTTTCTGATTGGTACTTTTGCCGAAGGAGGCCCTAAAATATGCAGTGAGTTGGAAGTATTCCAATACTCAGCAGATGATTTAAGTGAGGTATTCGCCCGTTGTTTAACGCAGGTAAAAGCTATAAAAACAGACCATGTAACCCCTTCCGGTGCTAAACTGAAATTTGTTTTTTGTCTTTTTAAGTATGATGGGTGAAAAAATGTTTTGCTTTAGATTAGATGCTTACATGAGAAAAGTAATGATATGAAAGTAGAAACAACGCACTGTGTTGTCTTTTTTCGTTTATAAAAACAGAAAATCGTCTGAATCGTTGAATTTTAGAGGTATCTTGTATTTTATTACAGGCTCATAAAACAGGAGACAAGTCAATGACTTGTCTCTACCATATATCTTCTTACACTACCTCATCATCACCAGAATAACCCCCACAAGCATAATCCCAACCAGATGATAAGTTCCGCTGATGATACTATATAATATAGGGCGGGGAATGTTGGGGTTAATGGCAATATTGGTAGTATTGGCAACCAGAAAACCTGTGCCAATGAGTAACGAAAGCCCTATAGCATCGCCCAACGACCGGATATTGAGGGCATACAATAAAATGGCAAAGGTAAGGGTAACTACAAAAGTACAAATGGCAGGGCCAGCAATAAAGATAGGATTGTTGGGCAAAGTTTCATTTTCTTTCCCTAAAGCCATTTTATAAGGCTTACTGAAAAATAAGGTAAACCATAATGCGCCTATCACATTATACACCACAAAGGCAATGATAACACTTATCCAATTCAGGTTTGCTAATTGATTAATCATAAAATTTTGTTTTTAAGTTTATGATACAAACTTAGCATTGCCTTGCGACAGCCTTATGTCAAAGGTATATTAGACACTAATAATTTTTGATAAAAATATACCCATTTACACTAACTGATAAATAAGAGACGTATAACAAAAAAAGCCGTAGAATATCATTATATGACTTTCTATTTCACAACTTTTGCTAATCAATCTACATGCCATAGATTGAAAGTATAAATTTAACTGTTATTACATGAATTTTGTTCAACTTTTAGGTATTTTTAATGTCAAAAAGTTAAACAATATGATTAAAATCCTATATATACATAATACGCACACCTATCTATAACATTTTTTCTATCATTCAAAATTCTGAGTATATGTAAAATTTGTTTTTCTGGCCGTAGCGGCAGCTACAGGAAAGCACAGATATTTGGGTAGACAAGAGGAAGTCGCACGGGGGCATTTTACACATGTAGCTACTGAATCACCAAAGCGGCAGCTACACGGTTGTCGTGTGGGGTGAGGGAAGCCTGTGATAGATAATATTGCTACGACGCACCGTTTGGTACGCTTTGACCCTAATAATTTTTATCAAAAAATTCCTGCAATGTCATTTTGTGAGGAGCGAATTTTTCAGGCAGTACCTCTAATTGTTTAATTCTGTCAAGTCTGAAATACCTGAAATCTTTGCGTAACCTGCACCAGGCTATCAATAACCAGTTTACTTGTGTGCTTACCAGGGCAAAAGGTTCTATCAGGCGTGTGGTGATTTCTTCGTCTTTATTGCTGTAAGCAATGCGGGTCAGATTAAAATTGGTAAGTGCCGCTTGCAGGTCAGATAAAAGATTACTGTTTCTTTCTCTATGCAGAATCAAGTCGAATCTCGTTCTTTCGGCCAGCAAATTAACTTTGTCTTTTACACTATGTTTCAGTACTGATTTAATTTTGTCGATAGCCTCCATATAATCTTTGATAAAAGCAGCATCAGAGTTTTTCAGTACCAATTGTTCGGCCAATATCAGGGCGTTTGCCTGATTTTCGGTAAACATGATAGGAGGTATCCGATAATCATCCATCAGCGAATACCCTTTGCCATCTTCTGTTACAATCGGTACACCTGCCTGTTCCAGCGCTTTCATATCCCGATAAACGGTTCGGGTACTTACCGAAAACCTGTTGGCCAGTTCAGCCGCAGTCAACAATCTTTTTGTCTGCAATTGCGTCAGTGTAGCAGTTAATCGTGAAAGTCGTTTAATGTCGTGGCGGCTCATAGATGATTGAAGATTGATTGATGAAACTACCCCTTCAGATATCGCTTCCGCAACAGGTCTTTCATATATACATTAATACCCCATTGGTCGGCCAGAGGTTGTTGGGTGTAGGGGAGCGTAGGCAGGTAGTTGGGCGGGCCAAACTCTGTCAGAATAGTGAGCGTTTCGCCTGATTTTACTTTGTATTCAACCACTTTATCCCACCAGGCCAAGTGTGCTTTTACTACACTTTCCCATTCAGGGGCTCGTGGGTCGTTTACCTGCGGGCCCTCCTGATGCCCGATTCTTGAATGAATATGGTCAACCTTTGCCAGTGCGGCCTGTACAGCTTCGGTCTGGTCTTCTAATAAAGACTCATGCACATTGCACCAGTGAGATATATCTAATGTGAGGCGCAAGGCAGGATTCTTCTCTATAAAATTATGCGCAATATGTGCGGCAAACAGCATCCGTCCCCGGTGGGTTTCATGCAGAATCCTGATGCCGCTTTTCTGACTCGCTTCGGTGGTATGGTCTATAAACAGTTTGTTCTGTTCGTAATTAAAATAATCACGTCCGCTATGGCAGTTAATATACAAAGGTTTCTTAGCCGATTGCGTAGCGGCATTGATGGCCTTCCTGAAAGTCTCTAAATGTTCCTTGGCATCTTTCTGATACCCACCACACAGAAAACCTACTTCTAACTCGTGTTTGTCTAAGGCCGCAAACAATTCCTGCTGGTCTTTTTTTTCGGTAGGCCACCATACTTCTATGCCGTCATAGTTTTCTTTTCTGGCTGCGGCACAAAAGGCATCAGTATTTCCGGGGAAACCCCAGTTGGTAGCCAGTACTTTTAATTTCAAATCGGCGCCTGGTGCAGGTTGGTATGGGGTTTGTCCGGCCACTGCCTGAATCGAATGGAGCATCAATCCGCCTCCGGTACTTGTGCCTAAAAAATCTCTGCGGTTCATTGGGTAAAAGGTTCTGTGATAACGGGTTTGAAGTTAGTAAAAACCTGTGTAAAGCAAAATGGTAAGCCGCTTATTTTAAAGCTGACTTTCAGACTCAGAAAGGAACAGTTTTGGTTTGACGAAGGTAACATTAAGGACAAAAGCAAAAACCATAATCTCAATTTTTCTGCCAATATCTCAATTTTTGCTGCCACTTATCGATACAAACTACCAGTTGTCGAAAATAAACCGCCATTTACCGTAATTTCTTGCCAAATAACCGCCATTTTCTGCCATTCACCGAATGTTACCGCCATTTTTCCGTCAATTTCTACCACTTGTCGATACAAACTGCCAGTTATCCCCTTTATGGTGTCATTCGTCGCCGTTTAATACCAATTATCTTGCAATTGTTTCCAAAAATACTTTAAATTTGTCATTTCATCGAAAAGAGTCCCAATTCGCTCATAGAATGATGTAATTTTGAATCATCAAACCAAGAGGGAAAAAATAACCCGATAACTATTGAGAAACATGAAAAAGATTTTGACAATTGCTATTGTAACAATTTTAACTTCAAGTGCTGCTTTTGCTAACGATGACACTAACAAATCGACCACTAAAGATTCTACTCAGGAAACTTCTAAAGTGGTAATTACCAAAGAAACAATGAAGTTAATCAAGAAAGAAAGAAAAAAAACGAGTAAAGTTTTCAGAGAAAAAAATCTTGTTTGTTAATTTCTAAAAGTAGAAAGCGGACGCTGCGCGGGAACAAGGTTAACGGAAAACGGAATCAAAACAACAAACGCTGAGAGTAAAAGAAGAAAAAGTTAAGGGTGAACAGCAGAGGAGTTGAAAGGGAAAAGTACAAAATAAAAAACCTAAAAGGGTTGGGTAGGGGAGAAAATGGAAAAATAAGAAATCTGGAACTGAAAAATGTTATAAAATATAAATTAAGAAAAGTAAAAATACACTAAGGAATTTACAAGCAATAAAGAGTTAATTTCTCACTCATTCGCTAATTCACCATTCACTAATTCACTATTAAAAAAGCGAAGCACCCAAATAGATACCTCGCTGTTCTTCAAAAACCTAAAACTCAATTTAATCAGTTACACTGGAAATCACACCTTTTGACAATTGATTATCAGGAAAGACTTCACGTCCACTTTTATTAATGAAACCACTTTTGCCGAAAAGACTGATTCTTGCCAATCCCTCAGAGAAATTATAAGCGTCGTCATAAATCAACGGAATAACTTCTTGTCCGGTTTTGTCAATATATCCGTATTTTCCATTATTAATAGCTCTTGCATATCCATCTGAATAGCCCCAAAGATTATCATACTTTAAAGGCACAATTTCTTTTCCGGTTTTGTCAATTACACCAAATTTTTTGTTGGCATATACAATAATCATTCCCTCAGAAACACCCTGAATAAAATCATAAGTGCTTGCTACCAAATCACTACCGGTTTTGTCAATTACTTTCCATTTGTCTCTGTTTCGTACAACCGCCAATCCTTCGGCAAAATTATCAACTTCATCGTAGGTTTGTGCTACTACCATATTGTTGTTGGCATCAATAAAGCCCCATTTTTTAGCGTCGTTTTTCACAGCGGCTCTGCCACCCATAAAACTCTTGGCACCTTTGTGTACCATCGGAATCACCTGGTTGCCTTTGGCATCTATAAAACCGTATTTTCCGGCCACAGCTACCATTGCTAAACCTTCCGAGAAACTCTCTACTTTATCAAACTGTGGTTTTACTACAAAATGATTTTTAGTATCTATCACACCCCATTTGCCTTCCTGTTTTACAAAGGCAAGGTTTTCTTTGAAACTCAATACTTTGTCATAATCAAAAGCAACTTTTACTTTGCCTTTTTTATCAATAAATCCCCACTTGTCGCCCAACTTAACTGCGGCCAGCGATTGCGAGAAATTCTGTACTTCTTCGTATTCAAATGGGATTACTTCCTTACCTGTTTTGTTCATAAAGCCCCACTTGCCATCTTTACGAATGGCCGCCATATCTTCGGTCATGTCGTAGGCACTTTCATACTTGATGTCTGCTACAGCTTTGCCTTGTTTATCAAGAAAGCCTACTTTATCGTTTTTCTCGATACGTACTACACCAGATTGGAAGTCGGTAAAATTTACACCCGAAGGTAGTTGAGGTTTTTCGGTTGTTTGTGCAAGAGCAGTTTGTGCGGCTGATAAGACTAATGCAAAGATTAGACTTTTGCCTTTTGTTATGTTCGTTCTCAAAGCCATGATTTTTTATAGAGTTAAAGCGCTTTATTCACTTAATATCTTGTTTTATACTAATGCCAAACGTATGCCAATAATTATAAACAGGGCTTATTCTTAGCAAGCGGATACATTTTTTTTATTTTTCTGACCAAACAACAGCAAAGAAGCCAGGAAATTTAAAGACACATCACACAACACGATTGCATACAAACGAAATGCCAAGATTTTAATCTTACGTATAATGTTATCAAGTGGATACAAAATAATTTTTTCAGGAGTTTGAGAGGAATGACATGGAGGGAGATTAACCTGAAAAAACAAGGAACAGGTATCTATAATATCTGAATTGACTATCTTAAAAAAACAATTGATGCTTATTACAGAAAAAGGGAGAATACACTGGGCTTTTTTAGGTGCTATACACTACTATATAAACCTAATTCCCTATCTTTGCGAAAATTTTTTGGCGGAATTAATCAGGTGAAATAAATAGAGACTTTAGCAATAGTATTTAATAAATAAATCACTCAATCACTAATTCTCCGCGCGGCGGCCGCTCAATCACTAAATAATTCCCCCATTTCACTACAATTATTGTTTGCATGAAAATTTCGTATAATTGGTTAAAGAGTCTGATAGAGATTAATGAATCACCGGAGGAAATCGGAAAGTTACTGACAGGTACAGGTCTGGAAGTAGAAGGGATTGAGGAAATAGAATCGGTAAAAGGAGGCTTAAAAGGCTTTGTGATAGGAGAGGTGCTTACCTGCGAACCCTTTATGGTAAAAGACAAGCAACTAAGCCTGACCACTGTTGATATTGGTGCAGAAACTCCTTCAACTATCGTGTGCGGAGCTTCCAACGTACGTGCAGCACAAAAAGTGGTGGTGGCTACCCTTGGTACAACTATTTATTTTGCCGATGGGAAATCGTTTACGATTGAAAAACGTAAGGTCTATGGACACCCATCAGAAGGAATGATTTGTGCCGAAGATGAAATCGGCATCGGTACTTCGCACGAGGGTATCTTAATTTTAGATACAGATTTGCCGAATGGAACACCTGCGGCTAAATATTTTTCGTTAGAGCCTGACTTTCAGATAGAAATAGGTCTGACACCCAACCGTGCAGATGCGGCCTCTCACTATGGCGTAGCCCGTGATTTGAAAGCTGTGCTGAATCGTTCGGTTAAATTACCTTCAATTGAAAAATTTGCAACTTCCGGTCAGAAAACCGATTTTCAGGTAATTCTTGAAAATACAGAGGCTTGCCCTCGTTTCTGCGGACTGGAAATTCAGGGAGTTACCGTACAGGAATCACCTGATTGGTTGAAGAAATCTTTACAGGCTATCGGACTGAACCCTATCAATAATATCGTTGACATTACCAACTATATCTGCCACACGTTAGGGCAACCCATGCACGCCTTTGATGCCGACGAAGTAAAAGGTAAAAAGATTGTGGTACGTGTGCCTGAGAAAGGAACAAAATTCGTTACGCTTGATGGTACCGAAAGAACACTTTCGGGGCATGACCTGATGGTTTGCAATGCCGAAGAGCCAATGGCCATTGCAGGGGTATTTGGCGGACAGAAATCGGGTATTAAAACTACTACTGCTAATGTCTTTTTAGAAGTAGCCTATTTCAGTCCGGTGTGGGTGCGTCGCACGGCTACTTTTCATAGCCTGAAAACCGATGCCTCGTTCAGATACGAGCGTGGTACCGACCCTAATATGCCGCCGTTTGCCATCAGGCTGGCAGCCTTGTTGATACAGGAAGTGGCAGGAGGTACTATATTAGATGGGGTGATTGACAATTATCCAACCCCTATCGAAAACCTGACAATTACGGTTAAACATAAAAATATCAACCGGCTGATAGGTAAAAACCTGGAAGACGAACTGATTCATCAGATTCTTGAAAGCCTTGATATAAAAGTATTGAACGACGATGCTTACGAAATGACTGTGAGCGTGCCACCTTACCGGGTTGACGTAACGAGAGAAGCCGATGTAATTGAAGAAATATTGCGCATTTACGGTTTCGATAATATTGAACTGTCAGAAAATCTACAAGCTGATTTCCTATCGGGTTTCCCTGAGAAAGATGCTGATAAATTGCAGATGCGTATCATTGAGTTACTGGCCGCTAACGGCTTTAACGAGATTCAGACCTTATCTATTACCAAACCTGCTTATAACGAGGCAGTACAGAGCATTGCGAAAGGCGGACAGGTAACATTGCTGAACCCGTTAAGCGAAGAGTTGTCGGTGATGCGCCAGAGTTTGTTATTGACAGGTATGGAGTCGGTAGCATACAATATCAACCGTCGCCAGAAAGACCTGAAATTGTTTGAATTTGGTCGTGCCTACTTTACAAAACAGGAAGAAGGACAAGATAAAAAATACAAAGAGAGCAAACACCTGGGCTTGTGGCTGACAGGTAATCAACAGCATGAAACCTGGTTGACAGCCAATACTCCTGTAACTTTCCACGATTTGGCTCTGGCAGTACAAAAAGTACTGAAAGCCATGAAAGTAACAAAGTTTGATACGCAGGAATTGAGTTCAGCCATTTATCAGTATGGACTTACTTACCTGATTAACAAAAAGCCTGTGGTAAGTTTAGGTCTGGTAAAAGCGTCGGTAGCGAAATTAGCTGAGGTAAAACAAGCCGTTTTCTACGCCGATTTCGACTGGGATTTCTTACTGAAACAATATACTGACAAAGTGGAATATGTAGAGATACCGAAATTCCCTGAAGTACGCCGTGATTTATCGCTGGTAATTGATACTACCACTACTTTTGAAAAGGTATCAGCGATTGCCTACAAAGTAGAAAGAAACCTACTGAAAGCCGTGAATGTGTTTGATATTTATGAGGGAGAGAAATTAGGCGAAGGCAAAAAATCCTATTCAGTAAGTTTTACGCTTTTAGACAAAGAAAAAACACTGACTGACGAAAGCATTGATAAAACCATGCAACGCCTGATAGCTGCCTATGAAAAGGAGCTCGGGGCGATTATCAGGAAGTAATTTTATCTTTGATATTTCATTTAGGAGGGCTAAAAATAACTTAGATGACAAAAATAATAACCGAGAAAGCAATAGAAAGACGTAATTTTTGGATTGAAGAAATCCGGAAAATTAGTGGAAATTTTGGAGATGATTTTGAAAAATTGAAAATAGAGTTAGAAAAAGAAATAAATGATGAAGGAATACTTGTGTTAATTGACCATTTACGGCTTTGCGGAAGCATACCCGAATCTTATAGCCATGATTCAAGTGAAGAAAAACTTTATTCAAAATATACAGATTGCCTGCTTGCATTAACTTTTAATGCTTTAGGATTAAAAAGCTTAGTTTTGACAGAAAGATCTGATGCGGCTGATGTTGAAGTAGTTGGCAATGATTTCAGTTTTGTTGCAGATGCAAAAGCTTTTCGTTTAAGTAGGACAGCTAAAAATCAAAAAGATTTTAAAGTAGATGCCATGCATGGGTGGAAGAGAGGTAAAACTAATGCGATGGTTGTGGCTCCTATTTATCAATTGCCAAGAGCATCAAGCCAAATATACCAAAGTGCTTTAATTCGTGATGTATGTATTTTCACTTATTCTCATCTATCATTGTTACTTAATTTTTTGTCTATTGAAGGAGAAGCAAAAACTCAAGCACTTCTACATAAAGTTTTCAAGGCAGTTCCTTTAATTCCTCCTTCTAAAAATTCGACTGACTACTGGATGGGAATTAATAAAACATTATTTGAGTTTTCTGAAAGTATAGAGAAACTATGGTTAGAAGAAAAGCAAGCATCAATTGAGTCAATCAGGATTGCTAAAGAAGTAGATTTAACTTTTTTAGCTCGACAAAGAGAGCAAATAATGAAAATGAGTCATAAAGAAGCATTAGAAGAGTTGATAAGAGTTAAAAAAATTGATAGCAAAATTATAACTATCAATGAAGTTGATGATAATGGCTTATTTGAAATAAAATAAATTAATAGATGAAAAAGTATTTAAATTCAATTATAGAGGGGAATTGTGTTGAAGTAATGAAAAACTTTGACAGTGAAGTTATAGATTTGACCGTTACATCGCCTCCTTATGATGATTTAAGAAATTATAAGGGGTTTGTTTTCCCATTTGAAGATATAGCAAAAGAGTTGTATCGAATTACCAAACAAGGTGGGGTAGTAGTTTGGATTGTTGCTGATGCAACTATTGATGCAAGCGAGACTGGAACGAGCTTTAAACAAGCACTTTATTTTAAAGAAATAGGGTTTAATTTGCATGATACCATGATTTTCCGTAAGAAAAATCCTATCCCTCAGATTTACCGTAAAAGATATAATAATGAGTTTGAATATATGTTTGTATTTAGTAAAGGAGTAGTAAAAACTCATAACCCAATTATGGTAGACTGTATGCATGCAGGATTAGAGTTAAATGGGACAACTTATAAAAATTACTCAAAAAACGAACAAACAAGAGAAAAATTAGCAAAACCTGTAAAAGACAAAAAGATTAAAGGTAATATATGGGAATATGTTGTAGGCAAGAGGCAAGAAGATCAGGAAGCAAAAGGACACCCAGCACCATTCCCTTGCGAGTTAGTGAGAGATCATATAAAATCATGGACAAATCCGGGGGATATTGTTCTTGATCCCATGAGTGGAAGTGGAACAACTGCTCGTGTTGCAGTTGAATCAGGTAGGCAATATGTTGGGATTGATATAAGCCATGAATATTGTGAACTTGCACGGGAGAGGGTAAAACTTGTTGAATCTAGGCCCGAATTATTTTTGGTTGGTGAAGTACCAATTGAACAGGTATAACTATTTTGGTACAGGAATATTTAAAAGAACTCTTACAAGATTAAATCATTTCAGAAATAGCAATATACTATAATCCGTAATTTAGTGCGACGTTCTTTTGCTAAACCACTCAAATACACTCGGAGCACCCATAAACAGCCATAAAGCCAAAATAGGGTCGCAAATGGCACATCCGGCAGACGAGGAGGGCGACATTGGCACAATTGGATTGCCATAAAGATGATGCAGTATATCATAAACCGTATGCACCAACCAGCCAATGGCCAAAAACCTGTAATCTTTCAATCCTTTAAAGGCCAGATAAATCATGATAATCCCTAAAGGAAATTCATAATAGCCAAGTACACCACTCCAATAGGTAGCTCCTGCTCCGGCAATAATAAGGGCGTTAATGATTTGCCTGTTTGGCTCTTTTACCAACGAAAAAATTACCATATACAGCCCTGCAATAACTACTGCTCCGATAGCGGTCATTAAAGTAAATTCTTTTACCATGTGTTTCAGTTTTAATACACAGGCAAAGGTTTAAATTTATCAGCCATTATGTTAGGACTGTTGAGGCAATCTTTAGGATTTCTCAATCATTTGATGGTGGTTATTTTAAGTCAATCCTACCACACCTCCGGATACGGATGAAAAATCTTATATATCCGCCATAGAATAGCCAGAATCCCAAAACAAAACAGCGCAGTTGTTTGCCATTTGAAGAAACTACGGGCATCAAGTTTCTCTATAATCGTTTCGGGTAACATATAAAACTTTCGGATAAGCCAGTAGAGAAAAGTAAGGAATAGCCCGAAGGCTAAACTAAGAGCAAAGTTGATGCTGATTCTGCTCAGGATATAGTTTTCAGGCGCACCTGTGTATAACTCAAACATGGCATCAGGAGAGATGAGTACTTCGGCTGATATAAAGGCAGTATTGAGTAATACAACCACGAACCCCCAGACTGAAATCTGGCAATAACCAAAAAATGTGTATAAAATAATTCCTAAAACGGGTTTCATGGGTTTGCACGTAATATAAGTATAGTTTACCTAATTGGCTTTTTTATTCAGTTTCTGTTGTGCCTCTTTTAGCCCGCTTTTGGCTGCATCTAAATTCGGGTCAATGGCAAGTGCAGTTTTATAATCATCAATGGCTGCTTTGTATTGTCTTAAATGATTCAGCGTATTGCCCCGGTTATAATAATAGCTGGCCTTTTTAGGACTCATCTCAATGGCCTTATTGAAATCCTGCAATGCTTCATCATACCTACCAATATTATCCAGACAAATACCCCGATAATTATAGGTGAGAGGATAGTTAAAATTGAGCGCAATGGCTTTATCGAAATCTTGGATAGCCTCGGTATATTTAGTGAAATTTTTATAGGCCATCCCTCTGTTGTGGTAGGCATCAGGAACACTATCTTTTTTAAGTTCGATAACTATATTGAAATCCTGAATAGCAGACTGGTAATAACTCAAAGCATCTAAACTAAGGCCTCTGTCCATATAGGCATTGGCATACTGCGGATTAATCTGAATGGCTTTAGTAAAATACAGAATAGCTTCTTCATACGCCCCATCAGCATATTTCTGCTTTCCGGTTTTATAGTAATCTTCAGCTTTTTGGGCGTGAAGGCAGGTGGCAATAAATAAAAAAAAGACAAGAGAAAATGTACAGAGCTTCATTTAGTCAGAACAATTTTTAGGATTAAATATTCAGGTAAAATTAATTTTTTTTTAATCTGTCACAATTTGGAAATTCATCGGGGCAAACCGGGTAATTATACCTATAGGGCTCAGAGGAAAATACCTGCATGAAAATGACTTGATAAGCACCATCCATAGAAAATTGTACTAAAGAAAAATTTTCCACCGTTTAATCATCAAAAGCGGTATAGTATTTGTCTTATTAATAGCATACAAGTACGAAGAAATACAGAAAAGAATAGCTTTTCAGGTATTTGTTAGGAAAGTAGAATTAATACACGATGAATTTACCCGGTTGACATTCAGGTACTAAGTCAGAAATATTACTGACAAATACCATGCCAATCACAAAAGCACCCACAACTATTCAGAAAGAGTGATTATCTATAAGAAGTTATTGTACCTTTTTATTTTTTAAAACTAATATCTTGTGTTTAAGAACGCTTAGACACCTGTTTGCTTTTATTGATAGCTTAGGTATTGCGCGCCGTAATCTGCTTATTGTCTTCATCTCTTCCTGATTTATTTTATACATACGGCCATCCAATTTAATTTGAACTAAAAAACACCTACCCATTTTTAAAAGTGCTTTCATTTTACAAGGAACAATAGCTTATGCTACTGTTTTGGTTTGATCATAATCAAAATCTTTATTACTAAAGAGTATGAAAAATGTTATGGATGCCGATAATTATCATCTGTTGTTAGCTGAATTGATCAATGAACATTTACCCAAAAACCATTCAAGGTATAAATTCATGGACGGTTTTTTAAAGTCGGTAAACGACCTGTGTTTCAGGTTCGAACATGAAAAAGAGCAGCTAAAAGCGTTGGTTCGCCCCAGCGAAAGAAAGTATGCGGAAATCAACCGTAAATTGCAGGAAGAAATTGAACAACGACGTGAGTCGGTTCAGAAACTTTCTGAAGGTATCAGTAAACTTGATTTACCCAAGCATTACAAACTGCCCGATTTTGCGGGCGACAACCTGTTCGAACTGGCAGTATTCATCAAAAAACTGTTGATTTATCAGCAAGGTATGGAAATTCAGTTAAGAAAAGCTAAAGAAGACGCCGATAAGGCCTCTGAGGCTAAAACTGAGTTTTTATCAATGATGAGCCACGAACTCAGAACCCCGCTCAATGGCATTGTGGCTATGACCTACCTGATGCAACAGGAAAATCTTAGTGTAGAAATGCTTGAGAACCTTAAAATTTTGCAGTTTTCTACCGAAAACCTCAATGTGCTTATCAACGATATTCTTGATTTCAGCAAGATTGAAGCCGGTAAAGTTGAACTCGAAAGCATCGATTTCAACATCAAAGACCTGATTACCAACATCAAGAAGTCGATTGAAGTACATGCGGCTTCTAAAGAAGTAGAAATTCATTTAGCGTTTGACGAACGTATTCCGGTACAATTAATCGGAGACCCATTACGCCTGAGCCAGATCATGAATAACCTCGTGAACAACGCAGTGAAATTTACTGACCACGGACGTATTGACATACGGTTAGCGTTAAGCCATTTTACCAACGACTCAGTGGCTATTGATGTATCGGTAAAAGATACCGGTATAGGCATAGCTAAAGAAAACCTGTCGAAAATTTTTGAAAAATTTGCACAAGCTGACAAACAGATTACCCGCCGTTTTGGTGGTACGGGTTTAGGCTTGGGTATAACCAAAAAACTGTTAGAACTGCACGGGAGTAAAATAGGTGTAGAAAGTGAAGTAGGGGCGGGCTCAAATTTCTATTTTACCCTCAATCTTAAAACGGCTGTTCAGCCTGATATGATTGTGAGAAAAGAAGAAGTATTTGACCAGCAGACCCTGAAAGGCACCAAAGTACTACTGGTAGAAGATTATCCGATTAATGTAAAAATCGCCACCAGATTTTTAGAGAAATGGGGTATGAACTACGATACAGCTGCCAACGGCCGCATTGCCGTAGAGAAACTGGCTAAAAATGATTACCAGATTGTTTTAATGGACCTTTTAATGCCCGAAATGGATGGTTATACCGCTACAGAAAATATAAGAAAATTCGACAAAACAACCCCGATTATCGCCCTTACTGCCTCGGTATTGAACACGCAGGACAGGGTTTATGAAGTAGGTATGAACGGCTTTGTTACCAAACCTTTCAACCCCAAAGAATTGTTTCAGAAGATAAATAAATATGCTCTGAGAGCCTGACAACAATTCTGTTTTAAAGTTTAACCCCCTTAGTAGTAAAAAGACTTTAAGCCTCATTCTCTTGCAGAACTGAGGCTTTATTTTTTCCCCGTGCCACGGTTATACTCGTCCAAAAGCGACCGTGGCACGGATAAGTTGGATTAAAACGAATATTCAAGCAACAACTATAAAATTCTTCCGAATTTTGACGATTTAAAAAATCGTCATACATGAATTTAACCTATGTTCGGCTGAATTTTAATTCAGTCGGAGTGTCAGCCGTTTTTAAAACGGCAAAACTGAAGATTTACCAGATAAAATATTTTAACAAAGATCATAATTTTGATTAACTCATTATAATTGATCTGGTAATAATTTAGTTTAAAAATCATTAAATATTTGTTCTGTTGTAATAATTCTTGTCATTAACCGATTAACATCATCATAATTATATTTTCTTTTAACTTTACTTAACAAGTCAACAAAATCTGTAATTTCACTATCGTTTTTAATAAATATATAGCTAATATCATTCGGTTCAAATTCAAGCCTTAAATCCTTTAGTTTAGCATTTTCAGCATTTTTTTGTTCCTCAGTGTTATAGTATTTGAAACCTAGCATTGGATCAAATTCGTGACTATGTTCTGGTACATATCTCCATTCTCTTTCGTCTGAAAATCTGTAATATTTTGTCACCCCTTTTCGTGTTAACATGCCATCATAATTTTTCATATATCTAATTATATCAAGGTAGAATCTATCATCCATAAGCATTACATCTACAAATTGAGGCTTACTTTCTATGTATTTTAGAAAGGTCTTATAAAATTCTTCACCAATAATCGAATTATCATCTATATACAAAATTGGATTAAGTCTTTTTCGTTTAGCCCATTCTTTGGTTAGGCCTATACCATATTTCCCATACTTTTCAATGTGATCTTTTATCTGCGATAATGGTATATCACAAAAACTTACCATAGGTACTGCTGCCTTTATTGAGCCAATTGGAGATTTGATTTGTTCCTTACAATACTTGATTCTGAAGTTGTCGCTTAAAATTCCTATAAGTGATTCTTTTTCTTCAGTCAAATGTATAATGGAGTTGGAGCTTAGCGCCATAGCAATTATTAGGTTAAATTGTTAGGTAAATATAATTATTTATTCTCCCATTCGGCTGAATTTTAATCCTTAGTGGAACTATTAGTTGGAGCGCCAACCGCTCTAAAAATAACAAAAGCAAAGGCACCATTTTCCTGCTAACCGATATTAGCTTCCCTCATCAAAAATGCGTAAATTTGTCGTTTAAGGAAACAAAATCAGCAGCAAGTGGCACGTCCGTCTAAAGAAGAGTTAATCAAGCAAGCAAAAGAGACCCCTCTCAACCGACAATACAACCAAATCAAATCAAAGTATCCCGGAGCAATGCTGTTGTTCCGTGTAGGAGATTTTTATGAAACATTCGGCGAAGATGCCATCAAGGCTTCCAAAATATTAGGGATTGTACTCACACGTCGCAATAACGGAGGCGCACAGGAAGAACTGGCCGGATTTCCGCACCATTCTTTAGATTCTTATCTGCCTAAACTGGTAAGGGCAGGGCAGCGTGTAGCCATCTGCGACCAGCTCGAAGACCCAAGCACCGCCAAAGGCATTGTGCGCAGAGGCGTTACCGAATTGGTAACACCCGGTGTGTCTTTCAACGATAACGTACTCAATACCCGTCAGAATAATTACCTCGCTTCTATTCATTTTGCCAGACCCGATTACTTCGGGGTGGCATTTTTAGATGTATCTACCGGAGAGTTTCTGACTACCGAAGGCAACACAGCTTATATCGATAAATTGTTGCAAAGTTTTGCCCCGTCAGAGGTATTGTACTGCAAAAAGCATCGTCAGGAATTTCAGGGCATTTTCGGCGATAAATTCAATGAATTTTGTTTTGAAGACTGGGCTTATAAATATGATTTTACCTATAATCTACTCATTAATCATTTTCGTACCACAACCTTGAAAGGTTTTGGGGTAGAGAGTCTTACCGAAGGTATCATTGCCGCAGGTGTCATTCTGCGTTATCTTTCTGATACCGAGCATAAAGAGGTAGGGCATATTTCAAGATTAACACGGCTCGACGAAGATAAATATGTATGGCTTGATAGGTTTACCATCCGTAACCTCGAACTGGTGTTTGCCCAGCACGAGGGAGGCGTGCCTTTAATTCAGGTATTAGACCAGACCATCACGCCTATGGGTGCCCGGTTATTGCGCAAATGGCTGGTATTACCACTGAAAGAAAAAAGCCTGATACAGGAGCGCTTAGATACGGTTGAGTTTTTTGTGAAAAACCACGAAATAGCCGAACAACTGGCCTTGTTGCTGAAACCCATTGGCGATTTGGAGCGACTGATTTCTAAAGTGGCGGTGCGGCGTATCAATCCACGTGAGATGGTACAACTGAAACGGGCTTTATCGCAGATATTGCCTATCAGAAAACTGGTAGAGGCAGGCAGTAAAGAGTTTACTATTTTACAGAAATACTTTACGCAACTGACAGACTGCCAGTATCTGGTCGATAAAATTGAGCGAGAACTACGTGACGAACCTCCGGTAGTTATCAATCAGGGTAACATGATTAAGTCGGGCATAGAGGCTGAGTTAGACGACCTGCATAAAATTGCCTTTTCGGGTAAAGACTTCCTGATTGAAATACAGAACCGTGAAGCCCAGCGCACGGGTATTCCTTCGCTGAAAATTTCGTACAACAAAGTTTTCGGTTACTACCTTGAGGTATCTAATGCCCACAAAAGCAAAGTGCCTGCCGAATGGATACGCAAACAGACACTTGTGAATGCCGAGCGGTATATTACCGAAGAACTGAAAGTATATGAAGATAAAATTCTGACTGCTGAAACCCGTATTTTTGAAATAGAGCAAAGGTTATTCAATGATTTGGTAGCCACTGCAGGCGAATTTGTGCCACAGATACAACAGAATGCCCGGATTATTTCGGTGCTTGATGCCTTGGCTTCGTTTGCCAGCGTAGCCCTCAAAAACAAGTACTGTAAACCCCTGATTACTGAAAATAAAGTCATCAATATTAAAGAGGGTCGGCACGCCGTAATTGAACAGCAATTGCCATTAGGTGAGAGCTATGTGCCGAATGATTTGTTTTTAGACGATGAAACCCAGCAGATTATCATCATCACAGGCCCTAATATGGCCGGAAAATCGGCTCTCTTGCGCCAGACCGCCCTGATGGTACTGATGGCACAAGTAGGAAGTTTTGTGCCTGCCGAGAGTGCCGAATTAGGGTTGGTAGATAAGATATTTACCCGTGTAGGAGCAAGCGATAACCTGTCGAGAGGAGAGTCAACCTTTATGGTAGAAATGACCGAAACGGCCAGTATCCTGAATAACCTGAGCGACAGAAGCCTGATAATTATGGACGAAATCGGTAGGGGAACAAGTACCTACGATGGGGTAAGTATAGCCTGGAGTATTGCAGAATACCTGCACAATCACCCTAAAAATAAGCCCTGGACACTCTTTGCTACCCATTACCACGAGTTAAATCAGCTAACCGAAGATTTTGCCCGTATCAAAAACTTTAATGTGGCTGTGAAAGAAGTTGACAATAAAATGGTATTTCTGCGTAAACTGAAAGAGGGTGGGAGCGAACATAGTTTTGGTATCCACGTAGCACAAATGGCCGGAATGCCGCAATCGGTCGTGCTGAGAGCCAATGAGATACTGCACCATTTAGAGCAAGACCATATTAAGGAAGATACGAAAGAAAAACTGCAACAAGCCCCTAAAAACAATATTCAGCTTAGTTTCTTTGAGCCACAAGACCCCAAACTGGAAGAACTGAAAAACAAGCTGAAAGCCTTGGATGTAAATACCCTATCGCCCATTGAAGCCTTGCTGAAATTGAATGAATTGGTGAAACTGGTGTAATGTATCACGATTTTTTAAATCGTTTATCACATTACCTGAACAATTGTTTAGCATTGTATGCCATTGCACATTAAGAAAAAATTATAAAAACCTGAATGCGGAACAGAATGCCGCATTTTTAGGTTTTATATAAACAGTATCTCATTAATCCACAAAACTTTTTGTCAATCTGCAGTGGCGGATTATTTTCATTTTAAACGCTAACAACTATGGCATCATCATTTAATATTGACTTTCCAGGCACATCTAACCAATTTGTTGTAACAGCCAATAGTGCCATCACCGAAAAAGGCGGTGTTTTCAACGGTAATGATAGCAAAGGTACTTTCAGCCTTGATACGCCCATTGGCGATATTAAGGGTAGTTATCTAATACTTTCAGATACCAATAGCCCGCAAACACATATAGAGGTTACGATTACAGACAAGCCTTTTCTGGTGCCAATGAAGAAAATAGAAAGTACTATTGCAGGATTCCTGATGAAATAAACAGGGTAAACAAAATAGTACAGCAGAGTCGCTTATACGTCAGTAATGGCAAACATAAGCGACT
>NZ_SEWF01000071.1 GCF_004168285.1 Emticicia agri | reverse complement strand
GGAAGCCATGAGTTAGTCATCGCTCAGGGCTTAAGTCAAGCTTCATCCAAATTCATCAAACTTCCTGTACAAACTATCGACAATACTATAGAAGCTATCAATCAGTGGATTGAGACACTTGGTGAAAATGTACATATTATTTTTGAACAAACTGGTACTTATAATCTTCCATTAAGCTATGCTTTAACGCTTCATGAGATTACTTTTAGTGTAATCACTCCAAGCCAAAGCAAAGGGTTTGTCAAAAGTATGAAAGTTACTCATCAGCATGATGGAGTGGATGCAGCCTTATTAAGCTTGTATGGAGCCAATTATCAACCTGCTCCCACCAGTATCGAAGATGAGCATTTGCATCATCTCAGACAAAAAAGGAAACATTTATCCACTTTAATGACTCAGAAACAAGCCTATGAGAATCAACTTCATGCCTTGTCTTTTGACCCAAGAGCTGACAAGTTAGTCATTGAAAGTTTAGAATTATTGCAAATGACCTTGCAAATACAAATCACTAAATTTAAAGAGGAACTCTTTACTTTAGATGATGACCAACATAAACACTTGTTTGGTTTAATCAAATCAGTAGTGGGTATCGGTGATGCCTCTGCCAATGCTTTGATTATCGCCAGTGATGGGTTTAAGAACTTTAGCAATGTCAAGCAAGTACTTAAGTTCTTAGGAATTGTTCCCATCGAAAAACACTCCTCCAAAAGTGTACACAAAAACTATGGGCTGGCTAAAACCGGACTGGGTTATGTCAGAGCGATTCTTTATATGGCTGCCCGAAGTGCTAAAAAATATAACCTGGCCTGTGTGGCTGTTTATCAAAGGCAAAGAGCCTTGGGTAAAGCTCACAAAGTCGCTATGATTGCCGTGATGAACAAATTAATCAGACAAGTTTTTGGGGTGGTTAAAAACCAAACCTTGTTCGTCAATGATTTTGAGTTTGCCAAATAATATTTCGACTTTTTATTGACTTTTAACACAGTTCATCACTCAATTGTTCTAGGCCAAGCCTGCCATCCATTGCATCATATTCTGTATCCAGAACATAATCTTCATGGTGTACTTTTTAAATGCTAAAGTAGAGGGGTCAATGGCTTTGCTGTTATTGTTAAAGTTTAAATCTAATAAGAGTTTGTTCTGTGGGTCAACTTTTACGGAACTGATTTCTTTATTAAATCGATAAATCTTTGATTTTTCTTCTCCATTCCACGAAATTAGTTCCTGTTTACCATCAGCAAATTGTACTGAAATTTCAGTAGGGAGTATCATATCGCCTAAACGCTCTATTGTAAACTCTGATGAACCCTGATTCCCATCAGTAACTTTTATGGATTTAACTGCATAGTCAAGCACAGGGGCTTTGTATAATACCTGTTCGAAATACCAGTTCATATCTGCACCAAAACGATTACCTGTGCGTTTAGGAATTATTTCATTGGCTACGGCAATAAAATCTTTTACACAAGGATGCTTGAATCGCCAGCGAATAAAATAGGTCTGCATCACTTCGTCCATCGTGCTTCTGCCTATCATATTTTCTAAGGTTTTAAGCCAGGTGGCCGTTTTGGTATAGGTCATCACGCTATAAGTACCTTTCGGATACTGCCAGGCATTGCGGTACACCTCTGTAATCTTAGGGTCTTTCAGGGTTACATAGCTGATTCTTGAGGTCTCCATGTCGTTTATCGTAAACCCTAAAAAATTCACCTGTGAACCGGGCGTATAGTTTTCGTCCATGATTCTACCCTCGTAGTATTGGTTAAAACCTTCGTCTAAAAACGACTCTTCAAATTCATTGTTAGCTAACATTCCCTGAAAATACTGATGGCCGAATTCATGCACCGTTACAATTTCCGGAAATTTCAGTCCCTTCGGTAAACCCCAGGCTGTACCACAGGTAATAAAAGTCGGGTATTCCATGCCACCGGAGCCTGCTCCATTCATGGGTGGGTCAATCAGGCTCAAAACAGTATGAGGATATTTGCCCAGATTTTTCTCAAAATAAGTTAAAGCGGTAATAGCCGCCTGAAAATAGCGTTCGGTAGAAGCCCCATGTTCCGGTTGCATTACAGCCTTTATTTTTACATGCTTCCATTGCCGCTCGCTGATTACAAAGCGTGGCGAGGCTGTCCAGGCGAAATCATGCACATCTTCTGCCAGATAGGTAATGGTTTTGGTATTGTTGTCATACGGAGATTCACTCTGAAAAATGCCCGTAGCTGCTACCTGAAAATCTTTTGGTACAGTCATACTGACTTTATAGGTACCAAAATCGGCATAAAACTCTGTATTGGCATGAAACTGATGGCAGTTCCACTGCCCTTTGGTGGCATACCGCATGCCGGCAGGCTCATAAACCCCGATTTTCGGAAACCACTGCCCTACCAGAAAATAATTATCTGCAAAACCCGTACGGGCAAAAATCTGTGGCAGTTTAGCCTTGAAATTTATGTCTAATGTAATGCTTTCGTTCGGATGTAAAGGCTTGCTGAGGGGTACACTGATAACTGTTTGGTCTTTCTCGTTCAGGTCGTCAGGTTGTATAAACTGAATCTTTTTTGTCAGCGTTTCTCCATTTCGTACCTGCATTGATTCAATGTTGATACTCCCTAAATTGAAAGGCTTAGACCCATCTAATATATCGCCACGCAATTGCCCCCCCGATTCTTTCATAAATGTAGAGTTCTTATCCTTGAAAGCATTGAGGTAAAGATGAAACTGTAACTCTGAAATATGGTCAGTAGAGGTATTTTTCCAGACCAGCGTTTCTCTGCCTTTCAGCGTTTTTTTATCAGCATCCAATACTACATCAATGGTATAGCTGGCAATCCGGTTACTCAAAGGTTTGTTTTGTGCATTAGCATGTGCAACCAGGCAAAACAACAGGAATATGCGTAGGAATTGATTCATACAATTGTTTATTAGTGGACGATAACTCATGGATAAGCAGAAGTAAGCATTTGGCTGTTTTATTATTTGCAATTTAGGTAAATTCGCCAGTTATTTAGAGAACAAATTGAAATTTAAACAACATAAATGTTCTAAAAATATTCATTCAGTAAAAACCAAAGATGACACTCCATAAAACAAATTTCCTGATGCGGGCTTTGTATCCTGATTTTATCTGGCGGAAAGACAGACAGGAAAAGAATATATACCTGACTTTTGATGATGGTCCGATTCCGGAAATAACGGAATTTGTTTTAGAAACTTTAGCCCGTTTTAAGGCAAAAGCAACTTTTTTCTGCATAGGAGATAATATCAGCAAACACCCGCATATTTTTGAAAAAGTTATCGGAGACGGGCATGCCATTGGAAACCATACCTTTAATCATCTGAGGGGTTGGGATACCGAAAACAAAGAATACCTGACTAATGTAAAACAATGTGATATAGAAATTAGTCAAAAAGTAAAGTGGTCCGAAAACCGTAAAAAGCTTTTCAGACCACCCCATGGCCGAATCAAACGTAGTCAGGCTAAGGTATTATTGCCGGAATATGACATTATTATGTGGGATGTACTGACGGCTGATTATAATGCCGGATTATCGCCTGAAACGGTTTTAGCCAAATCACTGCAATACACCGAAAACGGTTCAATTGTACTATTTCATGACAGTATTAAGGCCAATAAAAACATGAGTTTTGCTTTACCAAGGTTTCTTGAATACTTTTCTGAACGGGAATTTCGTTTTCAAACAATTTAAATGCCTTTTGCACAATATTTTAGCAAAACATTTATTAACTATATCCAAATTAAAACCATAAACAGCTTTTAACATGAAAATAACAAAAAAGGTATTCATCATATTCTTAACACTGGTAACAGTAACTTCGGCCTATAGCCAGACCAAATTCACAGAACAAAAGGCAGGTCATGTATATCATGTTTCGATACCCGATTATATGACTAAATCTGTAACCTTAAATGATGTAGCCACCATGCAATACATCAATTCTGCTAAAAATGCCTATCTCGTAATCATCGACGACTCCAAAGAAGAACTGGAAATGAAAGGAATCAAATTTGCTTCCTTGAAAGAATTTCATGACGATAATATCAAGCACCTGAAAGGGGAAGAAAATGACCCGGTTGAGTCGAAAGGTGTAGAGTTTGAAGCCAATGGCAATAAGTTTTACCAGAGCGAACTAAGTGTAAATTTTAAAGAAAAAGATGACCTCGAAGTAAAAATCACCTATCTGATTACGTATGTAGAAACCAAAGGGTACTACTATCAGATTTTGTGCTGGTCTTTAACTCCCGAATACAAAAACCTATTAGCTGATTTTAAAAAGATAGCTGCCAGTATCAGAGATTAAGCCCATGAATCTACCTATGGTAAGTATCCTGATTGCTGCCCGCAATGAGGAAAACAACATACTCGATTTATTACACTCGCTCACCTGCCTGAGTTACCCTAAAGAAAAAACACAGATATTAATCGGCAACGATGGTTCGACCGATAAAACTGCTGAACTGATAGAAGGGTTTATAGCGCAGGTGCCCGAGCATGAAAAAAGTATGTTTGAAATATTTACCATCGAAAAAAGCATAGCAGGGCTCAGGGGAAAAGCCAATGTACTGGCTCAACTGGCACACCATGCCGTAGGTGAATGCTTTGTTTTTACCGATGCCGATGTAGAAGTACCTACGCACTGGCTTGAGCAAATGACCGGGCTTTTACAAGAAAAGCCCTCAGACAAAAAAGCAGGTGTGGCTACGGGTCTTACGCTGGTAAAACATGATAACTGGTTTGAGGCTTGTCAGGCCATAGAATGGTTATTTGCCCTGAAACTCATGAAAACCATGACCGATTATCACCTGCCGTCAACGGGTATGGGGAATAATATGGTTGTAACCAAAGAGGCTTATGAGGCGGTTGGCGGTTATGAAAACATTGGTTTTTCTATTGTAGAAGATTATGCCTTATACAAGGCTGTGATTGATAAAGGCTACGATTTCAAACAGGGTTTTGATGCCTCAGTCATGACCGTTACCAAGCCCCCACCCAATTATTTTGAACAACGCAAAAGATGGGTAGCCGGGGGGCTTTCTACCCGTTCGGTGCTTATTATTCCGGCATTAGTGCAGGGCTTTGCTTTTCCGGTTTTATTGGTTATCGGTTTCTTTTTCTGGCAGATTCCTCTTATTGTTTTAAGTCTTAATCTCCTGATTAATGCTATTTTGGGTTATCAGATTTTTGCCCGGCTGGGTCAGCTTCATTTGTTTGTTTATATTCCAGTTTACACCTTGTATATGTATGTATTCTGGTTTCTGCAACTTATCAGCTATTTTCTGCCAACCAGAGTGGTATGGAAAGGAAGAAATTATTAAACTAATCGCTTACAGTTAAAATGCCTTTCACTACCATTCAATGCTGTTTTTGGTCGATTCAGTTACTTTAATTTGGTTTATTAGGAGAGAATGTGAAACTTTGGCGAAAATTTGAGGCGTATGACAAACGAGCAGGTAAGAATTATAAGAAATACATGGCGTAGCTTACAAGGCAGTGATGCGACCTTGCTGGGAGACGTATTTTATAGCCGTTTGTTTTTGAAAGAACCTTCCTTGCGAAAAATGTTTCAGGTTCCGAGAGAAGTACAGGCTAAAAAATTAATAGATATGCTCGACCTGATTGTCAGTCGGCTGGATAGAATTGACGAGATAAATGACGACATCAGGCAATTAGCTAAACGCCATACAGGCTATGGTGTAAAACCCAAACACTTTGAAGACGTGGGCAAAGCACTCCTATGGACCATCAGCAAAGGTTTAGGTAATGACTGGAACAAAGATGTTGAAGCGGCCTGGACAGCCTGCTATGCTACCTTAACAGAGGCGATGTTAGCCTCTGAAAACAATTAGACATATTTTTTCCACTTAAAATATATCCAGAGGGCTATGGTTATCAGCACCATGAAGCCTAAGGTATAGAAATATCCGTACGGGTGGTGTAGCTCAGGCATGTTGTCGAAATTCATACCGTAGATACCTGCAATAAAAGTAAGTGGCATAAAAATAGCGGTGAAAACGGTGAGTGTTTTCATAACCGAGTTCATTTTATTGCTAATATTGGTCAGGTAAATATTCTGGATATTTTCAATCATTTCCCGGTAGGTTTCAATGGTATCTAATATTTGTAGTATATGGTCATATACATCACGCAGATACACATTGGTTGAAGCCTGAATAAGTGGAGAATCTTCTCTGATAAGCGTGCCAAACATATCTCTCAGCGGCAATGCGGCTTTGCGTACAGTCATTAATTCTCTTTTGAACCTATACAATAAAGTCTGGTCGCCTGCTTCCGGCTTTTCAACAATTTTTATTTCCAGTTCTTCCAATTTCTCTCCGAATTTCTCAAGCACTACAAAATAATTATCAACAATCAGGTCGCAGAAGGAGTAGAAGAGATAGTCGGCTTTCCCTTTACGGGTTTTACCTATTGAGGCATTGAGCCGGGTAAAAATAGGCGCAAATACATCTGTTTTATGAATTTCCTGAAAACTGATTACATAATTTTCGCCTAAAATCAATGCCACATGCTCTGACTCAATCTGGCTTAGTTCGGGGTTAAACTGTAACATTTTCAGAATCGTAAACAGATGTTTATCGCCAAAGTGTTCCAGTTTTGGTTTTTGCTCAGTATTCAGTATATCTTCTAATAATAAAGCGTGTAGCTGATAGTGTTTGCCAATATCTTCAACTACTTGTACTTCATGTATGCCATCTATGTCAAGCCATACTATTTTGTTATCGTTCAAAGCAGGCTTGCAATGATTCAGGTCTTTAATCAGTTTTTCGTGGTAGAATTGTTCATTAAACTCCACTAATTTGATGCGTGTAGTCTGAGCCACGTGCTTGCCTACATACACCAATGTACCGGGCGAAGTAAACGCCTTTTTGTCTTTATAGTTGCCGTGTTTTTTATGATTTTTACCCATGATTATAGGAGTTACTCAAAAAAATCTTTATTGAAATTCACTAAAAAAACCTGTTTTACGCCACGGGTAATGGCTGTATAAAGCCAACGGATAAAATCATTGTCTATCTGGGCATCAGGCAGGTACCCCTGGTCAACAAACACAGCGTCCCACTGCCCACCCTGTGATTTATGACAGGTGAGTGCATAGGCAAATTTCACTTGCAAGGCATTCAGGTAAGGGTCGGCTTTCAGCATTTCCTGCCGTTCCCGTTTCGATTTTACCCAGAAATAATCTTTCATGACACTTTCATACAAAGCCTTGTTTTCTTCGGGTGTTAGTGTCGGGGCGTTAGAATACAGCGTATTTAAAATCAGTTTTGAGTCAAACTCGGGTTCGTCAGGATAATCGACCAGACGTAAAGTAGCATTCACAAACCTGAAACCGTGCATTTCCTCCTCCTTGCGTAGTTTTACTACCTCTACAAAATCGCCGTTGGCAATAAACCCCGCTTTTGAATCTTCATTCAATACCGTGTAGTTATTGCGTACTACCATCAGCATATCGCCGTTTTCTATCTCGCTTTCTGCATAGTTAATGGTATTTCTGATATACCGGTTATATTGTACGGCTGTTTTATTCGAGCGGGTAATAATAGTTGTATTCTCTCGCCCGTATTTATCGTAAGCATACCGCAACCCATCTTCCAGTCGGTCGCCACCCATTTTATAAAAATCCTTAAACCCGGCTGTCATTAGCCTGATAACCGGATTTTCGGTATCCAACAATTTTCTCAGTTCAGTAGCATTGGTCAGAATCCCCGATTGTTGTTCCTGACGCATGACTTCTGTCAGGCAATGCTCGGTTAAATCCGTATGATAGCGGTTTTTCAGATGCTCGGCGTTTAGTGCAGGGCTTACTACCATTTTTACAGGGGGTAGCTGGGCTTCATCGCCAATAAGCAGAAGTTTGTTAGTTTCCTGTTCAAATACAAAATCCAATAAGTCGTGCAAGAGGCTGTTGGTACCAAAATCTCTTTCATCCGAAATCATCGAGGCTTCATCAACAATATAAACAGTACCCTCGCTATTGTTTTTCATACGCTCAAAAACAAGCGTTCCGGTATAGGAGTTTTCAACCTGACGATAGATTTTTTTATGAATCGTAAAAGCGTTCTTTTTGGCATAGCCCGACATCACTTTGGCGGCTCGTCCGGTAGGAGCCATCAGTACCGATTTATAGCCAAATTCTCTCAGAACTTTGATTAAGGTATTAATAAAGGTAGTTTTCCCGGTACCTGCATAGCCTTTCAACAAGAATACATCTCTGAATTTTTCTTCGTCCAGAATAAATTCATCCATCAATTCAAACAATTTTGCCTGGCCGGGTGTGGGGGTAAATGGAAATTTTTTAAGTAATTTTTCAGAGGGCTTTATTTCCGGATCGAGATTCATTGACAAAGACACGTTATTTTATGCAAAGTAAACAGATGTTTTGTCTAATGGTATTTTTAGGGGCATAAATTCTATTAAAAGCCAACAAAAAAGCCTGCCGACGGCAGGCTTTTCATAGAGAAATGTGCTATTAACTTACACACTCATGATGTCTTTTTCTTTCTCTGCCATCAATTGTTCTGCTTTCTGAATATAGCTGTCGGTCAGTTTTTGTACTCTTTCCTCTGCCTTTTTCACCTCATCTTCTGAACCTCCGTCTTTCTGAATTTTCTTTAATTCTTCGTTGGCCTCCTGGCGTACCTTACGAATATTCACACGAGCCACTTCAATTTCAGATTTTACTCTTTTTACCAAGTCACGGCGACGCTCTTCTGTTAAAGGCGGAATATTCAAACGGATTACTTCCCCATCGTTGGCAGGAGATAAACCGAGGTTTGAATTAATAATGGCACGTTCAACATCGTTGATTAATTTTCTTTCAAAAGGTTTGATAGAAATGGTACGTGCATCAGGTGTGCTTACCGATGAAACCTGATTTAAGGGTGTAGGTACCCCATAGTATTCAACCATGATACCGTCGAGCATGGTAGTGCTGGCTCTTCCGGCTCTGATTTTTGACAATTCAATCTGGGTATGTTTCAAGGCACGCTCCATCGTGTCTTTCGACATATCAATGACAAGATCTATTTCTTCCATGTGTATTTAAAATTGAGTGATTTAGTGAATGAGTGGTTGAGTGATTATGCACTTTTACTCTCCTTTCATTGAATCACTTAAGGTAAAATTATTCAATATCTATTTATATGATTTAGTTATAAATAACGAGTGGATAATTTTTCTACCTCAAACTTCAATCACTCAATCACTCATTCACTAAATCACTCAATGACTATTCCGTTACCAAAGTACCAATATCTCCGCCTGTTACTACTTTCATCAGGTTTCCGGGGTAGTTCATATCAAAAACTACAATCGGCATTTTGTTTTCTTTGCATAAGGCAAAAGCCGTCAGATCCATTATTTTGAGGTTTTTATTGATGGCCTCGTCGTAGCTGATTTGCTTATAACGGGTAGCAGTCGGGTCTTTGCGTGGGTCGGCTGTGTAAACCCCATCAACGCTTGTGCCTTTCAGTAATAAATCTACGCCTAATTCATTGGCTCTTAAAGCCCCACCCGAATCGGTAGAAAAATAAGGATTACCTGTACCTGCGCCTAAAATTACTACTCTTCCTTTTTCAAGATGCCGAATAGCTCTGCGGCGAATAAATGGTTCGGCCACCTGTTCTACCTTAATGGCCGATAGCAACCGGGTATGTAATCCGATTTTTTCCAGAGAACTCTGAATAGCCATTCCGTTAATAACGGTGGCCATCATGCCCATATAGTCGCCTTGTTCACGCTCAATGCCTGAATTTGAACTTGCGCCACGAAAAATGTTTCCACCTCCAATTACGATAGCCACCTGGCAACCTGCGTCCACAACAGCTTTGATTTCATGGGCATACTGCAAAAGTATATCTGAGTTAATTATCTGGCTTTTGTCTCCGCCGTTTAAGGCTTCACCGCTCAATTTTAAAAGAATTCTTTTGTATTTAAGTTGGCTCATAGTTTATGATTTGGGCGTAAAATTAAATATTTGTCTCAATCAATCAAAAAAATACCCTCTTTGTTAAAAGAGGGTATGAAATAAATATTATTCAAACTCTATAATAATCTGATTCTTCTCTACGGTTTGACCCATCTTTACCTTAATATTTTTCACTTTCCCGTCGCCAGTAGCTTTAATGGCATTTTCCATCTTCATCGCTACCAGAATCAGCAAAATATCTCCCTTTTTTACTTCATCACCTACTTTTACCTTTATTTCGTAAATCAGGCCGGGCATGGGGGCTTTCAGGTCATTCAGTCTGACAGATTTTGAATGGCTCATGCCCATTTTTTCTAAAAGCAAATCGGTACGGTCTTTCAGATTGACCGTATGAATCCTGTCTCCTATCTTCAATCTGAAAGTTTTTTCGGCATAATTGGCTTCTACTACTTCAACATTGTACGATTTGTTATCTTTCAGGATATGAAAATCTTTGTCTGAAATCTTTATTAAATCCCATACAAACGGCTGGCCATTCACTATTATTCCCGCTTTCTCCTCAGAAATCTCCAGTGTTTCCTTATCGTTTACAATGGCTCGTAGCATATAGTCAGAAGCTTATTTTTTATTAATCAGGTAAACGCCCACCAAGATAATACTCATTCCGAAATAATGTAAAAAAGAAATCGGTTCGCCATCTATAAAACCCATCAGGGTAGCTACCACCGGGATAAGATAGGTAACAGATGAGGCAAAAACCGGAGACGCAATTTGCAAAATATAATTAAAAATAATAGCAGCAATGCCCGAATTTATTGCACCCAACAAAATAACCAGCAAAAGCGGCGTAATGGTACCAGAATTGATTCTTGTTAGAAAATCGGTTGAAAAGAGTAGAACCCCTGCTAAAATAGCTACACTACAGAGTGTCCAGGCACTTAAAAGAACCGGATTAATGGTTTTGAGGTGCTTACCTGTGATATTTACATTGAAGCCATACATCAGGGCAGATAAGACTACTAATAACGCATACGGGTTATTGAATGAAAGCCCGTCTTTACTGGCTGACAGAATAAGAACAATGCTCCCGACAAAGCCTAAAACCAGACCAATAACCTGCCAGCGTTTGATAATCTGCTGAAAGAAAAGTGCGCCTACTATCAACACAAATAAAGGGGTAACCGAATTGAGTGCTCCTATCAGTGAGCTATTGACCCGCGTGCCTGCCCAGGCAAACAAAAAAGCCGGTAGTAAATAACCCAGAAAGCCGGAAGCAACAAAGTATCTGGTTTTTTCTTTCGGATACTCTTTCCGACGGCTGATAAGCCAAGGCAAGAATACCAGACCTGCCGACATGATTCTTAAAGCACCTATCTGTATGGGCGTAAAAGCTACAAGGGCTTTTTTCATAATCAGAAAAGAAGAACCCCACATGGTAGCCAACAGGCAAAGCAACAGCCAGGCAATAATTGTTTTATTCTGGGGAATGGTAGTTGTTGATGTTGTGTTCACTGGTAAAGTGGTATCTATTAATCTACACCTGCGTATTCTACTTTAATCACCTGTTTTTCTAAAACAAATCCCTCAAAAATAACAGGAATCTGATTCAGAATATCCATGATTTCGTTGATGTCTAACGATTGTACCAATCTCATCCGATGTTCTTTGAAATTGGGTAATCCTTTGAAATAATTGCTGTAATGGCGACGCATTTCTAAAATACCCAGTCTTTCTCCTTTCCATTTGATAGAGAACGTAAGGTGTTTACGAGCCGCTTCTACCCTTTGTTCAATACTTGGGGCAGGTAGTTTTTCGCCTGTGGCAAAATAATGTTTGATTTCGTTGAAAATCCAGGGATAACCAATAGCAGCACGGCCAATCATGATGCCGTCAATGCCAAAGCGGTTACGATATTCAAGGGCTTTCTCTGGTGAATCAATATCACCATTACCAAAAATCGGGATTTTGATACGAGGGTTTTCTTTGATCTTTGCAATCAATGTCCAGTCAGCTTCTCCTTTATACATCTGCGCACGGGTACGGCCATGCACGGTCAAAGCCTGAATACCAACATCCTGCAAACGTTCGGCTACTTCTTCTACATTCTTGGTTTCATCGTTCCAACCCAGGCGGGTTTTTACGGTTACAGGCAGATGAGTGGCCTGTACTACTGCCGACGTCATTTCTACCATTTTCGGAATATCCTGCAACAAAGCTGCTCCTGCGCCCCTGCACGCCACATTTTTCACGGGGCAACCATAATTAATATCAATCAGGTCGGGGTGTGCATTGGTAGCAATTTTAGCACATTCGCCCATTGTCTCTACATCACTGCCAAACAATTGTATACCTATCGGACGTTCGTACTCAAAAATATCTAATTTCTGCACACTCTTGGCGGCATGACGAATCAGGCCCTCTGACGAAATAAATTCAGTGTACATCAAATCCGCTCCGTTTTCTTTACAGACCAATCTGAAAGGTGGGTCGCTGACATCCTCCATTGGTGCCAGTAAAAGCGGAAATTCTCCTAACGATATATTACCTATTTTAACCAAAATCTAAAATTGAATTAGTGAATTCACAAATAAGTGAATAATTTTACTGCAAATTTACCGAAATTTAAGCAGAAACTGCTACACTAAATTTAAACAGTAATTATGAAAAATAATTCCCTGATGTATTTCAAAACTCCTGAGAATCGGGCTGCTGAATCTCTTTTAATATTACTTGGTCTATTTTGTGTAGGTTTTTTTGCCTTAGGCGGTGTTGTGCAAATTGTGGTGATGATGGCCTTTGGTGCTTCTTTTCAGGATATTGTGCAAAGTGGTGGTGACTACAGCAAGCTACCTAATGCCTGGGTGAGCATGATTTTAGGACAAGGATTAGGCTCATTTGTGGGATTCGTCGGGACAGCATGGTTATACTGGCGAATGATTGAAAAAAAGCAGTGGAGCGATTTAAATTTCAGACCGCTGCCTAAAATACGGATATTTTTAATGGTTATTCTGATTGAGGGAGTTTTTATGGGCTTTAATGGCTGGTTGCAGGAACTGAACCAGAACTTTGTTTTTCCTGAGTCTATGAAAGGGCTGGAAGCCGTACTGAAAAGCATGGAAGACCAATTGGCTAAAGCTACCAAGTTTTTTACCACTTTTACTTCATTCTGGCAGTTTCTGCTGGCTTTTATCGTCATAGCAGTTATTGCAGGTATAGGCGAAGAACTGGTTTTCAGAGGTTTGCTGATGCGTAAACTGCTTTTAGGTACTAAAAATATTCATGTGGCTATCTGGCTGGCTGGATTTATTTTTGCCGTTATCCATCTTCAGTTTTATGGTATCTTACCACGTATGATGTTGGGGGTATTATTCGGGTACTTGTATTACTGGACAGGCAATATATGGGTTCCTATAGCGGCTCACATATTTAATAATGGTTTGGCTATTGTTATCATGTATCTGTATAATTTAGGAATCGTAAAAACCGACCTCGAAAGCATAGACCATGTACCTATGCCGATTGTTCTTTTTTCGTTAGTGGCAACTATTGGTTTATTATTTTTGTTCAGAAATTATATGGAATCACAATCCGCTGAATCGAAATCTATTGAATCACAGGCATAGCAACATGGAAAACCAGAATCAAAGTAAATTCAAATTATGGTTTAAGAGGCTCGGTTGGGCAGGCTTTTTCTTCTTTCTTATCAAAGGTTTACTTTGGTTAATTATCCCCTATCTGATAGCCAAGGGGTTTTTGAGTAAGTAATCTCAATTATTGATTTTCTCTGACGTATATTTATTTAATCAGCATACATACCCGGCAAAATAATGGTTTCCTGTTATTTTGTCGGGTTTACTGAAAATACCACTCCACATATCCTCAATTTTTGCCGTTAGTTGAGTAAATGGGGCTAATCAGCCTTTTTTATTTTTTTTATCGTCAGAAGAATTTTATTTTCGTTTGTCGAAATCTGCTCCTATACGCAATCATTCAATCATAGATTCATGATAAAATTTTTCTTTCTGGCATTTGAGAGTTTCCGGTTCGCCGGACAGGCACTCCGTGAGAATATGCTTCGCACCATTTTGTCTTTGTTGGGCGTAACGGTAGGTATATTTTCCATTATCGGTGTGTACACTATGGTAGATTCTCTTGAATCTAATATCAAGAATAGCCTTAATTCTATTGGTACCAATGTAATTTATGTACAAAAATGGCCCTGGCTATTTAGCAATGGAGATTATCCGTGGTGGAAATACTTTATGCGCCCGGAGCCTAAATATAATGAATTCAAATATCTGAGAGATAACCTGGAAAATGCACAGGCAGGTGCCATGATGGATTTTGCAGGAGATGTAACCTGCCGCAAAAACAGCAATAGTATTAATGCTTTGTGTCAGGGAATTACTTATGAATTTAATGAAATTACCGAAGTCCCGATTGTGAACGGAAGATATTTTGCACAACAGGAAATAGAATCTGGCAAAAACGTAGCCATCTTGGGTGCAACCATTTCTGAAGCTTTGTTTCCTGACTCTGACCCGATTGGGCAGACATTCAAGATGAAAGGGCAAAATATCACAGTAATTGGTGTACAGGAAAAAAAAGGTGCACAGATTGCGGATTTCGGGGGCGCACCTGATGAGAAAGTGATTATCCCTTTCCTGACGCATAAAAGAATTTTTTCGTCAGGAGAGTTGACCGGAGACATTGTTTTCAAAGGATATGAGGAAGATGAAGGGCTTTTTGAATTAGAAGGAGAAATAACAGGTTTGTTGCGTACAAAAAGAGGTTTAAAACCCTCACAAGAAGATAGTTTTGCTTTAAACCGACCGGAAGCTGCGGCACAGGCACTCGGTCAGTTATTTGGTACACTACGGGTAAGTGGTTTTATTATAGGTTTATTCTCGCTGCTGATTGGAGGCTTCGGGATAGCCAATATTATGTTCGTTTCGGTGAAAGAACGCACCAATATTGTAGGTATTCAGAAATCTTTAGGGGCAAAAAATTATTTTATCTTATTTCAGTTCCTGTTTGAAGCTGTTTTTCTTTGCATTCTTGGGGGTCTTGGGGGTATTGCATTAGTGTATCTGCTCAGTTTCTTGCCATTAGGCTCATTAGACATTGTACTGAGCTATGGTAATATTATCTTCGGGTTAGTTATTGCCAGTAGTATTGGTATCATTTCAGGCATTATTCCGGCCTGGCAGGCTGCTCGTATGGACCCTGTAACTGCCATCAGAAGTAAATAAATTTCAATTTTTCGATACTATATTACACGATTGAGTAATTTTGCTGTTTCAACGAAATTGCTCAATTGTGTAATGGCTATTATTCTCAGTATTGAAACTTCTACTAAAGGCTGCTCAACTGCCATCCATCAGGACACCCAGTTATTGGCTTTGAGCGAGTTATTCCATGAAAAATCTTCTTCCGGAATGCTCACCACCTTAATTCAGCACGTTGTAAAAGTTTCCGGTCTCAATTTCCAGGCCATAGATGCCATTGCTGTAGCTAAAGGCCCCGGCTCTTATACAGGTTTGCGTATTGGCGTTTCTACTGCCAAAGGTTTATGTTTTACCCTTGACAAACCTCTGCTTGCTGTTAATACCTTACAAGCCCTTGCATGGCAGGTACATAGTATTGCACAGTCAGTTCATACAACTGACATACTTTTGCTTTGCCCGATGTTAGATGCCCGCCGTATGGAAGTCTATTGTGCTTTATATCAGGCTGATAATCTGGCGCAGATATCGCCTACCGAGGCCAGAATCATTGACGAAAACTCATTTGCAGAAATATTAGCCACACAAAAAATTATTTTCTTTGGCGATGGGGCAGCCAAATGTAAAGAGGTTTTAGGCAAACACGCTCATGCGCTGTTTTTAGAACAAACCATTAACCCATCTGCAAAAAGCATTGGTTTACTGGCCTATGATGCCTACCAAAAAGGCCAGTTTGAAAATGTAGCAGACTTCGAGCCCTATTACCTGAAAGAGTTTATGGCAACAACGCCTAAGAAATGACCAGCGTGGCACACCTAACCTCGTCCGCAAAAGGGTGTATCACGCTTAGGCGGCCCAGTTTAGTAAGTATCTTAGAATAGTATTCCCTGTAAAATAAATATGTCTAAAACTAAGCGTGCCACCCCCATATTCTTTCGAGTATAGGGGTGGCACGCTGGATAGTTTCTCTTATTTCCCGCCTTTCAGAATAGAATGATATTTAGGCATATCTTTGAATAATTTCAAGGCTTCCTGTACTTCTTTATCACGCTCGAATGAAACGAATTTCATGGCTTTCTGATAATAGTAACGGCTCAGAATTTCTGCCTCTAATTGCTCTTTAATATCTGCCTTATTTTTTATCAAATCCTGTTGTTTGCTTTGGCTGATTTTGTCTCTCAACGATTTCAGGTTTTCCTGTACAGCATCTAAACTATTTTCTTTTTTGGCCGATGCTTCGAGGTTATCCAGGCTTTTCTCCATGGAGGTTGAATAAGTAAAATCTCTGGTTTTCAACCAGTTTGTAAAGTCCTGATAGTCTGAATCTTTCAAAGTAAATTTCTCTTGTGGCTTTTCGTTGGCATGCTCAAAATAGTATTTGGTAGCATAATCAAAAATCACATTTTTTGCCAATAGATTGGCAGTAACTGAAGCCATAGCAGGCACCTCTGTTTTAATATCAGGGTCAACGCCACCACCATCATATACTGTACGGCCATTTTTGGTTTTAAAGGCTGTTTTTAACGAATCAGGCACTTTACCTACGCTTCCATCAGGATTTCTGTGGCTATAATCCAAAGCCTGAATACAACGTCCACTCGGAATATAATATTTGGCAGTAGTAATTTTCATTTTTGTATTATAGGTCAAATCACGGGTGGTTTGTACGAGTCCTTTACCAAACGAGCGTTGACCTATCACTACGGCACGGTCGTAGTCCTGCAAAGTACCGCTCACAATTTCAGCGGCCGAAGCACTTGAACTATTGACTAACACCACAATCGGAATCTCTGTATCCATCGGGTTTTCCATCGACATAAATTTCTTGTTCCAATCGGCTACCTTACCTCTGGTTTCAACAATCAACTGGTCTTTTGGTAAAAACACATTACAGATTTCAACCGACATGTTCAACAAACCACCGGGGTTACCTCTCAGGTCGAAAATCAGTTTTTTCATACCAGCCGCTTTCAGTTCACTAAAAGCCGATTTTACTTCTTTGGCAGCAGTGGCTGTAAAGTCGTTGAGCTGTATGTACCCTACTTCGTCGTTAACCATACCAGAATGCGGCACGTTCAGCGTTTTTACAATATCACGACCTACCGTTAAATCTATCGGCGAATTTTGTCCATAGCGTTTAATCTGCATTTTCACGGTAGTTCCGGTTTGTCCTTTCATCAAACGCCCCATATCAATTCCCTTGCGTGAAACCACATCTACGCCATCTACTTTCAGAATTTCATCGCCAATTTTCATTCCGGCTTTGTCAGCAGGCGAGCCTTCGTAAATCATCACTACCAGATGCTTGTTGTTCTGATGCGAAACCGTAGCACCAATGCCATTGTATTTGCCGGTAGCCATCGTCATGTAGTCTTCAATATCATCTTCGGGAAAGAAATTGGTATAAGGGTCAAGCTGTTTCAGCATCGACTCAATACTCAATCTCATGGCCTTGTTAGGGTTGATTTCATCTACATAATAAGCGTTCAGTTCTTTGAACATGGTAGCAAAAATATCGAGATTCTTGGCTATTTCGAAATAGCGGTCGTCGTATTTAAACGCCACAAAAGGAATAGCGAGAAGAATGAAAATAATGATGGAAAACTTACGGATACGTTTCATTTCTTTTCTGTTGATTATAAATTTTTTTATCACATGACGGCTCAAAAAACCAATTATTACAAACTAACGCAAAAACATCACCAAAAGGTATCTGATTGTGATAAAAGGTAAATCATTGCGTTGGCTTACCATAGGTCTTTGCCTCAAAATTCAACTTCTTTTTAGGCGAAGTTTGTCGCTTTACAATATACAAGTTATCAAAATCGCTTTCCAATAAATCTTTGGTAAGGGTATCTTTCTCATATAATCCATTCACAATATGCCGAACAGTGTTACTATGCCCTACTATCAGAACATTTTTTGCTTCTATTTTTTTTAATTCCTCAATAAAAGGCTTCTGGTTTCTTGGGTCGTAGTTCTGAACAGGTAGCTGCATGGCATCTGCCAGAGGCTTGCCTGTATGAGTGGTTCTTAAGTATTTGGTGGTATAAACCGCAGAGATTTTTTTATCGGCTAACAGACTTTTCAATGTTTCGGCTCTTTCTTTTCCGGCAGCACTTAGTTCAGGGTCAGCAGACGTAGTATCAACCTTTTCTCCATGACGTACAATGTAATAGGTAGATGAAACAGAGCGGCTACAAGCAGATACGCCCAACACAAAAATCAGCAAGTAAAGGTAGTTTTTCATAAAATGATCTGATGATTCAATTGGTGATAAATAGAGGTATTTTTAAGATAAAAAATATAGGTAAAATATACTGTTTTTGCTAATAATCATTAGCTTAGAAATTTCGATTTGTAGATAAAAAATCGTAACTTTACAACTAAATTATGTTAATTATTGATGAATATCAAGTACCCTTTTCAGGATATAGCTAATTCACTGATAATCAATTGTTTACAAAAAACAAATTATGACAGAAAATCAAGAAATCAAAGAGCCACAAAACTCAAAAGCGAATTACGGAGCAGATAACATTCAGGTACTCGAAGGATTAGAGGCAGTACGGAAACGCCCGGCCATGTATATCGGTGATATTGGTGTAAAAGGACTTCACCACTTAATCTGGGAAGTGGTGGATAATTCGATAGATGAAGCATTGGCAGGACATTGTGATACGATTCAGGTAACTATTAATGAGGATAATTCAGTAACAGTAAAAGATAACGGTCGTGGGATTCCGACGGGAATCAATACAAAAGAACAAAAATCTGCCTTAGAGATTGTCATGACTGTGCTACATGCCGGCGGTAAATTTGATAAAGATACTTATAAAGTTTCGGGAGGTCTGCACGGTGTGGGGGTATCCTGCGTAAATGCGCTTTCTACCCATTTAAGAGTAGAGGTGCATCGTGAAGGTAAAATATTTGAACAGGAATATAATATCGGTAAACCTTTATACACTGTTCGTGAAATTGGAGTGGCAGAAGATACCGGAACAATGGTTACTTTTAAACCAGACGATAGCATTTTTACAACTACCGAATATAAATACGAAACAGTTGCCAATCGTCTGCGTGAATTATCATTCCTGAATAAAGGCATTACAATTATGCTTACTGATTTAAGAGATAAAGATGAAGATGGCAACTCGAAGAGTGATACATTTTTCTCAGAAGGTGGCCTTGCTGAATTTGTTTCTTATATTGATTCAGGTCGTGAAAGACTGATTCCTGAACCGATGTATATGGAAGGCAACAAAGACGGGATTCCTGTTGATGTGGCTATGCTGTATAATACCAGTTATAGCGAAAACGTATCATCTTTTGTTAATAATATCAATACCCACGAAGGGGGTACACACGTATCGGGTTTCCGTATGGCTTTAACACGTACCCTGAAAGGCTACGCTGAAAAGTCGGGTATTCTGGCGAAAGAAAAAATCGAAATCAGTGGTGATGACTTCCGTGAAGGGCTGACAGCCGTTATTTCGGTAAAAGTACAGGAACCTCAGTTTGAAGGTCAAACCAAAACCAAATTAGGTAATAGTGAGGTAACTTCGGCGGTAAGTTCCTGCGTATCCGAAATGCTTGAAAATTACCTGGAAGAACACCCGAAAGAAGCCCGTATCATTGTAGATAAGGTGATATTGGCCGCTAAAGCCCGTATTGCTGCACGTAAAGCCCGTGAAATGGTGCAACGTAAAAACGTATTGATTGGCACAGGCTTACCGGGTAAACTGGCTGACTGTTCAGAATCTGACCCATCGCTTTGTGAAGTGTATCTGGTTGAGGGAGATAGTGCCGGTGGTAGTGCCAAACAAGGAAGAAATCGTGCCTTTCAGGCTATTCTGCCTCTGAGAGGTAAAATCCTGAACGTAGAAAAAGCACAGGAATATCGTATTTATGAAAACGAGGAGATTAAAAACATCTTTACTGCCTTAGGTGTACAGATTGGTAAAGATGGTGATGAAAGAGCATTGAATACAGACAGACTTCGTTATCACAAAATCATTATCATGACCGATGCTGATATTGATGGTAGCCACATCCGTACCCTGATTCTGACCTTCTTCTATCGCTATATGAAAGAACTGATTGAGAACGGCTATATCTATATTGCTCAACCACCTTTATACTTAGTGAAAAAGGGTAAAGAGGAAGTTTATTGCTGGACAGAAGAACAACGTGAACGTGAAGTGAAACGTTTAGCAGGTGGAGGCCGTGAAGATAGTGTCGGAATTCAACGTTACAAAGGTTTAGGAGAGATGAACCCTGAGCAGCTATGGGAAACTACCATGCGCCCCGACAAACGCACGCTGAAACAGGTTTCTATTGATTCAGCCGCAGAAGCTGACCATTTGTTCTCAATGCTGATGGGTGACGAAGTAGCCCCTCGCCGTGATTTCATCGAAAGAAACGCCAAGTATGCAAGGGTTGATATTTAAAAGAATTGAGTGAATGAGTGAATGAGTGATTTAGTGATTTAGTGATTTAGTGATTTAGTGATTTAGTGATTTAGTGATTTAGTGATTTAGTGATTTAGTGATTTAGTGATTTAGTGATTTAGTGAT
>NZ_SEWF01000070.1 GCF_004168285.1 Emticicia agri | reverse complement strand
ACCTATACCTATTTAGATGATGGGATAGACCGCTATGCAGCCGATGGGGTGAATACCATAGAGATGCAGGTGGACACCAATTATTGTTACAAGGTAGAGACCTTTGGCGCCTATGGCAGATTACCCCAGTTCGGGACATTGCGTAATTTTTCACAGGTGATGTGTTCGAGTCCGATAGACAACACCCCCCCCTGTCCACCGGAATTGAGCATTGATGATTTGAATTGTGAGAATCTTGACCGGGAGGCCATTTGTGAGACCAACACATTGAGTAATAAATTAAGCTGGAAGACCCCGGCGAGTTCAGGAGGCTTGTTGTGTCGGAGTGATATTATCAGATACAATATTTACTTTGCCCGATACAAGGAAGACACCCCGAAGTTATTGGCAGCCATAGACAAGCCGGTACCACCGGAGACTTCATTCACCCACACCCGATCGGTACAAGATGGGTTTGCCGGTTGTTACTACATCACAGCGGTGAATAGTCTGAACATTGAGAGCAGTGCGAGTGCGACGATTTGTAAAGACAACTGTGCGACGGTGTTGTTACCGAATGTATTCACACCCAATGGAGATGGGAAGAATGATACCTTTACACCGATGACATGTTCAGCTTTTATCCAGAACATAGATATAGAGATATACAATAGATATGGGTTGAAGGTGTATCAGAGTGGGAGTAGTAATATTTTGAGTTGGGATGGACGGAGTAGCAGTGGGGTTGAGTTACCCTCGGGGACGTATTATTACTTGGCGAAGGTATCGTTGCAACGCTTGGACAGGAAGGATGAGACTCCCACGACTATCAAAGGTTGGGTTGAACTAATCAGGTAATAGCCTTATATAATAGCATATATTTCATAAATTTGTTAGCTACTACGGATGCTCCTTGCAGCATCCGTAGTAGCCTTGTGAAGGCTTAAAGCAATTGTCATAACAGTGCTATGAAATTAGAACTCTATTCTATCTTGCCCAAACTACAGCCTTATGTAAAGGCCATCTGCTCGATGGAAAGTGATTCTACTAATCCTTCTATCTCCCCTATAAGAGTATTGCCCGATGCCTGTGTAGAATTATTTGTCAACTTCAGCAAATGTCAGGATTCTTTATCTACCGTTACAGGCAAAAAAGTATTTGATAGCAGCCAGAGTTTTGTGATTTCCCGCATGCGTAATTTTATGGACGTGCAGATGAAAAACAAAACGGGCTTTATTTCTGTTTGTTTTTATCCAAGTACTTCCTACCTGTTTTTTCAGCTACCTATGAATGAAGTAGCAGATAGTTTAACAGACCTGCATCATTTATGGCAAGCTGATGCTATAGAAATGGAAGAACTCATAACTGATGCCAGCACCAATGAGCATAAAGTAGCCCTTATTCAGCAATATTTACTACGGCAATTAAATAAACATAAATTTGATAAAACCATTGCTTACTGTGTGCAGCAGATAGAGCAAACAGACAAACTATTTTCGGTAGCTGAATTAGCTGAGAAAGTAGGATTGAGCCAAAGGCAGTTAAGCCGGAAATTCAATTATTGTATGGGGCTTTCAACCAAAGAGTTTATTCATATCAATCGTTTCGTTAATTCATTAATGTGTCTGAAAAAATATCCTGCTATCAGCTTAACCGACATAGCTTATGAAAGCGGCTACTATGACCAGGCGCATTTTATACATGATTATAAAACCTATGCCGGACTCACGCCCGGTGAAGTCATAAATGCCGGAAATCTTGTGGTATGCTGATACGCTAAACAATATTTTTTCTTCTGTGTCCGATTTTTACAATTTTCGTATGGCCCGATTCTCCAGTTTTGTAGAAAAAAAACAATTTTTTATGAGAAAAGTAATTTTAGGTCTGGCTATTAGCCTTGACAGTTTTATTGAAGGCCCTAATGGTGAGTACGACTGGTGTTTTACTGACCAAGATTATGGGTTGAATGAGTTTTATAAAAGAGTAGATTCTGTTTTTATCGGGAGAAAAAGCTATGAAATGTCGTACGGATTAGAAGATGGAGGAGATTTTGGATTGCCAAAAATGAAAGAGTATGTTTTTTCTAATACTTTGCAGCAGGTAAAAGACGGAACAACTCTGGTTTCGGGCGATATTAAGGCTGCGGTAGAAAAAATAAAGCAGGAAAAAGGCAAAGACATCTGGCTTTTTGGAGGTGGGAGTCTTACAGCATCGTTAATGAATCTGGGTCTGGTAGATGAACTCTGGTTATCAGTTCACCCCATTTTACTGGGTGAGGGGAAACCGTTATTTCAGGGGCTTAAAGACCGTACGCATCTGAAATTAATTGATACAAAAGTGTATGAAACAGGTCTGGTTTCTTTAAAGTATGTACTGGCGTAGGGAATAATCGTCATCCTTTGGTATTAGGATGACAATTATTTTATACTCTGGCTGTTCAATTGTTAAATGATTAATATACTAATCCGATAGAAAAACTTTAAAATATCAGTTATGGCAAAATGAAAATACTTAACTTTGTATGACAAATACGGACGTACAACAATACATGATAAAAAGTAAAATTAAGCGAGGGCTTAGGGTGTCTCGCTATGTTATCTATAAAGAGACGCTGGTCGATTACAAAGAACATTTCTGGTCATTTACAGGTGCTTTCATAGGGATTGGTTTAATAGCTTTCTTTCAGAGTTATTTACTCACTCAGTTTGAAAATATATTTCTGATAGGCTCTTTTGGTGCTTCAAGCGTCTTAATTTACGGCGCTATCCAGAGTCCGTTAGCGCAGCCTCGCAATCTCATTGGCGGACACGTTATTTCAGCTTTTATCGGTGTTTCTATCTATCGTCTGTTGCCCGATATTATATGGATTACTGCCCCAATGGCTGTATCGGTTTCTATTGTTATGATGCAGATAACAAAAACCTTACATCCACCCGGCGGAGCAACGGCATTGATTGCGGTAGTGGGTTCAGAAAAAATCAAAGCCTTAGGTTTTCTATATGTTATTTCTCCGGTCCTGACGGGCTCACTGATATTACTCATGATTGCGCTTGTTTTTAATAACATGACCCCGCACCGGAAATATCCTACCAATCAATACTTTACCCGCTTGTTAATAAAAAGCCTGAAAAAGACCCATAAAAGAATCAAACAGGCGGTTTAAAGGGGATAATTCCTCATTTTTCTTTCTATTTATACATACGGCACAGTTTATGCTCTGTATGTCTATATCTCCTTGCATTTATTCTTTTATCAAATTATTGTCCTATTTTTTTTATTAACTTAGGGGAATAATCAATTCCGTTTGTCTTTTCATAAACTATAGCTTATTCGATGCAAACCACAGTTAATCATTCACTCACCAAACAAAAGGCACATTCATCCACAGCAACATTTTTATTAGGTATTCCTTTGTATGTTTATGTAGGCGTTGTAGCTTCCAAATTAGTTATTTTAGGTATTTTATGGGACATTGCCTGGCACATGAGTATCGGCCGCGACGGGCTTTTTTCTCCGCCTCATGTAGTAGTTTATATAGGCGCAGCTACCGCAGGACTATTTGCAGGGTACCAGGTATTAAAAACTTCCTTTTGGGGTAGTGTAATTGAAAAGAATAAAATGGTACACTTCTGGGGAATTTTTTATAGTTCTCTTGGCGGACTTTTCTCTATCTGGGGTGGCATTGCGGCGCTTACATCAGCTCCTTTCGACGACTGGTGGCATAATACCTACGGCTTAGATGTTCAGATTTTTTCACCTCCACATACTGTACTTCTTTTAGGCTTAATGGGTGTACAGGTAGGGGCTATGGTATCGGTATCAGCTATGCTCAACCGAAAAGAAAAAATTGCTTATTTATCGGCTAAACAAAATGCCATACGTACCAAACGTTTGCAATGGATGTTTGTCTTTGCTGCTGGTTTTCTGATAACTTCAGTATTTACTACCCTTTCAGAGTTTTTAGACCGTTGGAGTATGCATGATATTTTATTTTATCAGATTGGTTCTGTGGCATTTCCGCTTTTCTTATTAGCTACTTCACGTGGTTCAGGCATGAAATGGGGTGCAACCTACATTGCTATTACTTTTATGGTCTTTCATTGGGGCGTAAACGCTACGTTAAGATTATTGCCTGCAGAACCACTGTTAGGGCCGATTTATAATAAAATTACTACTTATCAGACTTTAGGTTTTCCTGTACTACTGGTTTTTCCTGCTATTGGCTTAGACTGGTTAAGAGACAGGTTCTCAGCCATAAATGACTGGTGGTTGAGCTTGATTGTAGGATTTACTTATGTTGTTATCTTCTTTGTAGTTCATTACCCGTTCGGAAATTTTATACTGGAGTCTCCTTTAGCTCGTAACTGGTTCTGGGGTTCTGCTTCATGGTCTTATCCGAATGAACCTGACTGGGAGTATCGCTATAAATTTGCTGACTGGAATATTACCAAAGGCATAGATAAATGGGCCACAGGTTTAGGAATAGCCCTTTTACTGAGCCTCGTTTCTACACGCATAGGTCTGGTCTGGGGTAAATGGTTGCAAAAAGTACAACGTTAAAACAAGTATTGAACAGATTATTGAAAAGGCAATGAATTTTAAAAAAATAATAATTCTTTTTTTGGTAGCTATCGGTATGATGAATCAGGCAAAAGCCCATATCGGTAGTGCAGGTGTTGTGCAGGAAGGCAAAGCAGGTAATTATCAGATACAAGTATATATTGAGCCCCCTGATGTAATTCCGGGCGTAGCTAAGGTATCAGTTTCAGTAGATGGAACTGATATTGAAGAGGTAAGCCTCAGCCCTATCTACTATTGGGCAGGCGATGAGGGCTCTCCTAAAGAAGACAAGGCTTTACCGATAGCCGGAGAACCAGGAAGATTTGAAGGGAAAATCTGGTTAATGGAAAGCGGAGCCGCCAGCGTTAAAATAGTAATTAATGGTAAACGTAGTAAAGGCGAAACGCTGATACCTATTGCCGCACTGGCAACAGCTAAACGTGACCTGCCTAAATCGTTAGGCTGGATTCTGGCCGGACTGGCCTTACTTTTAGTAGGTATTATGACAACTATTATTGGTGCAAGTACAAGCGATAGTTTATTAAAGCCCGGAGTGGCAGGAGATAAGAAAACAAACCGAAGCAGGGTAGTTGGCTCTACTGTAGGTTTAGCTTTTTGTGGGGTGCTTCTCTTTGTAGGTAATAATTGGTGGGGCTCAATCGCTAAAGAATACAGAGAACGATACATGTTTAGACCATATACGGCAAGCTCAAAAGTTACCATTGAGAATGAACAGAGAATGCTGCATTTTAAAATAGACTCTAATTCGATTGAACGCCGCTGGACAAGTTATGTGATTCCTGACCACGGGAAATTAATGCACTTATTTCTGGTAAGACAAGGGTCTTTAGATGCTTTTGCACACTTACACCCGGCCAGAAAAGATACACTTACTTTTGAGGCACCTTTACCCGATTTACCAGCCGGAAAATACCTGGTTTATGCCGATATTCTGCGCTTTCATGGCTTACAATATACAATTGCCGATACGGTAGATATTCCTGCCGTAAATACTAAGTCAGAAATTACTGAGAAAAAAACAGGCGATTCTGATGATACCTATGTAGTAACGAACCCCATTAATACGAAGGTTTCTGTTACGCAGGCCGCAGGTATCAGTATTTGTGGTACTCCGGGCGTAAAAACACCTTTACAGGATGGCTCAAGTATTGTATGGGACGAAAAACCCAACCAAACCCTGAAAGCAGGGCAAGTATATGATTTGAATTTCTCAGTCATGAGTCCTGATGGCAAGCCTGCCGAATTGCAAACTTATCTCGGTATGATGGGACATGCAGCTATTCTAAAAGAAGACGGTTCGGTTTATATTCACCTACACCCGAATGGTACTTTTTCGGCTACGGCACAACAGGTAATGGAAAAACGTGTGGGTGAAAAGACAAATCCAAGCCCCCGACTGAATAATGCCAAGCGCTTCAGAGATAGTGTAGATAATGTATTGCGTCAATTACAGGCTATGCCAGAAGCAGAGAGGGACAAAGTGTTGATGGGAGGGATGATACATCAGCCTAACGGCCATCATGGCGGAAGTGTGAGTTTCCCTTATGTATTCCCGAGTGCAGGTAATTATCGCATCTGGTTACAAGTAAAACGAAATGGCAAAATTCTGACCGGAGCTTTTGATGCGAAGGTAATATAGTTTTATGTGAGAAGAGGAAACAAATGCTCCCTCTTCTCATATCTTTAGTATCTGTTTTTTCGTTGTTTTTATATCCTCAATCACTTGCTCCAAAAGCGCATTAAATTTCTCAGGTTTTTCAAGCATCGGATAATGTCCTGTTTTGCCTACATTAAAAAAACGATAGGCAATGCCATTTCTTCTGAATGCCAAAGTATCAGTTGGATTGGCAGAACTATTAATCAGATACAAAGGCATTTTTAAAGTTTTCAGTTTTGCATCGGTTGGATAGCTGAAACTTTGTTCCATACAATCAAGCGCAATGGTGGAGTCAGCGTTGGCAATATCATCTGTCACTCTTTTGCGGATTGATTTTGGTGTAGAGGGGGCAAATAAAGCCTGAGTTACATAGGCCGAAACAGTTTTCTTATAATCAGTTCTGGCTGCTTTAAAAAACTGTTCTATTTCTTTTTGTGTTTGTGGCGTTTCTTTGGCACCATAGGTATTAAAATTATCAATACCTACCAAGCCAATTACACGGGGTTGGTTATTCAAAGCAGCTTCTAAGGCAATAGCCCCACTCATGGAGTGGCCTATAAGAATAACATTTTTTAAATCCAGACCATTCAATACAGCCGACACATCATTGGCATAATCTTCCACTTTCCAGCTTTTTCTGTTTTTGCCCGACTCTCCGAATCCGGGTAAATCTATAGCTACTACCCTGAAATGTTTGCTGAAAGCCGTATCCTGATTTTTCCAATATGTTTTATTAATACCCCATCCATGAATAAATACCAGCGTTGTATCTCCTTTTTTACTGTCATCATAGGCAATATTTACGCCTTTATCCTCAATCTTAAAATTCTCTGCCGTAGAGTCTTTTGGAATTGCGGTAGAATCTATGGTGGAATAAGTATTAGCAGGGTTGGTACAGGCCATTGGTAAAACCAATATAAGTACATTCAAAAGCTTTGTTAGTCTATTCATGATATATTTTATTGGAGTTCGTAAATAGGGAACACTATGAATTGTTGGCATAAAAATTCGTGCCATGTACCTCTTTTTTCCCCAAGAAAAGAATTTGCATAGTGTTTTTATTATGAACATTAAAATAACAAAAAAGGCTTCGTAATGAAGCCCTTCTGATTTTTTTGAATAGTACTTATATCCACCCTCCAGCACGATACTCTCGTTTTACGAAAGCATTGGCCTCGTCAAAATTAGTGATTTTCATATTAGGGCCGTCCCATAAAAGTTTCTTACGGCCAATAAAGTTATTTTTTGAATCACGGAGTAGAAATGAGCGAACGGCTAAGTTACCCATCAATACCGTTTCAGTTAGGGGGCCAGATTGGTCAAAAGATGAACTGGTGTAAGTACCGGGCCCTGCTTTACAGGCTTTTACCCATTGTTGTTGATGTCCTTCGGTATCGCCTTCTACTAATGGGCGTTTTGGGGCAGGCATTTTCACATTCAGGAATTTAGACTCAGGGAAAAACTTAGGGTTATCGCCAAAAAGTTCGGTTGCTAAAATACCTTTTGTTCCTATAAACAATACCCCACCATCAATATCAGCAAATACTTTATCGTAATCACAACCATCAGGCAATTGTGGACGAATACCCCCATCATACCAGTTCAGGCTTAATTCTTTGAATTGTTTACCCTTTGGATTCGGGAATTTCAGGTGTATAGCCGATGATGGCGGACAAACATCATCAAAATGAGCTTCTTTAAAGAAATCGGCATATACCTGTCCTACCGAACACTCTACCGAAGTAGGGTAACCCAATTTCAAGGCACGGAATGGTACATCAATAAAGTGACAACCCATATCGCCTAAAGCACCTGTACCAAAATCCCAGTATCCACGCCAGCGGAATGGCATATAGGCTTCATGGTAGTCACGCATGGGAGCAGTTCCTAACCACAAATCCCAGTTAACTTCAGGTGGAATCGGTTGGTTCATGCCTTTATCCTTAGGCGATTGTACACCTTGCGGCCATACCGGGCGGTTGGTCCATACTTCTACCGTATGTACATCGCCAATCATCCCATTCTGAATAATAGTTTCGGTAATACGGGTACCTTTTCCACTACTTCCCTGATTACCCATCTGGGTAACTAATTTATATTTTTTTGCCGCTTCTGTCAATTGGCGGGCTTCCCATATATCATGTGTTAATGGTTTTTCTAAATACACATGTTTATTCAACTGCATGGCAGACATTGCTATCGGATAGTGCATGTGGTCTGGTGTAGTAACAATTACTGCATCAATGTTTTTGGCTTCTTTTTCCAACATCTGGCGGTAATCTTTAAAATAAGGCGCTTTGGGGAATTGTTTACGGAATTTATTTGATTCTCTATCGTCTACATCACAAAGTGCCACAATATTGTCAGAACCATTATTATAAGCCAAAGGGATATTTACATTGGCTTTGCCACCACAACCCACGGCCGCTATGTTCAGTTTATCGCTCGGAGCTACAAAGCCTTTACCTAAGACATGGCGAGGAACAATCATGAAACCTGCCGATGCCAGGGTTGCGCTTTTAATAAAATTACGCCGTGAAGATTTGTTTTGCTTTTGATTTGAGTTTTTCATAGGTAAATAGTTGTTTGAAACAGGTTTATTTTGTCATACACTTGTCTATACAAATCGGTCAGAAAAGTACAAAATAATATTTGAAATGTTGCTTTTGGCAGAAAGGTTTTTTGTGGGGCAGAAAGGAACAAGCAGAATGGAGAAAGGAAAAAATTGTGGCGCGAGCCGAGCGACGGTCGCTTCTATCTCACAGTTAGAATAAGAAAAGGCAGAAACAAGGAATAAGTTTTTTAATAGAAAAATGTAACACCGAGAAATGAAAAATGTAAAGTGTGTAGAAGCACCCCTTTAGGGGCCGGGGGCGTTTAAAACAAAAGCCCGAAAGGTTGCTTTCGGGCTTTGTTCTGAGAGGGTATCGGTAAAATTATTTTACTTCTACTTCTGCACCAGCTTCTTCTAAAGATTTTTTCAAACCTTCAGCTTCATCTTTGGCAACACCTTCTTTGATTGGTTTCGGAGCTGTATCAACTAAATCTTTAGCTTCTTTCAAGCCAAGACCAGTAAGGTCTTTTACTAACTTCACAACTTGAAGTTTGTTAGGACCAGCAGCTTTCAAGATTACGTCGAAAGATGTTTTTTCTACCGGAGCTTCAGCAGCTTCGCCACCGCCGCCACCACCTTGCATTACTACAGGTGCTGCAGCCGCAGGCTCGATGCCATACTCGTCTTTCAATATTTGTGCTAATTCGTTTACTTCTTTTACAGTCAAATTTACTAATTGCTCTGCAAATGCTTTCAAATCTGCCATTTTTGTATAGAATTTAAAAGTTAATACTTGTTTTTGATAAATAATTTTAATTGTAATATCAGTTATAAAACTGATGGGTGTTTACTTCAATTAACCAGTAAAGGTTAAGATTTGTAAACGAATTAAGCTGCTTCTTTCTCCGACAAAGTCTTGAGAATACCAGCCAATTTGTTGCCACCGCTTTGCAAGCCAGAAATAACATTTTTGGCAGGTGATTGCAACAAACCGATAACTTCGCCAATCAATTCCTGCTTTGATTTCAAAGTCAGCAACGTTTCCAGTTGGTCGTGGCCGATGAATAAAGCAGAATCAACAGAAGCACCTTTTAGCGTGATGCTGTTTTTGTTAGCTTTCAGGAAATCCTTAATTAATTTTGCAGCTACTTTGCCCGACTCATCGTGGAACATTACACCTGAAAATCCTTTAAGAACAGTTCCGTCAAATGACGAATAATCGGTATCTAATCTTTCAAGAGCCTTGCTGATTAGTGTATTTTTCACTACACGATACTCTATACCACGCTCGAAACACAAACGACGCAATTCATTGGTTTTAGCAACGCTTAGTCCGCCCGCATCGGTAATATAGAAGTAAGGGGTAGCTGCAAATTTCTCAGCCAACTCTTCAATTATTGCTCCTTTTTCTTCTTTTGTCATGATTACAATCCATTAATGGTTGTTCTGTCGATTTGAATACCAGGTCCCATAGTGCTTGCCAGTGATATGCTTTTCACATACGTACCTTTAGCAGAAGATGGTTTCAATTTCAACAAAGTTTGAATCAATTCTGTAGCATTCTCTGCTAATTTCTCAGGTGAGAAAGAAACCTTACCGATGGAAGCGTGAATGATACCGGTTTTGTCAACTTTAAAGTCAATTTTACCAGCTTTCACTTCTTTTACTGCTGTTGCTACGTCGAGCGTTACAGTACCAGACTTAGGGTTTGGCATCAACCCGCGAGGTCCGAGGATTTTACCTAACTTACCAAGTTTAGCCATTACAGTTGGCATCGTGATGATTACGTCGATGTCAGTCCAACCTTGTTCGATTTTTTGGATGTATTCGTCCAACCCCACATAATCAGCGCCAGCAGCTTTTGCATCAGCTTCTTTGTCAGGAGTACACAATACTAAAACACGAACAGTTTTACCGGTTCCGTGTGGTAATGCAACCACACCACGTACCATCTGGTCAGCCTTACGAGGGTCAACGCCCAAACGAACGTGAACATCTACCGAAGAGTCGAATTTAGTGTATGAAATCTGCTTCAAAACATCAGCCGCATCTTTTAGAGAATAAGCTTTTGAAGCGTCATACTTCGACATTGCTTCCTTTCTTTTTTTGGTCAATTTTGCCATTTGCTTTGTTTGGTTATAGCGTTATGCCGGGCATAACTCCCATGAATAATAATGAATGAGTAACAATCATTCGTTGTTTTTAAAACGGTGCGTTGCCTGAGATGGTAATACCCATGTTTTTGGCAGTACCGGCAATCATCTTCATTGCTGACTCAACAGTAAAGCAATTCAAGTCTGGCATTTTGGTTTCGGCAATAGTTTTTACCTGATCCCAAGTTACCGAACCAACTTTCTTACGATTGGGTTGGTCTGAACCTGTTTTGATTTTTGTTGCTTCTAACAGCATGATAGCAGCGGGTGGAGTTTTGATGGCAAATTCAAACGATTTGTCAGTATAGTAAGTAATTACTACTGGCAAAATCATACCCACTTTATCCTGAGTACGAGCGTTGAATTGTTTACAAAATTCCATGATGTTCAAACCTTTAGAACCCAATGCCGGACCAATTGGTGGTGAAGGGTTGGCTTGACCGCCTTTTACCTGAAGTTTCACATATCCTGCGATGTCTTTCGCCATTGTCTTTCAGATTTTAAGGAATTTTACAAAAAGATTTGATTTGAGTCTTGAATAGGGGCTCACATTCCCGCCTCAGTATCAATCATTTCCGTTGATTTTGGTTCAGAAATTTCGCCTTTTGCCAGGGGAAGCGACACCGTGTGAATAGGTATCAAGACTAAGACTGATTTCTGCCGCTTCAAGAAGTATTTACACACCTTTTGAAAATCGGACTGCAAAAGTAGGGGTTTTTGATTTGTTACGCAAAAAAAACCTAAACTATTTTCTAAAAATCTTGCAAAGTGTAGAAAAAGCGCATAAGGTAGAGAACCGACTGATTATAAACAGGTTACGCATAGCTTTTCGTGAAGGCAGACTACGGCATTTTTTGGTAAAAATGCTATTGATTTGTGTTTTATACTGCCTTTTGATAAGATTTAACATTGACTTAACACACCTAACGATTTTTTAACCATAACTTTGCAGTACACTAATTGAAAAACGCCTTTATGAGTTCTGCTCACCGTGTTTTAGTAGTTGACGATGAAGCTGATATTGTGGAGTTGTTAAGCTACAACCTTGAAAAAGAGGGGTATAAAGTCGCTACTGCCTCTGATGGAAAAAAAGCTATTGAAGTTGCCCGTGAATTTCTGCCTGATTTAGTTATTCTTGATATAATGATGCCACACATGGATGGTATCGAAGTAGGGCGAACGCTGCGTTCTATGCCCGAAATGAAAAGTATCTACATTCTGTATCTCACAGCACGTTCTGAAGAATACTCTGAAATAGCCGCTTTTGAAGTAGGCGCAGATGATTATCTGACCAAACCTATCAAGCCCCGTGCTTTAATGAGCCGTATTAATGCTTTTTTCCGTCGTGAAGCGCAAAAATCAGATACGAGCGATGCACTTGAAGTAGCAGGATTGAATATCAATCGCCAGAATTATACAGTAACCAAGCAGGATGGGTCAACCATTGTACTACCCAAAAAGGAATTTGAATTACTTTTCTTCTTAGCCCAGTATCCTAACAAAGTATTCAGTCGTGACGAAATTCTTCAGAAAATCTGGGGGGTTGATATTTTCGTTGTAGAGCGTACCATTGATGTGCATATACGTAAAGTACGTGAAAAAGTAGGCGAGAACTATATCAAAACCCTGAAAGGTGTAGGATATATGTTTACAGATGAGTAATAAATCTGTACTAAGAAATAATTATCTTTAAATTTGTAGAACTGTTCTTGCAGCAGAGATAGTTATTTTATTATTAACCATTCACTCAGAATGTCGTTCAGCCCCCGAATTATTGCCTTTTTTCTTGCCGTATTAATTACGACTGTTTCTATTGTATTCTTAAGCTTTGTACCTAATGTGAGTGCTGCTATGTTGTTTGTGGTAGGTGTGTCTTCCTTTTTTGCTTCTTTCTTTTTTGTCTTTTATACCATCGATATACTGGTGTTCCGGGAAGTAGAGCAGATTTATAAAACCATTCAGAAACTAAAAATCCGTGATTTTGATATTTCTCGTAAAACCTTAATCAGGAGTGTAAACCCTATTAAAAAACTGAATTCAGAAATTTCGACTTACGTGGCCCGAAAGCAACAGGAAATTGATGAACTGAAAAAGATGGAGGTTTTCAGACGTGAATTTCTGGCTGACGTATCGCACGAATTAAAAACTCCCATTTTTGCTGCACAGGGCTTTATTCATACCTTGCTTGACGGAGCTATGGAAGACCCTGTAATTCTTGAGCGATTTTTAAATAAAGCCGCCAAAAGCCTTGATGGATTAGATGCCCTCGTAAGAGACCTTGTTACGCTCTCTCAGGTAGAAAAAGGGGATTTAAAAATGCACTTTGAGACGACAGACCTGAGACATATTACCGAAGAGATTTTTGAACAATTAGAGTCGAAAGCCAAAACCAGAGGTGTAACGCTGAAAATTAAGCCTAAAGAACTACAGGCAGCCTGGGTAACAGCCGACAAACAACGGATTTCGCAGGTGATAACCAATCTCGTAGATAATGCCATTAAATACGGAAAGGAAAACGGAAAAATAATAGTTGAGATTGAAGAGGAGAAAAAATATTTTCAGGTATCCATAGAAGACGATGGGCCTGGTATCTCACCTGAACACCTTTCCCGTATTTTTGAGCGTTTCTATCGGATTGATAAAAGTCGCTCTCGTGAAACAGGTGGTACTGGTTTAGGATTGGCTATTGTAAAACATATCTTAAATGCCCATCATTCTAAAATAAGCGTTACCAGCAAAATTGACAAAGGGACCCGATTTACATTCAAATTACCAGTAGCAGGTGAGTTAATACCCAACAAAGAAGGGGGCAAAGTAGCACAGCATTAACTATCTACTTACCCCCGATTGAAATTTCTACAGCAATTAGGCGAGAGCATTTTTAATCTTCAAGATTAAAAGCTTTTTTCACGGCATTATAGTCTCTTAAATCAATGTTTTTCAGGCGAAGCCCGCTTGGACCCGGAATAATAACCACACGAAATTCTTCAGTACCCACATAATCGCTAATATCATTAACGGCTTTAGAAAATTGAATATAACAATTGACTTCTTTAGGTCTGGCTTCAAAAAAGTAACTTAATTGCAGACCCGGTTCATAAAAATTGAGGTCTAATGTATAAGGAATAGCGTTAATGACATTTTTACTGGTGGGTAATCGGTTATAAACCAGAATAATTCCGTCGTCTAAAACTTTCTGAGATATTTTATCAATATCAGGGCCAGTAAATTTTATGTTTGTAATTAAATCTTCTGGAACATAGCTTGCTTTAAAAAGCTCTTCAGAAACAGTAATCCAGCCCGTTGAGATGATACTAACTGTACCCGGATCACCTTTGGCTCCGATATCGCCTTTCGCCCCTTGGGGTCCTGCAGGTCCGGGGTCGCCCGCCGGCCCTTTGCAGGCATTAAATAGCAGTACGGTTAATAGTAGTGTGAAGAGAGAATAAATATTTTTTTTCATAAGTGTATAACTATGTTTAAATTTCTCTCAAAATTCTTACCTTTTCTGAACCCATTCAATAAGGCAATTGCCCTATTTTAACCTATAAATAGCCCTACATGAAGCCATCGCTACTCTATGTGATTCTGTGTGTTGTCGTTTGTTCTTTTAGCGTTAGTGCTCAGCAAAAGATTGATTATTTTAAAGATGACGGTAAGCAGTTATCTGTTAATGTTATTGCCGATAAAACATTTCAGACACTTCCGGATAACCTTATTAATTTGGGGCAGGATAGTGCCTACCATTGGTTAAGGGTATCTATCAAGAATAATAGCGCTCACTACGAAAAATACTTTTTTGAAATTGCCTTTGCATGGCTCGACTCCGTTTCTTTCTATAGACAAGACTTTTCGCTCATACAAAAATTGGCCTGGCAAAACCCTTTGTCTGAAAGACTGTATCCGCATCGGAATTTTATTCTTCCCATCTTACTGAAACCCCATAGCGATACTACCGTATATACCCGATTTTATAAAAAACGAATGTTGATAAAAGGAGAAGTAAGTGTGAAAAATGAAGAGGATTTTTTCTCTGACCGCATTTTCGATACTGGTTATTACAGCTTCTTTACGGGTATTGTAGCCATTGTTTTTTTGTTTGCAACGGCTATCTTTTTTACGAGTAAAGATTGGGTATATCTGTATTATGCGGGTTATATATTATTTTTGTTAGGTTTTACACTAACGGGTGTAGGTTTCTTTCTTTCGGCATACCAACAAGGTTTCGGATTCATTTCAGCATTGGAACTCAGAAACTGGATGCTCTGGTGTTCTCTGATTTCTCTGATGTTTTTTGTCAGAAATTATGTATTAGGTGGACATCAGTTGAATCGGCTCAATCTAATGCTCTGGCGGGTAGCCCTTGGGTCGCTGTTTTCTATGGTTTTTCAGAAAGCTATAGTTATCTATTTTGAAGAAACAACAGGCTCGCCTCCTTACTTTCTGTTAATAACCATGATTTGTTGTTTTCTTATAGCAATCATGCTTATTTTTTACTTTGTAGTATATAGTTATGTCAAAAAAATTAACCCTTCACTGGCTAAAAACTACCTCATTGGCATTACACCTTTTTTCATATTCGGGGTTTTTTCTTACTTCCGTACCTTTGAATTTATTGAGCATAGCTGGCTGCTCGACCAGAAGGTACAAGTAGCTTGTGTGGTTTTTGATATTGTTGTACTTTTATTTGGTTTGAGTATCCGTTATAAGGCTTTACGTGAAGAAAAAGAAAGACAGTCTCGTCTGGCACTTGAAAATAAACTGACCTTACAGTACGAAAAAGAACGCATCAGTCGAGACCTTCACGATAGTGTTGGTTCGCAACTCACCATTGTTGCCACCAGCCTTGATGCTGCTACTTATCTGGCTCATAAACAAAAATTAGAGCCGCAGAAACTCGAAAAAATCAATGAAAATGTACGTGAAGCGGTGCAGAATCTGCGGGATACTATTTGGGCGACCCACCAGTCTAAAATAAGTCTGGATAGTTTTGATAAACGATTACGTAATTATGTACTGAAAGCCATAGAAGACAGATTAGAGGTAGCTATTCATTTTTCTTTGTGCAACTCTGCTATTACTATTAGTTCTATGCAGGCCATTAATCTTTTCAGAGTACTTCAGGAGGCTATTCAGAACGTACTGAAACATGCGCAAGCTACAAAACTTAGTATTAGTTGTGAACAGACCGACGATAAAATCAGCATCACTATTGAGGATAATGGCGTAGGAATAGCAGAAGTAGCCTATAATACTGAATCTTATGGAATGCGTAATATGCGCAACCGGATACAAGAGATTAAAGGCGAGTTTATGATTAAGTCCACCCCGGAAAGCGGTACTACTATCTGTATAGAAATCCCTGTTTATACGGCAATTGCCGTATTGAATGAATGATAAATAAGATAGTAATTTGTAAAAATATTATTCGCTTATATATGAGCACTATCAGCCTCGGTCTTGTAGACGATAACCCTGTTTTATTGAGTAATATCAGTCATAATCTCTCAGTTTTTGAAGAGTTGAGGATTGATTTTACGGCAGTAAACGGGGCAGATGCCTTAGAGAAACTCTTCAGACATAACCCTGACGTTATTCTGATGGATATTGAAATGCCTGTGATGGATGGGATAGAGGCTACCCGTGAGATAAAAAGAAGGAATCCCTCACAGAAAATAATGATGCTGACGGTGCTTGACCGTGATGATAAGATTTTTGAAGCCATACAAGCGGGTGCATCAGGTTATTTATTGAAAGACGAAAAACCCACCAGAATTCTGAAAAGTATAGAAGAATTGATGGATGGCGGAGCACCTATGTCGCCGATTATAGCTGCCAAAACACTTGAGATACTACGTAGCCAGTTTATGAGCCAAGCAATAACTGAATCTTATCCTTCACCTGAATCATTTAATCTTTCAAAGCGAGAGGTCGAAATCTTGGAAAAAATAGCCAGTGGTTTAAGCTATACCCAAATTGCCGACCAGTTATTTATTTCAGCCAAAACTACCCGTAAACACACCGAAAATATCTATCAGAAGCTTCATGTGCATTCTAAACTGGAGGCGGTGCAACTGGCTCAGAAGAATAAATGGGTATAATGTATGCTAAAATACAAACAGGAAATTTACAGACTCAATCAAGATAACAAAGCCCGACTATATTAAAACAGTTGGGCTTTGTTAATCATCTAAAGTACTTAATTACAGGCAGTAACAGGTGTTGCTCTGGCTGTAAATACCGCTCCTGAACTGGTTTCAAAACCTGCATTCAATGAAATACTATTATTAGCAAGGTATTGTGCATTAGCAGTACCTAACACTTTATTGGTGGCCGTAATAGTATTAGAAGAAGCGTAAATGGCTGTGCCTGATATAGAAGCGGTAAGGTTGATGTTAGCAGAGACCATTGAAATGATTATTTCAGCAGTAGCTACCCGTTCACTTTTACAATTACCCACTTCACAGGCACTATAATAAACTGTATTAACGGTTGGTGATTGGTTCAGGTTATTGCCAGTACCTATGGCCGTGCCTCCTGTAGCCTGATTATACCAGGTGATTGTTCCGGCACTACACTGCGCAGAAAGTGTGAGGGTGTTCCCAGGGCAAATCACCGTTTTATTGACAGAAACATTGGTCGGAATAGTGGTAAGCGTTGCCGCTGCCTGACGTTCATAAGCCCCTATATCGGCTATGCCGCTATTATAAGGGCGTGGCGAGTGGGTAATATCAGTAGCAAAAACATTGGTATTGGTACCTGTATTAACCCCGGGCGAGCAACCTGTTAAGGTTAAACCATCATCAGTAGTAAAGAATTTATTATCTGCACCATTAATGTCTGATAAATTAGTAAATAGTGGGTCTCCGTCATAGTTATTGCCTCCATCAGTACCATAACCGCCATTCCATGAGCTACCTGCCCCTGAGTTTTGTAAGAGGGAATAACTACTCGTGAGTGATCCCCCCGCTCCTGATACTCTGTTTACATTACCGCCTGCAACAGCCGTTTCATTCCATATTATACTATTAATAATACTTATGTCAGCATCACCATCTATTTCAATAGCTTTTGTTGAAGATGGGCTATTGTTTACTATGGTCATATTGGTGAACTTAACAATTTTCCCAACCTGCATATTAGAAGAAATAGCAATGGCTCCACCATTACGGTAAGCATTAGAGCGGAAAACAGCATTATTAACGAGTACTACGTTATCTATCAAAGTATGTCCTCTATGAATAAACATACCTCCACCAAATTGAGCTCTGTTGTTTAGATAATAGCTGTTGTTAATTCTTACAGTATCGGTTCCGTTTACGTTGTTATGATAGGTGGTTCCATAATAACCGTCATTACCAATAAATACACAATTGGCAACTGTAGGAAATGCACCCGCTATACTTATAGCAGGCCCAAAAACTGTTGAAAGCGAGCCGGAACCAACTGTTTGCGAAGGATCTCCTGTTGTGCCGCTTTTTCCTGCTGTAAAGGTAATGCCATCTATTCTGGTAAGTTTATCACAACTAATGACACCCAGAACATGGTATGAATTATTACCTTGTATATCGGTATAACTTTCAGAAATAAAATTCCCATCGGTATTGGTGTCATTGTTATCGGCATCTCCCGAAAAAACGGTTCTGTTAGTTTTAAAATCACGTTGGCTAAATGAAGTTTCTGTTCCGGCAAAGCCGCCAAATAGCTTAACACCCGATTTCATATAAAAAATCTTATGCCTTACATTAGCTGGATTAGCGTTCCCTGTGCCATCATATAAAGGTATATAAACCCCTGATGCTACCCATACACTATCATTTGTAGAGGATGCGTTAATCATAGCCTGAATATCGCCTGAGGCATTAGCCCATGAAGAACCATCTCCACTACCTGCTGCTGCTGTTTTTACATATCTGCGGGTAGGGGCTCTTATATAACTAAAAGGAACTATAAAAGTACAGCCATCATAGCTGATTTTAGCATATAAGGTATAAGTACCACCGGAGAAATTACCCGGAGTAAAGGTATTATTATTTGAAGTGTATGTACCTGCTGAAACGGTAGCCGCTGCATTGAGAAAAATTCCCTGTACGGCCGATAAATATGAATTCGTAAAAGGAGTAAAAATAGCATTATTAGCAGCGTTATTATTAATCAGCAGGTTATGATTAGTAAGTGTCGGATAAGCATTGGCACGTATCACACCATCATTAGAAGTTGAACCGAAATTATTTAACGAGCCATCTATCTGTAGAAGTCCGTCATTTTCAGTAGTTGCACCAGATTGCGTATAATAATCGCCGACCATCTTGATAATTCCACAACCGAGATTTCTTAATCTGCTATTAGAATTATATAACTCTAAACTCCCGGTAATATCGATAAGGCCATTATTGTTTAATTTTCCAGGAATGAGTGTAATGGCAGTTGCAGGACTGGTACCGTTCAAGGTTGCTCCGGCATTATTATTTAATATAGCGTTGGAATCCCCAAAGCGAATCAGTTCTTTTCCATTAGAAGTAATTACGCCTCCACTCTGATTATTAATCGTTGAACCGGCCATTCTGATACCATAATTTGCCCCCCCATTCACGGTAATTGTGCCTGTATTGGTAATAATGGCACTAAAGGTTAAGAGGACGGCGGCTTCCTGAGAAACCTCGGTAGGGTTAGTATTAGTTATTAAGACAGTTCCGTTATTAGTAAGACCTCCATTATTGATTTGTAAGGCTGTCCCTGCATTGCTGACTGTAAGTATTGCTCCGCTATTAACTGTGAGAGACGCTCCTGCTACAGAAATGTTGATACTCTTGGCCGATACATTACTACTTATTATAGGGTTTATAGCTCCTGTGTTAATAACTACATCATTAGCGGCAGATGGAACCCCAGTAGGGCTCCAGTTAGCGGCTGTATGCCAATCAGTAGTAGTACCTGCCCAGGTTTTGGTTTGACCAAATGAGTATTGGGTGCAGAAAAATCCCAATAGCAATAGGAGTAAATTTTTCTTCATGTTTAGACTTTCGATGGTATTAAATTGGAATTAATACTCAAAAGTAACCTTACTAACCTAAGCCACGTTAGCGCAAAAATGACATTCTTTAACTCATTTTGAACATGAAGAAAAATTATCAGTTTTTATGGGTGGTTATTATCTATTAGCATATTCTGATGGGGTTATCTCAAATTCTTCCTGAAATACTTTGGTAAAATAAGGGAGGCTCTCAAAACCTACCTGATAGGCAATATCAGAGACATTTCCGGCTTTTTGTTTAAGCAGACTTGCGGCTCTTTGCAGGCGGTATCTACGAATAAATTCTACAGATGTCTGATTCGTCAAAGCCTTAATTTTACGACGTAGCTGTACTGTGCTCATAGCCATTTCATCGGCAAAACGTGTCAGGTCAAACTGGCTGTCTGAAAGATTTTTCTCAACCACGGCTTTAGCTTTCAGAAGAAAAGTTTCATCAATAGAATTAACCTTGATTTCATCGGGTTTCAACTCAACGATTTCTTTTCCGTATTTTTTCTTTAAATTTTCACGTATTGAAATCAGGTTTCTTACCCTCACCAATAGCTCTTCTTTATGAAAAGGCTTAATCAGGTAATCGTCAGCACCTAATTCCAACCCTTCTACTCTGCTTTCTACATTAGCTTTGGCTGTCAGCATAATAATCGGAATATGGCTTGTTTTCTCGTCCGATTTCAATACTTTACAAAACTCAAAACCATCCATTTCAGGCATCATTAAATCACTGATAATGAGGTTTGGTATTTTTTCAGTAGCCTTAATGATACCCTCTTTACCATTAACAGCTTCAACAACCTGATAATCACTTTCAAAAATGCTCTTAATATAGGCTCTTATATCATCATTGTCATCTACTATTAAAAGTATATTTTCCTGCTCGCCATTCAGGTGGTCAGCAATCGGTTTTGTATGACCATTCACTGTAAGACTTTCAGTAAGGTTTTCAGTATAGGGAACAGTTTCTGATTCTTCGGCTACTATCGCATTGTTCCAGGTTGCTTTATCCACAGGAATCCGTACCCTGAAAGTTGTTCCAGCATTTTCTTCACTTTCTACATGTATAGTCCCTTTCAATACACCTACCAGTTCTTTTACCAAAGCTAAACCAATGCCTGTTCCCTCAAATTTCCGGTTCTGAGAACTATCTACCTGATAAAAACGGTCAAAAATCTTATCTAATTTATCTTTTCTGATACCTACGCCTGTATCGCTTATCGTAATAATTATAGTTTTGGCCGAAGGGCTTTCAAGTGTAGCCATAACCTTACCCTTTTTAGAAGTAAATTTAAACGCATTTGAAAGCAGATTTGTAATGATTTTATCTAACTTATCTTTATCGATATAACCCCGGATTTCCTGTGTACCTACTGAAGTTTCGAAGCTGATTTTCTGGCTTTCGGCTAATGAAGTGAACGAACTGGTAAGTGTCTGAAAGTATTGGCTGATATTCTGCTTACTCATTTCCACTTGCATTTGTCCGGCTTCTAACTTGCTGATGTCTAATAACTGATTGATAAGTGTAAGTAGCCTCTGGGTATTTCGGTGCATCAGCGGCAACAATACCTCGGCAGGGTATTTCTGCATTAACTCCTTAATAGGCCCTGATATTAAGGTAAGCGGCGTACGTAATTCGTGCGAGATATTGGCAAAGAATGTGGTTTTCAGGTTATCTAATTCTTTCAGGCGCGCATTCTGTTCCAGATTAAAGCCTAATTGTTGTTCGGCAAGAATTTTATCCCTTTCGGCACTTCTGAATATTTGCCCTAAGAAGAAAATAAACACAAAGTTTTCGACCATAAACAACAAAGACGATAAGCGGAATAAAGGCTTATATTCAAGCCAACCTAACAAGCGCAGACAAATGAGTAAATAACTAATCATTCCTAAGATAAAAGGAATAGAATAATAATGCTTGGTAGGTAGTTTTTTAACAAGGCTATAAATGTATATAGCAAGGAAATAGAACGACGAAAAGACAATTAAATATAACCCGGCTTTAAGCCAGTACCATTGATAATTGATTACTCCCATAATATCAACCACAACAGTGGCTAACACGAAAAAATAGGTAAGTAGCTTATGCCATTTCGGAAGTCTGTCTGTGGCAAAAGCTATCAGTACAAGCAGACCGGAGGTAATGGTAATAGAGTTATAAGAAAGAAAATCTATTTTTTTGCTATATCAGGATTCGCAGTAAAAAGCGGGCCTGTGACATTCATTAAACCCCAGTAAACCAGTGTTTTGAAAACAGTATGTAAGGAATAGATGCGGAAAATGGGCAATTTGATGATAAAAATGGCTAATATGATTACCAGCAGAAAACGGAAAACCAAAAGACCGTTAGTAAAACTTTGTTCTGTATAAGCATTGAGTGTTTTTTTGGTTAATGATTCAGGTGAATGAATACTGATGGTAGCATATGTGCCACGATGCGATAAGACTTTTATATAAATAATTTTTGAGGTATGAGGTGCTAATTCAAACGGAAAGGCGGGCTCAAACTCTAAAAGTTTTTTTTCCTTTCGGGTTATTAATTGATATTCTGTGTGCGTAAATTGCTGTTGGGTGCTATCTGAAATATAAAAATCAAGCCTTTCAGCCAGAGGGTTGAGCCATTGCAGTACCCAGTCTTTATTGGTAGCATTGGTATTCTCAATTTTCAGCCTGACCCAATGTGCATCATTTGTATAAGGTAAAAGAAGATAGTCTCTGCCTAAAGGCTTAAAATTCTGTTTATGTATCTCTTCAAAAGGTATGCTGGCGGTGGGGTCTCTGAAAATCTCTAAATGCGTAGTTGCCTGCACCGGGGCTTTAGTTTGTGAACTAATAACAACAGGACTTTGAGTATAGGCATTGTTATTAATAAGGGCAATAAAAATACCTATAAAAGTAAATAGTGGCTTCAGTTTCATGACATAGGGCATTATAGTTCTTACTATTTTTCTTCTTTTTGGTGTTTAGTTGTCTTGTGTCGGATTCCATAACAGCAGAATGAGAGAATAGTAATCTATGCAAAGATATTAAATTAATAGCCTTAAAAAAAATATGAAAGAAGCGGAGCTTTATCAAGTATTGCACTAAATCTTTGATTTACCTGTTTTTAAAATTTAAAACCTAAATTTGCATAATATTTCATTATACCCATCAGCAATATGGATTACGAGTTTGAGTTTCAGGAATTTCAGGAGACAACCAAGATAAAGACAACACCCAAAAACGTTGTTTTCGAAGATTTAATCATTTTTGAAAACAACGATTATATAGTAATTAATAAACCACCTTTTTTAGCAAGTCTTGATGAACGCACACAAGACAAACACCAGAGTATTCTGCGTTTAGCCAAAGGGTATTCAGATGATGCACAGCTATGCCACCGTCTGGATAAAGAAACTTCGGGAGTATTGGCTATTGCCAAAAATCCGGCTGCTTACCGGCATCTTGCCATGCAGTTTGAAAGCCGTGAAGTAACCAAACGTTATCATGCCGTAGTAAATGGCGTGCATGATTTCGATAGTGTATCGGTTTTCCTACCAATTGCTCAGTTAAAAGATGGTACAGCCGTAAGAATTGACCGAGAGAAAGGTAAATTAGCCGAGACTATCTTCTTTACATTAAAAGCCTATCGGTATCATACCTTAGTAGAGTGTATTCCTATTACAGGGCGTATGCACCAGATTCGGGTACACTTGCAATGCCTGAAAGCACCCATTGTTTGCGACCCGACCTATGGCGGAGACGATATTCTTTTATCTCAGCTAAAAAGCAAAAAGTTTAATCTGAAAAAAGGAACAGAGGAATTACCGCTCATTAAAAGAGTAGCCCTACATGCACATTCACTTACTTTTAAATTATTAAATGGGGAAGCGGTAAAGATAGAAGCCCCTTATCCGAAAGATTTTGATGTATTAATAAAGCAATTGGATAAGTTTACGGCGTAAAATGCGTATGCGAACGTTTTCTAAACTTTTTGCCACAATGTACACAAGATGCACTATGTTACACTATTGAGCTACTTTGTGCATTTTGTGTACATTGTGGCAAAATAATATAAAAATATACGAAATGACGCTGAAAATCTATATTTTGTAAACAGACAATTTGAAAAATCGTGCGGGCGATTTTCGCATACATAATTACTCAATCGAGGCTGTTTTCCTACGGCCTATGGTCATCAATATTACACCAATCAATACAATAGCCGAGGCAATCAGTGAACGGGTAGTCAATAACTCACCCTTGAAAATCCAGCCTAAAAAGAATGCCACTACCGGATTAACGTAGGCATAAGTAGCGGTGAGTTGCGGTGGGGCATTATTTATCAGCCATAGATAGGCACTATAGCCCACATAAGAGCCTATCACAATCAGATAAATAACAGCCATATAGGTTTCCAATGTCATGTTTTTAATAGCCTTTATATGATTATCTTCAAATAAGAGGCTCATGGTTAAAGAAAAAAGCCCTCCGGCAATCATTTGTATGGCAGTAGATTGTATAGGTTTGGGCAATGTCAGATAAGGCGATTTCAGTGAACCATAAGCCCAGGCAACTGAACCCGCAAAAACTAATAAGGCTGGGAAAATAGCTACTTCACGGGCATCAGCATGTGCCGGATTAGTAAGGTCTAATAGATAAACCATGCCAAACAAGCCTACAACTAATCCAATGAGACCAATAAGTGTAGGTTTTGTTTTACTGAAAAACCAGAAGTCAAGCATAATCATCCAGGCTGGGAGGGTAGCTACCAACAAGGCAACCAACCCCGATGGCATAAAACGCAAGGCAAAAGCTACGGTACAATTCCCAATTCCGCTTAACATAATCCCTACAAGCACAGCTCCTTTTATCTGAGCCATGTTGGGTATGCCATACCCTTTCCAGAGTGTAAAAACAAAAAGCAGAAGCCCTCCTGTCAGGAAACGTAAGCAGGAAACCATCATAGGTGGAAGCACCTCAATGGCGTACTTCATACCTAAAAAAGTAGAACCCCAGACCACATACACAAGCCCGAGTGCTATAATCAACTTGGTTTTATAAGACATGGATGGCTATAATAGGCGAGAAAAACTCACAATAACAGGTAATTAAAAAAGGTGTTTTATGCTTTGCAGTTAGGGCAGGTACCCTGCATCAACATATTAATATCGGTTAGCTTATAACCTTCGGGTAAATTGAGTTTCGGAATATGCACACTCTCAATACAGGTGGTATTTCCACAAACCAGACATTTAAAATGCACATGGTCATGATGGTGTTCATCGTGGGTACATTCTGTTGACCGACAGAGAGCATATTTAGTGCCTCCTTCATCGTCCAGTACTTTATGAATAATTCCCTTATCGACAAAAGTTTTCAGCGTACGATAAATTGTTACTCTATCGAAACGTTCGCCAAAAAGATTTTCCAGGTCTCCGTGCGAAAGTGCATGCGTATAAGTCTGAAATGACTGCAATATATCTTCACGACAGCCGGTATGGCGTAAGTCGTATTCTTTGAGTGTATTTTTAGAGAAATTCATGATAGTATCCAATTAAACAATACTAAACGACATGTTTTCAACCAGAAAACCTTCGTTTTATCTCTTCAAAAGATTTTACTCTCCCCTGTTTTAAATCTTCTTCTGATTGGTCAATTTTTGCATAATAGGTCTCTAATGACATCCGAGAATGCTTAATAGGAGAAAAAATTCTCTTTATATATGATAATAACTTTTGGGTTTTCATAACAATAGTCCATTGAATGAAATTAGAATATATTATCCCTACGGGATACCAATATTCGATAAACTTATTATAACTACCGATATATCGTCCCTATGGGTAGGTTGTCCAATCTGTAAAAAAGTTCTTTCATATTCTTAATGTATTTTTCCTTCTAAGAACTTGCTTATCAGCGAGTACTGCCTTACCCCATTGGTCTAAATCTGCCATAGAAACCTCTTCTAAGGCTGTCTTTATGTCGAACTTAAGTCCTTTGTTTGTTCTAAGTGGTAGTGCCAATACTTGCTTGGTAATGCCATGCAATGGATTGGCAGGTAGTTTTTGCTTGAATTTAGCAAACAAAGACTCCAAACAGTTTGAACAGCAATTCCAAACAGTGTCTGCATTAGGTAATTTTAACTTTTCTGTCTGTAAATACTCTTCAATAGCTGTGATTATTTTTCCATCCACTCTCAGGTGATGTTTTTTAAGCACATCCTTACATTGCTCAATATTTTCATAAGATAACCCTTTGATTTTCAGTAAATCTATTACCTGTTGACTCATTTGAAAAACTGCTTGAAGCTCTTCAATTAAGCCCTGATGCTGTTTGATAGGTCTAAAAAAGTCTTGTTCTTTGGCTGAAAAGGTTTCAAAACAAGTAATAATCTTCTTTGACCAGACAATACTGGGCTCTAAATTCATGAACCGAGCAATCACTCTTTGTTTAGGTGGAAGCAAGTAGGCCACCTCTCTCATGATTCCTTGAAATTTAGCCTGTGCGATGGCTTGCTGCCAACTGATAAACTTACCATGGTTACGATAGTGTTTCTCTACTATCAAGGCTATTTGATGAGAGACGTCTGCAATCCTGATACAACCACTATCACCAATACCCTTGCGTAAATTACTATTGCCATCACTGATAATATAGACAGGTTTACTACCCATTTTTTCTGTCACTTTTTCAATCTCTGCCCTAATATCTTCCGCTTTCCAGGATGATCGCACTGCGATAGACAAAACACTGACCTGTTCATAGTTTAAAGCAGTTGGCTGCTCTTTTTGGGCAGCTACTCCCAAGATAAGTACTAACCTTTGCTGACCGATTACCATACACTCATCAATGATTAAACCATAGGACTTACCAAGCTCACAGACTGGATGAGTATATTTATAGTAGCCTAATTTCTGCACCCATACAGCAATGATACTTTTACTGGGTAAGACGCCTAAAACACCGAATTCTAACTGAATGTATAGCAAAATCTTTACAATTCCTCTATAGCCACAGCCTAAAACCAAGTATAAGTATACACTCATTTGAATAGTCTGAACACTGTACTGATATCCTTGAGCTTTAGTAATCCGACCTGAATTTTGCTTGACAGAACGCAATTCTGAGGATTGTAAGGTCTTATATTTACGCTTCCACAAATCCCGACTCGCCTCTAATTCTTTCAGTCGCTGTCTGAGTTGTCTAAGCTCTGTTCGGCTATTTTTGACTTTTGCTTTTAATTCAGCTATATTTGTTCCTAAAGCATTCCACTGCTTGGGTTCTTGCATATATTTTGTTCTTTTCCAATTACAAAATTGCAAGAACTTTTTCTTTTA
>NZ_SEWF01000069.1 GCF_004168285.1 Emticicia agri | reverse complement strand
TTGGTAAAATATATCTGGAGTGATGCTAATAGCCAACTTACCCACTTCATGCGATTATGGACAGTTCACTGGGACATAGATCTCTTCAAACGATGATGTTATAAGCATGAAATAAACTATTTTAAAACAATGACTATAAACAAACAGTACATAGGTATCGATGTGGGAAGCCATGAGTTAGTCATCGCTCAGGGCTTAAGTCAAGCTTCATCCAAATTCATCAAACTTCCTGTACAAACTATCGACAATACTATAGAAGCTATCAATCAGTGGATTGAGACACTTGGTGAAAATGTACATATTATTTTTGAACAAACTGGTACTTATAATCTTCCATTAAGCTATGCTTTAACGCTTCATGAGATTACTTTTAGTGTAATCACTCCAAGCCAAAGCAAAGGGTTTGTCAAAAGTATGAAAGTTACTCATCAGCATGATGGAGTGGATGCAGCCTTATTAAGCTTGTATGGAGCCAATTATCAACCTGCTCCCACCAGTATCGAAGATGAGCATTTGCATCATCTCAGACAAAAAAGGAAACATTTATCCACTTTAATGACTCAGAAACAAGCCTATGAGAATCAACTTCATGCCTTGTCTTTTGACCCAAGAGCTGACAAGTTAGTCATTGAAAGTTTAGAATTATTGCAAATGACCTTGCAAATACAAATCACTAAATTTAAAGAGGAACTCTTTACTTTAGATGATGACCAACATAAACACTTGTTTGGTTTAATCAAATCAGTAGTGGGTATCGGTGATGCCTCTGCCAATGCTTTGATTATCGCCAGTGATGGGTTTAAGAACTTTAGCAATGTCAAGCAAGTACTTAAGTTCTTAGGAATTGTTCCCATCGAAAAACACTCCTCCAAAAGTGTACACAAAAACTATGGGCTGGCTAAAACCGGACTGGGTTATGTCAGAGCGATTCTTTATATGGCTGCCCGAAGTGCTAAAAAATATAACCTGGCCTGTGTGGCTGTTTATCAAAGGCAAAGAGCCTTGGGTAAAGCTCACAAAGTCGCTATGATTGCCGTGATGAACAAATTAATCAGACAAGTTTTTGGGGTGGTTAAAAACCAAACCTTGTTCGTCAATGATTTTGAGTTTGCCAAATAATATTTCGACTTTTTATTGACTTTTAACACAGTTCATCACTCAATTCTTTATTATCGTCTTTTATTAAAATCAACTATTCTATAACTTATCAATTTCTCTGAGCGGGCTGTAACAGGTTTATGATAAATAAAGATTTCGTAGGTATTTTCTGTTTCGGCAAAGTTTCCTTCAAACGCTGCTTCATCGGGTTTGCCATCTTTTACCATTACAAAATCATAATTATATACCCCTTGTTTCAGTTGTATAGTGGCCGTATAACCGCCGAAATTATTATCGTAGGCCATTTCATTGTTTTTATCCAGATGCCAGTTATTAAAGCTGCCATTCACATATACTTTTTCGTTCGGATTCAGTTCTTCGCTTTTCAGTCCGAAAGTCATAAAAATATAGTCCGCCTCGGTTTCTGATTTATTGCCTTCACGGTTGTCTATCACAAACATTCCATCAAAATCATTGGATTCTATGTAAATAGCCTCACTGCGGTCTCTCTGGGGCGAAACCCACATATCATCTTCCTTTCCACGCTGAATTTTATCAATAAACAGTCCACGGTTGTAAGTACTTCTTGAATCAAAAAAACGGTATTCATTCGTACCGGGAAAAACATTTTCATCATCGAAAAAGCGAAAATCTAACTGATTGGTAGAGTTATTAACACTGAATGGTTTCAGGTTTTTTACCACTTTATCCCAACGATAATTCTGACGGATAATGATTTTAAACTCATCTCTTGGCGACATTACATTATAAGCCCCATAATTCACCTGTAAATCAACCTGCTGGTGGGTTTTATATTTAGCCGGATTTTGTGCCTGACGCACCGTAGCCATCGAACTAACCCCATTTTCATACACCATAAAACGGCGTGACAGCATTATATCGTCACGGCGTCGGTCTTTCCATACTACCACCAGATAATTGCCCGAGAGCAGCATTTTTGGCAATTCAATCTTGTAATGATAGAAAGGTACTTTGGTATTTTGGGAAACCTGATAATCGTTAATAATCAGGTCGTTATATTCGGGCATATATTCAATTTCTGACAGTACAGATTGTTTCCAATCCATGCCACAATGCAGAATTTTTACATGGTACTGCTGATAACTTGGATTCAAATCATCGAATTCGAGCCAGAGACTATTGTTATCATTTAATTGTACAACCGGAGGGTTCAGGCTTTTAGCAGGGTCAGAAACATTGCCTACCAATGGATATAGCTGTACTGACTTAATGTTTGGCTCATAAGAAACATCTTCAAACCGAAGCTGTTTGGTTTGTGCAGCAAGCCAATGTATCGGGAAAAGGAAAGTTATTAAAAGGAGTTTTTTCATAAAATGTGTCAGTCTTGAACTATGCCGCGACGGCGGACCGTTTTAACTGATTAAATGATTTCGCTGATACTTTATTGTCTTGAAGTAAATTGATTTTATTAATAAAAGTATTAATTACTATTCTTTTATTATTTGAATCATAATTGAAATAGTTTACTTAATCAGCGAAATCATAAAATCAGCTAAAACGGTACGCCGTCGCGGCACAGTTCAAGACAGTTGATTAATCACAAATCACTCAATCATAAAATCTGCCCATCCTGCATCACTAATTTTCTATCCGACATATCGGCCAGATGTTCGTTATGGGTAATAATCACAAAAGTCTGATTGAATTTTTTTCGTAATTCAAAAAATAAATGGTGTAATTCTTCGGCATTTTTAGAGTCGAGATTTCCGCTGGGTTCATCTGCAAAAACTACTGATGGAGAATTGATAAGGGCCCTTGCTACTGCCACACGCTGCTGTTCTCCACCGGAAAGTTCTGAAGGAAAATGTTTTACTCTTTGTCCCAAACCAAGTAGTGTAAGCAACTCGGTAGCTTTTTTCTCAACCTCTTCTTTATCTTTTGCATTGGTCCGGCTTTGTTGAATCCATGCCGGAATACAGACATTCTCTAAGGCTGTAAATTCTGGCATAAGGTTATGAAACTGAAAAATAAAGCTGATTTTTTCGTTACGGAAGCGAGCTAATTCTTTGTCTTTCAGCGAACTGTAATTGACATCGTCAAGCAATACTTCTCCCGAGTCTGCCTTGTCGAGTGTACCTAATATATGCAGTAGGGTCGTTTTTCCGGCACCGGATGCTCCTACAATTGAAACAATTTCGCCCTGATTGATGGTAAGGTCGATTCCTCTTAATACCTGCAGATTTCCGTAGCTTTTTCTTATGTTTTTTGCCTGTAGCATATACTTATTTATAGGGCGATTCTGTAGAATCTACAATCCTTTTTCTTTTAATTACTATTTTGTGTAAACGATTTAAAGTATCGTATGTCATCATTTAGCAAAGTAAATGATATTTGATTGATAATTAATAATTGTTCACTAAATTAGCGCAAATTTTATAACCTCTAAAATCACTTTACATGAACGTTCACGAGTATCAAGGTAAAGAAATACTAAGCCGTTATGGTGTACGAATCCAACGTGGGATAGTTGCCGAAACCCCTGAGCAGGCCGTAGCCGCTTATAAGCAAATTGCCGAAATGACCAATTCTAAATTTGCAGTGGTTAAATCACAAATACATGCAGGTGGACGTGGAAAAGGTAAAATTGTAGGTACCGAACAACGTGGTGTGCAATTAGCTAAGTCAGCCGAAGATGTAGAACGTATTTCTTCTAACCTTTTAGGAAATGTATTGGTTACGCTTCAGACCGGAGCAGAAGGCAAAACTGTTAATAAAATACTTATTGCAGAAGATGCGTATTATCCTGGCGATAGCGAACCTAAAGAATATTATATGGGTATTTTGCTTGACCGTGGCAAAGCTTGCAATGTTATTATGGCCTCAACCGAAGGCGGTATGGATATTGAAGAGGTTGCGGAGCATCATCCTGAAAAAATCATTAAAGAGTGGATTGACCCACGTGTAGGTTTACAGGCATTTCAGGCTCGTAAAATCGCTGATAAACTGGGCTTAACAGGTGAAGCCAATAAAGAAATGGTGAAGTTTGTAGGGGCACTTTACAAAGCTTATGTAGAGTCTGATTCATCAATGTTTGAAATCAATCCGGTTTTGAAAACATCAGATAATAAAATCTTAGCAGTTGATGCCAAAGTAAATCTTGATGATAATGCGCTATACCGTCACCCGGATTTGTCGCCGATGCGTGATAAACTGGAAGAAGACCCATTAGAAGTAGAAGCATCGGAAAGCGACCTGAACTATGTGAAACTCGATGGTAACGTGGGTTGTATGGTAAATGGTGCAGGATTGGCAATGGCTACAATGGATATTATTAAATTATCAGGTGGTGAGCCTGCCAACTTCCTTGATGTAGGTGGTGGAGCAAATGCTAAAACGGTTGAGGCTGGTTTCAGAATTATTCTGAAAGACCCAAACGTGAAAGCTATTCTGATTAATATTTTTGGTGGTATTGTGCGTTGCGACCGTGTAGCCACAGGGGTAGTAGAAGCTTACAAAGCTATCGGCGAAATTCCTGTACCTATCATTGTTCGTCTGCAAGGAACAAATGCAGCAGAAGGTGCCAAAATTATCAACGATTCAGGCTTAAAAGTATATTCAGCTATTTTATTAAAAGAAGCCGCTGAATTGGTAGAGAAGGTGTTGAAAGAAAGTAAATAATTTACGTTTCCGATAAAAAAGCAAAAAGGAGGTGTGTGAGCATCTCCTTTTTGCTTTTATTGATTGTGATTGTCTGAACTTTGATTTAACTGATTGAATGATTTTTATGATTTTATCTATGGCAAATTCATCAATATATCACTAAAATGTTCTATTAGTGTAATCATAAAATCAGGTAAATCACAGTTCAAGACGAACACGAAAATCAGTTATCAATCCTTATGCGGTGCGGCAGATTTCTGGCAACAGCCTGGTAAGGCATCATGTGCTTTCTGGTCAGCTATTACTTCATCTGCATCATAACCGATTTTTGAAATCGCATTTTTAATTTTCTTCGGATTGGTTTTCTTCGGGTTATAGATAACCGTTACTACTTTATCGTCTAAATTAAGATTCGAACCTACGATGCCTTTGGTTACCCCTAAGTCACGTTCGATACGTTTTTTGCACATACCACAGATAGCCGAGGTCTTCAGTTTCACTTCAGCCGTTTTTGGTGGGTCTTCTTTGGTAAAACCACTGAAAATAGTCGCAAAAAACAGGATAAATAAGATGTTCTTCATTTTTGTGTATTGTTTGGTTATATAAAACGATTACTCTCTTAAAACAATTCCATTGGGATTTAATCCTACGGGAATATCGGTTACTTTCTCATGTGTAGCCGTATTAATGACGGACACTGTATTGCCTCTCTGATTAACTACGTAAGCCGTTTTTCCATCTTTAGAAAAAGTAATGGCATGGGCATCATTGTTAGTAACAATAGATGATTTTAAAGCCCATTTTTCATTTTTAAGTTGAAAATAAGCTACTTTATTACTCCCTGCCTCACATACCCAAAGCTCATTCAACAATTGGTTGTAGGCAATTTGCCCCGGTTTAAAATCTAAATTGATGTAATCAGTTTCAGACGCATTCAGGGTTTCGGGGTCAATAATATCGATGGTATTCAAGTTCTTGTTTTCTACATAAATATTCCCATCACTGGCAGCCCATACATTAGTCGGGAATGGTGCTACCTTTATAAATTTCTCCACCTTTTTCAGTTTCGCATTTACTGCTACTACAAAACTGCTTTCGGCTAAAGCTACAATCACATAATCACCGTTTTTAGTAAATACCACTTCTGAGGGGTCTGCCCCTAAAGGAATTACGGCTTTCTGAACACCAGTATTGGCATCAAACACATACATTTCGCCTGAATGATTGGCAGAAGCCGTCCATATTTCAGTATTATCAGGCGAAAACACGGCGTTGAAATTGACTTTTTCTAAAGGTATTTTCAACAGGCTTTTGCCATTCAGGGCATCAATCACAACTACACCTCCCTTTTTATCGGTTGCCTGATGTAACAAATCATGGCTTAAGGTAAAATCAAATTCAGGTAGGGCAACTGACAATTTTTTTCCGTCCGGCGATAACTGAATATGATGCGGGAATCGGCCTAAATCGGTTAACTGTATGATTTTCTTAACCACTCTTTCGTTCAAATCAATAATTGAAACTGTATTGCTTCCGCCATTGACAACATAAGCCGCCGGGAAATTAATATCTTCAGTTTTTATTTCTTCTTTGGGTTGACAAGAAAAAAGCAATAGAATTAAACAAAATACCTGATAAATTTTCATCATATAATTAATCTCTTTCGTTTTTTAACGCATAATACCTTTCGAATGGTATTAGCCAAACGTTAAATTATGCCCCCTAATTTATACCTTGTTCCAAAATAAATGATTCTGCCTACCACAGGACCCCATGCACTACCTGCGTCAAATCTTGTTCCAAATGGAGTATCTGGTGTGATAATCGGATTTTTCTGGGTAAAGTTATTCAGGTTTTCTCCGCCAACGTATACATCCCACCGACGGAACGACCTTGAAACCTGTGCATTGATATTGACAAATGCCGGAGCATATTGTATAGGCATACTCTCATAGCTCGTGTGCTGATAGCTGGGCGACAGATTAGGCACACGGCGAGTACCGTTGTACTGTAAGGTAAAATCCCACTTCCATTTGTCGTAAGGCAGCGCATACCCCACATTAAATAGTACCCGGTCTCTTGGAATAAACATTTTTCTGACCGTAATATCCTGATTAAAAGGTTTACCTATCGTATTCCAGACATCGGTATAACGATACGCTACTTTAAATTCGAGGCGATTGACTGGTATTAAGTTTAACTCAATCTGTGCTGAGTTTGCATAGTTTGCTTTGGAGTTCCAACTACCCTGTGAATTGTAGAAATACAAAAATTGCGGGTGTTCTGTATCGGCTATCAACTGATTAACAAAGTTGGTACGATACACATCAACAATCAGGCTTGATTTACCAAAATGTCGGGTATAACTAAAACCGTAATTCCAGGCAATCTCGGGCTTGATTCTATCCAGAAACCGTACAGTTCTTGAACTGACTAAATTGCCAAAATATTCAGCAAACGGGTTTGGGGTTCTGAACCCTTTTCCTGCTGAAATACGTAAAGCATTATCAGGGTTAATATTATACAAAACATGCAGGCGGGGCGTGAAAATAGTGCCATAAAGGTTATGAAAATCGGTTCTTGCTCCGACAACTGCGGTAAATTTATCGAGATATTTATAGGTATATTCAAAAAAAGCACCAGGAACTATCTCAGTTCTTTTCATCAGCGTATCAGCAAACCTTTCATGGTAATTATCATACAAGAAACTGATGCCCGTTTTATAAGTATGGTTGGTATTGCCTATAATATCCTGATAAATCAGATTTCCATAAATGGTGTTTTGTTTTCCGTCGTAAGGTCTGAAACCAAATTGTGATTTTGAATCATGAATTATACCACTAAGAATCAGCCCCAAACCCTTGTAAGGTTTGTTAGGAAACAATCGGGCAGTTTTAGAAAAAACCTCAACCCGATTCGTACTATTGGTAAAACGATAGATAATATCATCTAAAGCTAAAGGATTCTTGACAATTTGACCACCTAAGCGGTTATCATGCAAAAATTTCACTCCAAACTGCGCCATTAGTTTATCAGACTCATATTTCCAGCGATTGATAAAATTTACTTGTGTATATTTAGGTAAGTCATAGAAATTATCATGGTTTTTATCAATATTACTCTGTAAAGTAGAGCCATGTGTCAATAAACCAACCGACCATCTGGGTTTACCATTTTCAGATTTTAAAATCTTTGCCAGATTCAGATTTACTTCGCCACGCCCTAAACTATTTACATAGGTGTTCAGGTAAATTCTTTCTGAAATATCAGGTTTTTGAAGTTCAACATTTATCTGTCCGGTCATAGACTCATAACCATTCACAATAGAACCTGCCCCTTTACCTACATCAATAGATTGTACCCATGTACCAGGAATGTAGTTTAACCCGAAAGTAGTAGCTAAACCTCTTAAAGACGGAACATTCTCTACGTTCATCTGAACATAAGTACCTGCCAGACCTAATAATTGAATCTGCTTGGCACCTGTTACAGCGTCGGAATAACTCACTGATACAGAAGCATTGGTCTCAAAACTCTCTGACAGATTACAACAGGCGGCCTTAGCCAGCGCTTTTGAAGTGATAATCTCGGTCTGATGTGGTGAAAGTCTGTCAATAGCCGTAGAACCACTTCTGATTACCACTTCCTGCAACTGATTTTCTGACTTCAGATACACTTTCAAATCTGTTTCGTTGGAAATATTTAATGTATCAGACTGGTACCCTACAAAACTGATAATTAATTGACCGGATTTGGTGCGGGGTATTGAAAACTTGCCCTCAATATCTGTTTGTGTGGCTACTTTAGTGCCTAACCAGTGCACCGTAGCACCTACAATAGCTTCTTCTTTTCCATTAGTATTGTCAAGTACTACTCCGGTTAAGTTTTGGGCGAAACCTGCGGTAGTGAACAAAACCAATGTAAAACAGATGCTTATATATATTATCTTTTTTAAACTTTTCATTTGCCTCTGATTTTTTGAAATCAAGATTAATTCCTATTTCTTAGCGTTGTGTATTAGTAAACAAACAGCATTGCGGCGGCCATACCCACCATTAATAAATCTTCAATAATGGTTACGGTACTCATGGGTAGATTAAATACTGCACCCAGACATGCACAACGAATTTTTTTGTTATCAAGCACGCTTTGGATAACCCCTATAGAACTAAAGCCCATTACCACTATTGTGGATATGTTGGTTGCCTGCGGCTCAAAATTTACTAAATAAGCCACTCCTAAAGCTAATTCAATAAACGGATAAATGAACCCATACACGGGAACTTTCATGGCCAGTAAATCATACATGGCATAGCTTTCGGCAAAGCCTTTTAAGTCTAAAAATTTGAAGAAAGAAAAGACTAAGAAGAAACCAGCCATAAAGTGATTCATGAAGTGCATGCCACTGAAATGAGCTACTTCAAAAATTCCTGCATGAAACGCTGTCAAAGCCGACACTCCTGTAATGAACGCAAAAATCAGTAACAAGGGCTTATAGGTGGCAAACCAGCTTTTGGGTGGTTCTTCTACAAAAGCCGATGCATATACAGGCGTAATCGCTTTTTCAGTAATGGTATATTTAGGATACGGCTTGAGTGCTTCCTGAAATTTACTGACAGGAATATGCTTCTCCATTTCAACTGTTGCTGTATTATTGGCTTTGTCGGGTTTAACAGATTTCACCCCTTCTACATTGCCTAATACGTGCTGTATCTTATATTCGCATGCCTCGCAGGTCATGCCTGTAACTTCATAGGTATGTGTCATTGTTGTAATTAGTTAATGATACAAAGGTAGGGGAGAGCCCCGACCAGAGCGTTACAGAATTTTACACGAGACTTACATGATTTTTAACTGAATCAATGGATAGACGGGTATTCAGATTATTTCGTTTGAATTCGCTTGGAGAAATTCCTTCTACCTGCTTAAACTGGTTTGATAGATGCGCCACACTGCTGTAATCTAAAGCCCAGGCGATTTCTGAAAGGCTTATTTCGCCGTTGAGCAATAGTGCTTTGGTACGTTCTATTTTTTGTGCAATAATGTATTTTTCGATAGTTGTTTTCTCGACTGACGAAAACAAGTGGCTCAGGTAGGAGTATTCATACCCTATTTTTTTAACCAGAAAATCAGAAAAGTTCTGCGAAGCAGGTTTCTCTCCTTTATTGTGGTGTATCTCATTAATGATTAAATGTTTAATACGTTCTATTACGGAAGCCTTCTGGTTTTCTATTAATTCAAAACCCTCTTTTTGCAGTGTATTTTGTATAAGGTTATACTGAATAGTATCACTCGTCAGATTAATAGTAGCCATACCTAATTCAACCTTTGATACACTCAGCCCAATTTTTTCGAGTTCCTCACGTACAACACGCACACAGCGGTTGCACACCATATTTTTTATTAATAATTGCATAGATGTCATGTTAAATAATGAAGAAATAGAGTATGTTTAAATTTTGTTATTCTGACCGAAAAGGACAGATTTTTTAGATAGACAAGGCACATTTTGCAGTTGTAGCCAGCAGCTACATCGAAAAAATGTAACGCAGGATAGCTGAAAAAGATGCCTTTGAAGGTAGAATTACAATTTTTAAACATACTCTTAGCTACGGGAAAAGCAGCATAAACGCAAAAACCACAAATCGTCAAGATTTGCGGAAACCTGATTATTTAACAATATCAAATCAAGAAAGATTGCTTGGCGGTAATAATCTGCCTGCCATCGGTATTAGGCGGAGAAGTATTGCTACTGGCTAAAGAAGAAGACTGACTTTTGAAAATGGTTTCAATAATAGTTTTAACCATTTCGTGTAAAGTAGCCTTAAACCAGTCTAATGAGGATTGTGTGAATTTGGCTACAAGTTGAGAGACAGAAGAAGAGTATTCTACGTTTTCGTATTTTTCTTCTTCAGTACAACAAGAAGATTTTTTTACAATAGCATTCTTGTTATTGAGCGGGAAATGCTTTGCTTCATTTACTGAACAGCATAAATCACCTTTTTTGTGAAAAGAAGTCGTTTTCCCTTTCACAATACATGAATGTTCAACAAAACCAAAGCCAGTGCTTGACAACAGTACAACTACTGCCATCATAACATTGAACAACCGGAATAATGTCTTTTTCATGATTGTATGAGTGAATTATATACAAATGTAATTAATTGAATCGAGACTTGCAAGATAATCTTACAATTTTTAAGCCAATCGGCTACCATTGGGGACTTTTCTTTCTGCCTCTGCCAGTACCACTGCGCCATCGTCTAAAATGAAACCTGTAGTAAGTACTTCAGACATAAAATCAGCTATTTGTCGGGGCGGGAAGTTACAGACACAGATAACCTGTTTGCCTATCAATTGCTCTTTTGAGTAAAAATTAGTGATTTGTGCCGATGAACGTTTAATACCTATCTCTGGCCCCAAATCTATTAGTAGTTTGTAAGCAGGCTTGCGAGCTTTCGGAAAATCATCTACCTGAATAATGGTCCCTGCTCTTAGCTCCACTTTTTCAAAGTCTTGCCAACTGATGGTTTCTTTTTCCATTTATTCATATTCGTGTTCAAATTTACTCCACAAGGCAATGGCTTTATCCTGAATAGCTTTAGGCAAGCTCTTAAATGCAGTATCAGGAGTCATTTCTCTGGGTGTTTTAAACTCTTTGATAATCATTTTGCCCCTCATGGCCGCTTTATTCCCATTTTCTAATACCATTAATTTCAAGCCTGACGGACTTACATCGCCTTTACATCCGGTTTTGTATAGAAACAAGACTTCAGCAAAACCGTTCTTATCCAAATCGACCACTGTAAACGAATCAGCAAACAGGCTTAACTGATTATCTACCGGACAATCTCTTTCAAAGTCGGTAATTTGTCTCAACATTTTAGGGGCTTTACCCGTACTTTCTACAAAATGCTCTACCCAGAGTTTTTTGGTGGTATAATCGTCTTTTGTATTTTCTTCGGTTGTGGCAATGATATAGTTTACCCCATTTTTATCGGTAAACTGAATACTTTTTACTACTTCAACCCCAAGAATATTAAATTTTTTGAGCGTTTCAGGTGAGATTTTCTGTACAGTAATAGTCTGGGCAAGGGCTGATAACCCTGCTAAAATAAAAAATGTGATATTGAGAAAGACCTTTTTCATTAGATGTTTTAGATTATTCAACGGTGGCTGACTCACAAATATAAGTTGGTATGATACCCGAACTCTGGATTTTTACTTCGGCATCTTCTGCCTGAGTATTACCACTCAGAACAAGAACAGTATCTAACCCGAATTTATTGCCGCCTAATATATCGGTATGTAAAGTATCGCCTACCATTAAAATGTCTTTTTTCTCAATAGCAGCATTTTTGATATGGTCGTAGGCGAAGATAAACATCTGGGAGTCAGGTTTACCAAAACCCACAAATTGTTTGCCTACTATTGATTCAATCATGGCAGACAGCCCACCCATAGCAATGGCTATTTCTTTTTTTGATACCGGATAAGTGGCGTCTGTATTGGCTACAATTACCGGAATATTTTTTCTACGGAGTAAATTAATGGTTTTGTTTAAATCTGTTTTCCAGTCGAAGCCCTCATCGTCAAGAAAAGCCAATGCCTGAATATCAGACAGATGGCCTAAGTCGAGCTCACTGATAGGAACAGCCTCAAGTCCTAAAGTTTCGATATAATAGGCAGAATCTTCAGTACCTAAAAACACTACTTTACCTTTCTTTACTTTTTGTCTGAGATAATCCATCGCAAGCATGCCGGACGAAATAATATTGGTTACTACAATATCAGGAATACCCAACTGATGGTAGGAGTCTGCCAGTTGTTGCGGTTTTCGTGAGGCATCGTTGGTAAGTATATAAAATTCTTTGTTAGTGTCTTTCAGGTATTGAAAGGTCTTTTCTACACCCGGAATCAGGCCATTATAATTTTTCAGAACACCATAAGCATCAAAAAATATGACTTTGTATTTATCAATCACTGATTTGAAATCATGAATCTTCATCTATGTAAAAAAGGTAGTTTGGTTAGAGTTATTAAATATTTAAGGCTTTAAGTATTTTTTCAGCATTAAATTCTTTATCAATTGATGGGAAGTATATTTCATAAGCCTCTCTTTGCAATTTAGTGGCATAGGTACGGTGAAAGAAATATCTACCGTATTTTATTACATAATTCAATATAAAGAAACGGTAGGCTTCCTTCATGAAACGTACTTCATTTTCAGTCAGGGGGTATACTTTGTGGTATTCCTGCAAAAAAAGAATAAAACGGTCTTCCATCAGTGGACCTATATAATAACTGAAAACGGTTCTGTCACCTGCATCAGAAACCACACGGCTAAAGAAATAAAAATCCATGACCCGGTAACTGATTCTGAACCAGTCGTAGTCCCAGCGGGAGTATAGTTCCAGATTTTTGGTTACCGAAAAATTTCCGATATTCCAGTCCATAAAAACAGGCATTGTTTCTACGGTTTTGGCCACCAGTTTCTGACGATTCTCTAAAAATATCTGACACTGTTCTTTCAGTTGTTCTATGTGCATCCGATGCTCAAACTGCCCGACATCAGTATCCAGAAAGTTTAGTAAATCCTGAATATCTGACCTTAAAGTTTTTGACGCTTTAGGCAAAACCGTACTTACCCTTGCACAGGCTTTATGAAATTTTGCTATTTCTGTCCCTAATTTTCTGATAAGGTCATCGTCTAACCGACGGGGCAATCGGTGCAGGTTTCTGATGGGATTATAGAATACTACCCAGGTATCTATGGTGCCTTCTCGAAAGCGATAGGTATAAACCTCATTATCTTTGACGAGGGATTTAGCCAGCACATTTTCGAAAGGATACAATAAGTTATTGGATAGCGCATGAATAATCTGATGGTCTTCCTTGAAGTGCTCGTAAGTGCCAAAGTAAGACAACTTGGCAATAATCATATCGTCGTTATCAAACCTTACCCTGAAAACGTGGTTGGTTGAAACTTTGGCACTAATATCTTCTATGTGGGCAATGGTTTTTGAATTATCAAAGTTTGCCCAGGCTATTTTTATAATGCTCGGATAGTCTATAATTCTCATAATTTATGGCAAAAGGCTATTTTTTCTTGGTTACCTCTTTATAAGCAGTTGCTAAGGCATCGGCCAGCATCTCTTTTTCTATCAGGGTCAGCTCAAATAATGTCCACCCTTGTTTACCCCATTTGTTCGGCACCGGATAAACAATAGATTTATCAAACGAACAGAAAACCGACTGGTCAATCTCAGATAGTTTCAGACAGACTCGCTTGTCAAGCGCAGCATAGGTAGCAAAGATTTTTTTCTTTGTTCTGAACGAGGTTTTTTCAAAATGAGGTTGCTCTACGGTGTCGGGAAAAGAAAGCGCTAACGCTCTTAAAGTTTCTTCAGTTACCATTAGCTGAAACATTTTTGTTAAGATGCTCAAAGATATTAAGACTTTATGATTTTAAGCAGGAAGCGGATAGTAGTTTTTACGGGTATTGAGGTATAATAATAAAAAAACTTGTATTCATATCATTTTTTCAAGATATTCGGGAGTATTTTCATTAAACCAACGAAATGAATTCTCAGAGATTCACCTGGATTAGCCTTCTTGCTGCTGTGCTTATAGCTGCCGCTTCTGTTTATCATTTCACCAGAGAGAAAATCAGTTATAATGAAGAAATCCGGCCTATATTCAATAAGAAATGTATTGTTTGCCACGGAGGAGTAAAAAAAAGTGGCGGATTCAGTCTGCTTTTCAGAGAAGAAGCATTAGCAAAAGCAAAGTCGGGCAAATTTGCCATTATACCTCATGATGCCGCTAATTCTGAATTGGTTAAACGACTGAAAACCCACGACACAGAAGCCCGGATGCCTTTAGAAGCCGAACCCCTGAGCAATGAAGAAATAAGCAAAATAGAAAAATGGATTAACGAGGGTGCTAACTGGGAAGACCATTGGTCTTATATTAAACCTGATGCCTCTATCAGTCCGCCCAATATCAGTGATAACTGGGTAAAGAATGACATTGATAAATTTGTGTTGGATAAACTGAATCAGGAAGGTTTGAAACATTCTCCTGAAACAGATAAAACTACACTGCTAAGAAGATTAAGTTTAGACCTGATAGGACTGCCACCGACCATTGAAGAAACACAGGCATTTCTGAAAGATAGTAGTAGTAATGCTTATGAAAAACAGGTTGAAAGATTATTGAAATCGCCTCATTTTGGTGAGCGTTGGGCAACCATGTGGCTTGATTTAGCCCGCTATGCCGACTCAAAAGGGTATGAAAAAGATTTAGACCGCAGTATCTGGCAATACCGTGACTGGATAATCAGGGCTTATAATGACGATATGCCTTTCGACCAATTTACCATCAATCAGTTGGCAGGTGATTTATTGCCCAAATCAAATGATATTACGGCAAAAGATATAGAAAACAGATTGATAGCGACTGCTTTTCACAGGAATACAATGGCGAACGATGAGGGGGGAACCAATGATGAAGAGTTCAGAAATATGGCTCTTTTAGACAGGGTATCAACCACTTGGGAAGTATGGCAAGGTACTACCATGGCTTGTGTGCAATGCCATAGCCATCCTTACGACCCTTTCAGGCATAAAGAATTTTACCAGTCTTTTGCCTTCTTTAATAATACACAGGATAGAGATTTGTATAATGATAAACCTTTGCTAAAAACCTATTCTGCTGAAAAGGAGAAGGAGGTAAAGAAACTGCTAACCTGGTTGAAGAATGTAGAAAAGAACCCAACGCCTATTTCGCCGAATATACCTTTAGACAAGCAAAAGCAGGATTACCTGAAAAGAATGGGCGTTTACCGCATAGAAGCTGAGGACTTTGACAGTGCCAGCAGGCATATTGAATTGTGGAATAACCAGAAAACAATTATGCAGACTACTGATGGTGCCTATACAGTATATGAAGACGTGGACTTAACCAATATTACCAAAGTAACTTACGGATATCAGAGCGGTGCCGAAAATTTGTTTATAGAAATGCGACTCGGAAGCTCGGAGGGGGAACTAATTAGCAGGGTCGAAACTAAATGCAGTGAAGAAACTGTAAATGATGGCTGGTCGAGATGGAAAGACTATACTACTTCAAGCGGAAGTGTAAAACCAACCAATGGGGTGCATGATGTATATCTGGTCTATAAAAAAGGGAAAAATTTCTGGACAGACCTTATCCATCTTGACTGGATTGACTTTCATTCAAAAAGGCCATTAAAGAATAATTTCCCCAAGGCTTTCAGCGATTCGCTCGATAAACTGGCAAAAATTGAAAGTATCACAACGCCTGTAATTATGGAAATGATGCCCAGCAGGGCACGTAAAACCCATGTGTTTATCAGAGGAAACTGGATGGTACATGGCGAGGAGGTAAAACCTGCCATTCCGGGTTCATTGCCGGATATGAAAAATTACCCTAACAACCGATTAGGCTTTGCGGAGTGGCTGGTAAATAAAGAGAATCCGCTAACGGCAAGGGTCATGGTAAACCGTTACTGGGAGCAGCTATTCGGGAATGGCATTGTTGAGTCATTGGAAGATTTCGGAACAATGGGTGCCAAACCTACTCATCCTGAGTTGTTAGACTGGCTGGCTGTTCAGTTCAGAGATAAACAGCAATGGAGTGTGAAAAAACTGCTGAAACTGATGGTGATGTCGGCAACTTATCGGCAGTCGGAGATAGTGGATAAAGAATTATTAGAAAAAGACCCTCGCAATTTACTATTAGCCAGAGGCCCGAGAGTAAGACTTTCGTCAGAACAGATAAGAGACCAGGCTTTATTTGTAAGCCAGTTGTTGAATAAAGAAATGTATGGCCCAAGTGTTCGTCCGCCAAACCCGACAGATAATTCATGGAGAAATGAGCCTGAGAAAAACCTTTTCAGGAGAGCCGTTTATACCTATTGGCGACGTACCAATCCGTATCCGTCCATGATTACGTTTGATAGTCCTCAGCGAAACGTCTGTACTTCAAGACGCATTCGAACCAATACCCCTTTGCAGGCATTAACAACGCTGAATGATACGGTTTACTATGCAGCTGCGCAACATATTGCTTTGAAAATGAAAGAAGTACCAGGGCATAGGGTAGAGGAGAAGCTGAGAGTAGGATACCAATATCTATTCCAAAAAGCACCATCACCTAACAAAACCCAATTGCTATACCAACTGTATCAGGAAACTTTGCTTGATTTACGGAAGAAACAAAAGCAAGAAGCAGAATTAGGGGCTTTGACACTGACAGCCAATGCCATGATGAACTTAGATGAATTTCTGACCAAATGAATAGAACATCAGTTACAGAAGAAGCTTTTTTTGAGGAAGCAAAATATAATACCCGACGACATTTCCTGAAACAATGTACTTCAGGACTGGGTGGGCTGGCCATCTCTTCTATTTTAGGAGGATGCTTTGGTGAGTCGTCTAAACCACCGGTTGATGAAAATCCACTGGCAGTAAGACCTTCCCATTTTAGTCCCAAAGCCAAGCGGGTTATTTTTATGCACATGGAAGGTGCACCCTCACAATTAGAATTATTTGATTATAAGCCCGAACTGGCAAAATTAGACGGGCAACTTTGTCCGCCTTCATTGTTAGAGGGTAAAAGGTTTGCTTTTATTAAAGGTGTACCCAAGATGTTAGGGCCGCAGTCAACCTTTCAGCAATACGGGCAGTCTGGCAACTGGTTTTCTGATTATTTCAATTATCTGCCTAAATTATCAGATGAACTGACTTTTCTGAAAGCCATGCACACCGATGAGTTTAACCATGCTCCGGCTCAGTTATTTATGCACACAGGGGCATCAAGGGTAGGCAGGCCAAGCCTTGGCTCATGGATTACCTATGGTTTAGGTTCAGAGAACCAGAATCTGCCGGGCTATGTAGTTCTGGTATCGGGTTCAGAACCAAGTGCAGGTAAATACCTGTGGGGTAATGGATTTTTGCCTTCTGTGTATCAGGGAGTACAATGCCGCTCAAAAGGCGACCCGGTTCTGTATATCAATAATCCGAATGAAATAGATAGCAGTTTGCGAAAAAAATCTATTGAGACCATTAATAAAATCAATGAACTGACCTATCAGGAAATTGGTGACCCGGAGATTCTGACCCGAATTTCTCAATACGAATTGGCTTATAGAATGCAGGCAGAAGTGCCCGGAACAATGGATATTTCAGGAGAACCAGCCTATATTCATGAAATGTATGGGACACAGCCCGGCAAAGCAAGTTTTGCGAATAACTGTCTGTTGGCTCGTAAACTTTTAGAAAAAGGTGTGAGAGTGGTACAATTATTTGACCGCCGATGGGATAATCATGGTACTGATGCCGGAAGTGGTGTGGACATAGGTTTGCGAAGAAACGTTGAATACGTAGATAAGCCCATCTCGGCCTTAATTTTAGATTTAAAGCAAAGAGGATTGTTAGAGGATACACTGATAGTATGGGGTGGTGAATTTGGCAGAACCCCCATGATGGAAAACAGAGCAGGTGATAACAATACGCCTTATAAAGGCCGAGACCACCATGTAGATGCTTTTACGATGTTTATGGCGGGCGCAGGCTTAAAGAAAGGATATTCACACGGAGAAACAGATGAAATAGGCTACTATGGCGTAAAAGGTAAAACCCATATTCATGATTTACAGGCAACTATTCTTCATCTGATGGGTTTCAATCATGAGAAACTGGTATTTCCATTTCAGGGCAGAAATTTCAGATTGACAGATGTGGCAGGTAAGGTAATTAATGAGGTTTTGGCGTAAATTAATATAAAATACTCTGTGTTACTCAGTGCAAAACTCCGGGCTACTCCGTGGTAAAATATAGGAAACAAAAAAGCCTGTCTTTCTGATATTGATAGACAGGCTTTTTATGATTTCGGTTAAATTTATTTCAAACTCCCAACCATATCTTCCGGTTTTACCCAGGCATCAAATTCTTCGGCCGTCAGGTAACCTAATTTAATGGCCGTTTCTTTTAAAGTGCCACCATTTTTATGGGCTGTTTGTGCAATTTCAGCCGCTTTGTAGTAGCCAATTTTAGTATTTAAGGCTGTTACGAGCATCAATGAGTTATCTACGTGTTTTTTGATATTTTCTTTCAATGGCTCAATCCCTACGGCACATTTATCATTGAATGATACACAACCGTCACCAATCAGGCGTGCTGAATGTAAAAAGTTATAAATCATGACAGGTTTAAATACATTCAGTTCAAAATGCCCCATCGCTCCACCTACGTTAATGGCTACATCATTCCCCATAACTTGTGCGGCAATCATGGTTAGCGCTTCGCACTGGGTTGGGTTTACCTTACCCGGCATAATAGACGAACCCGGCTCATTGTCCGGAATAAAGATTTCTCCAATGCCTGAGCGAGGGCCAGACGACAACATTCTGATGTCGTTAGCAATTTTCATGAGGCTGACAGCTACGGTTTTCAAAGCACCATGCGCTTCTACAATGGCATCATGTGCAGCTAAAGCTTCAAATTTATTTTCAGCCGTTACGAACGGAAGTCCGGTAAGCGAAGCAATATGTTTGGCAACAGATTCAGAATAGCCTTGTGGGGTATTGATTCCTGTACCAACGGCAGTACCTCCTAAGGCTAATTCAGAAAGGTGAGACAATGTATTTTTAATGGCTTTTAAACCGTGATCTAACTGAGAAACATACCCCGAAAATTCCTGCCCTAAGGTAAGTGGCGTAGCGTCCATAAAGTGTGTTCTACCTATTTTCACCACTTCCATAAATGCTTTTGATTTTTCGGCAAGCGTATTGCGTAATTTTTCAATACCCGGTATTGTTACCCCAATCAGCATTTTATAGGCAGCAATGTGCATGGCAGTCGGGAAAGTGTCATTTGATGATTGAGATTTATTGACATCATCATTCGGATGCAAAAACTTGGTTTTATCGCCTAATTCACCCCCTTGCAATACATGTCCACGATACGCTATTACCTCATTGCAGTTCATATTAGATTGTGTACCCGAACCTGTCTGCCACACTACCAGCGGAAACTGGTCGTCTAACTTACCCTCCAGTATTTCCTGACAAACTGTACCAATCAAATCTGCTTTTTCTTTGGGTAATACGCCTAATTCATGGTTTGTCAAAGCTGCTCCGTGTTTCAGGTAAGCAAAAGCCCTGATGATTTCCTTAGGCATTTTATTAATATCCTGAGCAATCTTAAAGTTTTCAATAGAACGTTGTGTTTGTGCACCCCAATAAACATCAATCGGCACCTGAACTTCGCCCATTGTATCTTTTTCTATTCTGTATTGCATAGTTTTTTATGAATTAGATAATGTATTTAAAACAAATTTGCTGCAAAAGTAAATCAGAAAAAGACAGCCTGTTAGTTTTTTTTGTTTTTTTATCAATGCCACCAATAAAAAAAGCACGACTATACGTCGTGCTTTTATCTATGTACAATTGAGTCAATTTTTTTAAATCTCGGCTAAACAAAGCACAAAAACATTAGCTTTCAGTGTGAAACAGAAAGTAGAAACACCTGATGTTCTGGTAGTTTCAGTTTAATCTGAATGGAGCAATTAATCCAAACTCAGGAATCATTACCCTGAATTTTTTTCCATCAACCAAACGTTCCATTACATAAGAGCCTGTCATTTTACCGATAGAAGATTTCAGACTACAACCAGAGATATACTCGTGGCTTTGACCTGGTTCTAAAATAGGAGTGAGGCCAACTACGCCTTCGCCCTCTATTTCACGCACAGTCGCATTCGAGTCGAAAATAATCCATTTTCGTCTTTGTAATTGTACGGTGTTGTCGCTGTGGTTTTCAATTCGGATTCGGTAGCTAAAAACAAAATGTGACTGATAGGGGCTTGAATATTCTGGTTGATATTCAGTTAGCACACTAACCTTTACGCCCTCAGTTGATGCCGTAATTGTGGTCATAATTTATAGTAGATTCATCATAGGCAAGATTAATGCCTGTGTATTTTTTAACAATTTGGGATTTCGTTCTGTAAAGTAACAAATTTATATTATAATTGATATGCTAATGAAGCGTTTTTTTTGTAAAAAGTTCTTAAACGGCACCATTCTACAGGAAAAATGCTACTTTTGGCCGGAGTTGTCACTAAATCGACTTTATTATATCTATGGACGTTAAGATTGCAGAAAGCTGGAAAGACCGGCTAAAGGATGAATTTCAGAAAGAATACTTTCATAATCTGATTGAATTTGTGCGGAATGAGTATAAAAACGGGGTATGTTACCCGCCGGGCAGGCTTATCTTTAACGCTTTTGATAAATGTAGTTTTGAAGATACCCGAGTAGTAATTTTAGGACAAGACCCCTATCATGGCGCAGGTCAGGCCAATGGTTTGTGTTTTTCTGTCAACGATGGTGTTCCGTCACCACCATCTTTGAATAATATTTTTAAAGAAATACAGGACGATTTAGGCAAACCGATTCCTAAAAGCGGAAATCTTGAAAGATGGGCCAAACAAGGTGTACTGCTGCTCAATGCTACGCTTACTGTAAGAGCCGGAGCCGCAGGTTCGCATCAGGGTAAAGGCTGGGAACAATTTACCGATGCCGTTATCAGGTGCCTGAATGATGAAAAAGACGGCATTGTATTTTTACTCTGGGGCAAATACGCACAGGACAAAGGCAAAATAATTGACGACAAAAAACACTTTGTTTTGCGAGCTAAACACCCATCTCCTATGTCGGCCAATTATGGTGGCTGGTTTGGGAATAAACATTTCAGTCAGGCAAACAACTATCTGAAAAGCAGAGGGCTTGAGGTTATTGAGTGGTGATAATGTAAAGAAGGCTTACCAAAAATTTTGGTAAGCCTTCTTTACATTAGGCTCTCCTTTAATAGGGTAACGATTTGATTAGCAATATTTTAGCAAATAAATAAACCCCGAATATGCACGAACTTGACATATTTCGGGGTTTTTCGTATTTTTCTTCTGCTAAGAATTAAAAATACAGATGCAAGGTACATTATTTGATTTGGATTCTCCAAATTTTTCCAGATTGCACATTTTCAAGAATAAGACAGAATTAGGTGCGATTTATCAAACCATAGATTGGGTAGCTTTAGACAATCTTCTTCCAAAAAAGAAAACCAAAGTTGGTTCTCCTTCCATTTTACCACCACGAGGATATTTTGGTTTAATGTTTCTGAAGCATTATCTGAAACTGAGTGATGAAAAGCTATTAGAGCGATTAAATACTGACTGGGCTATACAAATGTTTTGTGGCATTCAATTGTGTGATAATCAAATGGTTCGGGATAATGCTTTTGTCTCTAATGCACGAACTTACCTGGCAAAGCATATTGATTTAGGCGTTTTACAACAAACCCTTATTGCAAATTGGAAGCAGGAAATACCTGATAAACAAGTAGTACTAATGGATGCTACCTGTTATGAGTCTTATATTCGCTTCCCTACAGATGTGAAATTACTTTGGGAATCTTGTCAATGGTTATGGGAAAAACAGATTCCCACCCTGTGTCAAACTTATCGAATCAAATTACCTCGCTCAAAGTTTAAAGACCAAAAGACTAAATATATCTCTTACAGCAAACTGCGAAAGAAAAGTTATAGAAAAACCAGAAGCAGGCAAAATGCTTTACTAAAATTGTTGGATAAAGGAATAGAAGCCTATCAAT
>NZ_SEWF01000068.1 GCF_004168285.1 Emticicia agri | reverse complement strand
TTTAACTGATAGGGGTACAGAATATTGTGGTAATAGGGAGCAACACGAATATCAATTATATTTGGCTATAGAAGATATTGACCATACTAAAACTAAAGCCAAAAGTCCTCAAACTAATGGTATATGCGAGCGTTTCCATCGTACTATTCAGGATGAATTTTATGCGGTTGCCTTTCGTAAAAAACTGTATCATTCTTTATCAGAACTACAAAAAGACTTAGATTCGTGGCTGAATCATTATAATACTCAGAGAACTCATACTGGTAAATATTGCTATGGTAAAACACCAATGCAAACTTTTATGGATAGTTTACAGTTAGCTAAAGACAAGCTCTTGGAAGAGGTCTTTAAAATAAACATCTTAGAAGACAATAAAAAAATGACTGAAGTGCCAGTTCAGTCATCTAATCCAGAGTTTAACTGGAATGCTATTAATATGCTATCTGACAGTTAATTTTAGCACCCTTCTGTCAGATTAAGTCTTGTCTATTACAGATTATCAATGACTTATATGTTTATAATTCGTTTTTCAAGATGTCAAAGAACAAAATTTGATTCATTTTTTCACTACCGACGACACCCCCTCATAAAAAATTATCAGTTGTCATCCTTTCGACACCCACCACCTCTTTGTCTAACCACTTCTCATCCCGACTTTTAAAAATAATAATGCTGTCTGTTTCTTCATTCATTATTTTTCTTGATCCTGCCAGTAGCTCTTTCAGCTTTACTTCCGTAATCTCTCCCTCAAACACCGAATTCTGTATCCAGTTCAGATATTTCCGACAATGTTTGAGCATCTTGCCGACTCGCTTTTCACCAATGTCATAAACCAAAATTACATACATTCGCCTTAAAGTCAGTAGATAAATTAAAAATTATTCCATACTACCATAACATCTTGAATGGCTTATACTCCTCCATACCGAGCAAATGCTTCTGCAACTTATAACACTCTAATTTAATCAGGTGCTTGTAAGATACATTCCGGCTCAATTTCCGGTGTTTAAAAGTCTCTTTCAGTTTCTCTTCAAAGGCCTGAACAAATGTCTTTCTGGCTGACTCTTTCATCACACACGCATTCAACTCCTTTCTGAAATCGCTCGCTTTTAGCTGACGTTTATTCAATACCGTAAATATAATCCTGTCTATCAGTATAGGCTTAAAAATCTCGGCTATATCAAGTGCCAGAGAATAGCGCCGATACCCGGGTTCATGCAGAAAACTAATCGTAGGATTCAGCTGTGTATGATAAATCTGGCTTAAACAGGCCGTATAACACAGCATATTCCCAAACGAAATCAGCGTATTTATCTCGTTATTAGGCGGTTGTTTAGTTCGGCTGCCCATCTCGAAATCATTAATTATCAGGTCGAATCCGGCATAATATGCCTGACGGATATTTCCTTCAATCCCCATCAACTCGTCAATTCTGGTAGTACCGGCAATCAACGACTGATAATTCACAATCCGGTCGATATGCTCGCTCAGACCCCTGCCCCGATTGGTATAATACGTAAGGTTCTTCAACATATTAAAAGCCGCCCCCTCTACAAACTTCCGGGCGACAACCAGCCGCTTTTTATCAGAACTATAATACCGTGTTTGTTCAATCTGCATTTTTCCGGCCAGCAGATAATCCTTCGACATAAATGAACCCGTATAATGTTCATAATAATCGAAGAAATGTACCGATACATGGTTTTTGCCCAGAAAATTATACAGTGCCGAGTTCGCATCCAGACTCCCGAAACAATAGATATTGTCTACCGTTTCAATCGGTATATAGCGTGTCTGCCCCTCCCGATTGTTTTCGTCGACAGGCGTAAAACTCAGCGTATTGTCTTTGCGCGACATCCGCCCCGGATTAAACAAATAATACGTTTTTTTCATAACATTGTTTTATTCTTCACCTACCCAGCAAAACTCAAAAAAACTGCACGACCTGCATTGACTGACCGGAAGCCGCTCCGGACAACCCTCCTGTTGTAAAATACCATGTGCCCGCAAAATCTGGTTTTCCAACTGTTGCTGGTCGTCAGTAGTCAAGTCAACCCTTTCCGTTATACGTAACTTCGGATATTCTATCAAACCATACTCCGCCCTGATACCATTCAGCCGCAACACATACAGATAAAACTGCACTTGCGCTATATGCGCCTGCTCTTTGGCCGCCGACTTCTTCACCTCATGCACAATACCCAGATGAGGGTCAAAGAAATCAATCTTGGCAGCCAGTTCTACAGGATTGGCATTAGGGTGGGGGAGTGTACCGGAGACTTCAATTTCTGTCCACCGTTCCGCTCGTTGCGGATAACTCTCCAACCCGATAAGCCGACCCTCAGCCACAACCTCAGAAGTATGCTCCATCCTGATGCCATGCGCATGCAGCCAGACCTTCCGACGGCAAAGCATCAGGTAATTGATAAGTGTAGCGGTGATGGGCATAATGAAGAAAAAGGTAAGCTCTTAGAACTTACCTTCAATTATTACTTAACTTGATTTTCGTAGTCAAATTCAGAAAGGATTTTAATCAAATGCTCCTCTGCTTTTTCGAGGGCATCAAATGTCTCTCCTTTCGTTTGAATAAACCCTCCAGCCTGAAGTGTTATAAACGTATTAACACCTTTTAAAGACTCATCAATAACTGGATTTGCTTTTTCAGAATCTTCTTCTGACAATTTAGCTCTGATACTCCCTGCAATTAGGTTAGCATTATCACTTATAGAGAGTGCCAAAGTATCCATAAGGCTAAATGTTCTTGCCTGATTAGAGGTTATTTTCCAATTAATAATTGCCTTTGCTAAACCTTTAATCCATTCTTCCCGAAGATTTTTTGGAGCGACTAAACACTTTCCAAAGACATTTTCTGATTCAATCCAACCCTCATTTTTCAGTTTCTCAATAGTTGATTCTGACATCTCTGGCTCAAACGAGTTAATGGTAACAGAAAACAGACGTCTTAAATCAATTGCCATATCAGATACAAATAAACCAGTAGCACGTCTATTATCAGGAATCCATTTTCTACTAAGACTTCTATCTTTCCCCTCTAAGAATGAAATAATATCATCTTCACTTAATTGATTACCTTGTTCATCTCTAACGATTACCTGATTATTTGGCCTGTCACTTCTATCAAATGAAGCATTTTCAGAATAAGTTCCAGCCAATAATGGATGCAATGCTCTCATTGCTGAAATAGATAATGGACTTCTTCTCTTCAAAGTTCTGTCTTTTCCTCCTTTAGCAGCTTTCATCCATCCTCCAAAGAGTTGGTCGGCATAAGTAGGGTCGCATGTTGCATAAACTTCTCCTTCTTTTAATTCTTTCTGCTTGGTTACATCAAATAGAAAAGTAGTTGGGGAAGGTGTTTGATTTATTGCGTCACAAAGAGAGTCTACCAAGGAGCGTTTAATTTGTTGCCCACTTGAGAAAGGAATACGTCTGTTAAACTGTGAATCATAATAATATTTTTGACCATCTGATACGCAAAAAACAGTGTGTTCGGCTCTTTTTAAAGTTCTGATATAAATAGTTGTCATTGATGTATAATTTAAAGTTTTAAGATTTTTTTTCAACAAAAGCATAATCGAATTTTAGAAGAGTACAGAAATAACCAAATTCCTCATTAGTCATTAAATGTACCTCATCTTTTAAACTCTTTATTTTTTCTAAATCAGATGAATCTAAGTCTTTAATCATTACTGCAAGTGCATCAATAAAGCCTCGTTTAGTTTTTGAAGCAAAAAGCTCTTTATTGATAAGGGTAGGTCGTTCCATTCCCTTAGACCCGTTTCTATACCTCAAAATGGTCTCCGCCAATTCAAGCGTATAATCTGTGATTTCCTCTTTGTTTTTTGATAACATTGCAACAAGCCAGGTTTTATATACGTAGTAATTAAAATTGTCTTCTTCTTTTTTTAATGTGATGTTTTTATCCTCTCCCATGTATTTGGTAATACCCTCCGGTCTCAAAGCTAATAATCCAATGCTTCCAAGCTCACAAGCTCTTTTTATGTGCATACCAAAAAGTGCTTCAAAGCGTTTTTTATCAGTATTCAGTTCACCAAATAATTGACGATAGATATCAATTATTCTGGTACCGGATTTTAGATAAAAGGGTATAAAGCCAATTGTTTTATTGGTTTGTCCAAACCCGTAAACATATCCTGTTAATTCTCCCTGGGGATATAGTTGTGAAAGACTAAAAAACAGCTCTGACCAGTTTACAGTATTAACCTCTACCATTGTAGAACTTACATCAAAGATTTTTTGGTTAGTTAATTCGGTAAAGTCAAAATCTTCTCTGAATTCATCCGTATCCAATGAATATTTCAGCCACTGCCCATTCCAGGTATTTATCTGATTTCCCCGAAGCTTATCTAATCCATCATCTTCCAGGTATTTTCTATAAATCTTCCATCCTTCAAAAGTCTGTAATGTAATTGTCGCATCATCAAAAAGTATAGAAAAACCACCGGCAACACCCACCCCTAAACCACTACCAATCCATGATAAATAAATATCATCAGGGGTCGCTGGTATTAGTAAGTCACTTACCAAGCCGGAGGTACTTGCATATTCTTTTAATTCAGATGCAGGGAAACCAAGTGCAAAACTCGCGTCAGGTTCCGAATTCTCAGCCTTTTCAAATAGATTTTCAAGCTTTTCAATCCTTTCATCATAGGTCAGAAGTTCAGGTTTTTGACCTGTTTTCATCTGAACAAATGGAGAATTGGTTACCCATTGCATATATTTGGGATGATTATAAAATAGCTCAAAATAAACTTCCTCAAAAAACTCCTTTGGAGATTTATTTACTTGATATTTTATATTATAAGCCTCTAAAAATGTTTTTCCAACAACCGTTGTTATCATATAATTTGAAACTTAGGGTTAAAATTTTCTTCTTTTATTTCTTTTACAAACAGCCCTTTTTCTAAATCGTAAGCCTTATCAGGAATCAGGAATGGTTTATTACCGCACTCCAATTGATTCATTTTGCATACAGAAAAATATCTGACAGGTATTTCTAATTCAAGTCTTCTTTCAAAGTAAGAATTTTCGTATTCTTCCTGGTCAGATTCCCGGATACATGACACCGAATCAATTTCAAGTAACTTAAATAAAATAGACTTACTTCTGTGAGTCAGTTTGTCAATGCTAATTTTCCCATCAGATTTAAACACCGCATGTTCTTCAATCTGCAAAAAGTTAATTTCTGTGAATACCAGGTCTATTTTGCTTTGAAGTTCACGCTCTTTAAGAATTTCTCCATCATTCAATACATCGAAAGTTCTCTTCAGAATTTCAATATCATAAGGTTTAGCTTCCTTTGTAGTTTCAGGTGGAGCAATCACATAGACATTTTTAATAGGTCCACTATTTTCTGAAATTCTTTTCCTGTTTATTCTCCCAAACCGCTGAACAAGAGCATCTAAAGGAGCCACCTCAGTAATCATTATGTCAAAACTTATATCAAGACTAACCTCAACTATTTGGGTAGAAACTACAATACATGCCTCATTAGAAGTGTTAAACATCTCGATTGGGTCTCCATTGTAATCTAATCCTATCAAGTCTCGTTCCTTTTCATTCCTATCGCATCTTCTGAATCTGCTATGCAATAGAAGTTTATCAATAGTAGAGTAGGAGCCTTGAATAAAATCATACACTTGTTGCGCCTTATCAACGGTATTGAATACTAACAACACTTTCTCATTATTAGCTACTGCTTTTGAAATGATTGGGTTCGCATCTTCGAAAGAATTAATTTTAAATACCCGATGCCTGTTGAATTTATCTAATTCTTCATCTGAAAGACTGGTTTCGAGCACATCATCCCCTAATAATGTAAGTATTTTTTTATACAATATTGAAGGCATGGTTGCTGTTCCAATATGGATTCTGCAATCAATAGCCTTTAAAATTTCAATTAATTTTAATACTATGGCTTGCGAAATACCCGTATAGGTATGTATTTCATCAAGAATTATATCACATCCTCTTAAATCAAGAAGTAATGCCTCATACCCTTTCATTCCAAAAGCAATTGCTGCCAATTGATGAGGAGTAAGGATTTTAATTGAAGAGCCAAATAAAGATTGTAAGACACTCTCTTCTTCATCATGTTTTCTTTTTACTACGCTTGATGCTGCATGCAAAACTCTTATATCAAGTTCAGGATTAGTATCTTTCAGTGAATGAGCCACTCTTTTAAACATAGCATTGATAGATGCTTGAAAAGGTAAAGTATAAAATACTCTTCCTCTACATCGTTTAAAAAGATAATCAGTCTTACCTGCACCTGTACACGCAACAACTATCGTGTGTCTCTTTTCTGAATGAAAATTATTAAGTAGTGATAGAGGATATAAAGCACTTGTTCTGTTAAAAAAAGAAAGTTCAGGTTCTTTAAAGGCTTTTTCGAGATGCTTTTCTGTATCATGAATAACAGCGGAAGCAAAATGGTCGGCACCCATTAATACACCTCTCCATTCAGAAAAACCTCTTTCTTTTGTCTTTTTTTTACAATAACTAATTACATATTCTATATTTTTAAGTGCTTGTTCTTTAGAAATGTAGGATGCAGCGATTTCTAAACTATTTAATAACTCAATAGCTTTAGGGCTCCATTCTTCCCATTTACCTAAGTGATGGTCTAAATAATCATACCCTTTTTCTAAATCAAGTAAACCTTTTTCGCCCACATCGTTTTTTACAGATTTATGATGCCCAACAATCATTTCAATTAAAGCATCGTGTTCCTCCTCTGGAAATATAGATAAAAATAACAATGAACTAATTTCATGTCTGAATGTTTTACTTTTTTTTCCCTTGCTCAATAATCGTTCTTGAAATGCTGGGTGAGCTTTACCTATGTCATGTAAAATAGCTCCTCTGTAAGCCAAATCTTCATTTATCTTTAAGTGTTTGGCAAAAGCTTTTGCTGCCAGTGCAACATGTTTTAGATGGTCTTCTAAAGAAGTCCACTCAGGACCCGATTTAGCATATAGCTTTTCCATTAGAATTGTTTTACAGGTGTTCCTACTATTTTTAACCAACCATACATTGGTTCATTTGTAAAACGATGATACCCCACAATAAAAGACTTTTCATTTCTTTCAAAGATTAACTCGTAGCCAGAAAAACGCTCTGTATCTTCATCGAATTCAACACTATCAGATTCTTCTAATTGAATAGGAAGTAGTATATCTTCATTTCTACAAAGACATATATGTTGTGTTAAGGCAATTTCTGCATCTTCTTTAGTAGCAAAAGCAAGATGTAATACAGGTTCCAGCAACACTCCTCTTAATAAGATGGCTTTAGGTCTGTCGAAAAGAATTTGTTTTCCTTGCCTCGTTGAATTCCAACCTCTTGTCTGAATTACCTCTTGTTGCGAACTTACCTGAGTATAAGAAAGTCGATGGCCTCTTATCTTATTTATACCTGTTGTTGACAGCAATTCCGGAAACAACTTCTTCTCTATTCCCTCCACAATAGATGGTGTTAAAAATTGCTGAGAGAAAGTTTCGCTATCTCTTACCGCAGTCCAGGGCTTTATAAATCCGAATTGTCCACTATATTTTACTACATAATATTTTTCCATAACCTTAATTTTTAGATTAATGAGCCAAAACCAATGCCTGTTGAATTGCCAACACCTACATTCCAGGCAAAAGCAAGTTGCTCTGGTGTACCTTGAATAATAATTGGACATATTGTTCCCTTATTCTGGATTCCTTTATAAGTAGTTCCTTTTACTAAAATGTTCTGATAGTTTTCGTCGAAACTCACTTTTACTCCTTTATGATTAATGTTTGCCTTTTTTAATTTATTAATTAATGTCTCAGTTAAAAGTAGATTAGCTTTGTCGTCAGATGGGTAATAAAATTTGCTATTGCCTTCAACAGTTCTCTTTATAAATACAGGGCTTCCGACCTGAAACCTATTTTCTTCCATAAATTGTGGCTCTTTTTGTAAGCTTAGCGATGTAATTCCCATCCCATACTCAAAGTGGTTATCCTGTTGTATACTTTTTATGATTTGCTTTATCAAATCAACATCAAAGCAACTAATAAAATACTGAGCTCCCTGCCTAAAATCGAGCCCCCTGTTATCAATAGCTTTTCCGCCTTTTAACCACGAAAAAGAATATAGTGATAAAGAATCATGGATATCATTTTTACCAAGCCAGTAATGTAATTTACTTACCTGCACCTCTTGATAGTTAAAGGGGACTATCACTTTATTTCTTGAAAGGTTTAAAATTAAACGCATATTGCCATATAGGGGTTATATTGTAATTGAATCTTTATAGAAAAAAATTTTATGCAAGTAATAGATAATATATCAAAAAAACAAATTACTTTTGCGCGCTTCCCAGGAATTGAAACTATAGAGGTTTATTGTAATTGAAAACAATTTAATCGCACCTGGGAAGTTTATTTTAAATATGATGATATGGACGACCTACATTATCCTCTCCCTCAAGACGATGCTAAAACCATCGAGCTAGCTATTCAGAAAATCAGGTATGACGTTACAGAAAATCTTTATATATTTAAAAATGGTAAACAAAAAAGGCGTTTTAAAGGTGATGTAAATTTTGTTTCTCTCTCAAACAAATATGCTTTTGAACTAAAAGATGGTACACTTGTCCACAATCATCCAAGTGGCTCTTCTTTTTCGCCTCAGGATATTCAAATTGCTATTCAGCATAATGTAAAAGACTTTTATTTAGTTACTCCTAATTATTTGTTTTATATAAAAAGACCAACAAAAGGTTGGAATATAGATTTTAACAGTGAGCTTATTGAAGAGCAATTAAACGCATTGCAAACCTTAGCACTCCAACTCATTGAAAATGAGATTGTAAAAAATCAAATGTCCATTTATGAAAAGGAAATAGAATTCTTTCATTATCTTTGGATATTATTTTTCGATGTACATGAAATTTACTATCAAAAAAGAGAAATCTGATTCTTCAATTGTATTTGATGATAGCTGTTTCGACAATATCAAAGGAGAACCTCTATCTGTTAAGCGTAGCCAAGAAATTGAAAATTTAATCATGCCTAAGTTGTTATCTGAATTAGAAAACTTAAAAAAGACTAATCCTTTGTTTCAAAAAAAAGTTAAAAAGTAAATTATTTAACAAATATTAGATGGTACATAGGGCAATATTCTCCCTACCTCTAAAAAATTTCCTAAAATTTTATCTCCCCACTCTTCTTCCTAATATGTTCAATCAATGATTCCGGCTCCACAATCGCCTCAATGTGCGCATAGTATCCCATTATAAAGTTTGTGATTCCCAAAAACTCATCATTGACTTTACAAGCAAAATCATACAGGTCTTCTTGTTCGGCACAAGGTTGTATATACGCCTGAGCTAACGGGAAGCGTTCAATCAATTCATTCAGGGCACCCGTCTTTAGTTTCAGATGCACAAACACCTGTTGGTCGCTTACAATCCTGAATGGGTCAGTGGCAGCCGAATAATGTTTGGTCTCGTATTTCCAATATACATCCAGTACCTTTATTTTCTCAATTCTCGAAATCCTGAAATGTCGTATCACCTGTTTATCCAGGTCAAAAGCATGAAGAATATCGTCTTTGGTACTAACATTAAAAGGTTCTACTAATCGGTCACTTACTTTGCTACTCATCGTTGAACGATAGTTAACTAATTGCACTACCCGTTTTTGTTTTTTAGCCTGTTCAAGCAGATTAGCCTTAGTAAGAAAAGTCTTTGAAAACAAACTACTCCCCAATTTTGATACATCATAGATAGTTTCGAGCTTGGCTCTGATTTTCTCCAGACGTTTATCTGTTGCATTGGCTTTGGTTAGGGCTTCAAACAAAAACTCTTTTTCTGATTCAGTGAAAAACAACACCTCTTCAAGATACTCCATTGATTTATTAGAGGCGATATAATACCTATGTGTATTAGTATCAGATTTTACTGTAAAATCGGCATTCCGCAATTCTTTAATATCGTTTTTAATAGAATCCGAGCTTACTCCATATTTGGCAGCCAACTCCTTCAGTGTATAATGGTACGGTTGTTCCAGTAAATTTCTTAGAACACTCAAAAGCCTGTTTTTAGGGCTATTATCATGAAAAACGTTCATTAGCCTGTTATTTATAGTATTTCACAAAACCCCATGCCCGCCGACGAAGTAAACTTCCCAAATCCCCCATAAAAACCCACTTCTATTACCTGTGCAGGCGCATTCAGTTCAAAAACAAAGTTTTCATAGCCCTTTATTTTGGTTTCATCGTCCCGGTCTTGTTTGATGGCAATCAATTTCGACCGCATCCTATCGGCTTCAATCAATTTAAAGCCGATGAGTTTTTCAAGGCTGGCAGTATCCATTTGCATCCCTTTACCATAAACAGACTCATATTTGTCGAGCAGATTAATGGCAAAATAGAGGGAAAATCTGGGGTCAGTAGGGAGGAGGTAGTCGTCGTTGCCATCGGGGCGTTTCTCGGCAATCACCATAGGTGAGGTGGCTCTGTATCGCTTTGGGAGAGCATCCCCAAGAGGTATTGCCAACGACTCAACAGACTCTATCACAAAATCTGCCTGATATTTTTTATTATAAATATTGATGCGCTGATTTTTGAAAAGCCCGATAATAAAATCCTCAGCAGCTTTATCAATAAAGAAAGAAACGGTAATGAATATAGGTCGGTCAGAAAGCAGAATAAAATCCTCACCCTTTTCAATTGGCTTAGCTTTGTGCGGAATGTCGAATTTGGAAAAAGTAAAATGCTTAAAATTCTTAGCCGAATTCTCCAGCTGATAGCCTTGTTGGTGCAGAAAGGCAGCGTAATCAGCATCAGATTCCTGAATACGGGCATATACCCAACTCGAAAACGGATAATAATAGTTGAGTGTGAGTTTTTGTCGGGTGGTTTGGGGTTTTAAGGTTAATCTGAATCTCATCAGCAGGTTGTTTTTGCGTTCAATTTAGATGTATTTTAAAAATAGAATCAAAATTTGATAAAAAATTTATTTTATGGTAGCTAAATATAGTGTAATTTAAGTTAGTTTATATTTTATATTATTTGAGTGTACAGCTTCATACTTTGAATTCATAGTATTTCGAGCGTTTTCAATTGAAAATTGCCAACTACTTCTGGATGTTTTTGCTATGTTTTTTTAAGAGCATTTAAATATTTTAGGCAGATTCGGCGAGAGAGCCTAAAGGATTTAGAAAGATTATTACGAAGTCAAGTATAAAGTATAATCTATTTTAGATTTTCATTGTGATTCCATGCTCCACCTCCTCTCCCAAATAAAAAACTGCAAAACATGCGAACAGCATCTGGCGAGTGAAGTAAACCCTGTAGTAGAAGCAAGTACAAACAGTAAAATTGTAATAGTAGTTCAGGCACCAGGCAGAATCGTGGAAAAAAGAAATCAAGGAATTGAAAGCTAAGAAAGGGTACTGACATTTTGCAAGTATTGCAAATTTCCCCCTCTACTCCAACATAGGTAGTAGTCATAGAATTGGTTTAAAGATTTCTTTAAACAATTTAATAATTACTTCTATGCAAAAGAGCAACCCCCTTACACCAAACGATGTTTATACTCGTGTAACGAATCGAATTATTGAACTCTTAGAACAAGGTGTAATTCCCTGGCGAAAACCGTGGCAGCCGAATGGCATGCCTAAAAATCTTATCTCTAAGCGTCCCTATACAGGAATCAACGCCATGCTTCTTAATTCTTTAGATTTTACCTCCAACTACTTTCTTACATGGAACCAACTTCAAGATATAGGTGGTAAGGTAAAGAAAGGAGAAAAAGGTGCTTTAATTATCTTCCAAACGAAAGTTGAAAAAGAGGTAGCAAAAAATGGAGATGTTGAGATTCAACGCTGGCCGATAGTGAAATACTATACCGTATTCAATGTTAGTCAGTGTGTTAACATTCCTGACAAATTCAAGGAGGTAATCCATGAACCTGTTGAAAATATTAATTTATCATGCGAGCAGATAATTTATGGAATGCCTCGCCGTCCCAATATCTATTACCAAGGATACCAAGCCTATTATTCCCCCAAGATGGATTGTATTGTCATGCCGAAACTTGACTACTTTGATTCTGTAACTTCATTTTTTAATGTACTCTTTCATGAACTAATCCATTCTACGGGGGCGATTCACCGACTTGCCCGTAAAAGTCTCTGTGAAAATACGCATTTTGGCTCTGAATTGTATTCTTTTGAAGAACTGGTAGCTGAAATTGGGAGTTGCTATTTAATGTCAATCGCAGGTTTGGGAATATGTGACATAGCTAATAGTGCTGCATATATTCAAGAATGGCTTGGGTTGCTACAAAATGATAATAGATTTATTATAAAAGCAGCTTCTCAGGCACAGAAGGCAGTTGAGTATATTCTCAATGTAAAACCAAAAGAGGATAAATATTAATAAAAGAAGTCCTAAAAATTAATTTAGGACTTCTTCTGAGTAAAAACTCTATAAAGATCGAATAAAGTATTTTACTGATTCATTACAGTATATGAAATTAAAGATTGTACAACTAAATGGTGATGACTAAAACGACTTTTAGGTTTGTAATTATACTAAATTTTTCTTTATCCATTTACCAATTTTGTGGTGGCCACTATTTAGTCTTAAAAAAAGGACTCATTTATATATGGGATTAATTGATTGGGCTTACGAACCTAAAAAAGGTGGTGCGCTGGGTTTTATTACAACTTATTCTTTGCTAAGAATTGCATAAGAGAATCTGCAACGGATTTAGCTAAAGGAACAGGTACACCATTACCAATCATTTTAAATTTTTTGGATAAAGGAATATCTTTTGGAAGAACGTATGTTTCAGGAGCCCCTTGAATTCTTAAAGCCTCTCTAACTGATATTCTTCTGTTTTCGTAAGGGTGCATATGAACCTCATTGTTGCCATAGCATGTTGTAGGACTATATCTAAACCTATGTAAACGTTTAAATGAAGGTCTATTTGTTTCACCTTCCCTAATCTTAAGCAATTTCTCTTTATCAGTTTTAAATGGAAAATACTCATTAGCATTAGGTATTGAATTAATTTCTTGGTTTGATACTAAGCAAGACTCTACGCATAATTCTATAGGCAAATCTTTAGGTTTCATTAACTTTTCACCAAAATCATTAATCTTTGGCCAAAAATATTTTTTTAAGGCATTATTATATTTATGATTGATTGGCCAGTCAAACCATTTAATAGGTAAGTCCATTTTAATATCTAAACACTCCTTCCTTATCCCTACAAAAAATACTCTTTCTCTCGATTGTGGTACTCCATAATTTAAAGCATTTAAGACTTTATAGTCAACTATATAATGCTTCTCTATTTTTTCAATTAATGTTTTGACATATTCTTTGTGTGCCTCACCGCTTATCAAACCTGTTACATTTTCCATCACAAAAAAAGTTGGTTTTAACTCCAAAATTTTATCAAAAAATAAAATAGTAAGTTTACCTCTTTCTCCATTAAATCCTTTAAGTTTACCATTAATACTAAAGTCCTGACAAGGAGGCCCTCCAATTATTCCAAAGGTTAGAGGTTTACCATTAGGAAAAGCTTCTGATAAAATTTCGCTAGAAGATATTTCAACAATTGATTTTGTATTGAATATTTCTGCTTTCACCCCATTCCCTTGAGATTTTCTCCATGAAGTGATACCTGAAGCGTGCAACTCAGCAAACGTTTTATCATACTCATTACTCCAAACGATTTCAAAGCCGGCCATTTCAAAACCCATATCCATAAATCCACCACCAGAATAGAAAGAAAGAATAGGAAACCCATTAATTATGTTATGATTCATAAACTACTGTGAAGTTGTTAGCAGTTGCGTTAAGTGTCTGCTTTGCTTTTTTTAAATTATAAAGTGTTATATTTTTCCCAATTAATGAATTAAGTGTCCCTTTCAACAAAATTGATAGACCATTAATTAAAATGCGTTTATCTCCCATATATAATTGTATTCCTATAGTTTCGTTATTGAACGGAGTTATATTTATTAAAATCCCTGATAAATCATTAACATATTCGAAGTTATTTATTAACCAGGTAGAATAATAATTACAAGCTGGTCGATAAAGACAATATTTACAGTTTTGCGCTGAAGGCTCTGCAATCTTGTCAAAATCTTCATTTATAATCGCTAGATTTACTTTTGCCAGAAATTCTAAGACTTCTGAATAAATTTCTTTACATTCATATTCTTTAAATTTTACTTCAATAAAATCATTTGATAGCGTTACAATAAATAATGCCTGTGGATATTTACTATTCATTAAATAATATAAATGGGCATATAATTTCAATTGCATTTCATATTCTTTTTTTACAACCAGTTCTGTCTCTTTATTTTCCTCAACTGAGTTAGAGTAAACTTTTCCTGATTTGAAGTCCAAAATTATTACTCCTAAATCATTTTCAATTATTAAATCCGCAACGCCAATAATGGTTTTATTTTGATTTTCTAGCCTTTTTTCCGTGTAATATGTATTTGAAGATTTATCTTTTAAATATTTAGTGGAAGCTGTTCTTTTATGCATTATAGCCTTAACTTGATTTTTCTTCAATGCAAAATCATTAACAAAATACTTAATTGGTACAATACTCTCTAATCCTTTTTCTCTAAGTTCTGTTTCTTTTGAATTGATTAAACTATTCCAATTTATTGAAAAAGTTTTTTCATCAACTACTACATTTTTTGATATTAATTCTATCATTTTATGAATAATTGAACCAAAATAAGCATTAGCGTTAAGAGGTAATAAAGGATTGAACTTGAAAGCATTTGCTAGAATCAACTTATAAGGGCAATATAATGCTAAATAGTACTGACTTGGAGCCATACTACTTAATGTTTTAATGGTAAAATTTCCGACTCTTTTTATCATTTATTTATAACCTTTTCATAACACCAGCCTACCCTTCTTTGCAGGTTAAATGTATCTAAACATTCAAAATCATCTTCAATATTTCCTCCTTTAATTCTTATATATTCGTGAGCTTCGCTAATTGCATTTGTGTACCATGCATCTTCTTCTGGGTTCTCTAGCTTCCAAAATGGGTGCACAATTAAAATGATTTTTCTTCTTCCACCTCTTTTTGCACCATGTTTAATTGCTGGAATGCCACCAAATTCGATTATATAATCCTCTTTTATGGAGTTTTCTTTTACAAAAAAACTCTCTATAAATTGATCTCTTAAAACATTAGCAAAATTTCTCCATTCTTTTATTTCGATTTCTTCAAATTTTCCATCGGCCCCTGATTTATAGTTTTTTTCTTTGAATATCCTCAAAATTCCTATCCCTAAACGCCAATCAAGTAAGCTATGCCAATTCATATTTCTATATACCTTTAAGCAGTCGTAACAAGCATCTTTACATTTTAATTGATGTTCTAAAGCATAAATTCTTTCAATATAACTACCAATTGTTTTTGGCTCTAGTGCTTCATTAAGAATTTTATCAAAGTCTTCATAAAGTTTTCTTACAAAACCAGACCCATTTGGTAATTCATCTGTAAGAATAATTTCTGCAACATACTTTTTTATTATATTATTAATTTCTTTTCTTGTAATATCAGCAATTTCAATTTCCGTAGGGTCTACATCAAGCTTATCTGCTAAAATTCTTTGAAGTAAAAAAGCAGCAGAATAGAATCCAGCCCTTACTCCTATATTTTGCCTTTCGTAGTAATTAGGATTTTTCTTAATAATAAATGTATCTAGATTAATTTCTGGAGAAATAGAAGTTGGATATATTTTCAGAATTTCGGTTTTTTTATTAATTGCAATAGCAAAAGGATTTTCCTCTATTCCATTTAAAAAATCAATTTTATAACCGTTTTCTTCTTTACATATAAAACCATTATTGTTTCTAGCGGGTACCAAAGTTTTTAGTATCCACTGATTCTTAAGATATATCGTTTTCTGTGTTATAGGATTAAAATTCTTTAAATCATAATAGCTGCCCTCATACAACTTATCTCCATTTGTATTAACTCTCCATGTTACGTCTTTATCAGAAATAATTAGTTTACAGTTTTCTATTGTTTGTTCGTCTTTATTAGAATCATCATCCGTTGAACGGTCTGCATAAATTGGAGGGCGATTTGTTACAAAGTCCGCTTCATCCCTATTATCTGTACCTAATAGGAAATCGCTTCTATATGCTTTAGGAGATTTAATAATAAACTTGCTGTAGGTCTCATCATTATTACCGCAAATACACCACAGACCTTCTGGTTCAGAATTTATATCATATGATTTACTATAACCGCATTTTTTACACCTTTCCATCCATCGATTGAGATAAAAAGGAGAATCTCCAGTTAGCCCATCAGTTTTATTAATTAACGTCTCTCTTCCTTTTGAATCTGCTCCTTTAATAATTTCTGATGAAAACCCTATTGATTGATAAATTGCTTTATCTTTTGTTTTTTGAGCACCTGGCGCAAATTCATAAATTGCTAATGCTTGCGCTCTATCAATTTTTAATGTTTCATTGTTTGGCGCAGTTCCATGATAAAGATATTTTATATCTGTCGGCATCCCAAACATTGGCAAAACCCCACCTTCAGCAAATTTTTGAGAAATATCATCAGTTGCAATTTCACTGTTCAGAATTATACTTTCAAGCTTAGATGTAAATCCTTTTCCAGTAGTAGTATCATTAAAATAGTTGTAGAAATGTTCTTTATTAGCACTTAATTGCGAAGGGGTTATGTAATTAATAATATCAATTACAGATTTATTATTTTTATCTATCCACTCTATTATTTTCAATTTATACATCTCCCAATTCTGAATTTTGCCAAAAACTCCATGAATACTAGACTTATCTTCATCAAAGTTCTCGTTCACGTTAATAGTCAGATAGGCTTGCCTTAAAATCTCTTTAGAGATTAATCTTAGACAAATCCTTTCCTGTTTCATTGTTAGAAATGGCGTAGGTGGAATGTCTCCTGTAATCTTTTGAGGATTTGAAAAGTAATACTCATCATGGCTTCTACCTCTACAAAATGTAAGTATAATAGAGTATGCTTGTCCTCTTCTACCGGCACGTCCTACTCGTTGTTGATAATTAAATCTTTGCGGTGGCATATTAGCTAACATAACTGCTTGTAGCGCTCCTATATCAACTCCAACTTCTAAAGTAGTTGTTACACTCAGTAAATCTATTTGTTTCACTAGTGGGTTACCTTCTGTTTTCAAAACAACATTCCTAAAATGCCTTTGTCTTTGAAACTGGTTATCAGTCTGTCCTGTAAGTTCTTCACAATGTATTCTTATAGGCTCTCTGCTTTGTATCATTGCAGAATGTGACAAATAATTTTTCTCCCAAATTTTACTACACGTAGTTTTATTTGTTAAATCAAGAAATGTTTTTGTTTGTGTACATACTCCACCTGAAAAATGTAAATGTGCTCTTCTAGTTTTGCTACTTAACCAAACATCATCTGTAGAAATAGCAGCCTTAATGTAAAGGTTTTCAAATTGTAAAAATGTGTGTTCATTAAATAGGTCTTGCTCTTTAAGCAGCTTGAAAATATTATTTCCAATTATGTTTGAATCTAAATTATACCTTTCTTCAATCTTTTTAAGATATTCCTTAACTAATTTGGGAAAATCTGAATATGAAGTAATATCCCAATGATTTGTCTCTGAGTAATCATCCTCATCCAACTGATTATGTTTAAATTTGTCCCCAAGAATTCTTATTGTAGAGTTTACTACATCTAAAAAATCAGAAACTTTCAAGCCTGAGGAACTCGCATATATAGAAATGGAAGGAATTTCAGGATTTATAGTTAAATAGCCTAAGGCAGAACTTTCAAAAGAATAAAATAAAGAAGCAAAAAACATATTTGCCATTTTCCTTAAAGTGCCTTTCTTAATTTCTCTAATAAATCCATCATCAATCCCTTCAATCCATTGTTGTGGGTTTTCAAATTCAATTAATTTATACCAAGGAATCTTACCATCAGGAGTAGTTTGTAATTTAATATCATTACCACCAGGATTAATTCCCAAATCTACAAGCCTTTTTATTAAAGGAGCTAAATCAAGACTTTTGGTATAATCGATAAGGTCGCTAATCTTTATTATTCTTGTCTCAATCTCTTTAATTTTTTTTAATGCGAGATTTCTTTTACTTATTGCTCCTGCAGTTGGCCTTGTTTGAATGGAATCTTCCCAAATATCCCAAATATCATTGAAAATCTCATTCTTTTTAAATTTCAGCTCTTCTTTTAACTCTAAATTATTAGTCTTAAATGCATTAATAATTTGTAATTTAATAAGTAGACTATTATTCAATTCTTGAATCAATAACTCTCTTAATAAGTCAGAAAAATGATTCCTTTCAATTCCATTAGCAACTTGTGCAGAATCTTCTCTACTATCGGAAAACACAACCAATTTTCTTTCATCTTGTTTGTTTGGCAATTGATACATCAGCTCTTTTGCAAACATTTGGCTTGACTTGGCAAAACCTGTTCTAAAACCTCTTATTGGAGATATTCTATTTTTTTTGTTATCTGGCTATGCTTGCTATGGTTTACTCCACAGTTGGGACATACACATGGAGTTGCTTTGTGTGTGTCCGTTAGAGAAGGATTGAATGCAATATCAAGCAATGGGTTATTTTTTTCCTCAGAAATTTTAAAGTAGTACCCTTTAAGCCAATTTTTAGGCTCATCAATTGCTTTTTGATAAGTCTCTTTTATATCACCTGAGTATACATTAATGGATGCTTTTACCCATTTAGCAATATAATCTTTTTGAAATATTGTATTATTTATAGTAGCCTGACGCCAATATCCACTAGGTTTTTCATGAGGTTCATACTCTTGTTTGCCTTGTGGCCAAAAGATTGCATACTCCTGATAATTTCTTCTTTCTAAAAGCTTATGAGGTGTTTTTTCTGGAATACCTTCTATATTTGGACTTAAAGGTAATAGTTCAAAGAAATCACTTTCTGTATCTGATGATTTTAATCTACTACCCCCAAATAAAGTTGTTCCACAATTATCACAATATAATAGTTCTAAAACTCTAAATCCTTGTTCTGATTTTATTTGCGCTTGTGTATATAATTTTCCTACTGTTCTTTCTTCATCTTTATAGTTTTCATCAATATCATCTGGGTTTAGAGAACCCCATAAACCTTCTATATTACGAAAGAAATAATGGAACCTAAATCTAGGTAGTTTTGAAAAGCTATTTTCTATCTCAATTTTTTGGAACTCTTTAAGGTCATACATTGAACGCAAAATAAGTAAACCACTCAATGCCTGACGTATGTCTGATTTTGATGTACTTGTTATAAATATTTTTTCACAAAAAATATCATTATCGGCATTGTCTCCAAATGCTCTTAGTGAACAAACAGCTCTTTCTCGACCTTCAATAATACAGGCATTATATAGTCGTTCTCTTAATTCTAATTTTTTATTAAGTAATACTTTTAAAATTAGGTTTTTGGGGTCAGATTCTATCAGGTCAATTTCAGCAAATGTCTTTAACTCATTTGCTGAAATTAAGCATTGACGAGAAAATTCCTCATTATAAATATCCTTATTATTTTTATAGAATATTTCAGAGATTGCCTTGAAGGGTTCAACTGGTAACTTAGGCAATTCAATTGATAGATTTTTGACTAGATTATTTTCTCCTTTTATTATTTTAAATGACTCACTTGCGTTTTCTACACCAAAAAAATCTTGTATAAAATCAATACTTTTCAAATCATCTCCGTCAAGGGAGGCAGAAGAAGCTAATATTCTTAGTTGAGGGTGATTTGGGTGTAATCCTAGTCTATTTAAAACTAATTTTAATAAATATGCTACTTCTGTTCCTTGAGTTCCTCTATATAAGTGTAACTCATCTATGATTAAATGGAAGACTCTATTTTCCTTTTCTTTTAATTTTTCTTCTAAAGAAAGAGCTATTGAAAACTCATCATCACAATTAAGCCAAGCTTTAGTTTTATCAAATATATTACTATCTACTTCCCTCATTTGCATAATACTAAGCATAGAGTAGTTTGTTATCAATATATCCGGTGGCGCAATTTGCATATCAAAACGTGAACGCATCTCCGCACCATCTAATCTTGGATAGAATGCTATTAAATTTTCAGCCTCTTCTGCACTTTTATTATATTCTTCTATGTATTGTATAATATCATTCGAAGATTTTTCAAGCTCAGTTAATTCTTTCCTCAATTGCTCTATTTTATATTTATTTATTACTTTATCCCCATCTTTATTAAAAGAGAATAATTCACCAGAAGTAGGAGTATTTCCTGTATATCTTCCAAAATATATTGAATTATTATTTCCCTCTGTTTTCAACCACTCTCTTACTTTATTGGAATCAAGAGCTTTTCTTAGTCTGGTAAGCTGGTCTTCAACTAGAGCATTCATAGGATATAAAATAAGCGCTCTTACTCCTTGCGGTCTACCATCATTAGGTCTCTGTTGAACTTTTGAATTTAACTGAAAAGAATTTGCATTTACAATATCTTTATTATTTAATAATTCATTCCTCCACCAATAATCTTTATTTGTTCCATTAGATTTACTCCATTTTGAAAGTTCCTTTGATAGCTGTGCAAATAGAGGCAACAGAAAAGACTCTGTTTTTCCAGAGCCGGTACCCGATGTAATAATACAATGTTTTTTATTCATTGCCTCCCTTAGCATCTCCGTTTGATGTGCATACATTGGGAAAGAGTCAGAAAATAACCCCGTTTTTACTAGAGTCTTAAAAGTATTCAACTCTTGTTGTGTCATGTTAGGTACATCACTTTCTGAAAGATTAGAAATTGTCAAACCACTAGATTTATAATCAGGCAATGGTTCTATCCAAGGTTCTCTATATAAAACTTTATCAGTGTTAAGTTTATCAAGTCTTTCTGAATTAACTGAGGTAAATTTTGTATCAAACGCAGTTTCTACATAGCGAATATAATTGTCCTTAATTGTATCAAAAGCTGTAATTGGGTCTCTCATCTTTATCAATCTTTTTAAATTGAATTTTTTGTTTAAACTTATTAAATAAATTTTCTGCAAATAACTTGGGTACATTTTGATAGAATTGATAAGTAAAATAATTACCCTCAATTAACATCTTTTTATAAATAGGAGCCTGCCCACTTAGTAGAATTATTGATTTCGCAATAAGTTGAGGAAGTTGAATATCTTTTGGAATAGCTAATTCTTGAGTATCTAAATAGTAATAAATTACTCTTTTACCTTTTTCTGATAATAACAAAAACCTACCCCAATTTCTATCAACCTCGTAGGATAGATTATTTAGCCAAAAGATATAAATATATTTATATTGAATATAATACTCTTGCAAAGAAAGATTTTTGTCTATTAAATCATTAATCTTTAAAAATTTTAAATGATTAGTATCAAATGTTTTTCTGGCCCACTCATAATCTGGCTTCTCAATAAGTTTATTATTCAATATATATTGTTTATAGCTATTGATGTTTTCACTAAAGTCTTGTAATCCAAATTGTATTATTTGTGGTTGTAAATAGGGTTTTTCATTAAGTCTAAAATCAATATTTAAAATATTCGCTATTTTTTGTAATTTCATCCATGCCTCAGTACTATTTTTACAATTTGCGGGAGTAAGACGAATTAGATCTGGCAAATAATATATTTCTACTTTTCTAGGTTGCGGAATTACCTCTAAATTTATTCTATATTCATTGCAAATATTTTGCAAATTATCTATCAAAAATTTAGAACGTCCTCCAATAAGAATTGCCTTTAATGAGGAAATTGAAGGAATTATTACAAATTGAGGTTTATTGATTATTATATTATTTCGAGAGTAGTGATAATTTAAAAATCCTAAACTATCATAAAAATTAATTAACGTTTGTTTTATATACTTAGGATTTTGCTGAAACTCTGATAATGTCCAAATTTTTGTATTATATTCAATTGTATCAATAATATCTGAAAACTCTTGAAAAGTACAATTCTTTTTAAGGCTCAGGATTTTTAAAATTAGATTCCCCTTTTCTTCAATATAATTGGAATAATTAATATTAAAATCTGAGGAAATATAGTCATTTGAAAAGAAGTCATTTTTGCTATTGGCTTGCATTTGCCAATCGTTATAAATAGTATTAATTCCTATAACAAAGTCTTTCTCCTGTTCATTACAAATTTCTCCAAGCTTATTTTTCTTATCAAGATTTTCGGCTACAATATCTAATGGGTCGAATTCACTATTATTAATTTGATAAGGCAATTCTGAATTATCTAAATCTTCATTCTCTGTTTTTATAAAGAAGTCTTCGTTATAAATTACATTTTCTGGAATAATGAACTCTTCTGGGATAGATTCACTTTTCTTTAAATAAATAATAGACCTACTTTCTTTAAATTCTAAAAATACTTTTTCATTTCCATTTGACCCTCCTATATAAACTCTAGGCAAAAAGTTATTTAAGTATCTTCTATTACCATTTTTAATTCCACCAAGAATTTCTACCCTCTTTTTTATTGGCAATCTTAGAAGCTCCTCTGTTGGATGAGATTGTTTTGGATTTTTAAATCGATAAAGAAGAAAATTCGTTGGGATTCCATCATAATCTATTAAATTAAAATCTCCCTTGATAAAACTTTTACCCCAATCTTCGATACTCTGTTGTTTATAATGAGGGCATAATATATACATAGTTGTTAGCAGGCTTATTTTATCAGTCTCTATAAAATCATCTGCTGATAGACCAAAATATAAGCCAGAAGAGTACAATAAAATATCATTTTGAGTATTACTTACTCTCCACTTATTTAATTGGTCAACTAGGTTTAGATTCTTACTAAATTTTATATTAATCGGTTTAGAATATCCATTCCCCATATTCTCTATTCTGTATTCACCAAAACTTAAATCTTCAGGAAAATCGTTTTGTGAGTAGACATAATAAAAATGTTTGAATGTTTCGTCTCCTTTATTTAATCTAAAGGCTGATAATAGAGTAGCATATACCCAACCTGATTTATATGTGGTCCCCTTTTCATTATCTCCATATTCTATTACATCCCCTTTCCAATTATTATATTCCCTCTTTACAATATCTACAATTATTTTACCTAAAGAATTATTCTCTTCATTTATGATTACACAGACTCTTTTACTAAATTTTGCCTGTTCTACGCCATAATTGATAATTATTCTTTGAAATTGTTTTTCAGAAATAATTGAGTTGGGTGCTATACCGGCTTCCCAGAATATTTTTGGGATATCTCTGATATTTTTAGGAGTTAATAAACATTGAGAAAATATTTTATTAACATATATCCAATTTTGATTCCCAAATCGAGCTTCTTCAAAGTACCCTAAATCTGTCTTATAATATTCTTTACTCCATATTTCTAAATCTTTCCAAACCCAATCAATTTCTTCTATTGTTGTCAGATTATCACTGTTTGTGATTTTATTTTCCTTCAAAAAATTTCTAACTGGTGGAAAAAATGAGTTTGGTCTAAATATATCTACGTTATCAGTTAATGGAATTATTAAGGTGATTAAATATCCAAGATAAAATGGATACACTATTTTTATATTTGGACTATATATTGAAACTTTGTCTATAAATAAGTCGCTGTTGTTATTTAATTCAAAAACTACTCTTTTGTATTTTAGCCATTTGTCAGAAACTTTTAAAAACTTTTGAATAAAATTATTAGCAGAGTAAGTTTCAGGAAATCCACCTTTAATTGCTTGGCAAAAATCTCCCCAACTCTCGGCTTCTGTTTTAAACCCAAAGTTCGACATCCCTAAATCAGCAATTTCTTTTCTAGTTATATAAAGCAAGACTTCTTTGCCAGCATTTGAAGAATTAAAAAAAAACTCTCCAATTATATGATTCCATTGAAGGTATTTCAAGGTTGAATAGGTTTTAATAAAAAATCAGTATTTGACTTTATATATGGCTAAATTTATGGTGGAGTTAGCAATAACTGTATTAGTCACAATCCAGTTATTTCACAGTTAAGTCGTTATATTTACTGGAAAACCCAAGTAGGTTTTATCCGGAATAAAGTGTTGTAGATTTTAAGAACTATTATATCAAAATAATGGCTTTGTTTCTATGAGATTAACATCAAATCTCAAAACTATTTCATTTATAACTTATTTCAAAGAAAGTGTATAATTTAATCAAGCAAACAGCTGTTAACAGATACTTAATTAAAAATATTTGTAAATTGTTTTTAGGGTATTACTTATTGAATCCTATTTTAGTAAAAGAGCTTATGATTGAGTTAATTTAAATAATCTCAATATTTACAAACAATTAGTCATCTAAACTTATAAAATTAAGATTTATAATTACATGAAATAGTCATGATTTAATCTGACAGTTACGATTTATTTAGTAACTTAAAATTAAAGATTAAATCAAATGACAACACAGGCAAAAATCATCAAGAACAAGTTAGGAGTATTAGAACTTGCCAATGTTTTAGGCAATGTCTCAAAGGCTTGCAAGGTAATGGGTTATAGTCGAGATAGTTTCTATCGCTTCAAGGAACTCTATGAACAAGGTGGTGAATTAGCACTTCAAGAAATTAGTCGCAGAAAACCCATAGAGAAAAATCGGGTAGATACGTTAGTAGAAGAAGCCGTTGTCAAGATGGCATTGGACTTACCAGCTTATGGACAGCTAAGAGTATCAAATGAGCTAAAGAAACAAGGTATAGTTGTCTCTCCTGGTGGAGTACGTTCAATCTGGTTAAGACATGATTTAGCTACCTTTAAGAAACGTTTAAAAGCATTGGAAGCGAAGGTTAATCAGGAAGGAATTATCCTTACAGATGAGCAAATAACAGCCTTAGAAAGAGCCAAAGCTGAGAAACAGGCTCATGGAGAAATAGAGACACATCATCCGGGTTATTTAGGAGCACAGGATACGTATTACGTAGGTAATATTAAGGGAGTAGGCCATATTTATCAACAGACTTTTATAGATACTTATTCAAAGGTAGCTTTTGTTAAACTCTATGACCGGAAAAACGCTTTAGTAGCCGCTGATATGCTCAATGATAAGGTTATTCCTTTTCATGAGCAAAATCAGATTCGTCTACTAAGAGTTTTAACTGATAGGGGTACAGAATATTGTGGTAATAGGGAGCAACACGAATATCAATTATATTTGGCTATAGAAGATATTGACCATACTAAAACTAAGGCCAAAAGTCCTCAAACTAATGGTATATGCGAGCGTTTCCATCGTACTATTCAGGATGAATTTTATGCGGTTGCCTTTCGTAAAAAACTGTATCATTCTTTATCAGAACTACAAAAAGACTTAGATTCGTGGCTGAATCATTATAATACTCAGAGAACTCATACTGGTAAATATTGCTATGGTAAAACACCAATGCAAACTTTTATGGATAGTTTACAGTTAGCTAAAGACAAGCTCTTGGAAGAGGTCTTTAAAATAAACATCTTAGAAGACAATAAAAAA